>CAZOWA010000001.1:0-154323 GCA_964583695.1 uncultured Dechloromonas sp.
CCGACGGCCTGCAAGCCGAGCGCGAGCAAGGCATCACCATCGACGTCGCCTACCGTTATTTCAGCACCGGCACGCGCAAGTACATCATCGCCGACGCACCGGGCCACGAGCAGTACACCCGCAACATGGTCACCGCCGCGTCCACCGCCAACCTCGCCATCATCCTGATCGATGCGCGCAAGGGCGTGCTGACGCAGACCCGGCGTCACTCCAAGCTCGCCTCGCTGGTCGGCATCCCGCACCTGGTCGTCGCCATCAACAAGATGGATCTAGTCGATTACTCGCAGGAAACCTACGAGAAGATCAAGGCCGATTACCTCGCCTTCGCCGCCAAGGTCGGCATCGACGACGTGCGCTTCATCCCGCTCTCCGCCCTGAACGGTGACATGATCGTCGAGCGTGGCGAAGCGCTGAACTGGTACGAAGGCCCGACCCTGATGGAAATCCTCGAAGCCGTGCCGGCCGCGCACACTGAACACGCCGAGAAGTTCCGCTTCCCGGTCCAGTACGTCTGCCGCCCGCAGGATTCCGCCAACCCCGAGCTGCACGACTACCGCGGCTTCATGGGCCGCGTCGAATCCGGCAGCATCAAGGTCGGCGACGCCGTCACCGTGCTGCCCAACGGCCTCGAATCCACCGTCAAGGCCGTGCAGATCGGCGGCTTGGACATCGGCGAAGGCGTCACCGAGCAATCGGTAACGATCCTGCTCGCCGATGAAATCGACTGCTCGCGCGGCGACATGATCGTGAAAACCGCTGAAGCCCCGGCCGCCGTCAAGGAAATCGCCGCCACCGTCTGCTGGCTGGCCGAAACGCCCCTCGACCGCGCCCGCACCTACCTGATCCGCCACACCACGCGCGACTCCAAGGCCAAGCTCACCGCCATCGACCACCGCCTGGACGTGAACACCCTGGAAAAGGTGCCGGCCGAAAAACTGGCCATGAACGACATCGCCCAGGTCCGCTTCAAACTCGCCCAGCCGCTATTCGTCGACCCCTACGAAGACAACCGGGCCACCGGTGCTTTCATCGTGATTGATGAGAGCAACAACAATACGGTTGGGGCGGGGATGATCCTGTAAGGGAAAATCCTCCGGTCGACCGGAAAAATAGCCGGAAAATTTAAACGCCTCCGCGATGGAGGCGTTTTGTTTTTTAGGGTGGAGTGTCTCTATTCGCCCCTAAGCTGTCATATGGCTTCTTTGAGAGCGGTCAAATATTCTGGGAAGAAACATAAGAAAAGCACTCCGATAGCATCCTACGCATTATTGATGCAGCAAAATCAAAAATTCTCATCCTAATTGCAATCTTTGCAATTAGGTTCAGTGAGCGCCCTACAACGCTTAAACCGTTCATCAGGTCTTTTATTTGGTGATTCCATTCGCGTAAAAAAACTATCGTCCATGGAATCGAGTGACGTTGAAAGCAGCTTGCACATGTCTCCAAAATGCTTGCCTTCCCTGCCGCATTCGATACACAGCTTCCAAACTACATCCTTATGATTGACCTCGTGCTTTCCGCTGTGCTCTGAGATTAATTTAATAATATCCAGAGTTCGCTTTTCTTGCTGTTCTGACGAGTATTCAAACAATCTTTTGATTTGATAATCAAGCGGAGTAAATCCACGGTTATTTTTTTGGAACGACGCACCAGACTTCAAGAAAAAATCTATCGACGCTGGATCATTGCACAGATGTAGCGCAGTGTCGCCATCTTCTGTTCGAGCATTAACATTTCCTCCGTGCTTTAAAATTAGCGCATAAGCTGAAAGCTTCGCAGCAATCTGATCAGGTGAGCGACTGTCTTCGGAGAAAGAGTACTCTAGCTGATTAACACCTAGTTTTTTATCCCAATCGGCGCAACGCATAAAAATCGTTTCGCCTTTTGGTATAAATCCTCCGTCGCCTTCATTTAAGGTCGCATTAGGATTTGCTCCATGTTCCAATAGATAGTCCACGTTTTCCATGTTTCCAGCCGCTGCTGCCATGTCAAGCAGCGTAAAATCTTTCAATCCACAACTATAGTTCCGATTTATCAACCAAAGTCGCTGTGATTCGATGGATCCTTTGATTTGTAACGTCTTGTCAGGCCCTTCCTTTCCTAATAGTCGCAATAACACACTGCTCTGTTGCCGTTTCTTTCGCTGTTCAAATTCACTGTCTATTCCGACTCTTGCGATTTTGTCAATGTTTGAATCAAGCTCCGCAGGGGTGCCATTAACGGCTGATAGAATCCAGTCGGATACTCTACATGATCGGCCGCCACTATCGCCAATCGCAAGAACGATACCCGAGTTGACAAATAAACAGGCTGCTAGGATAGGACTTAAAAAAAGAGCAGTTAGCGTGTTCTTCATGATCTGTTAGGAACCTTTAATGGGAATTTCGCCGTGGGTGTTGATGCTTTTGGCTATTCGAAACTAAAGCTAGTTATTGGACGTTTCGGATTGATCGATTCGTTGTCGCTATTTTCGCAACCATCTAGGAGCATTCGATAAGAGCAAAATGGGCCGGGCTCATTTTTCCAAACTCACAAGGACGGAGGCATTTAAAACGTAGCTAAAGGGGTCAGAATCATTTTGCTATTGGAATAATACTCCCTCCCCTTTGGCTCTCTCACACCCCCTGCCGCACTTCCTTCAACCGCTCCCGCCACACCGCCGCCTTTTCCTCGTCCTTCAGCGGGCTCTCCGAATTTTCGTAGAGTTCTTCGAGGAGGATTTCGATGCACCAGGTGCTGTCCAGGCCGGCGCCGCGCTGCAGGTGTTTTTCGGCGGCGGGCAGGCTGTGTTCGGCGTAGTCCTCGTCCATGGTCACCAGGCCCAGGAAGCCGCAGCTTTCGCCGACGTAGCGCGAATCGTCGCTGTTGGCTGACTTGTTCAGGTAGTAGCTGGCTTCGCCCAGCTGTTTGCGCCGTGAGTCGGCAGACAAACCCGAACTGGTTTCCCACAAAATGCGGCCGATGGCATAGGCGGCATCGGTATTGCCCATGCTTTCGGAACGACGGAAATAGTCCATCGCCCTGGCGGGGTCGGCCTGAACGCCCTGCCCGTCTTCGTAAATCACCCCGAGGTTGTGGTAGGCCACGCTTTCGCCTTGCGCACCGGACCGCTCGTAGAATTCGATGCCGCGCGGAATATCGACATCGCCGCCAATGCCTTCGCAAAGGAAATAACCCATGCGGAAGTTGACGCCGGAGTCCTCGCCGCCGCCCATCTGAACCGCCTGTTCCAGCCAGTAACGCGCGGCGCCTGGCGAGGCCGGGCCACCCTGGCCATTGACCAGCATCATCACCAGCTCGAACAAGGCGAGGTACAGCCCCTTGGGTGCTTCCGGCGGCAGCGCTTCGGTCGCTTGCGGCTTGCCGGCGAGGCGCTGCAACAGCGAGCCCAGCACGCCAGTGCGCGCTTGCCGGGTGGCCAGGTCCGGCGGCAGGACGAGTTGATCCGGATCAGCCGCCAGCGTTTCCGGCAAGCCGGCTGCCCGCGCCAGCCAGGTGCGCGCCAGCTGCGGGTCGGCCTCGACGCCACCGCCATCCCGGTAGATCCGGCCGAGTGCCAGGGCGGATTCCAGATCACCCTCGGCGTAACAACGTTGAAGATGCTCGATGTGTTCTTCGCAACGGCCATCCCGACTCAGCCAGACATGACATCCCCGCTCGCCATGCGCGGCCTTGAAGGCCCGATTGTCCTGCCAGTGGCGAAGTATCTTGCTGACAATGATCGAAATCTGCCAGCCCTCAAGGTCGTAAGCCTCCTGCAGCCAGGCGTATTCGAGGGGAATCAGGGTGCTTCCGTCGCTGCGCAGGATGCCGTGGCGACGCCTGCCCAGGCGTTCCTGGTCGGCACGCGGGTTGTCGCAAGCGGCAATGAATCCCCACTCGCCCTGCCCCATGGCCAGCAAGGTCAGGATATCGTAGGCACAGGGTACGATTTCGCGCTGGCTGGTGTAGTCATAGGCGCCGCATTGCGGTGACTGCCCCTTGTTCTTGCGAATCACCCGCACCAGCGTGTCGACCGCAGGAATTTCACCCGCATCCTGCGGCAGTGGCTCGAAATTCTCCAGGCTGTGGTATTCGACCGGCACCATGACCCTGCCGTGTTCGTCGCTGATGCCGACGCGCCCGTTGCGCCGGATCTCCAGCCAGCAGTTTTCTTCCTCGCCGGCATCGTCGAGCAATTCAATGGTCTGGAACTCCACTGGCAGGCGTTCTTTCCCCTGCCAGTCGAGCACGCCCCATTTTTTGCTACGTTTCACCGCCAGCAGACGCTCCGGCACCAGCACGGAAAAGTCGTCCCATTCGCAGGCCAGCCAGGGCGAACCGTCGGCACGCCACAAGCCGTTCTTGTCCCTTTGTGTCAGCCTGAAGGCATCCATTTCGGGCAGCCATTCGACGCCTTCGTACTCCAGAGGCACCACCACTTCGCCGTTGCCCCGGATCAGGCCGTATTTATCTTTCAGCCCGACCTGACCGACGCCGCCGGAGCCGAAGCTGCCGACCCAGTCATAAATGGCCGGCACGGCAATGCGGCCGTTGGCGCCAAGATAGCCCTCATGCTCGCCGTCGCTGAAGGAGGCGTAGCCGTAGTCGAACAGCCAGATGGTGGCAAAGGCCGGCTCGAACAGCCAGCGCCCGTTCTCCAGCAGGACTCCCTGCTTGCCATTCCGGCCGGCGATGGCATAGCGCTGGCCGGCGCAGCCCGCATTATGGAACTCGTCGCCGAAGTCCAGTTCGGGCGACAGCAGCACTTCACTCCCGCCGGCACTGACGCGCACCAGCCCAAAAAGCTGGTCGCGCCCGACCCAGACGGTCTGGTCGGTGGCGTAGCCGACGCTGTCCCACTCGGCATCGAGCACGGTCTGCCAGGTTTTTCCGTCGTCGCCCGTGTGTTGCACACCGACCTTGCCACCGATCTGCAGGCGCCGGTAGCCCCAGGCCAGGTCGTTCGCGTCGCGCTCTTCCGGCACGAATTCGGCGAAGGGGATGCTGCGCGGTTCTTCGTCGTGCTGCGAGAAATAGGGATGGCGCAGGCCGCTGAAGCCGAAGGACCAGGCCCAGGTGTTCCAGTCGCCAAAGCTGCCGCCGTATTCGTCGAGCAGGAGTGCGCTGTCGAGCGCTGCGAAGTCGCCGCTGTCGATGGCGGCCCGCACGACCCGCCAGCGCTCGTTGCACTCCTGGCGACATTGCTCGATGAAGGCCTCCGGCGTGCCGTCGTCGAGCCAGGATAATTCGTCGAGGTTGGCGGAAAAACGCAGGCCTTCGCTGTCGCCGAGCCATTGCTCGAAGAGGCTGCGCAAGGCGGCGAACTGTGTAGCCAGCCCGGGCAGGCGGTGCAACAGGGGATGGCGATCAATGGCCGCAGCCAGAACATTCACCCGCGCTACCGCCGCACGCGCCTCGCTGGCCAGGTTGTCAGTGCCGGCATTGGCAAAAACCCGCTGATGGTCGTTGGCAAAATCAGCATGGCCGGCGGCCAGGAGGATTTGCCAGAGCACGGGGAAATTGTTGTTGGCTTCGGCAATTTCCCGGGAAAGCGGATTGTCCGGCTCGCCACTGACCAGATACAGATAGGAACGATTGCCCATGACACCCCCAAAAAATGAACCGGGAATATTGCCGAAATGCCATTGGAACATCAAGCTGCGGCCAGACCCGGCGCAACCTCCGCCTATAGGTCATCTACGGGGGGCATCGGGTTTTATAAATAATGTCTCTACCCCTTTGGGCTGTGCAACTTCCACGGTCAACCCGAAAAATCGCCAAAAAATCGAAACGCATCCATGGCGGAGGCGTTTCGATTTTTTGGCTCGGGAATCGTTACCGAATCAGCCCGCTGCGTGATTCAACCCGGGGCTTCGGACAGGACAGGGCCGGATTTGCAGCGAGGTACTCTTTTTCAAGCTCGGACACCTTTTTTTCCTCTTCGGGCGTCAGCGACTTGTATTCACGCCCAAATGCCCAGCCATAACCCCAGCGGTATGACGTGAAGAAATAGGGCCCGCCACCAAGCCGGACGCCGGCGAACATGAGCTCGGCAAGCGGCTCGTTGCCCGTGGCCTTGGATACACAGAGCTTGAGCTCCTGATCCGCCTTCAGTCGTTCGTCCGACGATCCACCCCGCCAATAAGCCAGATCATGAACCAGGCAGCATTTGCACCAATCAGCCGGGGAAATCAGTGAGCGATCGGGGAAGAGGCTGCAGCCATCGGTAGCAAAAGGGTGCAACTGATCTTCTGCTGAGCAAATCGCCGGCAGGATCGCCATGAATAACAGAAGACAACGACGGAGCAGATCGGTACGAAGTGACATGAATCCAGAGGGCAGGCGGGGGAAACTGCGCAGTGCCGGATATTAGATGGTGACGGGATTGTAAGGAGCGTCTTTTCAAAGTCAATCGAATGGCATGATCCGATCACTTGAATGATGCGCAACTGGATTGCAGCGGCCGATGAAGCCTCCATCAACCTCCCGTTTTAGGCTATAAATAGCGGATGAACCGCCACCTGACCGCCTTCCTCTGCCTTGCCATTTTCGCTCTGCCCGCCACGGCCGATGTGTACAAGTGCCGTTTGCCGAATGGCCAGACCGAGATTTCCAATTCGCCCTGCGCCAGCGGCAGCGGGACACTGAAGGTTCGACCGGATGACACGGTGCCGGAGCAGAGCCGTTTGCAGGCCGAGCGGGATGCTGCGCGGATGCGGGAATACGCTGAAAAGCGCGAGGCGGCGAAGCGACTTGACGAGCAGGCCGAGCGCAAGGATGAGGCGGCCCGGCGCGATACTGCGGCAAGCCGGGAGGTATACCAGTCCGCAACCATGGACGAATGTCTGGCGACGCTTGCCCGGCACGCGCCGGAAGCCGGGCGGCAGGCTGAACTGGAAGCGATCTGCCGGGCCAAGCCGAAATCCGAACCATCGGCACCGGCGCCGACGCAGCAGATCATCGTGCCCGTTTATCCGCCCTCGCACCTGCACGACAAGCTTCGGCCGCGCCCGCCGGTGAAATACGAGCCGACGACACCGCCCGCCAAGCCGGGAGCCCGCCAGGAAACGCTCCCCGAATACCGCCCGACCACGCCCTGCGCGCCGGGAGACAAAAAGTGCGTGCGCTGACGACGTAACGATCAGGCGGTCTGGTGTTGCTCGCCGTCCTTGCTCTGGCTGCCCAGCGTCAGTTCGGTGTTTTCGCTGAGTGCGAAGAAGAAGGCTTCGACGGCCTTGGGTTCGCCGGAAGCGGCAAACGTCGTCTGGCCACATTCGCACTGGCCGACCCAGATCGCCTCGATGCCGCGCAGGCCGCGCGTGCTGACCGGATGAATGCTGGTCACATCGGCACCGCAACCATTACAGACCAGCTTTTCCGGGCGGGTCGCCTCGATTTTGGCCTGAGCCTGAGCGATCCGCTCGGCCTGCGAGCCCCGATTTTTTGCCTGCCCCATAACTGCTCCGAATTTTTTTGAAGGAAGAAGCATAGCCGGGGCGACCAGCCCTGTCGATTGCGGCACCTTCTGTGGCATCATCGAATGCTTCCGGCATCCTCCCGTTGCATACCCAGTGACCATGAAAATCCTAAGCCAGATTCTTTGCAGCCTTTCCCTGTTGACCGCGCTTTCCGCCCACGGCGCCGGCGTTCAGGAATTCAAGCCACAGGGAAAGATCCTCGATCAACGTGATGTGCAGGCAATGTTCAGCACCGACATGGTCAAGCTCGGCGAGGCGGATGCACCGGCGCCCTTCAACATCGACTGCGCAGGCATCGCCGGCAACGCCTCGTGGGTGTCGCCGAAGGTCTGGTCCTGGCACCTGGCGCGCCCGCTGGCACCGGGAGAGCGTTGCATCCTGACCCTGAAAAACGGGTTGGCCGCAGCCAACGGCGAAGTGCTCTCGGGCAAGAAGCAATTCGAATTTTTTGCCGCCCCGCCGCGCCCCTGGCGTATCGAACCGAGCCCCGGCTCGTCCATCGAGGAAGATCAGGCTTTCGTGATCAATGCCGGCGGCGCGCTCGACATGGCGTCGCTCGACCAGCGTCTGTGGTGCGAGGCAGACGGTGTCGGCCAGCGCATGCCGGCCCGCCCGGTCAGTGCAGCGATCCGCAAGGACATTCTTGAACACACCGGGATGATGATGGGTGAGACGCCGCTCATCGTCAGTTGCAGCGAATTGCTGCCTGCCGGCAGCAAGATGAAACTGGTCTGGGGCAAAGGTATCAAGGCACCGAATGGCGTGGCGAGCGACCGGGAAGAAAGCTTCCAGTACAAGGTACGTGCGCCCTTCGCCGCAGAAATGAGCTGCGAACGCGAAAAGGCCGGGGCGCCGTGCTCGCCGATGTCGAACATCACGCTCAGTTTCAATGCACCGGTCGACGCCAAACTGTTCGGCAAATTCCGCCTGCTTACCAGCGAAGGCCCGCGCGCAGCAAAAAACAATGACAGCAGCCAGCGCGAATCGACCCTGAACTCCGTCACTTTTTCCGGCCCGTTCCCGCAGAACAGCGAACTGACGCTCGAAATCCCTGCCGGCATCAAGGACGACGCCGGGCGGCCGCTGACCAATGCCGCCAGCTTTCCGCTCAAGTTCCGCACCGGCAACCTGCCGCCGCTGGCCAAGTTTCCCGGCAATTTCGGCATTGTCGAACTCAAGGAAGGCGGACTGCTGCCGGTCACCCTGCGCAATGTCGAAGCCAACCTCAAGACGAGCCGCCTCGCCCTGCCCGGCAGCCATCGGTTCAGCGACCAGCACCTGACTGAAGACGGCGACATCATCGCCGCCATGCGCGCGCTGGAGAAATTCGAACAGCAGACCAAATCGGGCAAGGACTATTTCGACCCCTACTACGCCCGTGAACTTTCCTTCCTCGCCAAGCGCCCCGGCGTGGCCCGCCAGGAACTGCCCAAACCGGGCGGCAGCAGCGAATTCGAGGTCGTCGGCATTCCGCTGGGCAAGCCCGGTTATCACATCGTCGAAATCGAAAGCCAGTTGCTCGGCAACGCCCTGCTGGCCACACCGAAACCGATGTACGTCCGCGCGGCGGCGCTGGTCACCAACATGGCCGTGCACCTGAAGACCGGCAAGGACAATGCGCTGGTCTGGGTCACCGCGCTCGATAGCGGCAAGCCGGTGGCCAATGCCGATGTCCGCGTTTCGAGCTGCGACGGCCAGTCGCTCTGGCAGGGCAAGACGGACAGCCTCGGACGGGCGATGATCGACCAGGCACTGAAGCGCCCGTTCTGCGCCGGCGACAATTTCCTGTTCGCCAGCGCCCGCCTCGATGGCGACTACAGCTTTGTGCGTTCGGACTGGAACGAAGGCATCGAACCCTGGCGTTTCGGTGTCTATACCTGGAACGAAGGCGGCAGCGATTTCCGCCTGCATAGCGTGCTCGACCGCAGCCTGTTCCGTCTTGGCCAGACCGTGTCGATGAAGCACATCGCGCGCAGCCGCAACGTCAAGGGCTTCGTCTTCCCCGACCCGGCCAGCCTGCCGGACAAGATGGTCATCCGCCACAGCGCGAGCGGCACGGAATTCAGCCAGCCGCTGGTCTGGGACGCCCAGGCCTCCGCGGTCAATACGTGGAAAGTGCCGGAATCGGCCAAGCTCGGCACGTACCAGATATTCCTTTCCGGCAAGAAGCGGGGCGAAACCTTCGCCGGCGAATTCCGCGTCGCCGATTTCCGCCTGCCGGTGTTCACCGGCAGTGTACAGGGCGTGCCGGGCAGACAGGTGGCACCGGCGAAGGTGCCGCTGGCGCTTGGTTTATCCTTCTTCAATGGTGGCTCGGCAAAGAATGCCGAAGTCAGCGTATCGGCCACCCTGCGCCCCCGCTGGCCAACCTACGCCGGTTACGAAAAATACAACTTCGGTCTCAGCCTTGATGACGAGGGACTCGCCGCATTCAATATCGAGAGCGACGATGTACACGAAACCCTGATACTCGACAAACAGGTTCTCAAGCTCGACCAGGCCGGCGCCGGCAAGCTTGAAGTGGCGCTGCCCGGAAAGCCGCACGGCCCAAGCGAGCTGTATGCCGAGATGAGCTTCAACGATCCGAACGGCGAAATCCAGACCATCCATGGGCGCGTCGAGTTGTGGCCGGCTGGTCTGACAGTCGGCATCAAGGCCGCCGACTGGGCATCGGCCTCTGGCGAACGCAACCGGGTCGAAATCGTCGTTCTTGACACCGCCGGCAAGCCGGTCGCTGGCCAGGCGGTCAGCGTCAAGGGCAAGCGACGCATCGACTACAGCCATCGCCGGCGCATCGTCGGCGGTTTTTACGCTTACGAGAACACCAGCGAATACAAGGATATCGGCGAAGTCTGCCAGGGCACCACGGACAGCCGCGGCCTGCTCTTCTGCACACCGTCGGCGAGCGAACCCGGCTCGGTCTATCTGGTTGCCGAAGCGCGCGACGGACAGGGCAACTTTGCCCGCGCCAGCACCAGCTACTGGATCAGCGGCGAAGGCGACCTGTGGTTCAGCGCTGGAAACCAGGATCGCATCGACGTCATTCCCGAGAAAAAATCCTATAACCCCGGCGAAACCGCCCGCTTCCAGGTACGCACCCCGTTCCGCGAGGCAACGGCGCTGATCTCGGTCGAAGCCGGCGGCATCATCGAAACCTTCGTCCAGCCGCTGTCGCGCTTCAAACCTACCGTCGAACTGCCGGTCAAGCCGGAATGGGGGCCGAATGCCTTCGTTTCCGTGCTGGTCGTGCGTGGCCGTGTCGAACCTTTGAAGTGGTACTCCTTCTTCGACTGGGGCTGGCGTGAGCCGCTCAGCTGGTTCAAGGCATGGTGGAACCCGGAACAGCCGACCGCCATGGTCGACCTTGCCAAACCCGCCTATCGCCTGGGCCTCGGCGAAATCGACGTAGGCATCGACGGCTTCAGGCTCAAGGTCGACGTCAGCACGGACAAGACCGATTACCGCCCGCGCGAGGAAGCCACCGTCCGCATCAAGGTCAGCTCGCCCGACGGCAAGCCGCTTCCGGCCGGCAGCGAAGTGGCTTTTGCCGCGGTCGATCAGGCGCTGCTTGAACTGCGCCCGAACGACAGCTGGAACCTGATCGAGCACATGCTGACCAGCCGCGGCTACGAAGTTGAAACCGCCACGGCGCAATCGATGGTCATTGGCAAACGTCACTTCGGCAAGAAAGCCCTGCCGCCGGGTGGCGGTGGCGGCCGCGCGCCGGCCCGCGAACTTTTCGATACCCTGCTGCACTGGCAGCCGCGCGTCGTGCTCGACGCCAATGGCACGGCAACGCTCAAGGTCGCCATGAACGATTCACTCAGCGAATTCAAGCTGGTCGGCGTAGCCACGGCCGGCGCCGGGCTGTTCGGAACCGGCAGCTCCGCCGTCCGGACCAAGCAGGATCTTCAGATCATTTCCGGCCTGCCGCCGCTCGTCCGCGAGGGCGATCGCTTCAAGGCCATGCTCACCCTGCGCAACGGCACTGCCCGCAAGATGAATGTCACGGTCAACGCGAAAAATGGCCCGATTTCGCTACCCGCGCAAAAGCTCGTGCTCGACCCGGAAGGCGCCGGCGAAGTGAGCTGGATGGCCGAGACGCCCGCCGACATCACCCGTCAGGAATGGGAATTCTCGGTACGCGAAGAAGGCGGCAGCGGCCAGGACACCCTGCGCATCACGCAGCAGGTCGCCCCTGCCGTGCCGCTCACCGTTCAACAGAGCACCTTCACCCGCATCGACGGCAAGTATGAGGTTCCCGTCACCGCACCGAGCGGCGCGCTGCCCGGCAAGGGCGGGCTGGAAATCAGCCTGTCGCCGCGCCTTGCCTCGCCGCCCAGCGGGCTGACCCGCTTTTTCGAGGAATACCCCTTCGGCTGCCTGGAACAGAAAACCTCGATCGCCATCGGCCTGCATGACGAGAAGCGCTGGCAGCAGATCGCCGAAACCCTGCCCGGCTACCTCGACCAGAACGGCCTCGCCCGCTACTTCCCCGGCGACGGCCCGGGCAGCCCGACGCTCACCGCCTACCTGCTCGACCTGACCACACTGGCCGGCTTCACCGTACCCGAAGACAGCCGCCAGCGCATGTTGCAAGGCCTCACCGCCTTCGCCGAGGGGCGCCTCAAGAACAACGAATGGGCGCCCAGCGAAAGCCTGCTCCACCGTCGTCTGAACGCCATGCAGGCGCTCGTCCGGCAAGGCAGCAGCCCGCTGCGCGCTGCCTCGGCGCTCGACATCGACCCGCTGACCCTGCCCACCGCGGCACTGATCGACTGGTACATCATCGTCAAGAAGCTGCCGGAACTGCCCCAGCGCGACAAGAAGCTCGCCGACGCCCGGCAGGAACTGCGCAACCGCCTGACCTACGCCGGTTCGCGTCTCGTTTTCACCACCGAGCGCAGCGATTACTGGTGGTGGATGATGGTCAGCGGCGACTCCAACGCCTTCCGGCTGGTTGAAGCCACGCTCGACGATGCGGACTGGAAGGACGATCTGCCGCGCCTCATGCAGGGCGCCATGGAACGCCAGATCCGCGGCCGCTGGCTGACCACCACGGCCAATGCCTGGGGACGCGTGGTCATGGACCGCTTTGCCGAAAAGTTCGAGCGTGATCCGGTCGCGGGCACCACCCGCGCCACGCTTGCCCAGGCCAAGGCCGAACTCGACTGGAAGAAGGCCGTCGCCGGCGAACGCATCGCACCGCTCAGCCTGCCCTGGCCGACCGCACCGGGCAAGGACGACAAGCTGCAAGTCAGCCACGATGGCAGCGGCAAGCCCTGGGCCACCATTCAGGTACTCGCCGCCATTCCCGCCGGCCCGGCCCGCAACGCCGGCTACCGCATCACGCGCAAGGTCGAACCCCTGCAGGAAAAGGTCAAGGGCAAGACCAGCCGCGGCGACCTCTGGCGTGTCACCCTGAACATCGAAGCCGATCTCGACATGAGCTGGGTGGCCCTCACCGACCCCATCCCGGGCGGCGCCAAGATCATGGGCGACGGCGACGGTCGCGACTCGGCCATCGCCGCCATGGGCGAAAACCGCGCCCGGGACGCAGCCCGGCCGACCTACGTCGAACGCAGCTTCAGCGCCTACCGAGCCTATTTCGCCATGCTGCCGAAGGGCCACTACAGCGTGGAATACACCGTGCGCATCAACAACGCCGGCAGCTTCGCCCTGCCGCCCACGCGCATCGAAGGCATGTACGCACCGGACGTCTTCGGCGAAACGCCGAACGGGCGACTGGAGGTAGCCGATTAAGACGGCCCGCGAACCCGCCAGCTGCTGATCGCTGCTGCGGTCGACCGGAAAAAAAGCCAATTTTTCCGGTCGACCGTGGCATTGCGCCACCACCGTTTTCCGGCACGCCCATCCGAAGCGAGACAAGCGCATCCGGTCGGCGCAGAATGTCCACCTCTTCAATGCGTGCTTGAACGATGACTCCCTGGATATCCGAAAGCAATCAAGGCAAGCAGCTCGCGGTCAGCGTGCTGAGTGCCGTGGTCGGCGCCGTGCTCGCCTATGGTTTCCGCAAGTTCAGCGGCGCCGGCAGCAATGAACTGGCCGGCTTCCTGCTCGGCCTGCTCCTGCTCGTCATTGGCGTAGCCGGCATATTCACCAGCGCCAGCCAGACGATTACCATCGACCCGAAGCGGCGCATCATCCTGATCGATGACAAGGGGCCGTTGCGCACGCAAAAGCGCAGCATCCGCTTCGATGAAATCGTCGATATCGGCATTGGCTATCTGGGCAAACGCTCGAATGGCGTGACCTTCTACTACCTTTCGCTCAAGCTGAAGAACGGCAAGGACTATTCGTTGTTCGCGCCTGGCCGGTTTTTCCCCGGAAGCGATAGCCGCGATACCGTGGAAGGCTGGCGCGACCGGCTTTGGCAGTACATCGGCCGATGAATCGAAGCGCTCCGTTCGGCGCACAGAAAACGTGACGGAAAGGGCCGTCCGCTACTTCATTTTTGCCAGCCTGGCATTGCTGCTCTTCGCCTGGTGGCGCAGCGATGCGCTGCCGCCGCCGGAGGAAATCGACGCGAGCCTGCTGGCCGAACCCGATCAGCGCGCGCTCGACAAGCCCCCCTTCAAGGCGGCGACCGGCGGTGTCGAATACGAGATCAAGCCGCTGTTCAGCTACGAACTGAACGGACTGGTCGTCAGCCGGCACGACAGCGAAACCTGGTGGGACTCGATCCACAAGGAATGGAACGACGCGCTCAATGTCGCGGATCTTTGCGTGGTCTGGGGAAACAACCTGCGCCACGACATGCTGGGCGAGATGAGTTTTTCGAGCGGGCAGTTCGTCTGCTATTTCCAGACCTCTTCCTCGAAGGCCTACGCAGCCTTCGATCCGGCGGCGCTCTCCAACAACCATCTGCTGACGACCGACCCGCGCACCGCCAAAAAAATCCGCGCCGCCCGTGTCGGCGATCAAATCCGCTTGCGGGGCTATCTGGCCGAGTATTCGCACAACCATGGATTCGCCTTCAAACGCGGCACCAGCACCGTGCGCACCGACACTGGCAACGGCGCTTGCGAAACCGTATATGTCGACTCCTTCGACATCATCCGCCAGGGCAATGCGCTCTGGCGCCGGCTGATCTGGGTCGCCGCCTTCGCCCTGGCCGCCGGCATTGTTGCGTGGTTTCTGCTGCCGCCGATCATTCGCGAAGAAGCCGCCTAGAAAAGACGGCACCCGGCAGGCGCGACAAAATTTTTCAAACAGCATAATGCCCATGGCAAAATGCCGGGCCGCGCTTTGCGTCAAACACAACCCCAAGCCCGATTGCCATGAAATCCATTGCCGCATCTACCGCCCTCGTCCTGCTCAGCCAGGCTGCCCTCGCCCAGCAAAATGCGACAGAGTTTCCCGGCCGCTATGTCCGGCAGGATTTCGAAGCCTGGCACGAACTGGTTGTCCTCACCGACCAGACATTCTGCATCTACAACCAGGACGGCAATGGCGAACTGCTCATGGCCGGCCGCTGGCAGCAACAGGGCGACCACGCCACCTTGCAGGAAGTGCGCCTCCCGCCCCACGCCTTCAAGACCACTACGCGCGCCGACAAGAACAGCATCGGGAAGCGAAACGTCGTTTTCCTCGGCAGTTCGCTGGCCGAGGCCCGCGGTCAGGTTTTCCTCTTCGGCACGTCGGCCGACGGCAAGGTGCCGGACGACATGCGGCCGATTCTTGCTGCCGATCACAACGGTTTTGAGCAGTACTACACGCTGCCGCTGAGCAATAACCGGGAAGACAGCATCTTCTTCGCGCGCCGCACCGGTTCGATCGACCCGGCGACCCAGATGGCCAATTACGAGATCACCGAATTCCGTTTCAGCACGCCGGAGAAAAATGTCCTGCGCGTCTGGTTCGACAAGGATGTCGATCGCCCGCTGTTCAAGAACGAAATCTTCTTCCGTGACGGCCGCATGGTCATCGGCCGCAAGAACCCGCTCGTTCTCGGCAAGCGCCAGCCATTGACGGAAGAAGGCGTGGCCGGGGTCAAAGGCCACTGCGTCGATCCCGTCCTCAAGCCGGAAGCGGCAAAGAAGGGAACACCGGACGTCGAGGTCGTGCGGATTTTCGAGATGCAGCTGAAAAATCCCGAGGCACGCCCGCCTTATTTCGTGAAAGACCCCGATGCCCCGACCGGACGGACCGTGATCAACGGCTAAACGGAGACACCGATGCGAGCACTGATTGTCGCCCTCTCATTCATCATCCTCGCTGCGTGCGGCAGCAAGCATGAACCCGCCAGCGGCGCGGCCGTCATGGCCGAACGCGCTGCCGCCCCCGTCAGTGCGTCGCCGGCGAATGCGCCGAGCCGCTACATGGCGTACGAACACGCCATCGATCTTCAGGTCGAGGAAGAACGTGTCACCGAAGTAGCGCGCCAGACCGAAGCAGCCTGCCTGGCGGCGACCGCCGAGCAGTGCGTCATTCTGGAATCGCGCATTTCCTCGGGGCGCGGCAATTACGCACAGATTCGCGTGCGCGCCAAACCGGCCGGCATCAGGCAGTTGATCAACGCCCTGAGCAACCAGGGAAAGATCAGCAGCCAGTCGACCACAGCAGAAGACCTGGCCGGCCCGATCGAGGATGCGGACAAGAAACTGGCCATGCTGAACGACTATCGCAGCAAGCTCGAAGCGCTGCGCACCAAGGCCAGTAACGATATCGACGCGATGATTTCGGTAAACAAGGAGCTGGCGCAGACGCAGGCAGAAATCGAGCAGATCAGCGGTGCCCGCGCCCACGACCTGCGCCGGGTGAATACCGAAGTGCTCAACCTGAGCGTTTCGGCAACCGGCGCAAGGTCAACCTGGCGGCCGGTGCGCGAAGCGCTCGGCGAATTCAGCGAAAATCTGGCTCACGGCCTGTCCGGCGCCATCACAGCCGTGGCCTATGTGATTCCGTGGAGCATCGTCTTCCTGATCGTCGGCGGCATTGCCCGCGCCCTGTGGCGCCGCTTCCGGAAACCGGCGGCGAAGAGCGGTGCGTGATGGCATTTTCGGGCGTTTTTTCCGGTTGACCGCGGAAGCCGTCCTGTTACTCCGGTGATTCAGGAGGTTCGGGCGCGACCGAGGTCCGCTCGAGCCATTTCATGATCGTCAGGAAAAGGGTGTCGGGATCAACCGGCTTGGCGACGAAGTCGTTCATGCCGGCAGCCAGGCAACGCTGCTGATCTTCGACAAAGGCGTTGGCCGTCATCGCCACGATCGGCGTCGTAGCATGGCCGGGCAGACGACGGATTTCGCGGGTGGCAGCCAGCCCGTCCATGACCGGCATCTGGACATCCATCAGAATCAGGTCATAACGGCTACTGCCCGCCCTGGCCAGCGCCTCGGCGCCATCCGACGCGACATCGACCGCCAGCCCCAGCGAATCCCGCAGCAATTCTTCCGCGACCTCCTGATTGATCGGGTCATCTTCGGCAAGCAGCACGCGGCGCCCCGGGTAGAAATTGCGGATGATCGCTTCGGCCTCGGCACCGCTCACCGTGGCCGAAGCGTCGTCGGTCGATGTGGCCTCGACCTTGTTGAAACGCAGCACGAAACTGAAGCAGCTCCCTGTGCCCGGCGTACTCGTCACCTTGATCTGCCCGCCCATCAGTTGAACCAGGCGCTTGCAGATGGCCAGCCCCAGGCCGGTGCCGCCATGGCGACGGGTTGTCGAACTGTCGGCCTGTTCGAACGGCTCGAAGATGCGTTGCAAAGCCTCGGGCGCGATGCCGATACCAGTGTCTTCAACCACCAGACGCAGCACGATGTCGCGCTCGCTCTCGGCTTCGATGACGGCCTCGACCGTCACCCCGCCCTGCTCGGTGAACTTCACCGCATTGGTCACCAGATTGAGCAGTACCTGCTGCAAGCGCAAGGGGTCGCCGAGCAGATCCATTCCGGCCAGCCTTGCATCGATATTGCGGCGCAGGTAAAGATGACGGGCATCCAGACGCTCGCTGACCAGGCTGTTCACATCGGCGAAGATGCCGCCGAAACGGAAGGGCACACATTCGAGCGTCAGACGCTCGGCATCGATTTTGGAAATATCGAGAATATCGTTGAGCAGATGCAGCAGGTGATTGGCCGCACCGGAGATCTTGCCGATCTTGTCGGACAGCACGGGATCGTCGTAGCGACGCTGAAGGATGCCGGCCAGACCGATGATGGCATTCATCGGCGTGCGTAATTCGTGGCTCATGTTGGCCAGGAAACTGCTCTTCGCCCGGTTGGCCGCCTCGGCTGCCTCCTTGGCAATGGACAGATCGGCAGTGCGCGCAGCAACCAGCTCTTCGAGATGCAGCCGGTTCTGCTCAAGCTCCGCCTCGGCCCGCTTGCGCTCCGAAACGTCGAGGATGATGCCGATCACCCCCGGCTTGCCTTCGTACTCCATGACCCGGCCGAACACTTCGATATCCAGCCGCGAACCGTCACGCCGCATGCCGACGAAGGAATAATTGATCGCCTCGACCTCGCCCTCGATCCGGCGCCGCAGGTTCTCCGCAACCCGCTGCCGGTCCTCCGGCGCTACCAGTGCTGCAACGGTCACCCGGTTGATCACTTCATCCGCGCTGGCAAAACCGAACATTTCAGCAAAGCGCGGATTGGCATAGGCGAAATAGCCATTCTGGATGATGTATACGCCAACCAGCGACTGTTCGACCAGACCGCGGAACTTGCGCTCGGCAGCCAGCAAGGCTTCCTCCGCCCGCTTGCGCTCGGCAATATCACGACACAGGCCAAGGACATTGCCGCTAGGCAACAGCACGGCACTCATCTCGGCCAGGGCAAGCGAGCCATCCTTGCGGCGCAACTCGATCTCGGTAAAACAATGCCCTTCGGAAAGCACCTGCCCGAATATACGGCGATGCTCCTCATCCGCCTCATCCGGCTTCAATCCACCGATATCCATCGCCAGCAGTTCCTGGCGCGAATAGCCGACGAACTCGCACGCTTTCTGGTTCACATACTGGTAACGGCCATCAGTACGGGCAAGGAACACGGCATCCGGCGTGTTGTCGAGAATGCTGCGCAGCGATTGTTCGCTTTCCTTGAGGCGCTGTGCAATTACCTCCACATGCCTGTGGTGACGGATGTTGTTGAAGAGAATGCCAAATATCATCAGCCCGAGCAGCAGCCCCACACCCGCCACGGTTTGCGGCAGATTGCTGCTGGCGTTGCTGTCGAAGGCTGCGCGGCTCTGGAAGCGCACCACCCAACGATGCCCCTCCAGATCCATGGGCAGTTCCGCCACATGGTGCCCACGAACTGCCTGTTCATTACCGGCAGCCGAGTCGTAAAGCAGATTACCGGGCGCAACGCTGCCATCAAAAAGCGTAAAGTCGAGATCATCATTCTCACCACCCGTAATGTCTCGCAACAGTTCATCAGCCCGGAACATGCTGAAAACGTAACCGGTCAGGGCCGCCCGGCGTTGCTCCACGCTCTCGCCAGCCCGCCCGCCACGATAGACGGGCAGATAGATGATGAATCCCGCCTCCGAAGTTTCCTGGGCAAGCATCACCTTGCCGCTCAATGCCGGCAATCCGCTATCACGCGCCCGTTCCATGGCTTCCCGGCGCAAGGGATCGGTGTACATGTCGAAACCCAATGCCTGCAGGTTGCTCTGGCTGTGCGGCTCGAGATAAATGATGGCGCCGTATTGATCTCGCGCGCCCGGCGGATGGATTGAATAGTCCGCCACCCGTTCAACGCGGATTTTTCGTTCAAGCGCCGCCTTTTCTCCGGGGGCAACAAGCAGCGCAAAACCCAGTCCCTGCACGCCAGGCGAGTTCTTTTCGAAGTCGAGCTCGTGGAAATAACGATGCCACTCCTCGTGGCTGACCTCCTCGCTCGACTCGATGAATGCCGCCACCCCGCGCAATACCTGCTCGTGTGCCTCCATGTGCTGGACGATATGGTCGCGCTCCTTCTCGACCCGATAGAGAAAGCGCTCGTTGACACGATGGGTGGTCATTTCGCTGGCCAGATACCAGGCAGCGACCGTGAACAGCATGATCAGCATGAAAGCGATCCACGGCTGCGCATCAGGATGCAGAAAACCCCGCCGGCGCAATTCAAGCAAGGATACCTCAGGCAAACCGGGGTGATGAATAGACAAGACCGCTCCAATCACATCGCTGATAACTCAAGATACATAGCCCAACCAGGAAACTCAAGAGACGTTTTGCAGTCGTGGCTCAGGGCTGAAAACGCTGCTTATGCGACCATCGCCGATGAAGATTTCCAGCGATCCGGAACAGCTTTTCACAAGCTGTCACATTGACGCCAAATATGCCATGTATGTATGCTTTCAGGATGTCACACGCCACAAAAAATATCATGTGACATAGGCAGTTTTTCCGGAACTGCATCCCGCACACCCGAAATCTTCACCAATCCAACGTTTTCAGAAAGCGATCCATGCCTGCCATCAAACATGCCGATGCCCTGGTCTATTCGAACAACCAGGTCGTTCTGTCCGAAATCGACTACACCTCGTTCACCTACCCCGGCGACCAGGAAGCGCTCGCCGCGATGAAAGCCATCCCCGGCGCCGCCCCGCTGCTCGCCTGGCTGGATGCCAATTTTTCGGAACAGATCACCCATCTCAGCAATAACGAACAGATGGTGCGCATCAACGCCAACAACTACGGCTCGCTCTATGCGCTGGTCGAACGTTGCTGCACCATCCTCGCCTGCAAGGTGCCCGACGTCTACATCACCACCAACCCGGAGATGAACGCCTACACCTCCGGCCAGCGGCGCACCTGCATCGTGTTGCACAGCGCGCTGGTCGAATCCCTGACGCCGGACGAGCTGTGCTTCGTCATCGGCCACGAAATCGGCCACATCAAGGCAGCGCACGGTCTCTACCGCCAGTTGGGCGGCATGCTGATCAGCTACTGGGACGTGCTCGCATCAGTCGTTCCCGTTCCCGGCGTCGGCATGCTGCGCATTCCGCTGCTGCTCGCTTACTGGGAGTGGTACCGTCGCGCCGAATTCACCTGCGACCGTGCCGGTCTGCTCTGCGTACAAAACGCTGCGCCGTCGCTCAGCGCGCTGGCCAAGCTCTCCGGCAAGGTGGCTGGTTACGAAGATGAACGCAACATCGAGGAAACCATCGCGCAGACCGAAGCCCACAAGGACGTCAACAAGCTGGTCCTGCTGGTATCGATCCTCGAAAACTCCGGTAACACCCATCCCTTCATTCCGCTGCGCCTCAAGGCACTGAAAGAATATGCGCAGGGTGACGCCTACCGCCAGATCCTGGCCGGCCAGTACAACCGTGAAACGATTGCCCCGCCTGCGCCGCCAGCCGCAGCAATCGACGCACCGGCAGAAGCGGAAGCACCCAAGCCGATGCTGGCCGCAGGTGCCGAAACCGTCGACAAGTGGAAGAACTCGGCAGCCGGCTTCTTCAAGCGCTAACGTCGCAACCCTGCCTCAGCGCGTTTCGTCGATGATCTGAGTGATCTTTTCCTCGATTTCCCGGGCAATGCGGGCCGCCTCCGCATTGCCGGAAAGCGCTGCGAGCAGGGGCTGCGGCCGGATCATGCCGATTCGCGTCACACCGTTGTCGGTAAACACCGCGATCCGCCATGACAGCGCCAGGCTGAGACGCATGTCAATCGCCAGCAGCTTTTCCGTGAGCGGATAGTTGCAGATGTCGAACACCTTGCACTCGTCGTCGAGTTCCAGTTCCTTGCGGCGCGAGGTGTTGTTGAGGTCATGGGCATGCAGAGTGACAAAGCCGAGACGCTGAATGACCGGTTCCAGATCAAAACATGCCTCGTAAAACGACTTGCTGCTTTCGACAACGTAATCCACGGTTTCCTCACTGATCGGCGACATGCGTGCCCGACGGCAATCCGCCAAGGCTACGCAAGGCACGCGGCCAAGGCAATCCCGTAGTAGTATCCGCCGTCATTCCATGCAGGAGCCGCAAGGTGAAAAAAGGCCACTGGATTCTTCTGATTCTCGCTTTCCTGGTCGCGCTCGACTGGTACATCCGCGCGCCGGATGGCCGCTCCCGCGAGTTGACCGGCATCATCCACGAACAGGGCAGCCAGGAACTGAAGGATTACCCCTACCAGTTCAAGGTGTTCAAGGTCGAAGGCGACACGGCGTATCTGAGCACGCCGCGCAATGTCGAGGTCCCTGCCCTCAAGGCGCTGAGCGCGATGTTCCCGGAAATAAATACCAAGGACGCCAACAATCCGGATTTCATCGCCGCTGAAAAACGGCTGGCCAGGGTGCAGAGCGAAGCACAGGAAATCGTCAAGGCGCAGCCCGGCATCAAAAGTGTTCAGTGGACGCTGGACAAGGAATGGCTGAAACGCCATTTCATCGAAGTACCCGAAAAATAGGCGCAATCCCGTCGCTGCGGGAGGAATGCCACGGTCAACCGGAAAATCCGGCTTTTTTTGCCAAAGGCAACGTTCACGCCCTGCGAAATGCCCGCACGCCGAGGACGACCCCCAGCACGAGCAGGACGATGCCCGCCCCGCTCTCCATACCCGGCCATTCACCCCGCCAGACATAGGCATAGGCCAGCGCTGATAGCGTTTCGAACACGATCAGTTGGCCGGTCAGCGCCGTCGGCAGCAGCGTGCTCGCCCGATTCCAAAGCAGGGTACCCAGCCAGGAAGCAGTCAGACCGAGCAGCAGCATCAGGCCGAGAAACTTTTCCGGCTGCGGGCCGAGTGGCCAGTCGAAGCTGACAGGCACCACCGGCAAGGACGGCAGAGCGGCAAAAACAAGAAGCGCCAGCGGCAGGGTTGCCAGGCCCTGCGCCGTCGCCCAGGTCGTCGAAGCCAGCTCCGGACGCCGTTTCAACCAGGCCGCATTGCGAATCGGATACCAGGCCCAGCAGGCCACGGCACCAATGGCCAGCAGGCTGCCCAGCAGGTAGTCGTCGAGACTGCGCCCGCCGTCGAGACGACCGAGTTCATGTTGATTGACCAGGAAAATCCCCAGACCGATCACCAACAGTGACGGCCACAGACGCCGCCAGGCAATCCCGTCGCGGCCGAAGTTGGCACACACCGCAATGACGATGGGCAAGGTGCCGATCAACATGGTCGGCACCGGCGCATCGGCCAACTGGATCGCCGATGCGAGCAATCCGTAATAAAGCAGGTTGCCGATCAGGGCGAGTTCGAAGGCCCGCCCCCAGTCCGCCCGGCCGAGTTGGCGCAACCTTGACCAGTCGCGCAGGGCAAGAGGCAGCGCAATCAGTCCGAAGGCCAGATAACGGCCGACCGAAAGCAGCATCGGCGGGTAGTCGATGAGCATCAGCGGCGCGACAAAGACAAGCCCCCAGGCAAGCCCGGCACCCAGGGCGCAGGCCACGCCTTGCAGGCGGGAGGAATCAATCATTTCAGGCAGATCAGAAAGAAGGCGGGCATTATGCTTCAAACCGTTCATCGGCGATCAGTTGAGAAATCCCCCAGCCTCTCGGTACCATACTCGAATCAACCAATCACCGCCTGCCTCCATGTCCGCTCCAAACCCTCGCCGCAAGACCCTGCTCATCGCCATTCTGGTTGCCCTGCCCCTGCTCGTCTTCGGCGGAATTCAGGTCGCCGCCAGCATGCTCAAGAGCCAGATCGAACAGGCACTCGGGCCGCGTGGCGAAGTCAGGGAAATCAGCGTCGGTCTGGGCAGTGTCGAGATCATCGGCCTGCGTCTTCCAGCCGATGAAAAAAGCGGCTGGCCGGCAGACGACCTGCTGCGGGCCGAACGGGTGGTGGTCGTACCTTCGCTCGGCGACCTGCTCAGCGCCCGCGTCGTACTGCGCAGCATCCGCATCGAGGGTTTCTACCTCTCCATGCTGCGGACACGCGAGGAAAAACTGATCGTTCTGCCCGGCCTGACCAAGCCGGCACAGGCAAAAGCCGGGGCGAAGAATGACGCAGCCCAAAAAGCCGATAGCGGACCGGAGATCAGCATCGGCCGGGTCGAGCTGGCCGACGGCGCGGTGGAATATTTCGATGCCAGCGTCCAGCGTCCGGCGCTGAAAATCCGGATGGAGCAGATCCACGTCACGGTTGACGACATTCACCTTCCCGATCTGCTTGGCAAAAGCAAAATCAAAATTGCAGGGGTCATCAAGGGGCCGCATCAGGACGGTCGCGTGGACATTGCGGGCGATCTCGAAATCGGCAGCAAGGAATCCGACATCCGCACCCGCCTGAATGGTGTCGACCTGCTGGCCTTAAAGCCCTACCTGATCCGCGCCACGGAAACCGGCATCAAGCGCGGCAGCATGGATCTCGACCTGCACTCGGTGGTAAACAAGGGGCGCCTGCACGCGCCCGGCACGCTCACCTTGCACAATCTCGAACTGAGCGGCGGCACCTTCATGGGCGTCCCGCAGGCTGCCGTGGTCGCCATGATGAAAAGCAAATCAGGCACGATCAGCATCAATTTTTCACTCGACGGCAACCTCAACGACCCGCAGTTTTCGCTGAACGAACAAATGCTCGGACAAATCGGTAACGCCCTCGCCAACCTTCTCGGCATCAGCCTCGAAGGCCTCGCCCGCGGCGTCGGCAGCGCGGGGGGCAATGTCGCCCGCGGCCTGGGTGAAGGTCTCGGCAAACTGTTCGGAAAATAGCCAATCCGGAGAATACATGCGCCCTAGTGTGAAAATTGCCACAGCACCCGTGATCCAGCCCATTGCCGATCAATATTGCCATGTCCTAACATTCATCTCGCTATTTTTAACGAAACTGTAATGCATCGGAAATACAGTTTCGGTCTGGAAGAAGCAGCAACAATCGCAAGTTCTGAATACCCATACAAAAAAATCATCAGCGGAGGAAATTCATGTCGATCACCTGGACCAGCGATCTGGATACCGGCATTGAGGAAATCGATCGCCAGCACCGACGTATCGTCGATTACATCAATCAACTGGAAGGCGCCATCGAACAGAACAGCCGGGAAGTCATCGGCTACGTTCTGGATGAACTGACGGAATACACCCTGTCACACTTTGCCTTCGAGGAAAGCATTCAGGGCGAAGCCGGTTACACGATGGCGAAAGAGCACAAGGCGGTGCACGATCTGTTCGTCAAACGCGTGGCAGGCTACAAGGAAAAGCACAAGGCCGGTCAGGACGTCTCGCAACAGGTACACAGCATGCTCAGCACCTGGCTGGTTCATCACATCAAACGCGACGACATGGCCTATGTGGAAGACGTCAAGGCCAGCCTCGGCAGACTCTCGGAAAGGCAGGAAGGCGGCAGCTGGCTGAGTCGCGCCATCGGTACCTTCTTCAAGGACTAGCCCGCGCCCGGCTTTTTCCCTTTTTTGGAGGCCGCCTCCCGGTCGGCCTCGGCGTCGGCAATCGGGTGCCCCTCCTCGCCGGCAACGTGCAGCAACCAGCACAGGTCGCTACCCTGCACCGGTGTGGGGATCATCATGTTCCAGCGCCAGCGAAACACCGGGCCGCAGGGGATGTAACGTGCCAGCACGTCACCCTGGGGAGAAACACCAAAAAACGGCAATTGCGAAACGATCAACTCCTTGAGGCGCTCTTCGGTCATTGCTGCTCTCCTGCCATGCGCCGGACGAAGCGCCGGCTAAAACCTCAGTATATGACGTGTGCCTGCCATTTTTGAGCGTTTTTTCCGGTTGACCGCGACATAAGCCTCTCCCCCCCGGGACGTAAGAATCTACTGCGCTGCTGCTCGCGCATGAGCATCCGCGAGCAGATTGCCGCGACAGTTACGATGTCCGGGCACCCAGCGAAAGCTGGCGCGGACGGCATCAATCACCAGCGCATTCCGGGCAAGCAGCCCTGCAAGTTCACCATCGGTGGCAATGCCGCCGGCCCAGGCTCGGGTCAGCCGCTCGATCGCCGGCATGTTGTCCGAAAAAAGCACCAGCGCCTCACCGGGAAAATGCTTGTCCGCTTCGGACAGCGCAAAAAGGGCGGCCTGCAACTCCAGCTCGTTGCTACCCGTCGGCGCGACACGGCAACTGCTCACCCACGGCTCGCCGCAGTCATCGTCGAAAAGAACGGCAGCCAGCCCGCCGTGGTGCTGCAGGCTGGCATCGCTGAACACCAGCCGGCAACCGGCATACTCTGCCACCAGCCTGGGCGGCAGAGCGCCCACAGAGGGATAAATGGTGCGTTCGGCCTTCTTCTTTCGCTTCTTCGCCATGAGATTGGTTGGGACAGTGTGGAGACGAAGCGTAATCGAAAACCCGGCTGCGCTAAAATATGCGGCCCTGAAGCGCCCCCACGGATAGACACCATGCTGCGCCTGACAGAAATCAAGCTGCCTCTCAAGAAATACACCGACGACGACCTGCGGGCCGCCATCGTCGAACGCCTGGCCATTGCGCCGACCGACCTGCTCGGCTTCACCGTCTTCCGCCGTGGCTACGATGCGCGAAAGCGCAGCGCCATCGTTTTCGTGTTCACCCTCGATGTCGAACTGCGTGACGAAGCTGCCGCCCTCAAGCGCCTCAAGGCCGCCAACAACGACAAGCACATCGTCCCGACGCCGGACATGCAATACAAGTTCGTCGCCCAGGCACCGGCCGAACTCAAACATCGCCCCATCGTCATCGGCGCCGGTCCCTGCGGCCTGCTCGCCACGCTGGTACTGGCCCAGATGGGTTTCCGGCCGATCATGCTCGAACGCGGCAAAGCCGTGCGCGAACGCACCAAGGACACCTGGGGCCTATGGCGCGACAACAAGCTCAACCCGGAATCCAATGTCCAGTTCGGCGAAGGCGGCGCCGGCACCTTCTCCGACGGCAAGCTCTACAGCCAGATCAAGGACCCGCAGCACCACGGCCGCAAGGTGCTGGAAGAATTCGTCAAGGCTGGCGCGCCCGAGGAAATCATCTACGTCAGCAAGCCGCACATCGGCACCTTCCGGCTGGTCAAGATGGTCGAGAACATGCGGGCAACGATTACCGAACTGGGCGGTGAAATCCGCTTTTCCGCCAAGGTCGAGCGCATCGATATCGACAACGGCCAGGTCAGGGGCGTCACGCTGGCCGATGGCGAACACCTCGCCAGCGACCATGTCGTTCTGGCCATCGGCCACAGCGCCCGCGATACCTTCCAGATGCTGCACGAACAGGGCGTCTTCATCGAAGCCAAGCCGTTTTCCATCGGTTTCCGCGTCGAACACCCGCAAGCCCTCATCGACCGCGCCCGCTTCGGGCCAAACGCCGGCAACGAACTGCTCGGCGCTGCCGACTACAAGCTGGTGCATCACTGCGCCAACGGGCGCACCGCCTACAGTTTCTGCATGTGTCCGGGTGGCCAGGTGGTCGCCGCCACCTCGGAGGAAGGACGCGTCGTCACCAACGGCATGAGCCAGTATTCACGGGCCGAGCGCAACGCCAACGCGGCGCTGGTGGTGAACGTCAATCCGGAGGATTTCCCCGGCGATTACAAGGCCAACCCGCTGGCCGGCATCGATTTTCAACGACAATGGGAATCGGCCGCTTTCGTCGCCGGCGGCGGCACCTACGCCGCACCAGCCCAGCGCGTCGGCGACTTTCTTGCCGGCCGGCCGTCGACGTCATTGGGCGAGGTCGAGCCCTCCTACCAGCCCGGCGTGCACATGACCGATCTGGCGAGTTGCGTGCCGCCCTATGTCATCGAGGCGCTACGCGAGGCGATTCCCGCCTTCGACAAACAGATTCGCGGCTTCGCCATGGCCGATGCCATGCTGACCGGCGTCGAGACGCGCACCTCGTCTCCCATCCGCATCACGCGCAATGCCGAATACCAGAGCCTGAATACGCGCGGTCTCTTTCCGGGCGGCGAAGGTGCCGGTTACGCCGGGGGCATCCTCTCTGCGGCGGTTGATGGCATCAAGGTCGCCGAAGCCGTGGCGCTCAGCATGACGCAACATGCCTGAAACACTCACCCGAGGCAGGTTCTGGCTTTTTGCCAGCCTGCTGATGCCCGGTCTGGCACTGGCGCTCCCGACATTTAACGAGGTCAGCACAGCCTACCGCTCCTCGGATGCCGTGCTGCTGGCGCGTGATAGCCGGCCCTTGCACACCCTGCGTCTGGACAAGAATGTGCGCCGGCTGGAGTGGACGCCGCTGAGCCAGATATCACCCGCCCTGGTGCGCGCCGTGATCGTTTCCGAAGACAAGCGCTTCATGGAGCACGACGGCGTCGACTGGCAGGCCGCCGGGAAGGCTGCGTGGAGCAATTTCTGGGGTGGCCGCACCCGCGGTGCCAGCACGCTGACCATGCAACTGACCGGGCTGATCGACGAAGATGGCCGGCAGCGCGGCAGGCGCAGCATTTTTGACAAGATTTCCCAGTCGACCGCAGCAATTCGCCTCGACAGTGCCTGGAACAAGCGTCAGATCATCGAGGCCTACCTGAACCTGGTCAGTTTCCGCGGCGAACTGCAAGGTGTCAGCGCCATGAGCCGACAGCTTTTCGGCAAATGGCCGCACGGCCTTGACGAACGCGAATCGGCCCTGGCTGCCGCCCTGCTCCGCTCGCCCAATGCCAGCCCGGAACTGGTTGCCCGCCGCGCCTGCAACCTGCTCAAGGAAATGAACCGCGAGCGCGAATGCGTCGGTCTGGAAAGCTTCACCGCCCTCGCCCTGAGCGGCGGTCTGCGCCCAACGGAACGCGATCCCGAAGCCAGCCTTGCGCCGCATCTCGCCCGCAAGCTGCTCGATCAGCCGGGATCACGGCTGCGCTCCAGCCTTGATGCCGACCTGCAGCAATTCGCCTTCAACGCCCTGCGCCATCACCTCACCGCACTGAGCAGGCAGAACGCCGAAGACGGCGCGGTCATCGTCATCGACAACGCCAGCGGTGAAATCCTTGCCTGGGTCGGTTCGAGCGGCGACCTTTCCGGCGCATCGGAAGTCGACGGCGTTACCTCGCTGCGCCAGGCCGGCTCGACCTTGAAGCCCTTTCTCTACGCCCTGGCCTTCGAGCGGCGCAACCTGACCCCGGCCTCGCTGATCGAGGATGCCCCGCTCAGCCTCGACACCGGCAACGGCCTGTACACCCCGCAGAATTACGACCCGGATTATCACGGCTGGGTCTCGGTTCGCATGGCGCTCGGCGGTTCGCTCAACGTGCCGGCCGTCAAGACACTGGTCCGCGTGGGTGCCAATCGTTTTCACGAGCGCCTCAAGCAGACCGGCTTTGCCAGCCTGAAGGAAAGTGGTGACTGGTACGGCTACAGCCTCGCCCTCGGTTCAGCCGACGTTTCCCTGCTCATGCTCGCCAACGGCTACCGTACCCTGGCCAACGGCGGGCGCTGGTCACCGCTGCGCGCCACGCCGGGTCGCGATGAAGCCCGCATCCCCTGCCGTAACGAAGGATGTGCCGGTGTATTTACCGACTCTGCACATACGGCCTTCACCCCGGCCAGCGCTTATCTCGCCGGCAACATCCTGGCCGACCGCAATGCCCGCGCCAGCACCTTCGGGCTGGAATCCTGGCTGGCCACTCCTTACTGGACGGCCGCCAAGACAGGCACCAGCAAGGACATGCGCGACAACTGGTGCGCCGGCTATTCGCAGCGCTACACGGTCGCAGTCTGGGTCGGCAATGCCAGCGGCAGTCCGATGCACGACGTTTCCGGCATCTCGGGCGCAGCTCCGGTGTGGCGCGAGGTGATGGACTGGCTGCACCGGGGCGATCCGAAATCTGCCCGCAAGGCGGTCGCCAGCCGTGCCCCGGCCGTTCCCGCCGGAGTCGTACAGGCCCGCATCCGGTTCGAACCTGCCCATGAGCCACCGCGCGACGAGTGGTTCATCGCGGGCACCGAAATGCCGGTCATCCGGGCTGCTGCCGCCGACGCACTGGCCCGTATCGAGTATCCGGCGAACAGCAGCATCATCGCGCTCGACCCGGACATCCCGCCGCAACGCCAACGCATCCCCCTGCGTCTCTCCGGCCCGGCCGCCGCCGACTGGCGCTGGCACATGGATGGCAAAGCACTGGGCAAGGCTGGCCCGCCGCTCATGTGGCTGCCGCAACCGGGAAGACATCAACTCACGATCCGGAACCGCCGCGGCGAAATTTTGTCGATTGCCGAATTCGAAGTGCGCGCCATGAAGGGACGCACACACTAACTCTCACCAGGCGCTCCCTTTTGGATCATAATTCTGAATACAAAATCCAGTTTTTATAAAGCAGCCCGAAAGAGAGAAAACAATCATGGCAAACATGAGCATCAAGGGGCGACTCATCGCTCTGGTGGGGTTTTTGGCGATTACTCTGGCAATAACAGGTGGCACCAGCTACTACATTGCCAGCAGTGCCGATGAAGAGGTCAGTTCAATCTACATGCACGAAACCGTTCCCATGCGGGAATTGGCCCGCATCCGGCGTCTTGTCGTGGAGAACAGCGGCCAGATTTTTCGAGCCATCCAGCATAGCCCGGGATTTGAATACGCAAAGCTGCACAATCACCCAACCGATCTACACCTCGATATTGTCGACAAAAATCTTAAATGGCTGGACGAAACCATGGTGGAGATCAAGAAGCATCTCCTCCCCGATAGCGAAGAACTGAAACTGCTTCAGGAATTCGAACCGCTATATGCGCAATATGCCGCTAACGTCCTGAAGCCGACGATGACCGCGCTTCGTAGCGGCGATTTTTCCACTGCTGTCGTTGCACGCTTCCTGAAGGAAAACGGCGAATTCGAAGCAAAAATGAATCCGCTCATGCGCAGCGTTGCCGAGGCGCAGGAAAAAGCCGTCAAGGCACGCTACGAAGAAGGCATGGCACGCAACAAGCGTTTCGTCTGGATCTCGATGCTGACGCTGATCGTCGGATTGACCAGCGGCATCGCCATTGCAGCATTTACGATCCGCTCGATTACAGCGCCTCTCGGCGAAATGCAATCGATCATCACTCGCGCCTCTCAGGAGAAGGACTTCACCGGCAGCATCCAGGTCAACTCGACAGACGAAATCGGTACGACGGCCAATGCTTTCAACGGCCTCCTGAGATCGCTTCAGGAAAGCCTCAAGGAATTGCGCCAGAACATCGTTCAGGTCGACGATGCGACCACCACACTTGCCCAGGCATCCAGCCAGGCGGCACAGGCATCGTCCGAAACGAGCGAGTCGTCTTCCTCCATGGCAGCCTCCATCGAGGAACTTTCGGTCAGCGTCACCTCGGTGTCCGACCACACCCGCGAAGCCCTGCAACTGGCCAATACAGCCGGCGAATATTCCGAAAGTGGCGGCGAGGTGATCAGCAACGCGGTGACTGCCATGGCCGATATCGCCATTCAGGTGCGCACCGTCGGAAGCGCCATCACCGAACTGGGCGAGCATACGGAACGCATTTCCACCGTCGTCCAGGTCATCAAGGACGTTGCCGACCAGACCAACCTGCTGGCACTCAATGCGGCGATTGAAGCGGCTCGGGCCGGCGAACAGGGCCGCGGCTTTGCCGTTGTCGCCGATGAGGTACGCAAGCTGGCCGAACGGACCAGCAAGGCGACCGGCGAAATCGCCGGCATGATCGGTGACATCCAGAGCCGTTCGAAGAACGCGGCAAATGCCATGGAAGAAACCATTGGCCGCCTGGAAAGCAGTTCCGAGCTGGCCGGACAGGCGGGTGAGTCGATCGAAGCCATTCGCAGCGCCAACAGCAAGGTGCAACAGGTCTTTGCCGACATCAATGAAGCCATGCGCGAGCAGGGCGCCGCCAGCTACGACATCGCCCAGCGCGTCGAACGTGTCGCCCAGGCATCCGAAGAGAGCAGCGCCAGTGTTTCCGCCTCGTCGGAAGAAGCGGCCAAGATCCACAATCTGGCCAACGCCATGCGGGCCAATATCGAGCGCTTCCGCGTCTGATCTCCGAGCCGCCACAAGACGACCCGACAGCGGTCGCCTTGTGGCAAACTGCGCCTCATGCATGCGCTCCCCCACCTTTCCGCGGTCGACTGGATTTCTCTGGCCATTTTCTTTGCCAGCTGGGGCGGTTACGCCTGGTTTTCCGAACACAGTCGCTGGGGTGAAGGTGGGCTGGTGCGCACCAGCCAGGCTTACCGCCTGGAATGGGCGCGGCGCATGCTGGAACGCGAAATTCGCGTCGCCGATTCGACCCTGATCGGCAACCTGATGACCAGCGTCTCCTTCTACGCCAACACCACCATCTACATCATCGCCGGCCTGGTTGCCGCGCTCGGCGCTTCCGACAAACTGCTCAGCGTCACTGCCGAACTGCCGTTTGGCGGCCTCGGCAACCGCGAGTTGCTGGAAGTGAAGCTGATGTTGGTGCTGGCCAGCTTCGTTTTTGCCTATTTCAAGTTCACCTGGTCCTTGCGCCAGTTCAACCTGCTCTCCATCCTCGTCGGTGCCGCACCGGACGGCCGGCAGGGCGGCAACAACGAGGCCTACGCGCGGCGGCTGGCTTCGGCAAACAACCTGGCCGGCGACGACTTCAACCGGGGCATCCGCGCCTATTATTTCGGGCTGGCCGGCTCCGGCTGGTTACTGCATCCCGTCCTGCTTGGTGCGCTCGCCCTCACCATCCTGGTTGTCCTGTACCGGCGCGACTTCCGCTCACCAGCGCTCCGCCTGCTGCGCGACGAATTCTGACCGCCATGCCCACCAAAAACCCGCTGGCCGGCATCGGCTTCGGCCTGCTTGCCTATGGCATCTGGGGCTTTTTCCCGCTTTTCTTCCATCAACTGGCGCATGTTTCCCCGATGGACGTACTCTCCAATCGCGCCGTGTGGGCTTTCGTGTTCGTTGCCTTGCTGCTCACCCTGAACCAGCGCTGGGGCAAAGTCGTGGCCATCTTCAAAAAACCGCGCCAGTTCGCCATGCTGGCCCTGGCCGCGCTGCTGGTCGGGAGCAACTGGCTGATTTTCCTGTGGGCGGTGGCCAATCAGCAGGTAGTGGCATCAAGTCTCGGCTATTTTCTGACACCGCTGATCAATGTCTTGCTGGGTCTCGTCGTGCTCAAGGAACGCCTCAACCGGCTGGAGTGGATTTCGGTCGGCTTTGCCCTGGCTGCCATCGCCAATGAAATCATCACCCTCGGCAGCCTGCCCTGGGTGTCGCTCTGCCTCGCCGCCACCTTCGGCACCTATGGCCTGGTCCGCAAACAGGTGCCGGTCGATGCACTCTCCGGCCTATGGCTGGAAACCCTGGCCATGCTGCCGGTCTGCGGCATTTACGCGCTGTGGCAGGCGCAGAGCGGGCATCAGGTATTCGCCGCACATGACGTGTCGACCACGCTGTTGCTGGTCGGCGCCGGCGTACTCACCGCCCTGCCCTTGATCGCTTTTGCCGCCGCCACCCAACGCCTCGATCTGGCGACGGTCGGCATGCTGATGTACATCAACCCGACCATGCAATTCGTCACCGCCGTCTGGATTTTCGGTGAGCCGATGCAGGAGGCGCGCCTGATCAGCTTTGCGCTGATCTGGATCGGGCTTTTCGTTTTCAGCTGGAGCATGTGGGGAAAATACCGGAATCGCGCATAATCGGTCCTGGCTGAACCCATTTGGAGCCTGACATGGGCTTGCTTGAAAACACCCTGATCATCCTGGCACTGATTGCCATCAGTTCCTTCTTCGCCATATCCGAAATCTCGCTCGCAGCGGCGCGCAAGCTCAAGCTGGAGCAGTTGGTCGACGAGGGCGAAACGCGCGCCATCACCGTTTTAAGCCTGCAACGCCAGCCCGGTCATTTTTTCACGACCATCCAGATCGGCTTGAACGCCGTGGCCATCCTCGGCGGCATCCTCGGCGAAGGCGCCTATGCACCGGCCCTCACCCGACTGCTCGACGACTATTTCGCCAACCCGGAAACCGCAGCCACGCTCGCTTCGGTGCTTTCCTTCCTGCTTGTCACCACCTTCTTCATCCTCTTTGCCGACCTGCTCCCCAAGCGCATCGCCATCGTCGCCCCGGAACGGATCGCCCTGCGCATCGCCCGCCCAATGGCGTTCTGCATCCGTGTCCTGGCACCACTGATCTGGGCCTTCAACGGTGCGGCCAATTGCATCATGGGCTGGCTCGGGCTGCCGGAAAGCCGACCGGAGGATGTCACGCCGGAAGACATCGTCGCCCTCACCCAGGCCGGCGCCGAGGCCGGCGTCGTGGCCGAACAGGAACAGCGCCTGATCGAGAATGTCTTCGAACTGGAAGTGCGTACTGCCCCCTCCTCAATGACCGCGCGCGACAGCATCGTCTGGCTCGACAAGGAAGAAGACGAAGCCAGCATCCGTGCCAAGCTCAGCGCCCATCCCCACGCCCGCTTTCCGGTCTGCGACGGCGGCATCGACCAGGTAATCGGTTATGTCGATTCGAAGGACATCCTCAGCCGCCTGATGAACGGCGAAATGCTCTCGATGAAGGCAGAAGGCCTCGTCCGCAATGTGCTGATCCTTCCGGAAACGCTGACACTGGGCGAAATCCTCGCGCAGTTCAAGGTGACGCGCGAGGATTTCGCCATGATCATCAACGAATACGCCCTGATCGTCGGCCTCATCTCCCTCAACGACGTGATGAGCACGCTGGTCGGCGACGTCCCCGGCCCCACCGAGGAGGCGCAGATTATCCGGCGCGACGAAAACTCGTGGCTGGTCGATGGCATGACCCCGATCGGCGACCTGGAAAACCTGATCGGCATCCCGCCCTTCCCGGACGATGACCAGTACGAAACCATCGCCGGTTTCCTCATGTACCGCCTGCGCAAGGTACCACGTCCCACCGACCACCTCGAACACGGCGGTTTCAAGTTCGAGGTGCTCGACGTCGACAACCACCGCATCGACCAGTTGCTGGTCACCCGACTGGATCGCTGAGCCACGGCCCGAATGAGGCCGGATCGGCGATAATCCGCCGATGTCCCCACGCCTGATCATCGCCATCGTCTTTATCGAAGGCTTCTGCTCGCTCGGTGCCGAAGTCATCGCCCTGCGCCGCCTCGTGCCGCATGTCGGCAGCGCCATCGTCATCACCGCACCGACCATCGGCTTTTTCCTGCTGGCTCTGGCGCTGGGTTACGCCGCCGGCGGCCGGGTCGCCGGCAACTACAGCGCCGTCGTTGCCCGCAATTTCATGATTTCGGCGGCACTCGCCGGGATCGGGCTGGCCGGGGTCACGGTAGACTGGCTTTTCGCCCACCTGCAGCCGGCACCCGTCGCTTACCTGGTCTTCATCGGCGGCGTACTCTGCCCGCTTGCCTGGCTGCTCGGCCAGACCGTCCCCATCCTGACCAACCTGATGAAACACGAACGAACCGGCGAGGCCAGCGGTGCAGCGCTTTACTGGTCGACGCTCGGCTCCTTCCTCGGCTCGCTCTCTCTGTCTTTGCTGGTCATGCAATGGTTCGGTGTCTCGGCCGCGGTCATCATCTGCGCCCTCGGCCTGCTCGCCGGCTCACTGCTGCTCACCCGGCCCAAAGGGAAAATCGGGCTTTTTTTCGGGTTGACCGCAGCATTTGCCATTGGACTCAACCTCAACCATGACGTGACTGCGGACACCGCCTATGCCGAGTATGTGATCGACCCCGTCGATTTACCGGGCCAGGACAATCCGCGCGCCTTCCGCGTCAACAAATCGGTTGCTTCCCTGCTCGATGATTCCGAACCGCCCAACTACACGCGCTACATCCGGCACCTGCGTCAGATCCTGCTCGACGATCTCGGCTTCCGCGACCGTGACATTCTGGTTCTTGGCGCAGGCGGCTTCACGCTATCCCACCTCGAACCGCTCAACCGCTACACCTATGTCGATATCGACCCGGCGATCCGGGACATCGCCGAAAAACACTTCCTGCGCGAGCCAGCCCGTGGCGAGTTCATCGCCGACGACGCCCGCCGCTTCGTGGCGACCAGCGAACGTCGCTTCGATGCCGTCGTCGTCGATGTATACAGTTCGCACACCTCGATTCCCAGTCACCTCGTCACCCGCGAGTTCTGGGCAGGCACCCGCCGCGTGCTCAAACCCGACGGCATCCTTCTCGCCAACCTGATCCTCGACGGCAAGCTGGAAACACCTTATGCCCGCAACCTGCTGGCCACCATCGAAAGCGTCTATGGGCGTTGTGCCGTCGATGTGCTGCACAAGGCAAAAACCCTCGCCAACGTTGAAGTCAGCTGCTATGCGAGCAGCCAGCCCGGGCCGACCGGTATCTATACCGACGAAAAAAACCGGGCCGATCTCGACCGGGTCAGATGACTCAGGCGGAAACTGCCTGACAGACGTCGACCCACTGCCCGGCAGTCAGGTCGGCGAGCAGGGCCGGCGTGATCCGCACGGCGCTGTGGATGGCGCCGGCAGCGGGCAATACCTCGTCAAAATCCTGCAAGGACAGATCGAGGTAGATCGGCAGCGGCTGAGCCAGACCAAAGGGGCACACACCGCCGACCGGGTGGCCGGTCAGTTCGGCGACTTCTTCCGGCGGCAGCATCTTGCCCTTGCCGAAAGTGTCCTTGAATTTCCGGTTGTCGATACGCCGGTCGCCACTCGCCACCAGAAGCACGACGCGACCGTCGCCCAGACGGAAAACCAGGGTCTTGGCGATGCGCCCCGGCTCGACGCCGTGGGCTTCGGCGGCCAGCGCGACGGTTGCCGTACTGACCTCCAGTTCGATGATGGCGATGTCCAGCCCACGGCCGGCAAAGAATTCCTGTACCGATTGCAGGCTCATTCAGCCCCCCCGGCGGCGCATGGCCATATGCAGTGAAATCATTTGTGGAATTCGCTGTCCAAGGTCCGAATCCTTCTGGCAACCGATGATGAGATGCAGCAGGCCACTCGTGAAGGCCCAGGTGTCACGCGCTACTGCCGAGGGATCAAGCCCTTCGCGCAGCATGCCCTTGTCGGCGGCTCGCTGGTATACCTGGTCGATCTTTTGCAGGAATTCCAGCGCGGGGCGACCGACTTCATCTTCCACCTCGGCGAATTCGTCGACATACTCGCAACGCGAAATCATGATCTCGAATACTTGGCGAACGATGGCGCAATCCTCAAGCACCCGGAAAAATTCGCGCAGCGAAGCTTCGATGGCATCGAGCGGATTATCGAAATCCGTGGAGAAAAGCAGCGCATCGGTCCGCTCGATCATGGGTGCAAACACATCTTCGCGCATGGCGAAAAAGATGTCCGCCTTGTCCTCGAAATGCCAGTACACCGCGCCGCGCGTCACGCCAGCAGCCTTGGCAATCTTTTCGCAGGTTGAGCGACTGACGCCGTGCTGGTGGAAGACCAGACGTGCCGACTCGATGATGTCCTTACGGGTTTTTTCCGCTTCTTCCTTGGTTTTTCTGACCATACAAATCTCTCCCGGCGCAAAGGCTACCATCAGCCTTTTCAAAATGTAAAAACCGGGCAAACACCAGCGCCGATAATTTACATACATTCGTGTTTGTATATAATAGCGCAAACTTACCTATTCGGAGCACGTCATGCCCTCCTCCAGCAGATTTCAATACAAGCCCCTTTCCATCGTTCTGGCTACTGCTCTGGGCGCCACCCTGCTGGCAGGCTGCTCCGATGGCAAGCCGTCTGCCCCCCCGATGGGGCCAATGCCAGTGACGGTGTTGGACATGCAGCCACAGACGGTGCCGAGCTCAATCGAAGTCATGGCGCAGACCGAAGGTGCCCGCGAAACTGAAGTCCGCGCCCGGGTCGGCGGGATTCTGACCAAGCGGCTTTATCAGGAGGGCGAAACGGTCAAGGCCGGCCAGCCGCTCTTCCAGATCGACCGCTCCACTTACGAAATCGCGCTGGCTGATGCCAAGGCCAAGGCCGATCAGGCCAGCCGTGAAATGAACCGGCTGAAAGGCCTGATCGAAGCCAAGGCGATCAGCCAGAAAGAATACGACGACGCGATGTCCACCCACGCCATCGCCCACGCCGCCCTGCGCCAGGCCGAACTGAACCTGTCGTGGACCACCGTCACCGCGCCGGTCGGCGGCACGACCGGCCGTGCCGCGAAATCCGAGGGCAACCTCATCTCCACCGGCAGCGACAGCCTGCTGACCTCGATCTACCAGAGCAACCCGATCTGGGTCAGTTTCAGCCTAGGTGACAGCGACCTGGCCAAGCTGGCCGGCGGACGCGTCACCGCCGACAACGTGACCGGCGTCGAGATGATCCTGCCCAACGGCACGGTTTATGCGAAGCCAGGCAAGCTCAACTTCCTGGCCAGCAACATCGACATCACGCTCGGCACCCAACAATTGCGGGCCGAGTTCGACAACAGCGACAACCAGTTGCTGCCCGGCCAGTTCGTCCGTATCCGCCTGCTCACCGGCCAGCGCGAAGGCGTCTTTCTGGTGCCGCAAGCAGCCGTCATGCAAACCGAGCAAGGCACGCTGGTGATGACCGCCGGCGAAGGCGACAAGGTCGCACCACGGCCGGTTCAGGTTGGCGAATGGCGCGGCAAGGACTGGGTCATTCTTGGTGGCCTGAAGGCCGGAGACAAGGTGATCGTGGACAACCTGATGAAGCTGCGCCCCGGCGCACCGGTTGCCCCGCATCCGCCGGCCGCGCCCGGCGCCGCCCCTGGCGCTCCAGGTGCCCCCTCTGCCGCACCGGCAGCAAAGGGGTAAGGAGCGACCATGTCAAAATTCTTCATCAACCGGCCGATTTTCGCGTCGGTCATCTCGATCATCATCGTCATTGCCGGCCTGGTGGCTTCGCAGGTATTGCCCATCGCGCAGTACCCGCAAATCGCCCCGCCCACCGTCATGATTACCGCCACCTACCCGGGCGCTTCGGCCGAAACGCTGGCCAAGACGGTCGCCGCCCCCATCGAGGAACAACTCAACGGGGTCGAGGGCCTTTCCTACTTCACCTCCTCAGCCTCGGCCAATGGCTCGGTGTCGATTACTGCCACCTTCGAAGTCGGCAGCAATGTCGACATGGCAGCGGTCAACGTCAATAACCGCGTCAAGGCCGCGGAAGCGCGTCTGCCGGAAGAAGTGCGGCGCAACGGCGTAATCGTCCAGAAGCGCTCGAACGACATTCTGCAAGTCGTCGCGCTGGAGTCGGGCGGCAAGTACAACACGCTTTTTCTCTCCAACTACGCCAGCCTGAACATCGTTGACGAGTTGAAGCGCGTCAAGGGTGTGGGCGATGTCAGCATTTTCGGCGCGCAGGATTACTCGATGCGCGTCTGGTTGAAGCCCGACCGCATGGCCCAGCTTGGCCTGACGACGAGCGACGTTTCCGCTGCCATCAAGGCCCAGAACGCCCAGAACGCAGCCGGCAAGATTGGTCAGGAACCGGCGCCCTCCGACCAGCAACTGGTTTATACGGTAACTGCCAAAGGACGTCTGCTGACACCGGAAGAATTCGGCAACATCGTCATCCGCGCCAGCGGCCCTGGTGGCCTGCTGCGACTGAAGGACATCGCCACCATCGAACTTGGCGCCTACAGCTACGACCAGCAGGTCACACTGGATGGCCAGCCGACCATCGCCATGGGCGTCTTCCTGCAAACTGGCGCCAACGCGCTGGAAGTGGCTGAAAAAGTCACGGCCCGCATGGAAGAACTGAAGAAGAAGTTCCCGGAAGGCATGGGCTACGTCATTCCCTTCGACACCACGCGTTTCGTCTCAGCCTCGATCAGTGAGGTGGTCAAGACCCTCATCGAAGCCATGGTGCTTGTGCTGGCCGTGGTCTATCTCTTCCTGCAAAGCTGGCGTGCCACGCTGATTCCGATGGTCGCCGTGCCGATCTCTCTGATCGGCACCTTTGCCGGCCTCTGGATATTCGGTTTTTCGATCAACACCCTGACCCTGTTCGCCATGGTTCTGGCCATCGGTATCGTCGTCGATGACGCCATCGTCGTGCTGGAAAACGTCGAACGCCTGATGGCCGAGGAAAAACTGCCACCGCGCGCTGCCGCCATCAAGGCCATGCACGAAGTGCAGGGCGCACTGGTCGCCATCGTACTGGTGCTGTGTGCCGTGTTCGTACCAGTCGCCTTCCTTGGCGGCATCGCTGGCCAGCTCTACAAGCAGTTCGCGGTTACCGTTGCCGTGGCCGTGGTGCTTTCCGGCGTTGTGGCTCTGACCCTGACCCCGGCACTGTGCGCCCTCCTGCTCAAGGTACAACACACGGAAAACAAGCTGTTCGCACCCTTCAACCGTCTGTTCGAGCGTTTTACCCGCTCCTACACCGGTGCGGTCGGTCTGACCCTGAAACACGGGATTATCGGCGGTGCCGTTTTTGCCCTGATTATCGGGTTGACCGTGGCATTCTTCCGCATCATTCCTGGTAGTTTTGTCCCGCCGGAAGACCAGGGCTACCTGATCTCGGCGCTGATGCTGCCCGATGGCGCAACGCTCAAGCGTACCGCAACCACGGGTGAGAACATGCGCCAGATGGTCGGCGCCGACCCTGCCGTCAAGCACACCTTCGTCGTCTCCGGTTTCGACCTGATCGGCGGCGGCAACAAACCCAATGCCGGCACCATCTTCATTCCGCTCAAGGATTGGAGCGAGCGCGACGCCAAGGCGCAGGATCTGGCCGGCAAGTTCATGGGTATGGGCATGATGCAGTCGGACGGCATGGCACTCGTTTTCAACCCGCCGCCGATCATGGGCCTGGGCACAGCCGGTGGCTTCGAAGTGTATGTGCAGAACCGCATCGATGGCGATGCCAGAAAGCTCAACGAAGTCACCCAGGGCTTCATGGCCGAGTTGCAGAAACGCCCGGAATTCACGCGGATTTCCACCTTCTTCCGCCCCACCGTGCCGCAACTGTTCGTCGAAGTCGATGAACCCAAGGCGCTGGCGCTCGGCGTTCCGCTGGCGAGCATCTACGAAACCCTGCAAAGCACGATGGGTGCGCTCTACGTCAACGACTTCAACAAGGCCGGTCGCGTCTATCGCGTACAGTTGCAGGCGGACGCCGCTTACCGGATGAAGCCGGACGATCTCGGCAAGGTCTATGTGCGCAGTACGACCAGCAACGCGATGATTCCGCTGTCGGCGATCAGCACGGTCAGGAACGTGGTCGGCCCGGAACAGGTCGAGCGTTTCAACGGCTTCATCGCCGCCAAGGTCATGGGCGACAGCAAGACTGGCATCAGCTCCGGCGACGCCATCAGGATCGTCGAGGAAGTCGCCGCCGCCACGCTGCCTTCGGGCTACGAGATTTCGTGGACCGGTCAGGCCTTCCAGGAAAAACGCAGTGCTGGTTCCTCCGGTCAGGCCTTCCTCTTCGGCATCATCATGGTCTTCCTCATCCTCGCCGCCCAGTATGAAAAATGGTCGCTGCCGCTGGCCGTCATCATGGCTGTGCCTTTCGCCCTGATGGGCGCGCTGACTGCCATCTGGTTGCGCGGCATGCCGAACGACATCTACTTCCAGATCGGCCTCGTCGTACTGATCGGGCTGGCTTCGAAAAACGCCATCCTGATCGTCGAATTCGCCGCCCAGAAGTACGCCGAGGGCATGAATGTCGTGGATGCCGCGCTGGAAGCCGCCCGCCTGCGCTTCCGGCCCATCGTCATGACCTCGCTCGCTTTCGTGCTCGGTGTCTTCCCGCTCGTCAAGGCCAGCGGTGCCGGCGCGGCTGCCCGGCAGTCGATGGGAACCGGCGTGTTTGCCGGGATGATCGCCGCCACCTTTATCGCCACCATTTTCATCCCGCTCTTTTTCAAATGGCTGGAACGCGGCAAACAGGTGCAACCATCGCACCTCAATGCCGAGGAGAACCAAGCATGATCGCCCGCCTCACCCCCATCGCCCTGGCGCTTGCCCTGAGCGGCTGCGCCGTCGGCCCGGACTATCTGCGCCCGGCCAACTGGCTGCCCGCCGCTTTCAGTGAGGCCGAGCCGGCTGCCGAGAACGCCGCGCCGCTTTCCGAAACCGTCAATGCACGCTGGTGGACGCTCTTCGACGACACGACGCTCAACGAACTGGTCGAGCAGGCGCTGAAGAACAATGCCGATCTGCGCACTGCCGTCGCCCGTCTCGAACAGGCCAACGCCGTTGCCCGCGAGGCCGGCGCCGCCTTCTTCCCGGAAATCGACGCCCAGGCCGGCGGCAGCAACACCAAGCTGAGCACCAAAACGCAAACCTGGTCGCCCGCGTCGCCGGATATTCTGCACGCGCGCAGCGCCGCGCTGACCACGTCCTACGAACTCGACATCTGGGGCCGTGTCCGGCGCAGCAATGAAGCGGCGCGGGCCAGCCTGCTCGCCAGCCAGTATTCACGCGATACCGTCCGCCTCAGCGTGGCCGGTCTGGTCAGCAGCAATTACCTCGCCCTGCGCGCCTACGATGCCGAACTGGCTGTCACTACCGAATCGCTGTCCAGCCGCGAAGCCAGCGTCAAGCTGGTACGCACACGCGTCGACGCCGGCCTCGGCTCGCCACTCGATCTGTATCAAGCAGAAGGCGCCCTCGCCGCCTTGCAGGCGCAACTGGCCGACCTGCGCCGCATGCGCGCGCTGGCCGAACATCAACTGGCCCTGCTCACCGGCACGCCAGAGCTGAAAATCGCGGCCGGCGATCTTCGCCAACTGCCCCTGCCACCCGTCCCTCCCGCGGGTCTGCCGGCCGACCTGATCGAGAACCGGCCCGATGTCCGCGAAGCGGAACAGAAGCTGATCGCCGCCAATGCCAATATCGGCGTCGCCAAAGCCGGCTATTACCCGAAATTTTCGCTGACCGGCAGCCTGGGCAGTGAGAGCAAGACGCTGGGCGACCTCTTCGGCAGTGGCGCCAGTACTTGGTCGATTGGCCTCGGCCTGTTGATGCCGATTCTCGATTTCGGGCGCACATCAGCGCGCGTTGATCAGGCCAAGGCATTGAACGAGCAATCGCTGATCGCCTGGCAGAATGCCTTGCAGGTCGCCTACAAGGAAGTCCGCGATGCGCTGGTCAATCTGCGCGAGAACGGCGAAGCGGAAACGGCACAGAAGGTTCGCGTCGACAATGCGCAAAAGGCGCTCGATATCGCCAACCGGCGCTACGAAGCCGGATATTCGGGCTATCTCGACGTACTCGATGCCCAGCGTACACACAACGACGCGATGCTCGCCATGATCGCCACGCGACAGGCCCGGCTGGCGGCATCGGTCGAGCTGTTCAAGGCGATTGGCGGCGGCTGGAAGGATCAGCCTGGCGAGATCGCCGAAAACTGAGTGCCAGGCCGTGCTGGCGACGGGACAAGCATCCCGCCGTCAGTCGGCACGGCGCAGGGCATAAGCCTCGTTGGCGACCAGTGCAGCCAGTACCACTCCACCACCCACCAGAACGCTGAGCGACGGCTCTTCGCCCGCCCACAACCAGGCCCAGGCCACCCCGAAAACGACTTCGAGAAGGCCCAGCAGGGAAATTTCCGGGGCAGGCAGTTCGCGGGACAGGCGAACGACCAGCAGACAGGGAATCGACAACTGAACGACCCCGAGGAAGGCGAGCAAGCCCAGGTCGTGCGGTGAAGCCTGCATCGGCCAGGCTACAGGTAGCGTCACCAGCGCCGAAAGCACGGCGCCGATGAGAACCGCTGGCAACATGTCTGCAGCATCTGCTCCGGCATTTCCCGTTTTTTGCAAAATATTCCAGTTCACCGCAGCAGCGAGCGGTACCGCTGCGGCCACCAGCGATCCAAGCAGGGACAGCCCTTCCCCGGCCTGCCCCCCGAACATCCAGGCAATACCTGCTCCAGCCGCAGCAATAGCCATCCAGGTTCGTGTCGGCAAACGATGGCCGAGCAGAAAACGGGCAAGCAGCGCTGTCACCATTGGGCCGATGGCCATCATAACCAGCACATTGGCCACCGTGGTCAGCGTGATGGCGAGCATGAAGGCGGTATACATCACGGCCCAGCACAGGCCGGAAAGCCAGACAAAACGTGGTGCGCGCAACAAACCGGAAAAAAGCGCTCCGCCCCGCATCCAGCCCAGTACAGCAATCAGCCCCAGGGCATTGAAGGCACTTCGCCAGAAAGTCACCTCGAAACTGCGTGCAGCTTCCAGGTGACGGGTCACCACGCCGGCTACGCTCCACAAAAGCGTCACCAGCACCATGAGCGCCACAGCGCGACGATGAGTCATACGGGTTGTCGGCACGATCAGGAACGGCGGCGACGAGCCTCGAACAGGCAAACACCGGCTGCCACCGACACATTGAGACTTTCCACGGTGCCATGCATGGGAATGCTTACCAGCTGGTCACAGGTTTCACGCGTCAGGCGGCGCATGCCCTCGCCTTCGGCGCCAAGCACCCAGGCCTGAGCCACCGGCCATTCGGCAGTGTACAGGTCGTTCTGTGCTTCGCCGGCAGTACCGGTTACCCAGATATCGCGTTCCTTGAGTTCGCGCAGGGTACGGGCCAGATTGGTCACCATCACGTAGGGCACGGTTTCGCCAGCCCCACAGGCCGTCTTCAGGGCCACGTCGTTCAACCCTGCAGATCTGTCCTTGGGAGCGATCACCGCATGCACACCGGCCGCATCGGCAACGCGCAGACAGGCACCGAGATTACGCGGATCAGTAATGCCGTCGAGCACGAGCAGGAAGGCTGGTTCTTCGAGCGTATCGAGCACATCATCGAGATGCGCCACCTGCCGCCCGCCCTCGATTCGCGCCATGACGCCCTGATGCTTGGCACCCGGCGCCAGACCATCCATGCGTTTGCCATCGCTGGCAACGATCTTCACGCCCTGCAGCTCGGCATGTGCCAGAAGGTCGCGTGCACGGGCATCCTGGCGGGTAGCATCAATGATGATTTCTTTCACTGCACCGGGGTCGTGGCGCAGCTTGGCGGTAACGGCATGAAAGCCATAAATCAGACGAGACGACATGCAAAATCCTGAAGATAAGCCCGAAACTGTCGGGCATTGCGGCGCTTAGCGAGCCGGTAGGTGACCACCCTGCCTGAGCACGGAGTCTTCCCGCTCCACCCAGCGCACAAGCAACTGGTCATGCAAGGTGACGTGATTGCTGACCCAGCGCGTAAGCAGTACATCGAGCTCACGAATCAGCACCACGGTGTACAAGGGATCAAGGGAGGCCACGATTTGCTGGACCTTACCGGAAATGGCCGCATGATCCTCGATATGCGCTTCGCAAACATCGCGTTCGACCATGAGGAGCAAGGAGTCGCGCATGATTCGCTCTTCGTTCCGGAAATGTTCGATCACAAAGGAAAGCAGGTCACCCAGCATGGTGACAAGGCTGCTCTCGCAGACATCCCGCTGGTTTTCCTGACACGCCTTGCAGTCTGCCACCCGCAAATGGAAGTCGCAGACTGCTCGCAAATTGGCCATACTGAGGAGGAGCTGTCGATGCTCGGCATCAATGGCACGGTGTCCGGTGACGAGTTCGCTCGGCAATTCCGAACGCTGCGAGGCCGAAAGCCCCTCGGGACTGGCAGCGTCGGTCATCATCTCCAAGTAGCTGGAGGCCGAACCCTGTATTCCCTGCGCCATTTGAACGTCATCCTTTTGAACCGGTTTTCATATTGTAAGCCAACTCACCAACTTGGTGCACGAAGCTTCATTTTTCGCCAATCCGGCCGATATATTGAGAAGGCAGTGCACAAAGGAAATGAATTGCTCTCGGAAAACCAGAAGCATTGGGGCGTTGATCAATGGGCAGCTTTTCTCAGCCACCAGACAATCCCCTGCATGCCACATTCGAAGGTCGACTTGCACACGCTCGAGGAAACTAAGGGCGAAAACCTTTCGGCCCTAGAACTGGCTAATATTGCGGGCGCCGACCCATTTCTCTGTCTGCATTTGCTTCGCGAGGCCGAGCAACAGCGTACCCAGCGCCTTGGACACGAAACAACGACGCCCCTGGCTGCGGTCATGCAACTGGGCACTGACAATTTCCGCAAGCTGCTGCTGAACAGTCCGGAAACCGACCAGAGCAACCCGGGCCTGGTCGAATGCGAAAGACGCTCCCATCTTTCCAGTCGGCTCGCACTGCGCTGGGGGCACGCCAGAGCCGATCTGTCGCCGGAAGAAATTGGCCTGGCCGCACTCCTTTCCGAAATCGGCGAATTGCTGCTGTGGTCCTTCGCACCTGAATTACCTCTGGCCGCCCTCGATGCATTGCGTAGCGGCCGGGCCAGCCGGTCGATTCAGGCTCAGATCGACACTTGTGGTTTCCGCTTCAAGGATCTCACGCTTAAATGCGCGGCCATCTGGCACTTGCCGGCCTTGCTGCCTCAACTCATTCGCGGCATTGACAACACCCGTGCAAACCTCTCGCGCATCTGCATCGACACCGCCCGTCACCTCTCTACTGGAGGGGCGGAAGATCCGGCACTCCCTTCGGACATTGCCGAAGCCAGCCAGATCATTCCGGGGTGTTCATTACTCTGGCTGGCCGAACAGCTCCCAGATCTGGATGAGGAGCAAGCGGCATCAATCGCGGACAGGGCGGGCGCATTGATCAAGCGACCCTCCCCCTGAGTCCACACGACGAAATTAACGCTTCTTTCCGCCCTTTTTCGTCGCAGGCTTGGCCGACGACTTAGCCGTACGTTTTGTCGCTGATTTGCCCGCTGTCTTCCCGGCTGGCTTGGCCACCGCCTTGTGCGCGGGCTTCCGAACCGGCGTAGCGTTTACTGGCGTTTTGGTGGTCGCCTGCGATCGCCCGCGACCACCCACCGTCGACACTGGCTTGCTCGACCCGGATAATTTTTTCGTTCCCGCAGGCTGCTCGGCACGGACCAGCACAAAATCAATCTTGTTCGTCTCGAGATCGGCACGAACCAGCTTGACTCTCACCCGATCACCCAGGCGGAAACGCTGGCCACTACGCTCGCCCAGCATCTGGTGCTTGATGTTGTCAAACTGGAAGTAGTCCTCGCCGAGTTCAGAAACATGCACCAACCCCTCGACGTAGACTTCATCGAGCGCCACGAAAATGCCGAATGCCGTTACAGCAGAGATGCTGCCTTCGAAGACTTCGCCAATGCGCTCCTTCATGTAGAAGCATTTGAGCCAGTTCTGCACATCACGCGTCGCCTCGTCTGCACGGCGTTCGGTGGAGGAACAGTGCATTCCGATATCGTCCCACGAACTTGCCGGAACGTATTTCTCACCGGCCAAAACAGCCTTGATGGCTCGATGTACAAGCAGATCGGGGTAACGGCGGATCGGGGAGGTGAAATGGGTGTAATGCTCGTAAGCCAGACCAAAATGCCCGACATTGTCAGGGCTGTACATGGCCTGCCGCAGAGAACGCAGCATCACCGTCTGCAATAGCTGAAAATCCGGACGCAACTTGACCTTTTCGAGGAGCGCTGCGTAATCCTTGGCTTTTGGATCATCTCCACCGCCCAGCGCCATGCCGAACTCGCCGAGGAATGTACGCAGATTGCGCAGCTTTTCTTCGGAAGGCGCCTCATGGATGCGATACAGGCAATCCTGCTTGTGGCGCGCCAGGAAATCGGAAGCGCACACGTTGGCGGCGAGCATGCACTCCTCGATGATCCGGTGCGCGTCGTTACGGACAACAGGAACAATGTTTTCAATCTTGCCCTGGTCGTTGAACAACATTTGCGTTTCGGTCGTTTCAAAATCAATAGCGCCGCGCGCCCAGCGCGCCTTGTTCAGGGTCTTGAACAGTGCATAAAGATTTTTCAGATGCGGCTGCAATTGTTGATGCACCTCGTCGACCGGCTTGGCCTCGCCCGTCAGCCACGACCAGACGAGGTTGTAGGTCAATCGCGCATGCGAACGGAAAACAGCCGGATAAAAGCGGTACTTGCCGATCTTGCCGCTGCTGCCGATTTCCATGTCGCAAACCATGGCCATCCGCTCCACATCGGGATTCAGCGAGCAAATGCCGTTCGACAGCTTTTCCGGCAGCATGGGAATCACCCGACGCGGGAAATAGACCGAGTTACCTCGCTCCATCGCCTCCTTGTCGAGCGTCATGCCGGGCTTCACATAGTACGAGACGTCCGCAATGGCCACCACCAGACGCCAGCCGCGCCCCTTTTTTTCGCAGAACACGGCATCGTCGAAATCGCGGGCAGTCTCACCGTCAATGGTGACCAGCGGCAAGTCGCGCAAATCCTCACGCCCCTTGAAATCGGCTTTCTTCACCTTGTCCGGCAAGGCCTTGTTCTCTTCCAGTGCAGCCCTGGAAAACTCGAAAGGCAGATCATGCTTACGCAGGGCAATCTCAATTTCCATTCCCGGATCGGCATAGTTGCCGAGCACTTCGGTAATGCGCCCGATCGGCTGAGAGAACTTGCTCGGCTGCTCGATGATCTCGACCATGACGACCTGCCCGGACTGCGCCTTGATTTTTGCCTTTTTCTCCGGCGGCACTAGGATATCCTGAGCAATACGCTTGTTTTCCGGCACCACAAAAACAACGCCGTGCTCGATAAAAACACGCCCAATGACTCGGCTGTTAGCCCGCTCGGTCACCTCGACGATACTGCCCTCCGGACGCCCCTTGCGGTCGATGCCAACGACCCTGACCAACGCCCGATCACCATGCAGAACCTTGCCCATCTGATGCTGGTCGAGAAAGATATCAGCCCCACCGTCATCAGGAATCAGGAATCCGTAGCCGTCCTGATGCCCTTGTATCCGCCCCGGGGTCAGACTGGCGCGTTCCGGCAAAATGTATGAGCCTTTCCGGTTCCTTAGCAACTGCCCCTCACGCTCCATGGCTCCGAGCCTGCGCTGGAACATCTCGCCTTCGCTGGGGGCAATGTCGAGCAACTCGGTCAATTCCACAAGGCTCAACGGACGTCCCTCGTCAGCCAACACCTTTGAAACATACTCCCGTGACGGGAGTGGAAATTCGTAACGCTTCGACTCACGTTCGAAGAACGGATCGGCCTTGCGGACTTTTGACAGCTTCTTTCTTGACATCGATTTTTCTTTCTCTATAATGGCGGCTCTTCGCACCTGTGCCCAGGTGGCGGAATTGGTAGACGCACTAGTTTCAGGTACTAGCGGGTAACTCCGTGGGGGTTCGAGTCCCTTCCTGGGCACCAGCGATTTTGATAAAAAGCCTTGCATATGCAAGGCTTTTTTCATTTCTGCCACGGTATTTACACATCAGGCTGAGGAATTCCATGTTCTGCATGGTTTATGGAGGCCGACCGGCCAACCGTTTGAATAACAAACCACGCCTGTGCGGAATTGTACCCTGCTCGAGTATCAAGCAGTCTTAAACAGAAGGTCGGCAGACGACACTCACCAACCCCCTCCAACTTTAGCCCGAAGCGCATCAGCATCTGAATCAATGCCTCGCGGGCCATTTCAAGATCATCGACCACCAATGCCCTGGCGCCAGCCGAATCAAGTTCATAAAATGCGCATTCGCCGGCACACAGCAACATTCATTAACATCTTCGGATCAGCGCAGGTAATCGACTCGTGGCACTTCCCCGTTATTGGAACTGTCGAAACAAACCTCAACGAGTCGCATCATGAAAAAATTGATTGTCTTATTCATGGTCTTCAGCCTTGCATTGAGCACAGCTGGAACAGCCCAGGCCGACGGAAGATACCACGGCGGATATCGCCCACCACCGCCTCGCCATCACCATCATCACCATGACAAATCCGACTGGGTCGGCCCTGCCGCAGTGCTGGCCATTACCGGGTTGGCAATTGGTGCTGCTGCTTACAACAGCCGTCCTGCCGAGCCAACTTATTACGTAACACCACCACGCAGCGTCGAGCCGCCGATGGGAAGCGGCTACTGGTATTACTGCGAGTCCTCCGGCCAGTATTACCCATATACCCGCTACTGCCCCGGAGGTTGGCAAGCGGTTCTTCCGCCGCGTTGATTGGCAAAAACTGGCGAATTTTCCGGTTCACCGTGGAAGTCCGAAGTTTCGGGCTTCCAGGTGGCCAAACTCGGGTTTTATTTGAACGGATGCTGCTTGAGGATGGTTTCGTCACGCTCGGGGCCGGTCGACACAATGGCGATCGGCACTTCGCACAAAACCTCAAGCCGGTTCAGGTAGTTCTGGGCATTGACTGGCAAGTCTTCCCAGCGCTTGACGCCGAAGGTCGTACCGCTCCAGCCCGGCATCGTTTCATAGATCGGTTCACAACGGGCAACTTCGTCTGCGCCGATGGGCAGCAGGTCGATGATCTTTCCATCCAGACGATAGCCGGTACAGATATTCAATTCCGGCAAGCCATCCAGCACGTCCAGCTTGGTGATGCACAAGCCGGTCAGCCCGTTGATACGCCCGGAGCGACGAAGGGCGGCAGCATCAAACCAGCCGCAACGACGCTTGCGCCCGGTAACTGTGCCAAATTCCCGTCCAACCTGCGACATTTGATAACCTGGCGCACCTTCGGTTTCGATGTCGAGTTCGCTCGGGAAGGGACCACCGCCAACACGCGTGCAGTAGGCCTTGGTAATACCCAGCACATAGTGCAGCATGCCCGGCCCGACCCCTGCCCCGGCGGATGCCTGACCGGCAACGCAGTTGGATGAGGTGACGAACGGATAAGTACCGTGGTCAATGTCGAGCAACGTGCCCTGAGCACCTTCGAACAGCAGGTTCTGTCCGGCATTGTTGGCGGCATATAGCGCTGCGGAAACATCGGTGACCATCGGACGAATCTGCTCGGCATCGGCCATCGCCTGATCGAGCACCATCTGGTAATCGACCGCAGGCGCCTTGAAATACTGGGTCAGCACGAAATTATGGTACTCGAGCACTTCCTTCAGCTTTTCGGCAAAGCGTTCCGGATGAAAGAGGTCATACACACGAAGGCCACGACGAGACACCTTGTCTTCGTAGGTGGGGCCGATGCCCTTGCCAGTCGTGCCAATTTTCTTGTCTGCCGCCTTGGCACCCTCGCGCGCCTTGTCGATAGCAGAGTGGTAAGGCAGGATGATCGGACAGCCCGGGCTGATCTTGAGGCGCGAGCGCACGTCGATCCCGCCTTTTTCCAGTTCGGCAATTTCAGAAAGCAGGTGGTGGATATCCAGCACGACACCGTTGCCGATGTAGCAGTCGACACCTTCACGAACGATACCGGACGGTACGAGATTGAGCTTGTACACCTGTTCGCCAACGACCAGGGTGTGACCGGCGTTATGCCCCCCCTGAAAGCGCACCACGCCGCTGGCGTGATCGGTCAGCCAGTCGACGATCTTGCCCTTCCCCTCGTCGCCCCATTGGGTACCGACCACGATGACATTCTTTGCCATTTTTTAATCCTCTTGTATTGCTTCAATGATCCATTGCCCGCCCACCTGGGCCAGCTTTCTGTCGCAGAACGGGCCTTCGCAGGCCGATTCACCCGGCAAAAGCTCGACAACAATTTCGCCCTGGGCCCGAAGGGCCGCAACATGGGCTGCCAGCCCACGATCCTGGCCAGCTGCCGGAGAAAGAATTGCACCCACCTGTTTGCCCGAGGGAACCATACGCGCGACTTCGCGCAAATCCATGGAAAACCCGGTTGCCGGCCGAGCCCGGCCAAAAGTCCTGCCGGCTCCGTCATAGCGACCACCCTGCGCAATCGCGGCAGGATAACCGGGGCAGTAGGCGGCAAACACCACACCGTTGTGGTAATTGTAGCCGCGCAGGTCGGAAAGATCCGCAGACAACGGCAAGTCGGGTGCGGCTTCGAACACATGGCGCAAATCATCCAGCGCCTCGGTTATTTCCGCCAACGGCGGCAAACAGCTCCGCGCGCGTTCAAGCATTTCAATACCGCCGTAAAGCTGCGGCAAGGCCAGCAGTGCTTCGCGACAGGAAGTCTCCACTCCGGCGCAGGCTTCGTTCAGCCCGGGAACATCCTTGGCCTGCAACAGACTCAGGACATTACTCTCGGCTTCCGGCGACAAATCCGCTGCGGCAGCCAGCGCACGAAAAATCGCGACGTGACTGAGATCGACACGGCTGATCGGCAACTTGATTGCAGCACACGCTCCGGCCATCAAACGAATGATGTCGACATCTGCTTCAATCCCGGCGTATCCATAAAGCTCGGCGCCGATCTGGACAGGTTCCCTTCCAGCAGAAACGCTTGCCGGCAAAGTATGCAGGACGCTTCCGCAATAACACAGGCGGGTCACCCCCTGATGGTTGAGCAGATGGGCATCAATGCGAGCAGCCTGAGGAGTGATGTCGGCGCGAACCCCCATCGTCCTTCCGGAAAGCTGGTCGACAAGTTTGAAAGTGCGCAAATCGAGATCCCGCCCCGCCCCGGTGAGCAGGGAATCGAGATACTCAAGCATGGGGGGCATGACAAACTCGAAGCCATGCGCCCGAAAATGATCGAGAACATTCCGGCGCAGGCGCTCGATACGTGAGGCCTCAGCCGGCAAGGCGTCGGCAATATATTCAGGTAACAGCCAGTTCATGAGAAAAGCATCATGAGGACGAGGCCAATCAGCATCGAGGTCAGACCCACGAAGCGAATTTGTCCGTCCGAAAATTGAACGAGGCGGCGAAAGGTTTCACGCCATGCCGCCGGTGCGATAAAGGGCATGATGCCTTCGAGCACCAACATCAGCGCGAAGGCAAGCAGCACATTTGAGGTCATTTGGTCTTGTCGCCGCCACGTCCGCCGCTCTTCATGTATTTGAAGAAGTCGGAATTCGGTTCAACGACCAGTACGTCATGTTTGTTCTTGAAGCTACCGCGATAAGCCTCGAGACTGCGATAGAAAGCATAGAACTCAGGGTTCTGACCAAAAGCCTGAGCATAGATCGAGGTCGCCTTGGCATCACCTTCACCCTTGATTTTCTGGGCATCACGATAAGCATCGGCAATGATGACTTCGCGTTGGCGATCAGCATCGGCACGGATTTTTTCAGCTTCGGCAGCCCCCTCCGAGCGCAATTCGTTGGCAACTCGTTTGCGTTCTGCCTCCATCCGACGATATACGGCATCGCTCACCTCGGTGGGCAGTTCGACACGTTTGACGCGCACATCAACAATTTGCACGCCGATGGTACGTGCATCGCTATCCGCCTTCTCGCGCATCTGTTCCATGATCTTGGTGCGCTCGCCCGAAACAACATCATGCACCGTCCGCTTGCCAAACTCTTCCCGCAAACCTGCGTTTACAGTCTGGTTAAGACGTGTCTTGGCACGGGATTCGTCCCCGCTGACGGACACGTAATACAGTTTGGGATCAACGATACGCCATTTGATGTACGAATCGACCAGCACATTCTTCTTCTCGGAAGTAATGAAACGCTCCGGTTCGGCGTTGTCCATCGTCATGATGCGCTTCTCGAAATAGCGCACGTTCTGCACCATCGGCACCTTGAAATAAAGCCCCGGCTCATCAATGACGCGCTTGACCTCGCCGAGCTGGAAAACCAGCGCGTACTGACGTTGATCAACGGTGAACATGGACATTGCCATCACCACCAGGATGGTGGCAATGACAGCCCCCAGAAAATTCAAACGCGGACTCATTAACGTCCCTCCCGATCACGTGAGCGCAACGAACTTTCACGCGAACTCACAGAGGATGTCTTGCCTCCAACCGGCGGCGCGCTTTCAAGCTGGGGCGGTGCTTCTGAGGAAAGCGGTGCAGCCGGCTTGGCAACACCCTGGCTTGCCGACAACTCCGTCGGTCCGTTAGGCCCGGCAACCACACCCGCAGTCGCCTGCATCAGCTTGTCCAGCGGCAAATACAGCAGGTTGCCCTGACTCTTCGTATCAACCATGACCTTGCTGGTGTTCGAATAAATCTGCTGCATCGTTTCGAGATACATGCGCTGACGAGTGACTTCCGGCGCCTTGGCATATTCGCTCTGGATCTGCCTGAATCGTGAGGAATCGCCCTCGGCGGTCGAGATCACGCGCTGCCTGTGCCCATTGGCCTCTTCCATCAGGCGAGCTGCCGTTCCCTTTGCCTTCGGAATCACGTCATTGGCATAAGCCTGGCCTTCATTCTTCTGGCGTTCACGATCCTGACCCGCTTTCACAGCATCATCAAATGCCGACTGAACCTGCTCGGGAGGCTGGGCGTTCTGCATTGTGACTTTGGAAATCAGAATACCGCTCTTGTAACGATCAAGAATTTCCTGCATCAGCTTTGCGGCGCTAGTAGCGATCTGCTCCCGGCCTTCGTAAAGCACGAAGTCCATTTTGCTCTTGCCGACGATTTCCCGTACCGCGGTCTCCGCTGCGCCCATTACGGCGTCATCCGGATTACGGTTATTGAAAAGATACTCGACGGGATCTTTCAGAACATACTGAACCGCAAACTGAATATTTACGATGTTCTCGTCATCCGTCAGCATCAAGGCTTCTTTCAGCACCTTGTTGCGTTCACTACCGCGATAACCGATCTCCAGAGTACGCACCCCGGTTAAATTAACCAGTTCGTGAGACTGGATCGGGTAGGGAAAACGCCAACGCAAACCAGGTTCGGTGGATTCTTTGTAGCTCCCAAACTGCAGAACAAGACCACGCTGGGAAGCATCGACAATATAGAAGCCGGATCCCAGCCAGACGATGGCGATGAGGCCGATGATCAGCCCTATCCCGCCACCGAAAAACTTGGGATTAAAATCAACCTGAGGCATGCGCGGACCATCGCCTCCGCCACTACCGCCCCCCTTGTTCCCGAAAAACCCGGAGAGCTTGCGATTGAAGTCGCGCCACAACTGTTCCAGATCGGGCGGACCGTCATTGGGGCGACGTGGCCCGCTGCCATTCGGTTTATCACCGTCATTACCACCACGGTTGCCCCATTGCGGGTCGTTGAGCGACATAAAAATACCTATCGAAGGAATCATGAGTCTCGTAAGGGGATTAGTGAATCGTATCGCATTGTTTTTCGAATTCGGCATCAGCCATCGCCTTGCGGCGAGTTTCAGCTTTTGCCTGAGCCAGTTCTGCAAGGGAACGACGGAGCAGATCCAGTCCTTCCCCTGAGCGCGCGCTGACACGAACGCGCGCGATAGTACCATATTCATCACGCTCGACCCCGGGCGATGCCTCGGTCAGGTCGATCTTGTTCCAGACAACCAGTTGCCTGACATCGCGAGCACCGATCTCTTCCAACACCTTGTTAACCTCGAAGATTTGCTCGTCACGTGCATGACTTGCACTGTCGACCACATGCAACAGAACGTCGGCATCGGTCGCGGCCTCCAGAGTAGCGTGAAAGGCGTCGACCAGCGAGTGCGGCAGGTCACGGATAAAACCAACTGTGTCGGAAATCACGATATTGCCCGCTTCCTCGATCCAGAGCTTGCGCGATGTCGTATCAAGCGTGGCAAAAAGCTGATTGGCCGCAAAAACACCGGCATGGGTAAGCGCATTGAAAAGAGTCGACTTTCCAGCATTGGTATATCCAACAAGCGAAACGTTCAGCGTATCGCCCCGCATTCTCGCCTTTCGCTGCACCCCGCGTTGCCGAGACAATTTCCCAAGGCGCTCCTTGAGCAACTTCACCCGATTCCCCAGCAGTCGCCGGTCGGTTTCAAGCTGCGTTTCCCCCGGGCCACGCATCCCGATACCACCGCGTTGCCGCTCAAGGTGGGTCCAGCCGCGAACCAGGCGTGTAGACAGATGTTCAAGCTGAGCAAGCTCAACCTGCAATTTCCCCTCTGCACTCGAAGCACGCAAGGCAAAAATATCAAGAATCAGACTAGTCCGGTCGATCACGCGACATTTGAGTTCACGCTCGAGATTTCGTTCCTGCGCCGGCGACAGCTCGTGATTGAAAACCACCAGATCGGCATCAACCGCCGCAAGTACGGCAGCCAGTTCCTGAACCTTGCCCTTACCCGCGAAATATTTCGGGTCAGGACTATGGCGCTTTCCGAAAACCTCGGCAACCACAACGCCTCCTGCCGACTCCGTAAGCAGTCTGACTTCTTCGATTTGGTCATCTATATCCGATTGACCAAAATCCAGCTGAACGATGACCGCACGTTCACCTGCGGCTGGTCGTTCATTCATTTGTATTTCCGGGAGATGAAGTGACTGGCCCGTCAACGTGACGGGCCATCGAACAGGCGCTTATTATTCGGCAGCCTGTTCTTGCTGGAGGTTGACCGGACGAGCCGGAACCACCGTAGAGATTGCGTGCTTGTACACCATTTGGGTAACAGTGTTTTTCAGCAGCACGACGTACTGATCAAACGATTCAACCTGGCCCTGCAGCTTGATCCCATTCACCAGGTAAATTGAAACGGGAACATGCTCTCGGCGGAGAGCGTTGAGAAAGGGGTCTTGTAAAAGTTGCCCTTTATTACTCATGGCGTGGACTCCATGTAATGTTGTTATGAATTGTCTAATGTACCCAAAATACGTCGGGTTGCCAAAGCATTTAGGGAGTTATTTCTTGTCTTTGTCCGCAAACGGGTTTTTGGCCGTGACGAACTGAATACGCAAGGGCGTTCCCCAAAGCTTGAAAGCTTCACGGAAAGTATGCTCAAGATAGCGCCGATAACTATCGGTAATCTTGTCCACTGCATTTCCGTGCACCACAATGATTGGTGGATTGGATCCTCCCTGATGGGCATAACGCGGCTTGGGCCGGAACAATCCGCTTTTTGCCGGCGCCTGTTTGGCGACTGCGTCAGCAAGAACCCGAGCCAGACGCGGCGTCGACATTTTGGTCATTGCAGCTGCAAACGCGGCATCAACTGAGCGGAACAAGGATTCAAGACCAATGTTCTCACGCGCGGAAACGAAGTGAAACTTGGCGAAGTCGAGAAACTTCAACTTGCGCTGCAATACCTGGCGAGTCTGTTCGCGAGTGTAGGAATCCAGACCATCCCACTTGTTTACTGCAACAACCAACGCGCGTCCCGACTGCACGATGAAATCGGCAATATGTGCATCCTGATCGGAGACATCGGCCTGGGCATCCACCATCAGGATCACGACATTGGCATCTTCAATCGCCTTCAATGTCTTGACCACCGAGAATTTCTCGATGCTTTCGAAGATTTTGCCGCGTTTGCGCATACCAGCAGTGTCAACCAGCACATACTTGCGTCCGCCACGCTCGAAATCAATTTCAATCGAATCGCGTGTTGTACCCGGGGCATCGAAAGCGATAACCCGCTCTTCGCCCAGCAAGGTGTTAATCAGCGTTGATTTTCCAACGTTCGGACGGCCAACAATGGCAACCCGGATCGCATCAGAAGGCTCTTCGTCTTCTTCTGGCTCCGGGAAATTCTCCAGCGCCAGATCGACCAGACCACGTACTCCTTCGCCGTGCGCCGACGAAATTGCGTTCGGCTCGCCGAGCCCAAGTTCGTGAAATTCGGCCTCGACCATACCGGAATTCATGCCTTCGGCTTTGTTGACCGCAACAAAGACCGGTCGACCAATCCGCCGCAGCTTGTTGGCGATTTCCTTGTCGTGCGGCGTCAATCCAGTACGTGCATCAACCACGAAAATGACGGCGTCCGCTTCAATGATCGCTTGCTCTGTCTGTCTGGCCATCTCGTGCAAGATGCCATCCTTGACCAACGGCTCGAAACCACCAGTGTCGACCACCAGGTATGGTTTACGTCCCAGCTTGCCATGACCGTAGTGGCGGTCACGCGTCAGGCCTGGCATATCGGCAACAATGGCGTCACGCGACTTGGTCAGGCGATTAAAAAGGGTGGATTTGCCGACATTGGGTCGGCCTACCAGAACGATAGTCGGTTTCATTGAGCCTCGATTGCGCTCACGTCACCACCCACGGTTTGCACCAGAAAGCCTGAACCGAGCGGTTGAACGGGAGTACGAACAGGTGTGCCATCCGTTTTCTGCCGGGCGACAAAACTGCCGTCGTCACGCGAAAGGAAATGCACCACACCCTCTGCATCAGCAACGGCCACGAGACCGCGCTTGACTGCTGGCGCAGAAACGCGCCGGTTAAGCAACTTGTCCTGTTTCCAGAGACTGCTGCCAGATAATCTGTCGAGGGCATGTACTGCCCCCTTTTCATCGGTTACAAAGAGGTAACGGCCATCCAGCGCCAGGCCGGAGGCTGACGACAGATCCCGCGACCAGACCATGGCCCCGCCCTGCCCCATGTCGAAGCAGGCAACGCGCCCCTGAAATGCGACTGCACAAATCTGTCTACCCTCTACCACCGGAGGTGCAACGATATCTGCAACGCGATCAAGCTCGGTTGCCCCTTTGGGCTGGGCCACAACCCCTTCCCAAACCGGGGCACCATTCTGCATGGCCAGCGCAACCAGTTTCCCTCCCGGGAAACCAACGAAAACGTAGCGATCCGCAAAAACCGGGGCGCCAGCGCTACGAATGGAAAGTGTCGGCGTCGCTCGCTGGTAAACCCACTTGCGCGCACCGTCGGCACCGTCGAACAGGAAAATCCGGTTATCGCCACTCTTGACCGCAACACCATCGTCACCAACAGCGGGGGTAGCCAGTACTTCGCTCGACACCTTGGATTGCCAAAGCAATTTGCCGTCTTCGCTGGATAATGCCAGGACATCGCCCTTGGGCGTTCCGACCACTACCAGCCGGGCATTAGCTCCGACCCCTGCCGACAGGGGCTGGCCAGCATTGATTTTCCAGACTGCCTTGCCGTCCAGAATCTTGCTGACCGCACCATCTTTGCCCGCAACATAAACTGCATCACCGACTACAGCGGGGGCAAAGGTGTGGTCACCGGCCTTGCCTGCGCTGGAAGACCACAGGGTGCGAGCCTGAAGAGAGGGCGTGAAATCGACCAATGGAGCCATCTTCGGCCCGGCACTGGTAAACGGATTGATCGTATCGATGGCGTCCGACATCGTCGAACAGCCGCTCACTGCAATACTCGTCACGACGAGAAGAGGGAGCAGACGGGAACGCATCATGCGGCCTCACCAAGATCATCAAGTTTTTGTTGCAGCAATTCGCGGCTCGAACTCTGCTTTTCGCCGGCTTTTTCCAGCGCAGACTTGTAGGCAGCGCGCGCTTCGGCTTTCTTGCCTTGCGCAGTAAAGACATCGCCCTTGAGCTCTTCGAAACGTCCGTCAAATGCCTTGCCATGCGTCGTATCCAGATACTTGAGCGCCTCGTCGTAAGCTTTTTCGTCGAGTTCTACTGCAGCCAGACGCAGACGCGCCATATCCCTGAGTTCATCCTTGCCATTTTCAGCAACCCAGGCGAGCTGGCTTTTTGCCGTCTTCAGGTCGCCTGCGTCAAAAGATTGCTTGGCCGCGAGCATCGCACCCAGCGCCGCATAATGGGTACCCCCGAATTTTTCAACGAGTTCGCCCGCTGCAGACTTGACCTTCTGGGCGTCACCGGCAGCAACGGCCTGCTCAAGCACGGCATACACACCGGCTGCCTGGGATGCTTGTCCATTCTTGTACCAGTTCCAGCCCTGCCAGCCGACTACAGCAAGCGATGCGGCAAAGAGTACGCCGGTCACCAGATTGCCATACATCTTCCACCAGGTTTTCAGGGTATCAATCTGTTCCTGCTCTTCGAGGTCGTAATGCGCCATCCTGCCTATTCCTCTTCGTCAAAATCAATCAGTTGTCCGATGATGGCTTCTGCCAGTTCATCGGTCTTCAGTTTTCGCTGAGCCGCACCTTCCTCGCGCAGAGGCTTCAATTGTGCTTCACCCGTCAAGGCTTCGTCATCACCAATGATCACTGCAAAGGCGGCTCCACTGCCGTCGGCCTTTTTCATCTGTGACTTGAAGCTTCCGCCACCACAATGAAGGAGCACGTCGATACCCTGATCGCGCAAACCTTCGGCAACAAGGAAAGCTTGTCGAGCAGCCTGCTCTCCCTGGTGAACGAGATATACATCAGGCGCCGGGGCAACCGGTTCACCACCTGACTCCTTGATCAGTGCGATGAGGCGCTCGACACCCATGGCGAAGCCGCAGGCTGGCGTCGGCTTGCCGCCGAGCTGCTCGACCAGACTATCGTAACGCCCACCGGCACAAACCGTTCCCTGAGCGCCCAGTTTGTCGGTAACCCATTCGAAAACAGTGAGGTTGTAGTAGTCGAGACCACGCACCAGACGTGGGTTGATCCGGAAAGGCACCCCGGCGTCCCGCAGCACGCGCTGCACACCTTCGAAATGTGCAAGAGACTCGGCACCAAGATAATCGATCAGTTTGGGTGCACCGGCGCACATTTCCTGCATGGTCGGATTTTTGGTATCAAGAATGCGTAGCGGGTTGGTGTGCAGACGACGTTTGGCATCCTCATCGAGGAGCTCCGCGTTTTGTTCAAAATAGGTAATGAGCGCTGCGCGGTGCTGGGCGCGTTCTGCCGGCTGACCAAGACTGTTGAGCTGCAGTTCGATGCCCTCAAGTCCGAGATCAGCCCACAGTCGGGCTCCCATCAGGATCATCTCGGCATCGATATCCGGGCCAGCCATGCCGAAGGACTCGACACCAACCTGATGGAATTGGCGATAGCGCCCCTTCTGCGGACGCTCATGGCGAAACATCTGACCGATATAGTAAAGGCGCTGTGTCTGACGGGCGGCAAGATTGTGTTCGATGACGGCTCGAACGCAACCAGCCGTGCCCTCCGGCCGCAGGGTCAATGCTTCCCCGTTCAAACCGTCGACGAAGGAATACATTTCCTTTTCTACGATATCCGTCACCTCGCCGATGGCGCGCTTAAAAAGGGGTGTCGGCTCGACGATCGGCATGCGAATCGGACGGTAGCCGTAGCCCTTCAACCACGAGCGGATGGTGTCCTCAAAAATCTCCCAGAAGGCAGCTTCGTCGGGCAGGATGTCGTTCATGCCGCGAACGGCTTGCAAGGTTTGACTCATGACTTAAGTTTCTTGATATAAGTGCGCTCGACGTAGCGCTCAATGATTTGCTTAAATTCGCCAGCGATATTGTCGCCTTTTAACGTGACCGTTTTCTGTCCATCTTCGTAAACAGGGGCCGATGGAGCCTCGCCCGTACCGGGCAGAGAAATTCCGATGTTCGCGTGTTTCGATTCGCCAGGACCATTGACGATACAACCCATGACGGCCAGCGTCATATTCTCGGCCCCGTCATACTGCAACTTCCACTCCGGCATCCTGGCACGAACAAAATCCTGTACTTCGCCAGCCAACTCCTGGAAAAAAGTGCTGGTTGTCCGCCCGCATCCCGGACAAGCAACAACCATCGGCGAAAAGGCGCGCAACCCCATGGTTTGCAGAATTTCCTGGGCGACAATGACTTCTTGTGCGCGCGATCCGCCGGGCTCGGGTGTCAGGGAGATCCGTATAGTGTCACCAATCCCCTCCTGAAGCAGGACGGACAGCGCCGCAGTTGACGCGACAATCCCCTTGGAACCCATGCCTGCCTCAGTCAGACCAAGATGCAAGGCGTAATCCGCACGACTGGACAATTCCCTATAGATGGCGATCAGATCCTGAACTGCTGAAACCTTGCAGGACAGAATGATCTTTTCCCCAGCCAGACCGATTTCCTCGGCTTTGGCAGCTGATTCGAGTGCCGACCTGACCATGGCGTGACGCATGATCCCGGAAGCATCCAAAGGCTGCGGTCGACCTGAATTTTCGTCCATTATCCGGACCAGCAACTCCTGGTCGAGGCTCCCCCAGTTCACACCGATACGCACCGGCTTGTCATAACGGCAAGCCAGTTCGATCATCTGTCCGAACTGTTCATCCTTTTTCTTGCCGAAGCCGACGTTTCCAGGATTGATGCGGTACTTGGCGAGCGCTTCCGCACAAGCAGGATGCTCCGTCAGTAGACGATGACCGTTGTAGTGAAAATCACCAATCAGCGGCACAGCACAATTCATCCGATCAAGATGCTCACGGATTTTTGGAACGGCGGCGGCAGCCTCCGGCGAATTGACCGTAATCCGAACCAGTTCTGAACCAGCACGCGCCAACTCCGCGACTTGCAGCGCCGTAGCGAGGTAGTCTGCGGTATCGGTATTGGTCATCGACTGAATGACTACCGGAGCATCCCCGCCCAAGGTGACTGCGCCGACCTTGCAGGAGCGCGTCTTGCGTTTAACAACAGCGCTCACGTTTACTCCAGCACAAAGCGCGCGACATCACCACGCGTATGGGGTGCCAAATCGACGATCTGCCCCCGCCAGAAAACCTTGACGCCCGGCGCATTCCCGACAACTACAGAAAGCGGCCCCTCGCCGGAGAGAGTATGTTCGGTGCCCGCAGAGGCACGCTTGGAGAAAACGACAAAATCATTGCGATCGCGGACTTCCAGCCACGATTCCTTTTCAAAGACAAAGCGCATCTGGGGAACGTTACTGGCGTCTGCAGCAACCTGATCCGGTCTCGCTGCTCCTGCAGACTGATCCGTCGGCGTCACTGCCTGTGGATTCATGATCTGCTGTGGCGTCGCCCCCGGAGGAAATACCGGCTCGGCTGCAGGTGCAGTAGTTGCTGGCACCGCTTCATCATGACGCGCCAGCGAATCGAGCAGGCTCTGCGTGCTGTCTCGCCAGGCAGACAGATTGTTTGGCAGCAAGAAATAGACTAGAGCAGCCACGGCGAGAAGAATCACTCCCATGACAACAACCAGACGATCACGTCGTCCGCCTCCAGCACTGGAATACATCATGTGCGCCGGCTTGGTTTCTGGAATTGCCAAGGTATCGGCAGGTTTTTGCAACAGACCGTCAAGCTGGGTCATCAGGGGAGCTGGATCAATCTGCACCAGCCGCGCGTAATTCCGCACAAAACCACGAATGAAAGTCGCCCCCGGCAGACTTTGCCATTCGCCATTTTCCAGCGCGAGAACCTGACGTGCCCCTAATTTCAATGTCTGGGCTATTTCCGCAACCGCCAGCCCTCTCGCCTCACGCGCCAACTTTAGCTGCTCACCAACCGGAGCGGGCCCCAACTCGACTATCTCCTCTGCCCCCTGCCCGGCAGACTCCAATTGCTCGCTCATTCAAAATTACCTTTGAGAAATTCCTGATACTCGACCGAAGTGGGATAACGGCTACGCAATTGTGCGGCGTAATCGCTTTCCGCAGCACGGTTCGACAACTTCCGTTCCAGCCTGATACCGAGCCAAAGAACTTCAGCCGTAGGCGGATTCAGCATTTTCATGACTTCATTCAGATAAACGCGTGACTCTTCCAGAATATTTTTTTTGTAGAACAAGGTGGCCAATTGGAATCTTGGCACGGCACCACCATCACGCGACAGCTGCACGGCCTTGAGCAGATAATTCTGAGCCCCCTCCTGATCACCCGCCTTTAGCGCACATCTACCAGCGTTGGTATAGGCGCGCTCAGGGGTCTCGTAAAGCGGACTTTTCAAGGCATTGAGAAAATAGGCGATGGACTGACGCTCCTTGCCTGTCTCGCAGAGAAACCAGCCGTAGTTGTTATTTACTTCCGGATCATCCGGCGCGATACCGAGTGCACGACGAAAATCTTCTTCCGCCTTGTCGTACTCCTTCAGCCCTGTATGCACCAATCCACGCACACTGTATGCCTCGACATACTTTGAGTCAGCGCTGATCGCCACGCGCAGATGTTCAAGCGCAATCGCCATGGCGCCAGCCTGATAGTAAGCCGCGCCCAGTTCGGTGTGAACTCTTGCTCGAGTCTTGGGGTCCGTCGCTACGGCCCCCTGCCCGCTCGCCTGTTGCTGCCCGGAATAGTAGGGATTTGATGGATCCGGCGCATACTGAACCTGAGCCGAAACCGCAAAAGCAATGCCCAGGCCGAACCCAAAAACCAGTTTATTCAGCGAAAGAATTCTCACGAACCAGCCTCCATTAATGGAATCACCCGCCCTGCAGTACGCCTGGTCCTGTCCCGGACCTGCCCTGCCAGTTGCCCGCAGGCAGCGTCTATATCGTCACCGCGCGTCTTGCGCGTTGTGGTGACAATCCCGGCCTGCATCAAAATATCCGCAAACCGGCGAACCCGCTCAGCCGGCGATCGCTTGAACGGCGAACCAGGAAAGGGATTAAACGGAATCAGATTGAACTTGCAGTGAACGTGCCTGACCAGTGCGAGCAATTCACGTGCATGAGCATCGCTGTCATTAATACCATCAAGCATGATGTACTCGAAGGTAATAAAGTCACGCGGCGCCTTCTCCAGATAACGCTGACAGGCAGACATTAGCTGTTTTAGCGGATATTTCTGGTTGACCGGGACAACCTGGTCGCGCAGCGCATCATTCGGTGCGTGCAGGGAAACCGCCAAGGCAACCGGACATTCTTCAGCCAGCCGGTCAATCGCCGGCACCAGACCAGATGTCGACACCGTAACGCGCCGGCGCGACAACCCGTAAGCGTTGTCGTCAAGCATCAGCTTCAGGGCGACAACAGCATTTTCAAAATTGGCGAGCGGTTCACCCATGCCCATCAGGACCACGTTGGAAATCACCCGTTCGTCACCATGAACTGCGCCAAGCGCACGATTGGCCTGCCAGAGCTGGCCAATAATTTCTGCAACCGTCAGGTTGCGATTGAAGCCTTGCTTGCCGGTCGAGCAAAAAGCGCAATCAAGCGCGCAACCGGCCTGTGTCGAAACACACAGGGTACCGCGATCATCTTCGGGAATGAACACCGTCTCGACCGCATTACCGTTACCAACGTCAATCAGGAACTTGCGCGTACCATCATCCGAGAGCTTGTCGGAGACGACCGCCGGCGGTGCCACGACCGCCCTCGCCTTGAGCTTCTCGCGAAGACTCTTGGCAATATCGGTCATGGCATCGAAGTCTGCCACGCCGGAACGATGGATCCAGCGCAACACCTGCCTGGCCCTGAAGGACTTTTCGCCCTGCTCGGCAAACCAGGCTGTCAGGCCTTCTCCATCGAAATCCAGCAAATTGACGGTCATTCGTGCAACTTAGCGACCGGCGTAAACGTTCAGTCCAGGGAAGAAGAAAGCCACTTCCACGGCGGCGGTATCCGGGCCATCGGAACCATGCACTGCATTGGCGTCGATGGATTCAGCGAAATCGGCGCGAATGGTGCCCGGTGCAGCCTCTTTCGGATTCGTGGCACCCATCAGTTCACGGTTCTTGGCGATGGCATTTTCACCTTCAAGAACCTGAACCATAACCGGACCCGAGGTCATGAACTTGACCAGATCGTTAAAGAACGGACGAGCCTTGTGCACAGCGTAAAACTGGCCGGCTTCCTGCTCGGACAACCAAACCATCTTGGAAGCGACGATCTTCAGGCCGGCATTTTCAAAACGGGTGTAAATCTTGCCAATGACATTCTTGGCAACAGCGTCGGGTTTGATGATGGAAAGGGCGAGTTCGTTAGCCATTTAATTGCTCCGCAAAAGCTAGTCAGTTGAAAAACGGGCAATTTTAGCAGAATAGCGCGGTAAAAGCCCGCCTTACTGAGAGGACGCCTTAGGCGTATCAATTGCCTTCAGCGGCTCGCGCAGCGTTGCAAATTGCCGCGGCGCAACGTACTGCAATAACTCCTTCCCATCGCCATCAACCACAATATCCAGCCCGTATTTTGGATAAAGAAGGTGTGCTCTTTTCTCCGAAACCTGAATTCGCTCACCGGGCTGGCCAAAGCGTTTGACCACCGTATCTTCATCGAGATTTACCGCAGGAATAATGCTGATTGCCTTGACCGGCAATTTCTCAACGGCAATCCGATCATCCGGATGAAGCGTGATCTTGCGCGTCGTGCTCTCCATGTGCTCGGCCTTCGGTGCCCGATCCCGCATGGCAACGATTTGTGCCTCCGGCAGATCCACAGTAAGAACCACCTTGGCTAAAACAAAACCAAGTGGCACCTGGCCGTAATAGCCTTCCAGGCTTCCAACCTCGTCTGGAGCCGCAACAATGGCAACTTCGATTTCCTGCCCGAATTTCCGACTGACATCGGCCAGCGTGCTGACACCCGGCTTCAGACCAAAAACCGTACTCCCTCCCTGCTCATCGATTTCGATTTGCCAGGGCAAGTCACGATTGGGGTCAACACCCTCCTGTTTTCCCAAACCAGGAATCAGAAAGGGAATCACCAACGCAGCGACAACGAAGGCGATTAGTGACAAAGCGAATTTCATGGTGGGCTTTTTAGTTCGAGGGAGGGCGATTGTGCCACAGAGCCACTCACAAAAAGAACAGGGCCGTGTCCGGCAACATACCTGAACACGGCCCAACCATAGCATGCGAAAAATCAGAGCATGCCTAGGGTACTTGGCAGCCACAAGGAAAGATCAGGCCAGTAAGTAACCACGCCGAGGAAAACTAGCATGGAAAGGAGCCATGGCCAGACTGCCACAGTGAGCTCGGTAATCCCCATTTTCGTAATACCCGAAGCAACATAGAGATTCAGCCCAACCGGCGGGTGACACATCCCCACCTCCATGTTGACCACCATGAGGATGCCGAAATGTACCGGATGAATACCCAGCTTGATCGCAACCGGGAACAAAATCGGCGCAAAAATCAGGACGATGGATGAAGGCTCCATGAAGTTGCCAGCCAGAAGCAAAATCACGTTCACCGCCAGCAGGAAGGTAATCACTCCCAGACCATTGCCCAACATCCAGTCAGCCAGTGCCTGCGGGATATTCTCGTTGGTCATGATGAAAGAGAAAAGCACCGCATTGGTAATGATGTAGAGCAACATGGCCGACATGTTTGCCGAGTTGAGCAAAACCTTCGGCACATCCTTCAAGCCGAGATCCTTGTAGATGAAAACAGCGCAGATGAAGGCATAGACTGCCGACATCGCAGCCGCTTCCGTCGGGGTAAACATACCTGAATAGATACCGCCCATGACCACGACAATCAGCAACAATCCCCAGACCGACTCGCGGAAAGCTTTCCAGCGCTCACCCCAGCTCGCCTTCGGCTGTCGCGGGTAATCGAATTTACGTGCCCGGTACCAGGTCACGCCACCCAGCACCATCGCCAGGGCAAGTCCAGGCATCACACCCGCCATGAACAGGGCGCCCACCGAGGTATTGGTTGCAACCGAGTACATCACCATGACGATGGAAGGAGGAATCAAAATACCCAGCGCACCCGAAGTCGCAATCACGCCAGCCCCGAACTTGTTCGGAAAACCTGCCCTGACCATCGCGGGCAGAAGGATGGAGCCAATCGCAACCACGGTTGCCGGACTGGAACCGGAGACTGCCGCAAACAATGCACAGGCAAGCACACCAGCCAAGCCGAGGCCACCATACCAGTGACCAACCATCGAGGTCGCGAAATTGATCATCCGTTTTGCTACCCCGCCATGCGTCAGGAAATTTCCGGCAAGAATGAAAAACGGAATGGCCATGATCTCGAATTTCTCAATGCCGGTGAACAACTTGAGTGCCACAGACTCAAGAGGAACCTGAGTCATCGTGAACAGGAAGGTCAACACGGTCAGACCAAGTGAAATCGAAATCGGCATGCCCGTCAGCATGAGCACTGCCAGCAAGGTAAAGATAACCAGGGCGTTCATTGTTGCTCTCCCTTCTTCTCGCCATCCTGGCTTTCACCCATCAGCGGGTGCTTCAGATCGTGCATGTGCAGGTTGTCGTCCATGCCGTACAGATTGACGTCAACCGGCGGCTTTTCTTCTTCCAGACCATCGACGTGACCGTGATCATGGTGAGGCAACTCGCCTGTATTCAGGAAACTCCAGGTAACCTGAAGAAAACGGAAGCACATCAACGACGAACCCAGGGGAATGGCGCTGTAAACGATCCAGGTCGGCCATTCGAGATCAGGCGTTGTTGGCCCCTCATACAGATCATTCAATTCAATGCCAAAGAAATTGAAAAATGCGTAATGCGCCCCGTTTTCCCATACGAAAGTCCCACCCAGGGTCGCCACAATGCCGGTAAACACAGCGCCGGCCAAAAGACCGAATACGATGAATTTCCCGCGCATACGATCGTCAAGGCGATTGATCAGCACGTCGACACCGACGTGGATACCGGTTCGCACACCGTATGCGGCACCAAATTTGGCCATCCAGACGAACATGATGATGCACAACTCCTGAGCCCAACCGAAGTTGAGTGTCAGAAGCCAGTCTTGTAGCCCGGGGATCGATACCCCTGCCAAATATCGGTGCGCGACGGAAATAAAGATAATCAGTGTGGCGCCTCCCATCAGGAAGGTAACCAGCAACTCTTCAAGGTGATTCAGCGCCTTGTTGATCATAACGACAACCCCCGGTGTTATTCGGGGGCCGAAGCCCCCGATTTTTTATCCATTCAAACCTTGATCAGAGACTATCCGGCTTGAAGCCAGTCTCTTTGTAAACAGCCTGGATGATGTCCTTGCCGACGCGACCTTCCATTTTCTGATGGACTGGAACCAGGGCCTTCTTGAATGCCAGGCGCTCTTCCTTGGTCGGCACATAAACAGCAGTCTTGCCGCTCTTCTTCACGGCATCCAGTGCATTGTCGTTTTCAACCTTGGCGATCTGGTTGGCGTAACGTGTCGACTGTTCCATGGCATCTTCCAGTTGACCGCGCACATCGGCCGGCAAGCCATCCCAGAACTTCTTGTTGACGATAACCGCATAGCCCAGATAGCCGTGCTCGGTCAGGGTCAGGTGCTTTTGCACTTCATGCATTTTCTGCGTGTAGAGATTCGAAATCGGGTTCTCGGTACCGTCTACGACCCCGGTCTGAAGTGCCTGATATACCTCAGAGAACGCCATCACCTGAGGCAATCCACCGACAGCCCTGATCTGTTCCTCAAGCACTTTGGAAGACTGGATACGCAGCTTCTTGCCTTTCAAGTCTGCCGGTGTCTTGATTGGCGAATTCAGCGAAAAGGACTTGAAGCCATTATCCCAATAGCTCAGACCGCGAATACCCTTGGGCTCGAGCTTGGCCAGCAACTGTTTGCCAACCGGTCCATTGGTCACTTTACGGAGTGCGTCGTAATCGCCAAACATGAATGGCAGATCGAAAACCTCGAATTCCTTCACACCGAGCGGGCCAAACTTGGCGAGCGACGGCGCAAGCATCTGGACCGCCCCAAGCTGCAATGCCTCCATTTCTTCCTTGTCCTTGTACAAGGTGGAGTTGGCGTAGACTTCAACCTTGACTTTGCCTTTGGTCAGTTCCGCAGCCTTCTTGGCGAACATTTCGGCAGCTTTGCCTTTCGGCGTATCTGCAGCAACAACGTGACTGAACTTGATGACAATAGGCTGCTGCGCATAGGCAGCCAGCGACAGCGCGCCAGCAAACAAGCCAATCAGAAGTTTGGAAACTTTCATTTTTTCTCCTCCAGAGGTTTAAGCCGCAGCATTTTTATCGCGACGAGCGAAGTATCACGAATGCGTCACAGAGTGCGTATTGTGGATTTCCACATTCCTGTTAGCCCCCTGAACCGGGTGGTGTAGCATTTCGGCGATGAATCTCTCGCGCCCCCACTCCTCCGGCAGCAACCGTCGTTTGCGCTGGCTACTCGCGCTTCCCAAATTCGGGATCATTCTCTTGCTGGCCGCCCTGCTCTCTCTGGTCTGGCTGCTCCAGCGCAGCGAAGTGGAGGAAGAGCGCGCCGGGCTGATCAAGGACGTGCTCTGGCTGGAGCAGAACCTGCGCTTCCACCTGACGGGCAACGAAGAGCAACTGCAACAATTGGCCGACGATATCAGCCGGACAACGGATAAAAAAGCCACTTTCCGCCTGCGAGCGGCGCATTTGCTTAAAAACAACCCTTCCATTTCTCAGATTCTCTGGCTAAGCAGGACACGTCATGTCATTGATGGTCTCCCCGGCCAGAATCCTCCTGACACAGAACTGGAGCAATTCGGCCCCCCGGTCACGGAACAGGCCTTCTTGATGGCAAGCAAACTGGGCAAGCTTGCTTACAGCGAACCTTTCTTTCTTCAAGGAAACAAGTCGTTCATCGAGATACTTGTTCCATTAGCAACCGAAGGCGGCATGGATGGCATGCTGGTCGCCGTTTACCCTCTGGATGCATTGCTCGCCAATCAAGTTCCCTGGTGGTTCACGGAAAAATATAAAGTCATCATTACCGATGACAACGATGTTACATACGCCGCCAAGACCCATATTGAAGGCAATGGCAGCCAGAGCTACGAAATTCCGTTCGACCCCCCTGGCCATGGACTGAAGCTGAAAGTTACCAGCTATCGAAGCGTCGACAATTCATTACAGCGAGTTCTGATCGCCATCATTATCTCACTGGCAGCAGGAGTTTTCTGGAGCCTGTGGATCGTCCGCGACCTGATGAAAAAACGGACTCTTGCCGAAGAGGCATTACGCGCCGAACACGCATTCCGTACCTCGATGGAGGATTCCCTGACTGTAGGAATGAGGGCACGCGACCTCGATGGCAAAGTCATCTATGTGAATCCCGCATTTTGCAAAATGACCGGTTTCCCCGCAGAAGAACTCGTCAACCGAATGCCCCCCATGCCCTACTGGGCACCGGAACAAATTGACGAAACCTACGCCATTCATCAGAGCGTACTGGCGGGAGACGCACCTCCAGATGGCTTTGAAATCACCTTCAGACGCAAGGATGGCGAACGCTTCAATGCGCTGGTTTACGAAGCAAAATTGATCGATGGCAATGGCCGGCACACCGGCTGGATGGCGTCAATTCTCGACATAACAGAAAGAAAGCGCGCCGAAGAACTGGCACGCCAGCAGCAAGAACAGCTCCAGTTCACTTCGCGCCTTGTAACCATGGGCGAAATGGCATCCACTCTGGCTCATGAGCTCAATCAGCCTCTCGCGGCAATCGCCAGCTACAACAGCGGCTGCCTGAATATCCTCGAACGTACTGACTGCAGTTCACATGAAATTCGGCCTGCACTTGAAAAAATCGGGGTTCAAGCACAGCGCGCCGGCAAGATCATTCGACGGGTCCACGATTTCGTCCGCAAGAGCGAACCCAAACGTGCGCCCTGCTCGCTGAATGAGGTGATCGACGACTGCCTCGGTTTTATTGAAGCCGAAGCGCGCAAAAAACATGTCCAGATCGAGTGCTGCAACGCGAAAGCCCCATCGATTACTGCCGACCGGCTGATGTTGGAACAAGTACTGCTCAATCTTATCCGCAACGCGATGGAAGCGATGTCTTCGACCGCAGAGGAAAATCGCCTCCTAAGCATCACAACCAGCATCGACAACGGCGAGCTTCGCATATCCGTTCGCGACCAGGGCTGCGGCATCACACCGGAAATCCGTGACAAGTTATTTACCGCTTTCTTTACCACCAAGCCGGAAGGAATGGGGATCGGGCTCTCGATCTGCCGATCCATCATCGAATTTCATCGCGGACGACTGTGGGTAGAAGACAACCTCCTTTCAAGCACGGGAAGCGGTACGATATTCATCTTCACCCTGCCTCTGGAAGCGACATGAGTACGCCCCAAGCCTATCTGGTCGATGATGACGAAGCGATTCGCGATGCTCTTTCATGGCTGCTACAGTCAAGAGGAATTGCGAGCATAGCCTACGACTCGGCAGAAAAATTCATCGCCGACTGGCACCCGGGGATGCGCGGATGCGTCGTATTGGACATGCGCCTTTCGGGCATGAGTGGACTAGATTGTTTCGACCAGTTACTCGCCAAAAGCTCAACACTCCCGGTCATTTTCCTGACTGGACACGGTGACGTACCTCTTGCCGTCAACACCCTAAAAAAAGGCGCTTTCGATTTTTTTGAAAAGCCCCTCAACGATAACGAACTGGCCAGCCGAATCGAAGAAGCCATGGCGCTGGATGCGACACAAAGGGCGGCAAACGCTACTGTCGACTCGGTAAAGAGCCGAATTTCTCGGCTTACCACCCGCGAAAGACAGATCATGGAATTGGTTGTCGCGGGTAAATACAACAAGGTAATTGCCGACGAGTTGAACATCAGCATGCGCACCGTCGAAGTGCATCGCGCCAACCTTTTCGACAAGATGCAGGTCAAAACCGCTGTTGAACTGGCCAATTTGTTGAAAGCCGCGCGCTAGCGCTTCCCTAAGGTCTTTTTTTTCGCTAGCATCTCGCAAAATTTGATGCTCTATCAATGCATCATTTCCAAACATCCCTTTTTCCCAAGAGGCAACCATGAGCGAGCACATCCATTACGTCACCGACGACACTTTTGAGGCCGAGGTGCTGCAGTCCCAGCAGCCGGTGCTCGTCGACTATTGGGCTGAATGGTGCGGCCCCTGCAAGATGATCGCTCCCATTCTCGATGAAATCGCTGCTGAATACTCCGGCAAGCTGAAGGTCGCCAAGGTCAATATTGACGACAACCAGGCCACGCCTGCCAAGTTCGGCATTCGCGGCATCCCGACCCTGATGATTTTCAAGAACGGAAATGTCGAAGCCACCAAGGTCGGCGCATTGTCAAAGTCCCAACTTGCTGCATTTATTGACAGCAACCTGTAATCTCCGTAGTCTCCCGGCCTGAAGGTGTTCAACACCTCAGGCCGACGCTCCAGGCTCAGCGCCCCAGCGTCATTCCCACTCAAAAGCATTCCAGCTCCAGCGCCCCGGTTCTCGGGCAGACGCCCGGCCCGCTCTCAGGCGCCACATACCCTACATGCAACTTTCCGAACTTAAGACATTACACGTCAGCAGATTGCTCGACATGGCCACCGAACTGGCCATTGAAAACGCCAACCGAATGCGCAAGCAGGAGCTGATTTACGCCATCCTGAAAGCCATCGCGAAAAACGGCACCACCATCTACGGTGACGGCACCCTTGAAGTGCTTCAGGACGGCTTCGGTTTTCTCCGCTCGTCCGACACCTCCTACCTCGCCAACACGGACGACATTTATGTTTCCCCATCTCAGGTCCGCCGCTTCAACCTGCGGACCGGTGACACCATCGCCGGCGAAATCCGCACGCCAAAGGATGGCGAACGCTATGTCGCCCTGACCAAGCTGGAATCGATCAACGGATTCCCGCCCGAGGCGAACAAGAACAAGATCATGTTCGAGAACCTGACGCCGCTGCATCCGACGCGTCACCTGAAGCTCGAACGCGACATCAAGGCTGAGGAAAACATTACCAGCCGGGTTATCGACATGATTTCGCCGATCGGTGCCGGTCAACGCGGCCTGATCGTGGCACCGCCCAAGTCCGGCAAGACGGTGATGCTGCAAAATATCGCGCATGCCATCACCGCCAACCATCCCGACGTCGTGCTCATCGTTCTGCTCATTGATGAACGTCCGGAAGAAGTGACGGAAATGACCCGCACCGTGAAGGGTGAGGTCGTCGCCTCGACCTTTGACGAGCCGGCCACGCGTCATGTAGCGGTAGCCGAAATGGTCATCGAGAAGGCCAAACGCCTGGTCGAGCACAAAAAGGATGTCGTCATCCTTCTCGATTCGATTACCCGCCTCGCCCGCGCTTACAACACGGTGCAACCTGCCTCCGGCAAGGTGCTGACCGGCGGTGTCGATGCCAACGCCCTGCAAAAGCCGAAGCGCTTCTTCGGCGCGGCACGCAACATCGAGGAAGGCGGCTCGCTGACCATCCTCGCCACCGCGCTGATCGACACCGGTTCGCGCATGGATGAAGTGATCTACGAAGAATTCAAGGGAACGGGCAATTCCGAAATCCATCTCGACCGTCGCATGGCCGAGAAGCGGATGTACCCGGCAATCAACGTCAATCGTTCCGGCACCAGGCGCGAAGAACTCCTGCTCAAGCCGGATGTTCTCTCCAAAATGTGGGTGTTGCGCAAGCTCTGCTACCCGATGGATGACCTCGCCGCCATGGAGTTCCTGCTCGACAAGGTCAAGTCAACCAAGGGCAATGCCGAATTCTTCGACGCCATGCGTCGCGGTTAACCCAGAAAATCTATTGCAAGCGCGTGATTATTCAAGGATAATCACGCGTTTTCTAGGTCGGCCACATCCGCCGGTCGCGTAACGAAAGGACACAAAGTGAAAGCCGATATCCATCCCGAGTACAACGAAGTTCAGGTGACCTGCTCCTGTGGCAGCACGTTTACCACCCGCTCCACCATGAAGAAGCCGCTTCATATCGAAGTCTGCTCGCTCTGCCACCCGTTCTACACCGGCAAGCAAAAGATCGTTGATACCGCTGGTCGCGTCGAGCGCTTCAACCAGAAGTTCGGCGCCATGCGTGGCAAGTCCTCCGCTGCCTGACCTGCTTGAAATGTTTCGAAAAAGGCAGCCTGCTGGCTGCCTTTTTCTTTTCTCGCCACCATGCCTGACGTTCTCGTCCTGACCCGCGACTTTCTCCGCCGGGGCATTCGCCTGCCGCCTGCTGGCTGGGCACTGGCGGGCATGCTTGCCTTCTATGTTCTGGCTGGTTTGTTCGGACGCGATCCATGGCGCGGTGAGGATGCAATTCACATTGCTACGGCCTGGGAGATGCTCCAGAGTGGAAACTGGCTCTCACCGGACCTCGCCGGACACGCTTTCCATGAGCCACCGCTCTATTACTGGAGCGCCGCGCTGACCGGCGCAGCACTTGGCAAGCTGCTTCCCATGCATGAGGCGATGCGTCTGGCCAGCGGCATCTGGGTAGCGCTCGCCTTGATGAGCCTTTATTACGCCGGTCGTGAGATGTACGGCCAGGACCGAGCCGCCGCCAGCCCCATGCTGCTCGCTGGTTGCGCCGGATTGCTCCTGCATGCGCACGACGCCCAGCCCATGCTCATCGGGCTGACCGCCTACAGCGCAGCACTCGGCGCCTTTGCCACACTCGACCGTCGTCCGCTGCTCAGCGCCATTTTTTATGGCCTGGCTCTGGCTAGTTGCGTGCTCGGCACCGGCCTTGCCCCGGCTCTGCCCCTGCTTGCCATGGCTCCAGTTGCCTGGTGGCTCTCCGAAGACCGTTCCAAATCACTGCTCAGTCTGGCCATCGGCCTCGGCATCGCCATCCTGCTGATCACACCATGGCCTTTGCTATTGCTTAAGTTCGAACCCTGGCGCCTTGACGCCTGGCTGGCCATGGAACTCGCGCCCCTGAAAACTGCGTTTTCGTTGCCCGGCGCCGGTCGTTTCCTCTCCATGCTGCCCTGGTTCGCCTTCCCCGTACTCCCTCTGGCGGGCTGGACACTCTGGATCAACCGTCGACAACTCAACACCCCGTCACTGCTTCTGCCGCTGGCATTCCTGTTACTAACCCTGCTCATGCTGGCCCTGGCATATCGCCCGCGGGAGATCCCCGCCCTGCTCCTGCTGCCGTCCCTCGCCCTCCTGGCCACACCCGGTGCTCTCGCCCTGCGCCGGGGTGCGGCCAATGCTTTCGACTGGTTTGCCATGATGACCTTTACCCTGTTTGCGGCACTGGTCTGGATTGCCTGGTCAGCCATGGCGCTGGGCTGGCCGGAAAAGCTCGCGAGCCGGGTAGTTACTTTGCGCCCCGGATTTGTCGGCCACTTCGATAGCCTGGCACTGGCCATCGGTCTGCTGGTTTCGGCTTGGTGGGTGTGGCTGATTTTTACGGCGCCCCGCTCTTCCTATCGCAGCCTGACACACTGGACGCTTGGATTCACTACGCTGTGGCTGCTTGCCACCACCCTGATCCTGCCCTGGTTCGACTACGGCAAGAGCTATCGCCCGGTCGCACAAGGCATCGCCAAGGCTTTGCCAAATCAGTATAACTGCGTTGCCGAACGCGGGCTTTCCGACGCACAACGTGCATCACTGGCCTATTTCGTTGGCATCAAGCCACTCGCCTTCAGCACAGAAGCAGGCAAGCGCTGTAACTGGCTGGTCGTGGCCGGCGATACCCGCGAGGAAATCACCGCGCCGGACGATCGCTGGAACAAGGTTTGGGAAGGTTTCCGCCCAGGCGACCGAAAGACAAAATTTCGCCTTTTTTCGCGTTGACCGCAGCAGCGCACCGCGCTGCCGGCCCGAAAATCAGTCGCCTGACGATTTGATCAGGAAATGCTCACGGTAATACTTGAGTTCGTCGATCGACTCATAAATATCCGCCAGCGCGGTATGCCGCCCCTTTTTCTTGAAACCTTTGTAGATCTCAGGCTGCCAACGCTTGCAGAGTTCCTTCAGGGTGCTCACGTCAAGGTTGCGGTAATGGAAAAACTCCTCCAGCGCTGGCATGTAGCGCACCATGAAGCGCCGATCCTGACCGATCGAATTGCCACACATCGGCGAGTGCCCCTTTGAAGAATATTTCCGCAGGAACTCAAGCGCAGCAGCTTCGACCTCCGCCTCGTTCATGAGCGAGGCTTTGACTTTATCGATCAGGCCGGAACGTCCGTGCGTTTTCTGGTTCCAATCGTCCATGCCGGCAAGAATCTCATCCGACTGATGCACCACCCACGAAGGTGACTCTGCCACCATTTCGAGCTCGGAATTGGTGACCACCATCGCCATTTCGATGATCCGGTCGCCATCGGGATTCAGGCCGGTCATTTCCATGTCCAGCCAGACGAGGTTGTTTGCATTGCCTGCCATATAATTGCCCGAATCCTAAAAAAACCGAATTTTCTCACAGCTTGACCCCGACCTTCGTGACCAACGACTTTACGCTCATCTTTCTGCTTGCATTTTCCCTCGGACTCGTCGTTCGCCTGTGGCTGGGCCTTCGCCACATTCGCTTTGTCGCTGCCCACCGCACCGCGGTACCACCCGAATTCAGCGAGCGCATCAGCCTCGTCGCCCACCAGAAAGCAGCCGATTACACGATTGACCGCAGCAAGACTTCACTGATCACCACCCTGATCGATGCCGCACTGCTTCTGCTCCTGACGCTGGGTGGCGGCATCAATTGGCTGCATGATTTCTGGTCGCCACATGTCGACGGGCTGACTTACGGCCTCGCCATGATCTTCAGCCTGATGCTGATCTCCGCCCTGATCGACCTGCCCTTTTCGCTCTATCGCCAGTTCATCATCGAGGCGCGTTACGGCTTCAACAAGATGACCCTCACCTTGTTCTTCACCGACCTCGCCAAACAATCACTGCTCGGCATTGCCATCGGCGCCCCGGTCATACTCGCCGTGCTCTGGCTGATGAATGCCATGGGCACATTCTGGTGGCTGTACGTCTGGCTCTTCTGGAGCACATTCAACCTGCTCATTCTTTTCGTTTATCCGACCTGGATCGCACCGCTCTTCAACAAATTTTCACCGCTTGAAGACGGCGCCATGAAAACACGCATCGAATCTCTCCTCCTGCGTTGTGGCTTTCGCTCTTCCGGCCTTTTCGTGATGGATGGATCGAAACGTTCCAGCCATGGCAACGCCTACTTCACCGGCTTCGGCAACAACAAACGCATCGTTTTCTTCGACACCCTGCTTTCCCGCCTTGCCCCCAGCGAAGTCGAAGCCGTCCTGGCCCATGAACTCGGGCACTTTCGCAAAAAGCACGTCGTCAAGCGCATCGTCTTCATGTTTGCCAGCTCGCTCGCCTTTCTCTGGCTGCTCGGCCAACTCATCGATGCACCCTGGTTCTATGCCGGACTGGGCGTACCCACCCAAAATACGGCACTGGCGCTGATCCTGTTCTTCCTCGTCATCCCCGTGTTCACCTTCCCGCTCAGCCCGCTGATGAGCCACCTGTCCCGCCGTCACGAATTCGAAGCCGACGCCTACGCAGCCCAACATACTGCTGCCGCCGACCTCAGCCGGGCACTGGTCAAGCTTTATGAGGACAACGCCGCCACCCTGACGCCCGACCCGCTACACTCGCTGTTCTACGATTCCCACCCGCCGGCCGCGCAACGCATCGCACGCCTGCAACTTCAGGAGAAACACGCATGAAAACAGCCGCCACACTGCTTGCCGCCTCCCTGATGCCTTTTTCGGCCATTGCTGCCGAACCCTGGGGCGACGCCGATCCGAAGAAAGGCAAAAAGCATCACGAAGAAGCCTGCGTCACCTGCCACGTTCGCCTCTACGGCGGCGACGGCAGCAAGATGTACACCCGCGACGGACGTCTGCTCTCGACCAAGCTCGACATCCTGCAACGTGTCGGCGCCTGCAATGCGCAGGTCAAGGCTGGCTGGTTCCCGGAAGAAGAAGCTGAAGTCGCCGCCTACCTCAACCAGCAGTACTACAAATTCAAAGACTGATGGAAGGCCGCGTCGTCGCTGCCCATGGCCGCCAGTACATGGTTGAACTGGCGGACGGGCTGATCCTGCCCTGCTTCCCGCGCGGCAAGAAAAGCGACATCGCCTGCGGCGACCGCGTCGACATCAAACGCACTTCCGATGACCAGGGCGTGATCGAAGCCATCCAGCCGCGCACCAGCCTGCTCTATCGATCGAACGAAATCCGGCAGAAGCTGATCGCAGCCAACGTCAACCAACTGGTCATCGTAACCGCGACCGAACCCGCCTTTTCGGACGAACTGGTCACTCGTGCCCTGATCGCAGCCGAGAGCGAGGAGATCGAAGTCCTGATCGTTCTCAACAAATGCGATCTCACCGACAAAGTAGCGGCGGCCCGAGAACAACTCGAGGTTTTCGCCGGCATGGGCTATCGCATCCTCGAACTCTCGGCCCGTGAACACGCCGAAGACCTGCGCCCTGCGCTATCCGGCCGAACCAGCGTTCTCGTCGGTCAGTCCGGCATGGGCAAGTCAACGCTGGTCAATGCACTACTCCCTGAAGCCAATGCAGCCACCCGCGAGATATCGCAGGCACTTGATTCCGGCAAACACACGACAACTCATGCCTCGCTGTACCACCTCGATGGAGACAGCGAGCTGATCGACTCCCCTGGCCTACAGGAATTCGGACTGGGTCATCTCGACCGCCAGGAAGTCGAATACGCTTTTCGTGAATTCCGCCCCTATCTCGGCCAGTGTCGTTTCCGCGACTGCAAGCATCATCGCGAGCCGGACTGCGCACTCACCGCAGCACTCGCTTCGGGGAAAATCGACAAAAGGCGCTTTGCCGTCTATCACCGCATCATGGGCACCCAGATTCAGGTCTGAAACGCCCCGGCAGTGAAGCCGGGCAAGCACCGGAAAAGGGTGAGATAATCAAAGCTTGCCCCTCTTTGAGCCAAGAGTGATCGATGGCCGAATACCAGCCGACCGTGCTGATTGTGGACGACACACCGGAGAACCTGAGTGTGCTCGGCGAGCTTCTGCAAACCACCTACCGTGTCCGTGCGGCCAATGCCGGACAGCGCGCGTTACAGATTGCGCACAGCCAGCCTGTACCCGACCTCATCCTGCTCGATGTGATGATGCCTGGCATGGACGGTTACGAAGTCCTGGCCAAACTCAAGTCCGACCCGGCCACCCGTGACATCCCGGTCATTTTCGTCACCGCCATGGACGGCACCGGAGACGAAGAACACGGCCTGGACTGTGGCGCCGTCGACTACATCACCAAACCGATTCACCCGGCCGTTGTCCAGGCCCGCGTCCGCACCCAGCTCGAACTGAAACGGGCGCGCGATTTCCTGCGTGACCAGAACAGTTATCTTGAGGCCGAGGTTGCCCGCCGAATGAGTGAAAACCAGCTCATCCAGGAAGTCGGCATTCACGCTCTGGCCCGTCTGGCCGAGACGCGAGACCCGGAAACAGGAAACCACCTGCGCCGCACCCAGGAATACGTCCGCACGCTCGCCGCCGCACTGCAAGCCCACCCGCACTTTGCGTCCTACATCGGGAAACATGGCATCGACAACCTCGCCCGCTCTGCCCCGCTGCACGACATCGGAAAAGTCGGCATTCCCGACCATATCCTGCTCAAGCCCGGAAAATTGACGCCGGATGAATGGGAGATCATGAAGACCCATGCCGAACTGGGCAGCAAGGCCATTGCACAGGCCGAAGCCGATGCCGAAAAACCGGTGGGCTTTCTGGCCATCGCCAAGGAAATTGCCCATCATCACCATGAAAAATGGGATGGCAGCGGTTACCCTGCCGGGCTTTCCGGCGAAGATATTCCGGTTTCTGCCCGACTGATGGCGCTTGCCGACGTTTTCGATGCCCTCATCTGCAAGCGGGTATACAAGCCGGCCTTTTCGCACGATGAGGCTCGCCGGATCATCGTCGAAGGCAGCGGACGCCACTTCGACCCGGATGTCGTCAACGCCTTTCTCGCCCAGTACGAGCGCTTTACCGCAATCGCCGATGCTTATGCCGAATAGCAGCTGCACACCAGGTTGACCATGAATCAAGCAAGCCACTCTCCCAGGCAAGTACAACAGGCGATCCTGCAAGTCGTTCTCCCCTATGCTCTCCTCTCAGGGCTGTGGTTGCTCGTATCCGACCATCTGGTCGATGCACTGTTCCATGACAGCGCATCCCGATCACTCGCCGGCACACTCAAGGGCTGGTTCTTCATTGCGATCACAACCATCTTGCTCGCCCTGCTCCTCCGACGCCTGCTCAACAGGACGGAGGAACGGCACCTGGCCGCGAAACGGGCCTCTCAGGCTGCAGAACAGGCTAAAAAGGCCCTTGAAAACGAGCGCGCCCACCTGCGCACCCTGCTTGATACCGTACCTGATCTCATCTGGCTGAAGGACCCGGAAGGTGTCTATCTCAGTTGCAACAAGCGCTTCGCCGAGTTTTACGGAAGCCCGGAAAGCGAGATTGTCGGCAAAACGGATTTCGATTTCGTTGATCAGGAACTGGCGGAGTTCTTCCGTGCCAACGACCAGGCTGCACTGCTCAACAACGGACCACGCAGCAACGAGGAGCTCATCCGCTTTGCCTCTGATGGCCATTACGAGCTTACCCAAACCATCAAGGCACCGATGCGTGACAACGCCGGGCGGCTGATCGGAGTACTTGGGGTCGGACGGGACATCACACAATTCCACGAACTGCGCGAGCGCTTCGAGGTTGCCTTCAACGCCAGCCCGGCAGCCATTTCGATCACCACGATCGAGGAAGGAAAATTTCTCGACATCAACCGTCGTTACGCCGAAATGCTTGGCTGGCAGCCCACCGAACTACTCGGCCACAACGCACTCGATTTCGGGCTGTGGGAAGATCCGTCCGATCGCGCCGAATGGCGCCGGAATCTGGTCGAAAAAGGATGCCTGCGCGACCATCAGGCCATCTGGCATCGGCGCGACGGCAGCCCGATTTCAGTAAGCATCTCATCTGAAATCATCACCCTGTCGCAGCAGCCTTACATCCTCACCTTTGTCCTCGACATATCCGAGCGCAAGGAAGCCGAACGCGCCGTCTCCCAGCTTCAGGAACGGCTCGCCGTTGCCTTCAGTGCTGCACCGGTCGCCGCCTGCATTACCCGCGTCGCCGATGGCCGGATCATCGACGTTAATGATCGCCTGCTTACCGAATACCAGTGGACGAGAAACGATCTGCTCGGCCTGACCACACTCGAAGCCGGACTCTGGAAGGCCGACGACCGCGCGAAAATGATCGAGATATTCCGTCGCGACGGCTATGTCATCGATTTTGAAAGCACCGGAGTCGGACGCGATGGCAGGCCGCGCAGAATCAGTCTCTCGGCAGCCAGGATCGATGTCGATGGCGAAGCGCACATCGTCGTCTATATCGTCGACGTCACCGACCGGCGTGCAGCTGAACAGGCACTGCGCGAACGCGAAGAGCTCTTTCGCAGCATCGTTGCCCACGCCACTGACGGGATTTGCCTGATTGATCCGGACACCCTTACGTTCGTCGAAGTCAACGATGTCGTCATCCTTAATCTCGGCTATAACCGAGAGGAGTTCAGCCGCCTCAATCTGGCCGATGTACAGGCCGATGGCGGCCAGGCCGAACTACCTGCACTGCTTGAGGAAATCACCCGTCGCGGCCAAATGATCTTCGACCGCCAGCATCGCCGCAAGGATGGCAGCCTGCAAACCGCACGGATCGCGGCCAGCACGGTCAGCGTCGGTGGTCGCACACTAGTCAGCGCAATCTGGCAGGACGTCACCACCCAGCGCGAGGCAGCCAGCGAACTCGAAAAATATCGCAACCACCTCGAGGAAATCGTCAGCGAACGAACGGCTCAACTGGCCTGGGCAAAGGATTCAGCCGAGCAGGCAAACCGGGCAAAAAGCATTTTCCTGGCCAACATGAGCCACGAAATTCGCACCCCCATGAACGCCATCATCGGTCTCAATCATCTCGTCGAACGGAATACCAGCGACCCCGAACAACTCGACAGGCTACGCAAGGTTGGCGATGCCGCCCACCATCTGCTGACCATCATCAACCAGATTCTGGACATTTCGAAAATCGAGGCCGGTCGGCTCGAACTGGACACCACCGACTTCGAACTCGCCAGGCTTATCGACAATACGAGCGCACTGATTCTCGAACGCGTGCATGCCCGCGGCCTGGAGTTCAGCACGAACATCGACCCGACCCTGCCTCGCATCCTGCACGGCGACACCTTGCGTATCGGCCAGATACTGCTCAACTATCTCTCCAATGCCGTCAAATTCACCGAACATGGCCGGATTGCGTTAGACGTCAGTCTTGACTCGTGCGAGGCTGAAAAGTTCGTCATCCGCTTCGCGGTCAGTGACACCGGCATCGGCATTCCTGCCGATAAACAGGAGCGTATCTTCGATGCCTTCGAGCAGGCCGACACATCAACTACCCGACGTTTTGGCGGTACCGGCCTGGGCCTCGCCATTGCCCGCCGACTGGCCGGCTTGATGGGTGGCGAATGTGGCCTGTCGAGCGTCCCCGGCAAAGGCAGCACGTTTTGGTTTACCGCCCGCCTTGAGACGGGCCGGAGCATTTCACCGGAAATCCACCCGCCCATGCTTCAGGACGAAGCCGAGCAGATTTTGCTCGGCCGTCGGCGTCCCGGACGCATCCTTCTCGCCGAGGACAACCCGATCAATCAGGAAGTCGCCCTCGACCTTCTTAAGGGCGTCGGACTTCAGGCTGATCTTGCAGTCGATGGGGCGCGTGCCGTAAAAATGGCGGGAGAAACCCGCTACGACCTCATTCTCATGGACATGCAGATGCCTGTCATGGATGGCCTGACGGCCACGCGCCTGATCCGCCACAACGAACGGCACGATGGTGTACCGATCATTGCGATGACTGCCAACGCCTTCGGCGAGGACCGCCTGCGTTGCCTGCAGGCTGGCATGAACGATCATGTCGCCAAGCCGGTCGACCCCCGCAAGCTTTACGGTGCGCTGGTCAAATGGCTGCCAGCGGAAACCGACATTTCAAATACACGTTCGGGCACCAACACAACAAACAACCTTCCAATACCGGAAAATCTGTGCCTCACGCTGTCCACCATTCCGGGCATCGATGCCGCCTCGGGGCTGCGCGCCGTCAGCAACCGGGCACCCAGTTACATCCGCCTCCTGCGCACCCTCATCGCCACCCATGGTGGTGACGGCGAGGCGATACGCCAGGCAATCGAAGAAGGGCGGCTTAACGACGCGGAGCGCCTCGCCCACACACTCAAGGGAGCTGCTGGCACGCTTGGACTGACCGGAATTTACAACGCCGCAGCCACGCTCAACCAGCGACTTCGCCAGGCTTCCGACCCGCACGAGATCGCTCCTGCACTGACCACCCTTCATCTTGAAATGCAGGTCACCTTGCCTGCACTCAGCGAGGCACTCGCTGCCTATCCGGGAACACCGACATGATCGCCCTGCCCTCAACCACACTTGCCGATATCATGACTCGCGACGTGCGTCATGTCGCACCGGAAACCACACTCCACGAAGCGGCCCGCGCCATGGCCGGCGAACATATTTCCAGCCTGCTCGTCGGAAACGGCCGATGTTCCACAGGCATCATCACCGAGAGCAACATCCTGCGCGCCCTGCACGCACGCCTGCCGCGCGAAACTCCGGTATCGACCTTCATGTCGCACCCGCTGATCACAGCCCGGCCGGATCTTGATCTGCTCAACGCCCGGCATCTGGTCAACAGCCACCATATCCGGCATCTGGTCGTCGTCGACCATGACGGCGAAACACTCGGCCTGGTCAGTGAAACCGACTTTCGCATGGCTCTGGGCGTTGCCGTGTTCCGCCAGTTGCGCACGCTGGAAAGCGTCATGGACCGCCGCATCCCCCTCCTTCCGCCAGAGGCGCCACTCAGCGACGCACTGGCCGAAATGCTCGGCCACGCCGCCGACTATCTGATTATCGGAGAGCGCGGCAAGGCAATCGGTATCCTGACCGAACGGGACATTCCACGCCTGCTCAAGGAGACGCTCAACCCGCACGACATTCCCCTGCGCCAGGCGATGAGTTCGCCGGTACGCAGCATCAAGGCCAACGAATCGGTCACCGCCGCGCTCGAGGAAATGATTCACCATCGCCTGCGCCACATGGCAGTAACCGACAATAACGGCGACATTGTCGGCGTCATCAGCCAGCATCGCCTGTTCGAGCAACTTGCCCTTGATCAGCTTGAATCCGCATTACACGAATCGCAGCAGGAGCGCGACCGCCTGCGCCTCGAAGCCCACCTGCAAATGGCCCTGGATGCAGCCGAGGCAGGCAGCTGGGAATACCAGCACGACAGCGACCACATGATCATGAGCGACGGAATGCTCAGGTTGCTTGGCTGTTCCGCGGCGGAGGCGCCACGCACCTTGGCCGGCTGGCTGGAGCGGGTGCATCCGGACGACAGCGACCAACTGAATACTGCGGTCAACCCGAAAAATGGCGATATTTCACCATTGCCCCACATCGACTACCGCATCCGCCACAGCAACGGCCACTGGCTGTGGGTGGAAGACCGGCGCTGTGTCATCGAACACAATCCGGACGGTAGCCCTCGCATCACGACCGGCGTGCTCATCGACATCACCGCGCGGCGCAATGAGCAGGCACGCATCGAATCGGAACGCAGCCGGCTACGCACGTTGTTGCGTACCCTGCCCGACATGGTCTGGCTGAAGGACCCGAACGGCGTCTATCTCGACTGCAACCCGAAAGCAGCCCGCCTGTTCGGCTTGCCGCCGGAAGCCGTGATCGGCAAGACCGATCATCAGCTTCTACCCGCAATCATTGCCGACATGCTCCGACGCGACGATCTGGCGGCAGCCGAAACCGGAACCTCACGTCAGATCGAGGAAAGATTGCATTTTCCCGACGGACACGAAGAACGTCACGAAACGACGAAAACGCCGGTATACGCTAGCGATGGCTCGCTGATCGGCATTCTCGGTATCGCACACAACATCGGGGAACGGGAAGCCAACCGGGAAAAAATCGCCCGCCAGAACCGCGCCCTGCGCATGCTCACCGGCGTCGATCAGTCGCTGCTCCGTCACGCCGATGAAACGACCATGCTTGCCGAAATCAGCACCATCGCCGTCGACGTCGGCGGCTACCGCATGGCCTGGGTTGCCGAAGCGCGCGATGACAGCGAGAAAAGCATCGGCATCATGGCTGAATCGGGTTTTACCAGCGACTATCTGCGCAGGCTGGACATCAGCTGGGCAGACCAGCCGAATGGTCAGGGACCGATCGGACGCGCCATCCGCAGCGGCGTTCCCGTCGTTGTACGCGACATCCACCGCGACCCGGCTTTTGTTCCCTGGCGACACGCAGCCCTGACCCTGGGCTTCCAGTCCATGGTTGCGCTCCCTCTTTGGGTCGATGGCGTCGTCATCGGAACCTTCAACCTGTACTCCGCCGAACCTGATGCCTTCGACGACGACGAACTCACCCTGCTCGCCAATCTCGCCGGCGAACTCGGCATCGGCCTGAGCCGAAAGCGCTCGCAAAAAGCCCTCGCACTCAGCGAAGCCAATCTGCTCCAGGCCCAACACCTCGCGCGCATGGGGCACTACAGCCACCGAATTACCGAGGACTGCTGGCATAGCTCGGCCACCCTCGATGAAATTTTCGGTATTGACGCAACCTATCCACGCACCCTGTCTTCATGGATCGACATCGTTCACCCGGAAGACCGGGAGCGAATGCAGTTGTACTTCAACAGCGAGGTTCTTCTGCAGCATCGCAATTTCGATAACGAGTACCGCATCCAGCGTCCCTGTGACGGAGAGGTCTTCTGGGTGCACGGCACGGGCAAGCTGACGCTTGATGCCCAGGGCAGGCCAGTCGAACTGTTCGGCACGATCCAGAACATCACCGAGTACAAGCGGCTCGAACAGCGTCTGAGTCAGCTTTCCCTGGCCATCGAACAAAGCCCGCACAGCATCATGATCACCAATCTGGCGGGTGAAATCGAGTACGCCAACGAAGCTTTCCTCAACAACAGCGGCTATGGCCGCGACGAAGTCATCGGCAAAACCGCCCGCATCCTGCACTCCGGGCTGACTCCGGAACAACAGTACATCGCGTTATGGCAATCGCTGGCGCGTGGCGCCGTCTGGCGGGGCGAGTTCACCAACCGGCGCAAGGACGGCACACTGTTCAACGAGTTTGCGATCATCTCCCCGGTACGTCAGCCAGATGGACGGATCACCCATTACCTGGCGATCAAGGAAGACATCACCGAAAAGAAGCGGACCCAGGCCGAGCTCGAAAACTATCGCCTGCACCTTGAAGCGCTCGTTGCCGAACGCACCGCCGAACTGAATCAGGCCAAGGAAGAGGCCGAACTGGCCAGCCGCGCAAAAAGTGCCTTCCTGGCCAACATGAGCCACGAAATCCGCACGCCGATGAATGCGATCATGGGGCTCACCCATCTCGCCATGCGCGACACCGACAGTCCGGAACAACGCACCCGTCTGAGCAAGGTAGCTCATGCCGCAGATCACCTGCTGTCGATCATCAACGACATCCTCGACATCTCGAAAATCGAGGCCGGAAAGCTGGTCCTCGAAACGACGGATTTCTCGCTGACCCAGGTCATGCATAACGCCTGCGACCTCATCATCGAACGCGCCGAGGCCAAGGAGCTGCCGATCTCCATCGACATCGACCCGCAAATGCCCTCGGCCCTGCGTGGCGATCCGTTGCGCATTCAGCAGATATTGCTCAATTTCCTGTCCAACGCCGTCAAGTTCACCGACTGCGGGAAAATCCACCTGTCCGTCAAGTTACTGGAAAAAGATGGGGAAAACCTGCTGGTCCGCTGGGAAGTGAGCGATACCGGCGTGGGGCTGACAACGGAGACCCGGTCACGCATTTTTTCCCCCTTCGAACAGGCCGACAGCTCGACCACCCGGCGCTACGGCGGCACCGGACTCGGGCTGGCCATCAGCCGGCGCCTTGCCGAGCACATGCACGGAGAAATCGGCGCCGACAGCACTCCGGGCCAGGGCAGCACCTTCTGGTTCACGGCGCGGCTGCTCAAGGCCCGATTCACGATACCGTCCGGCGCCCAGAGACCTGCTGCCCGAATCACGAACTTCCGTCCCCAGACCCGGATTCTGCTGGCAGAAGACAACCCGATCAACGAAGAAGTCGCCAGCCAGTTGTTGCTCTCTGCCGGCCTCAACGTCGATGTCGCACGCAACGGCCACGAAGCAGTGGACAAGGCAAGGCAGCAGCACTACGACCTGATCCTCATGGACATGCAGATGCCCCTCATGGATGGCCTTGAGGCAACCCGACAGATACGTTCGCTCCCAGGCGGCGCATCGCTGCCCATTCTGGCGATAACCGCCAACGCCTTCGAGGAAGATCGCGAAGCCTGCCTGCTTGCCGGCATGAACGATCACGTCGCGAAACCGGTCAACCCGGATGCCCTGCTCGCCGCTCTCGCACGCTGGCTGCCACATTGCGTTGTCGCCGAAGAAGGCGCACGCGCCACACCGATCAGCGATGACGCGACATTGCGTGAAGCGCTTGACCGCATCCCCGATCTGGACACCCAAACCGGACTGCAAGCGGTACGCGGCCGTCTGGCCAGCTATCACCGTCTGCTCGGCAAATTCCTCGACAACCACGCCAACGATTTCGGGCAGATCCGGGAAAAACTGGCCAGCGGCGAGCGCAGCGAAGCGCGCCGCCTGGCACACTCGATCAAGGGCGCCGCCGGCACACTTGGCGCGCTTCGCGTATATGAAGCCGCCCTGCGCCTCGAAAGCGACCTCAAAAGCGACGAGCCACCCCTCACCCTGGGGCCGCAAATCACCGCTGCCGAGGAAGCTTTCATGGCCCTGCGTCAGGCAATGCAGGGCATACAGCATGAACTGGCCGACCCTGTAGCCACGCCACAGAGAAGCGATGGTGCGCTGGTTGACGAACTCCGCCGTCAACTCAACCTAGGAGAACTCGGTGTTCAGACCACGCTGCACCAGAACGCGGAACGCTTCCGCGAATTGTTTGGCGCGCAATTCACAACGCTGAGCAGCCTGACCGAAGCCTTTGACCATGAAGGCGCCCTCAACCTGCTCGACCAGCTCTTTCCGGCAGAACGCTGAGGACTGACGTGACCACCGGCACCCCTGCCCGCCCGCTACGCTGGTTTCTGGCTGTACTTGCCGGCCTGCTTGCGCTGCTTGCCGGCGCCGGTTTCCTGTTTTACGAAGCGCAACGCACACAGCGTGTCCGGCATGTCGGAGAATATCTGCAAGCGGTCAGTGAACTCAAATCGCAGCAAATCCAGAACTGGCGACAGGAACGTATCGCGGACGGTCAGACGCTGGCCGAAAACGAGGGCTTGATTGATGATGCTGAACGCTTCATCAGCGGATATCCCGGGAAATCAGTGGCCGAACAGCAGTTGCTCGAAAACATGCAAAGCATCCGGCGCAACTACCGTTACCGGGACATCATCCTGCTCGACAACAACGGAGCCCTTCGCCTGACTGCAAGCGGCAGTCGCGGTGCATTCCGCGCCCCGGTCTTTCTTGCCCTGGAGAGCGTACACCGCAGTGGCAGGGCGGCGCTTACCGACATCCAGCTTGACCCCGAAACGGTTCAGCCCACTGCTTATGTCCTGATTCCCCTGCAAAAAGGCGAAGACGGCACAAAGCACCGGATCGGCAGCCTTCTCCTGCAAATCGACCCACACATCCACCTTTATCCGATATTGCAGGCCTGGCCGCTTCCCAGCCAGACGGCCGAAACCGTGCTGGTACGGCGGGAAGGAGATGAAATCCTTTTCATCAATGAACTGCGTTCCGAGCCGGGTGCCGCATTGAACCTCAGGATCAGTGAAAGCAGGAGCGACCTGCCCGCCGTCAAGGCAATTTTCAATAATCAGGATGGCCTGATCGAAGGCCGTGACTACACCGGCACTCCGGTGTTTGCTCACGTCCTGCAAGTACCTGACACTCCGTGGTATATGGTCGCCAAGATCGACCAGAGCGAAGCCCTCGCTGAATGGCACGCATCGGCCCGCCTGATTTTCGCGCTCGCCATTGGTCTGTTCGTGGCCTGCGCTGCGGCGCTTGCCTTCATCTACCAGACGCGTGGCCTGCGCCGCTATCAGGAGTTGTTCCAGGCAGAAAAGGAGCGGCGCGCCGAGCAACAGCGCTTCCAGACTGCGTTTCATGCCAGCCCTCTGTCAGCCTCGATTGCCCGAACCAGCGATGGGTGTTTCGTCGATGTCAATGACAACTTCCTGCGCGACTTCGGCTGGCGACGCGAAGAGACGATCGGCAAGACCTCGGTCGAACTTGGCATCTGGCCCGATATCGAAGCACGCCTCCGTTTCATCGAGGCGCTGCGCGCCTCGCACAGCCTGATTCACCACGAAACCATCTGGATCGACCGCACCGGCAACAGGCATCGCGTCGAACTCTCCGCCGCCATGATCGAAATCGACGGCGAATCCCACATTCTTTGTTTCGCGACCGATGTCACGAAGCGTCGCCAGGTCGAGGCCGAACTCGACGATTACCGGCAACGGCTGGAAATCATGGTGGAAGCCCGCACCACCGAACTGGCTGAAGCCAAGGCCGAGTCGGAGCGTGCCAACCGGGCAAAGAGCGCCTTCCTCGCCAACATGAGCCACGAAATCCGCACACCGCTCAATGCAGTCATCGGGCTTACCCACCTGATGCGCCGGGAAGTCACCGAGGATCGCATGAACAGGAGGCTCAGCCAGGTTGCCGACTCGGCCCAGCATTTGCTGGGTGTCATCAACGACATTCTCGACATCTCGAAGATCGAGGCAGAAAAACTCAGCCTGGAAAACAGCGATTTCTCGACTGAGCAGCTCATTCGTAACGCGCTCGAAATGGTCGAGTTCCGGATTCGCGACAAAGGACTCAGCCTGCGCACCGAAATCGACCCGCTGCTGCCCAAGATGCTGTACGGCGACAGCAAGCGCCTTCAGCAAGTGCTGCTCAACTATCTTTCGAACGCCATCAAATTCACCGAAAACGGTCATATCACCTTGCGTGTCGAGGTTCTGGAACGCAGGGCCGGCGATGTCATGCTGCGCTTTTCGGTTGAAGACAGCGGGATCGGCGTCACACCGGAAGTACGCGAGCGCCTGTTCAAACCTTTCGAGCAGGCCGATACATCGACCACACGCCGCTACGGGGGCACCGGTTTGGGCCTGGCCATCAGCCGGCAGTTGGCGGGCATGATGGGTGGCGAGACCGGCCTTGAAAGCACGCCCGGTCAGGGCAGTACCTTCTGGATGACGGCCTGGCTTGGAGCTGCTACTACCAGCGCAGAGAAGCTGCCGGTTGCCATCGATGCGGAAGAGGAAATTCGTAACACGCGTAGTGGAGCACTGATTCTCCTGGTCGATGATGATCCGTTGAACCGTGAGGTCGCGCTCGACATTCTGGCCGGCGCCGGACTGACCGCAGACACGGCGGAAAATGGTCAGATCGCCGTCAACATGGCACGCCTTACCGATTACGACCTGATCCTGATGGACATGCAGATGCCGGTCATGGGCGGCCTCGAGGCCACTCGACGCATCCTGGCCCTGCCTGGCCGATCAGAAACCCGGATTATCGCGATGACCGCCAATGCCTTTGCCGAAGACCGCGCGGCCTGCGAGGCGGCGGGAATGATCGACCACCTTGGCAAGCCTTTCGAACTTGCCGAACTGTACGAGACATTGCTGCACTGGCTGCCGGCCCAGTCTACCGGTGGGCACGCAATCAAGCCGGCACTTGCCGTAATCCAGCCCGTGCCTGCCGACAACGGGCCGTCGTCCGGCATCCTCGATGAACTGGCCCGCCATCCCGGATTCGATACGGCAGCCGGCCTTGCTACGCTGAGTGGCAAGGTCGACAAATACCTCGGTCTGCTCGAAAAATATCTCGCGCACTACGAACATTTCCCCGACGAAATCCGCCGCACACTCGACACCGGCGACCGCCCGACCGCACAACGCCAGGCCCATACCCTGAAAGGCGCTGCCGGCACGCTCGGGCTTCAGGCAACACGTCAGGCCGCCGCAGAACTGGAACAGGCTCTGCGTCTGGAGGAAGTCAGCGCCAGCATCGAGTCGCGCCTGAATCAGTTGCAGGAAATCGCCGCAAGCCAGAACCAGACACTGCATGCCGCGCTCGGAGCGCATGCAGCGACAGCCATACCCACCACAATGGACCACACCACGCTGTTGCCGCTACTCAAAAATCTGCTTGCCCTGCTCAAGGAAGACAACATGCAGAGCATCCAGCTCGCCCAGCATTCGCACCTCCCGCTGGAAGCGCTACTGCGCGACGACTACCCGTGCTTCAGTAACGCCCTGGAAGATTTCGACTTCCCTGTCGCCCTGGAGATTCTCTGTCGGGTGATCCGGAACGATCCGGCTCTGGTCGGTCAACTGCCGGTCGATTAGAGAAAAATCACCGCTTCAACCTCGTTTCCCGCACCGAAGTACTCGATACGGTCGAAGCTGATCATGCGCGACATCGCAATACCGCGACCATGGGTATCAAAGGCGCGTTCCGGACTCATTTCCAGATAGTTGTGCCAGTCGAACCCCTTGCCCTGATCGGTAATGTGAAAACTCAGCTCGCGCGCACTGCGGCGAATCACCAGTTCGGCACAGCGCGCACCGATATCCGGCGAGCGCAGCAGGCTCTCGATTTCGCTTTGCAGACGGTTTTCTTCGATCAGTCGAGACTTCTTGGCATAGCCGATGCCAAGATTTCCGTGTTCGATGGCGTTGAGAAGCAACTCCGACAGACCGAGCACGACACGAGCCGGTTCTGGTGCCGCATTGGCAAGCAGCGTCGCCAGATTGCGTGCCTCATCCGGTGTACGAAAGACAAAGCGCGCCTCGGCCAGACAGGCCAATATGCTGCCCTGCCGCTTGACCTCTTCGGCCAGCTCCTTGTGACTGAGGTAATCCCGCGTCGCTGCAGCGACGATGGCCAGCAGGGTGTCCGCCGAGAACGGCTTGGGCAGGTAATAGTAGGCTCCCGCCTGCAGACCTTCGAGAACATCGGCATCGGCGGTCATTCCGGTCTGCATGATGACCGGCACATGCATCATGTCCGGCCGCGACTTCACCCGGCGCAGAATCTCGATGCCATCCATATCCGGCATCATGCGATCAAGCAGGATGGCATCGAACTGCTCGGGCATCTCGGTGATCAGGCGCCACGCCGATTCACCCGAATCGGCTTCGATCACCCGATAACCCTCGACACTGAGGTTCTCGACCAGCATTTCCCGCCCGATGGGCTCGTCATCAACGACCAGTACACACGTCTGCACCAAGCATCCCCCAAGCAATCATCCCGCTGCCAGAAGGGCAGCAAGTATGCTCATTGTACCGAAAATCATCAAATTTGATATATATACCAAAGCGCATAATCCGCATTGAAACGCTCGTCTACTGCCCTTGCCCCAACCATGCCGCGGCCGCCAGTCCGGCCCGGTAGCCACTGGCCAGGCAAGCCGTCAGCAGATAACCGCCGGTAGGCGCTTCCCAGTCCAGCATTTCACCGGCGAAAAACAAACCAGGCTGGTGCCGACACATCAATCCGTCATCGAGGGCCTCGAACATCACCCCGCCAGCCGTACTGATCGCTTCATCGAGCGGACGAGGCGATGCGACCGGCATGGGCAGGGCCTTGATCGTGGCAGCGATGGCTGCTGCGGTCAACCCGAAAAACGGGCTGAATTCACGAATCAAACCCGCCTTCACCCCTTCGATACCTGCCCGCCGACGCAGGTGATTGGTCAGCGAATCCCGTCCCTGCGGACGGGAAAGGTCCGCGGTCAGGCGTTCAAGACTGCGTCCGGGCGCCAGATCAAGGGTAATCACCGCGGGCTGACCAGCCTCCAGCGCATCGCGCAACGGGGCGGAGAGCGCATAGATCAGGCCGCCTTCAATGCCACTGGCGGTAATGTTGAATTCGCCCTGCTGACGCAGGCTTCCCACCCTCGCAATGACCGACTTCACGGGCGCTCCCGCGAAACGCTGGCTGAAATGGGCCGACCAGTTCACATCGAAACCGCAGTTAGCGGGCTTGAGCGGAGCCACTGGCACATCGTGCCCGGCAAGCAAGGGAACCCAGGCTCCGTCCGAACCCAGCTTTGCCCAGCTGCCGCCGCCGAGCGCGAGAATGACTGCGTCCGCGTGGTGGGTGATCTCGCCCGCCGGCGTCGCAAAACGCAGTGCCCCCGCTGCCGTCCAGCCTTGCCAGCGGTGCCGGACATTGAAATGGACACCCCGCGCGCGCAGGCGGTGCAACCACGCACGCAAGAGCGGTGCGGCCTTCATTTCCCGGGGAAAGACACGCCCGGAGGTACCGACAAAAGTCTCGATACCGAGACCGTGAATCCATTCGCGCAATTCCGCCGGGCCAAAAGCATCGAGCAGCGGTGCAATCACAGGTTCACGCTCGCCATAGCGTCGCTTGAAATCCGCGAGCGGTTCGGCATGGGTGATGTTCATGCCGCCCTTGCCAGCGATCAGGAACTTGCGCCCGACCGAAGGCATCGCATCGAACACGCTGACGTCCGCCCCCGCACCTGCGGCGACTTCCGCCGCCATCAGACCCGCCGGACCACCCCCAATGATGGCGAGCCGCGCCATCAGTCGCTGTCCGCCCCCGTCGCGAGTTCTTCGCACAACCCTGCGGGAAGCTCCTCCTCGTCGAGCGGCACGACCGTCACAGCGACTTCCGGCTCGGTACCGCCGCCGCCAAGGATGATCCCGCGCAAGGGCGAAATGTCCGAAAAGTCACGCCCGACAGCAACCGTGATGTGCTGGGTATCGGGCAGAAGATTGTTGGTCGGATCGAAATCGACCCAATGGTTTTCGCTGCACGGTGCATAAACGGAAACCCAGGCATGCGAGGCATCGGCACCGATCAGGCGCGGCTTGCCCGGCGGTGGGCGGGTGAGCAGGTAGCCGCTGACGTAACGCGCCGACAAGCCCAGCGCGCGCAGGCAGGCAATCATCAGATGCGCGAAGTCCTGGCAGACACCGCGTTTTTTCTCAAGCACTTCGAGTACCGGTGTCGATACCGTGGTGGCTTCGGGATCGAACTTGAATTCACGGAAAATCTTGGCCATCAGGTTCCGCGCCCCGACCAGCACCGGACAATCCGGCGGGAAGCAATCAGCCGCATAGGCAGCCAGTTCGTGCTTGACCCGCACATGCGGACTTTCAAAGAGAAAGCGGACCGCGTCGAGATCCTCCGGGCTCGGCGCCGAAGCGTCGTAGGCCAGTTGGTCGCGCACCTGCTCCCAGGGCTGGGATTCCTCGATTGCTTCAGGCAGGTGGGGCATGATGCCGACCGTCATCCGTGAACGGATCAGCAGACGGTCATGCGGTGCATGGAAAGCGATCCACGTCGTCGGATTGTCGAAGGCGTCCAGCCCGTCACGGCGCCAACCCGGCGCCGGCTCGATATCGATTTCCTGGGTCTCGATTTCCTGCCAACCCAGTTTGCGCGGCGCCAGATGCAGCTGCTGCTGCGAGAGCGACACCGGGCAACCGTAGTCATAGCGGGTTTCATGCAACACGTGGTAGCGAACGAGGTGTTTTTCCATGATCACAGTGCCATCGTTTGTCTGCTGACATCGCCAACGTGAGTGAAATAACGCATCCCGAGCGCATCGGAAATGCGGATGGCCGTGACGTTCAGCACATCGAGCAGATCGGCCAGTTCGTTGCAGACCGTGCAGGCATTGAGATCGGCGAAACGCACATTCTCCAGCCGCTCGAGATCGAAATCGCGCAGCGCGTGCAAGCTGTTGGCCAGATCATCATCAAAGACTGCCCCCAGTTCGCGCGCCATCCGGTCCAGATATCTGGACAGCACACTGGCCTGGAAAATAACTCCATGCGGATTGCTGTCGTCAAACACCAGAAGGTCGATGACCGGCAACAATTCAGGCTGGCGAGAATAACGCGAACGATAGGTAATGATCGAATCGGCCAGTTCAAGCAACCATTCCAGACAACCGGCACCGCGCGTCGACGGCAGGCGCAGGAAACCGGCGATGGCCTGCGCGAAGAACGACAGGCGCTCCAGACGACGGCCGATGATGAGGAAACGCCAGCCGTCATCACGCGTCATGTTGTCCATGGCAAAACCGGTCAGGGAAGACGACACTCCAAGCACGCGATCGAGAAAGACGATGGCTTCCGGCAACGACGGATGAACGCTCTGCGCCCCCTGCTGCTCGCGTTGCAGGCGGTTGAGCGAATGCCAGTGATCGATGGAAAGCCGCTCCCGGACATGTGTTGCCGACCACATCAGGCTGCGGATATTGCCGGCCAGGCTACCCGGCTGGGCTGGATTGTAGATCGCCTCGAGCAGGACATGATCTCCGGCCTCGACCACCTCATCGTCTTCTTCAGGCGTCGGCAGGATGCCAAGCACCCGGGCCAGCTCCATCGACGACACCACAGCCGGCGTCTTTTCACCGCCGCCCTCGACCAGACGGCCAAGCGCCACGCGCAACATGCGCGCGCTATCGTCGAAGCGTTCGGAATAGCGGCCCAGCCAGAACAGGTTTTCGACCACGCGCGACGAGAGGTTGGCGCCGGAACGCACCAGATCGCGCACCCCGACCGAAGGCTTGAGCAGGCTGAATTCGCTGACCGGGCCATCGCTGAGCACCCAGGCATCCTTGGATGCCCCGCCGCGCTGCATCGAAATGATGCGGGCGTTGGCGCCGGTGGCAACCCGCGCCAGCCCGCCCGGCATGACCGAATACCCCCCCGGAGACGAAACGGCATAGGCACGCAGGCCAACCGGGCGGGCCAGCAGACGGCGTTCGTGCGAGCGGCTCCAGGTCGGTGCCTGCGACAGCTCGACCATTTCCTGTGCGACATAGGCGTGCGGACGAGCCTCGATGCGGCGCAGCATCTCGGCACGCGCCTCACCTTCGAGCTCGTAACCGAAAACCGGATCCATGCGCTGGGTCGGATAGGCCGGCTTGATGACGAGGTCGTCGAAATTCTCCTTGACGTACTCCAGGGCCGGCTTCTCGCCGCACCACCAGGTCGCCACCGAGGGCATGGCCAGCTTTTCACCGAGCAGATGGCGGCAGATGGCGGGCAGGAAACCCATCAGCGCACCGGAGGCGAGCAGGCCGCTGCCCAGCGCATTGGCAATGACCACGCGACCGGCGCGTGCAACATTGATCAGCCCGGGAATGCCGAGCGCCGAATCGCCGCGCAGTTCGAGCGGGTCGCAATAATCGTCGTCCTGCCGGCGCAGGATGACGTGCACCCGCTTCAGCCCGCGCAGTGTTTTCAGATAAACGGTTTCGCCACGCACCGTCAGATCCTGCCCTTCGACCAGCGGGAAGCCCAGGTAGCGGGCAAGATAGGCGTGCTCGAAATAGGTTTCGTTGTATGGCCCCGGCGTCAGCAGCACGATGTGCGGCTGCTCGTCGCCATCGACCGGCGCCAGGGCGGTCAAGCCATCCTGCTGGTCGCGGAAGAAATCGGCGAGATGCTCGACATGCAGGTCACGGAACATTTCCGGGAAGACGCGTGAAACGACGAGGCGGTTTTCCAGCGCATACCCCGCTCCCGAAGGCGCCTGCGTCCGGTCGGCGATGACCCACCAGCGGCCGTTCGGGGCGCGGGCAAGATCGACCGCGTAATTGTGCAGCCAGACATCGCCCGGCGGCTTGATGCCGCGACAGGGCCAGAGGTAACCATGCTGGCCGTAGACCAGCGCCGGGGGCAGCAGCCCTTCGGCGAGCAGCGTCTGCTCGCCGTAGATATCGGCGAGCATGGCATTGAACAGCCGGGCGCGCTGGCTGACCGCAGCCGAGATTTGCGCCCATTCGGCGTGCGGAATGATCAGAGGAACCGGATCGAGCGCCCAGGGGCGGTCGGCACCACCGGGATCAGCGTAAACATTGTAGGTAACGCCGTTTTCCTGAATCCGCCGGTCGACGAAATCGAGCCGGCGGCGCATCTCGTCCGGCGCCACCGAATCGAGATGGATGAAGAATTTTCGCCAGTGCGGACGCACCGCGCCATCCGCCAACAACATCTCGTCGTAACGTCGGGCACTTTGCGGATAGATAGCGAGAAGGGTGCGAGCCATTGAGTCTTTTTCAGCAAAAACAGGCCGAAAACGGCCTGTTCTGCGGTCAACCTGAATTTTTGATCAAAACCGGCGCAAGTCTAGCGTAAACGGGTGCTCGGCGCTGACCTCCGGCACCCCGACCTGCATCTTGCCCGGCGTGTGGCCGAAGCGGAAGAAACGTGCAAGACGACGGCTTTCAGCCTCGAAAGCATTGACCGGGAAGGTATCGAAATTGCGCCCGCCCGGATGTGCCACATGGTACTGGCACCCGCCCAACGATTTCTGCATCCAGGTATCGACGATGTCGAAAACCAGCGGCGCATGAACGCCGATGGTCGGATGCAGGCAGGACGCCGGCTGCCAGGCGCGGTAGCGCACGCCGGCGACGAACTCGCCGTTTGTACCGGTGTTCTGCAGCGGCACGGGGACGCCATTGCAGGTCAACACGTAGCGGTCGGGTGCCATGCCCTTGATCTTGACCTGGACGCGTTCGACCGAGGAATCGACGTAGCGGACCGTGCCGCCGATGGCGCCTTCCTCACCCATGACATGCCAGGGTTCGAGCGCGTGGCGCAATTCGAATTCCATGCCCTTGACGGCGAAATCACCGTATTTCGGGAAGCGGAACTCAAAATGGGGAGCGAACCATTCGGCCTTGAAGGGATAGCCGGCGGCACCCATTTCTTCCATCACATCGCGGAAATCCTGCGCGGCAAAGAAAGGCAGCATGAAACGATCGTGCAACTCGGTGCCCCAGCGGGTGAGACGTGCCGCCTCGTAAGGCTCTTCCCAGAAGCGGGCGATCAGGGCGCGCAGCAGCAGTTGCTGGGCCAGTGACATGCGCGCATGCGGCGGCATTTCGAAGGCGCGCAGCTCTAGAAGGCCAAGGCGGCCGGTCGGGCCATCCGGCGAGTAGAGCTTGTCGATGCAGAACTCGGAACGGTGCGTGTTACCGGTCACATCCGTGAGCAGGTTGCGCAGGATGCGGTCAATGAGCCACGGAGGAACCACACCACCCGGCTGCGGAATCTGCTTGAAGGCAATTTCCAGTTCGTACAACGAATCGTTGCGTGCCTCGTCGATACGTGGCGCCTGGCTGGTCGGGCCGATGAACAGACCGGAGAACAGATAGGAGAGGCTCGGGTGATTGTGCCAGTAGGCAATCAGGCTCTTGAGCAGATCCGGCCGGCGCAGGAAGGGCGAATCGTTCGGCGTGGCGCCGCCGAGCACGAAGTGATTGCCGCCCCCGGTACCGGTATGGCGACCGTCGACCATGAATTTTTCAGTGGTCAGCCGCGAATAATGGGCCGCTTCGTAGAGGTGGGTGGTCTGCTCGACCAGTTGGTCCCAACTGCGCGCCGGGTGAATATTCACCTCGATGACACCGGGGTCCGGCGTCACACGAAAATGGGTGATGCGCGGGTCGGAAGGAGGTTCGTAACCTTCGAGGATAACTGGCAGGCTCATTTCGTCCGCCGTCGCCTCGACCGCCGCGACGATCTCCAGATAGTCGTCAAGCGTCTGGGTCGGCGGCATGAAGATGTATAGTCTGCCCTCGCGCGGCTCGGCACACATGGCCAGACGCGTGATCCAGCCCGCCGATTCCTTGAAGCCAGGCCGGGTATCGGTCGGCTTTTCCCAGGCACGCCCCTTACCCCCGGCATGGCCGAAGGCGGCGCTGCGGCGATCCTGCATCTGCGGTGCACGGGCGGCGCGCTCACCTGAGACACGGGCACGCAGGGCGGCGTAGCTGGCCAGCGGATCGGTCGCCGTTTCGGCGTCAGGCTGATTAACGTAGGGATAGTCGCTCTGTGCAGCCCACGGCTGCGAATCAATCGGCAGGCGGTAGCCCATGGCCGAATCGCCGGGGAAGAGATAGCAACGCTCCGCCCGCAGGAACCACGGCCCGGTCTGCCACTCGCCCCAGACATTCTTCATGATCGGGAGCGTATGGCCGACGGTATGGGTCATGCCCTGCGAAAACACCTTCATCAGGCGTTCGCGCTCGAGTGCGTCGTCGACCCGCGAATCGAAGGGATCGACGTTGCCTGGCAGGCGGCGCTCGCGCCACATGTAGTAATAGACATCCTCGAAAGCTGGAAAGACATACTCGTCGCTCACCCCGAGGCGGCGGGCAACGCGCTTGAGGAAATCGTCCGCCTGCTCGGCCGTCACACCGTAATCGACGCTCTCATCGGCATACAGCGCAGGCGCATTCCAGATCGGCTCGCCATCCTTGCGCCAGAAGCAGTTCAGACTCCAGCGCGGGAGTTGTTCGCCGGGATACCACTTACCCTGCCCGAAGTGCATGAGGCCGTTCGGTGCGTATTTCTCGCGCAGGCGATGAAAAAGATCGGCCGCAAAAATGCGTTTGGTTGGCCCCAGCGCGGCGGTATTCCATTCCGCGCCATCCGGATCGTCGACCGCCACGAAGGTCGGCTCGCCGCCCTGCGTCAGACGCACATCGAGTTGCCGCAGGCGGTCGTCAATGCGATGCCCGAGGCCTTCGATTTCCTGCCACTGCTCATCGCTGTAGGGTTTGGTGACCCGCGGCGCCTCCCAGATGCGGTTGACCTGCATGTGGTGGGCAAATTCGACCTCGCACTTGTCCACCCCACCGCTGACCGGTGCGGCCGATGAAGGCTCGGGCGTGCAGGCGAGAGGAATGTGGCCTTCGCCGGCAAACAGCCCCGAGGTCGGATCAAGGCCGATCCAGCCGGCGCCCGGCAGATACACTTCGGTCCATGCGTGCAAATCGGTGAAATCTGCTTCCGGGCCGGACGGGCCGTCGAGCGACTTCACATCGGCGGTCAACTGGATCAGATACCCGGACACGAAACGCGCCGCCAACCCCAGGTGGCGTAACACCTGCACCAGCAACCAGGCGGAATCGCGGCAGGACCCCGAACGCTTGGCCAGGGTTTCTTCCGGCGTCTGGACCCCGGGCTCCATGCGGATGGTGTAGCTGATATCCCGTTGCAGGCGGGCATTGAGGGCAACGAGGAAATCGACGCTGCGCGTCTCCTCGCGGGAAATACTGGCGACGTACTGATCGAACAGCGGGCCGTAATTCACTTTGTAGAGATAGGGCGCCAGTTCGTGGCGTTCGGTGCTCTCGTAGGCGAAGGGGATTTTTTCGGCGTGCGGTTCCAGGAAGAAGTCGAAGGGATTGATCACCGACATTTCGGCGACCAGATCCACCTCGACCCGGAACTCGCGGGTCTTCTCCGGGAACACCAGGCGCGCCAGGTAATTGCCCTGCGGGTCCTGCTGCCAGTTGATGAAGTGCTTTTCCGGGCCGATCTTCAGGGAATAGGACAGGATCCGCGTCCGCGAATGCGGACAGGGCCGCAGGCGAACAACCTGCGGCCCGAGGTTGACCAGGCGGTCGTAGGAATAATGGGTAACGTGATTCAGTGCGACATGGATGGACACGGGTGGCTCCGGGCAAAGGGTCTTCCCCCTAAAAGCAAGACCCGAACCAGCCCGAAATCGACCGGATTCACCCCGGTGCCGTACGCCCATGCACCTTGCCAAGGCTCGCCCGCCGAAATTACGCACCAAAGCGGGGCGCATCCTTCGAAAAAACGTGCCCCAAAGCAGGGCATGGAACATGCTTGGTGCCCGGCATGACTCATTCTGCCCCACCGCCCACCCAGCGCGTCATCAAGATACGCCGCGACTACAACACCTGGGTCGCCAACGAGACGCTCGAAGATTACGCCCTGCGCTTCACGCCACGCAGTTTCCGCAAATGGTCGGAACTGCGTGTTGCCAATACTGCGTTCGGCGCGGCCTCCTTCCTCGTGCTGGAAGCCGTCGGCGCCACCATGCTGGTGAACGCCGGCTTCATCAATGCCTTCTGGGCGATTCTCGCCACCGGGCTGATCATTTTCCTGATCGGCCTGCCGATCAGCCACAGCGCTGCAAAACATGGGCTGGACATGGATCTGCTGACGCGCGGCGCGGGCTTCGGCTATATCGGCTCGACCATCACCTCGCTGATCTACGCCTCGTTCACCTTCATTTTCTTCGCGCTCGAAGCGGCGATCATGGCCTATGCGCTGGAACTGGCCTTCGGCATTCCCCCGGCCTGGGGCTACCTGATCTGCGCGCTCGTCGTCATTCCGCTGGTCACCCATGGCGTGACCGCAATCAGCAAGTTGCAGGCATGGACGCAGCCGCTGTGGATTTTCCTGCTCATCCTGCCCTACGTTTTCGTGATCATGGAAGAGCCGGATGCCTTCAGCGGCCTGCTCGCCTATGCCGGCGAAAACGGCGACGGCGGCCGTTTCAACCCGCACCTCTTCGGTGCCGCCCTCACCGTCGGCATCGCCATGGTCACCCAGATGGGGGAACAGGTCGATTACCTGCGCTTCATGCCGGAACGCACGCAGGCCAACCGGAGACGCTGGTGGCTGGGCGTCATCATCGGGGGGCCGGGCTGGGTCGTGCCCGGCATTCTCAAGATGCTGGGTGGCGCCCTGCTCGCCTGGCTGGCGCTACGCAACGCCGTACCCGCTGCCAAGGCCGTTGACCCGAACCAGATGTACCTGATCGGCTTTTCGCACGTGTTCAACAACACGACGCTGGCCATCGCCGCCACAGCCCTCTTCGTCGTCGTTTCGCAATTGAAGATCAACGTCACCAACGCCTACGCCGGCTCGCTCGCCTGGTCGAACTTTTTCGCCCGGCTGACGCACAGCCATCCGGGACGTGTCGTCTGGGTCGTCTTCAATACCATGATCGCCCTGCTGCTCATGGAACTCGACGTGTTCAAGGCGCTTGGCCAGGTGCTCGGGCTGTACTCGAACATCGCCATTTCATGGATGGCGGCGGTGGTCGCGGATCTTGTCATCAACAAACCGCTCGGCCTTTCGCCGCCGGGGATCGAGTTCAAGCGCAGCAATCTCTACGACATCAACCCGGTCGGCGTCGGCGCCATGGGCATCGCCTCGCTGTTCTCGGTCGCCGCCTTCGTCGGCCTGTTCGGCCCCGACATCCAGCCTTACGCCTCGTTCGTTGCGCTGGGCAGCGCCCTGCTCGTCTCGCCGCTGATTGCCTGGGCAACCCGCGGACGTTACTACCTGGCGCGTCCGCCGCAGCCGCCCGCTGCCGCTCCATCGGGCGATTCCGCGGTGAACCTGAAAAAATGCGCAATTTGCGAACGCGAATACGAGAGCGATGACATGGCCCATTGCCCGGCCTATCAGGGCGACATCTGTTCGCTGTGCTGCTCGCTCGACGCCCGTTGTCACGATCTGTGCAAACCGCAAGCCAACCTCACCGCGCAGTGGAACGCCGTGCTGCGTCGCCTGCTGCCTGCCCCCATCCTGCCTTATCTGGAGACCGGGCTCGGCCACTACCTGCTGCTGATGACCGGCGTCGTGCCGGTGCTCGCCCTCGTCCTTGGCGTGTTGTACACCCATGAACTGCTCGCCGTCGGCACCGGCCAGCCGCTACTGGTGAGTGCCCTGCAAGACAGCTTCATCAAGGCCTTTGCCGCCCTGCTCCTGCTTTCCGGCGTAGCAGCGTGGTGGATGGTGCTGACCCAGCAAAGCCGGCAGGTCGCACAAGAGGAATCAAACCGCCAGACCCAGCTGCTCATCCAGGAAATCGAATCGCACCAGCGCACCGACGAAGCGCTGCAAAAGGCAAAGCTGATCGCCGAACAGGCCAACCAGGCGAAAAGTCGCTACATCACGGCAATCAGCCACGAACTGCGCACGCCGCTCAACAGCATTCTCGGCTACGCACAGATTCTCGATGGCGACGAAAGCGTGCCGCCCAACCGCAAGCAGGCAGTCAGCGTCATCCGCAAATCCGGCGACCATTTGCTCTCGGTCATCGAAGGCACGCTCGACATTGCCCGCATTGAAGGCGGCAAGCTGACGCTTGAGGTCAAGGCGCTCGATTTCCCCGACTTCATGCAGCAGATCGTCGGCATGTTCGAACTGCAAGCCCGCAACAAGGGGTTGTCCTTCGAATACCGGACGAACGGCGAGCTGCCGGCGGTAGTGCGCGCCGACGAAAAGCGCCTGCGCCAGATTCTCATCAACGTACTGGGCAACGCCGTCAAATTCACCGTACGCGGCGGCGTCGAATTCAGCGTCGAATGCCGGCGCGACATGGCCGTCTTTGAAATTCGCGACAGCGGCCCGGGCATTCCCGGCGCCGAACTGGAACGCATTTTCGAACCTTTCGTGCGCGGCAGCACGGCGCAGGCCGGTGGCAGCGGTGTCGGCCTGACCATCGCCCGCATGCTCACTGACCTGATGGGCGGCGAAATGCAGGTGTCCAGCACGCTGGGCGAAGGCACGCTTTTCCGCATCCGTCTCTTCCTGCCGCAGGTGCACTCCACGCAGGCGGCGCGCGAGCTGCCGCGCCTCAACCGCATCGGCTACGTCGGCGTGCGCCAGCGCATCCTGGTGGTCGACAACGAAAAGGTGGACCGCGACATGCTGCAAAGCGTGCTCGAACCGCTGGGTTTCGTGGTCGAACAGGCAGCCAGCGGCTACGAAGCCTTGCAGGTCATTCCGGGCTTCGCCCCGCACCTCGTGTTCATGGACCTCGGCATGCCCGGCATCGACGGCTGGGAAACCATCCGCCGCATTCGCCAGCAAAGGCTCACCGACGCCCACATCGCCATCCTCTCCGCGAATGCCTTCGACAAAGGGCTGGACAACGATGTCGGCATTCCGGCCGCCGACTTCATCGTCAAGCCGCTGCGCGTCAACGAACTGCTGGCCTGGATCGGCGACAAGCTTTCGCTGACCTGGGTGACCGCCGACACACCGGTGGTGGTCGCTGCCGTGCCCAGCGAACCGCCACCGCTGATTGCGCCCGCAGCCGACCACCTCGCCGCGCTCGACGAGCTGATCGGGCTGGGCTACCTACGCGGCATCCTCAACAAACTGGCCGAAATCGAAAAAATTGACCCGCAACATGGGGAATTTGTCCGCGTCCTGCGCGATCTGGCGCGACAATTCCAGTTCGACGCCATGAAAGAAATTCTCAGGAAAACCCGCGATGCCGAACGTTGATCGCAATATCTCCGACATCGTCCTCATCGTGGACGACGTACCGGAAAACCTGTCGCTGCTCCACGATGCGCTGGACGAAGCCGGCCATACCGTGCTCGTCGCCACCAATGGCGAAACTGCGCTGCAGCGTGCCCGCCAGAGCCTGCCCGACGTCATCCTGCTCGACGCCATCATGCCCGGCATGGACGGCTTCGAAGTGGCACGGCGCCTGAAGGCCGATTTCGCCACCCAGCACATTCCCATCGTCTTCATGACCGGGCTGACCGAAACCGAACACGTCGTCGCCGCCTTTGCCGCCGGCGGGGCCGATTACGTGACCAAGCCGATCCGCCCGCCCGAGGTGCTGGCGCGCATTGCCGCCCACATGCAGAACGCCCGCCAGATGAAGCAGGCGCGAACGGCACTCGATGCTTTCGGCCAGGCCACGGTGGCCGTACGCGCCCGCGATGGCCGGCTCGTCTGGCAGACGCCGCTGGCCAAGAAACTGCTCAACGATTATTTCGCCAACCCGGAAGACGTGGCACCGGAAGAACTGCTCAACTGGATCGCCAATGCCCACCGCGCCCGCCGCGACCAGCGCGACCCCGCGGCGCTGCTCACCAGCAACGGCAGCCGACGCCTGCTCGCTTCATTCCACGACCAGACCGGCGACGACGAATGGCTGGTCGTCCTGCGCGAGGAAAACGACGCATCGGCCATCGAATCGCTGATCGCCGCCTTCCGCCTCACCCAGCGCGAGGCCGAGGTGCTTTATTGGGTGGTGCAGGGCAAGACCAGCAACGACATCGGCGACATTCTCGGCAACAGCCCGCGCACGGTGAACAAACACCTGGAACATGTCTTCGAGAAACTCGGTGTGGAAACCCGCACCGCTGCCGCGAACCTCGCTCTGAGCAAGATGCGCGGCGCCTGACGCCTTACATTCCAAGCGACTTGAGGAATTCGTCCTGTTCGCTGCTCGTCGTCTCGGGCGCCGCCGGTTCGGCCAGCAGAGCGTTGGCCTCGGCCAGCAGGGCGTCCGGATCGATCTCTTCGCCCGCATCGAACTCGTTGAGCTTGATGAACTCGGTACGATCCATCGCCAGTTCGAGATAGAAAATGTTGTGGCGGCCGGTGTAGAAAGTCACCCGCCGCGACTCCGGCTTGTCGAGATTGGTGTCAACGCTGAGCATCACCTGCTTGTTGAGCGCCAGCATTTTCGGCTGGTTCTGCGTGATATGCGTCTGCAACTCGCGCGCCACCTTGCCGGTAAAGTCGCCGACAATCTGGTTCATCAACTCGCCCATGACGTTGCTCACCTCGTCCGAGGTATGCGACGACGCCAGATCGCTTTTCGCCATGCCCATGTTGAGCATGTAGCTCTCGTACAGTTCCATCGCCGCCGAGGCCGAGAAATTGATCACCACCAAACCGGAAAACCCGCCGTCGAACAGCACGAAACAGCCAATATCCGGTTTCAGGCAGGTTTTGGTAATGCGCTGCACCATGCCGGAATAATGAATCTGGCTATGAGTTGCCACAGTCAGCACCTTGGTCACCGAATTGCACAGGCTGCGCAGAATGTCTTCGGTACCGAATACAACGGAATCGTCTTGTTGGCTCATGGTTTCACGGCTTTCGGGAAATTTTCTGCTTTATAACACAGGCCACGCAGGGCTGGCTTCACAAGCCGAAATCAGGCGTGGAATAGAGTGGAAACTGATGGGATGGCGGCCCGGCGAAAAACTCAGTGTGAAAATGCAGCTGACGCCACAGCGAACTCTTCTTCCAGGTCTCAATCCAGTCAGGCAGGTCTCCGGCCGGCAGCGGGACGGCGAAGGCGAATCCCTGGGCCACCCGGCACCCGAGGCGATAGAGACAGGCGGCGTGTTCGATGCTCTCCACCCCTTCGGCCACCACATCGCGATTGAAGGCTAGCGCCAGACGCACGATGGCTTCGACGATGCTGTGATCGGCGGCGTTATCGAGCATGTTGCGAACGAACTCACAGTCGATCTTCAGGGTATTGATCGGAAGCTTGCGGAAATAGCTGAGCGAGGAGTACCCGGTACCGAAATCGTCCAGCGCAATGCTCACGCCCAGCGCCGCACATTCAGCCAGCGTGCGCGACACATCGTCCATCCGCGAGATTGCCGTCGTTTCGAGAATCTCGATTTCGAAATCGCGGGCAGCGTCCGCCGGCAAGTCGGCCAGCGCGGTTTGCAGCGCGGGAATGAAGCTTTCGTGCTGAAGGTAGGCCGCACTGACATTGATGCTGATCGGTAAACGCAGGCCCTCGGCGCGCCAGCGGGCATACTGCCGCGCGCTTTCGGCCACTACCCAGTTGCCCAGATCGATCTCGAAGAGATGGCCGCTCAGCGGCGGCAGAAAGTCGTTCGGTAGATGCACTCCGTTTTCCGGGTGGTACCAGCGGATCAAGGCTTCGGCACCAACCACATCGCCCGTGTGCAGATCGATCTTGGGTTGGTAGTGCAGGCGATACTCGTCCTCTTCCAGCCCGAGGCTCGCGCGCGCCAGCATGGCACGCCGGCTCTTGAGCTTTTTGTCCTGCTCCGCATCGAACAGCTGGTAGCGATTCTTGCCCGACTGCTTGGCCTGGTACATCGCATGGTCAGCGTGGCGAATAAGCGTATCGGCATCGACGTCGTCGGCAGGAAAAAAGGTCACGCCGATGCTCGCCGAAACCTGCAACCGGTTGCCGTCAAGCCAGGCCGGCAGCGCCATGGCTTCGAGAATGCGCCGCATGATGACCTCGTATTCCCCGTCATGCGACAGTGAGGGAAATACCAGCAAAAACTCGTCGCCGCCCAAGCGCGCCACGGTATCGCCATCCCGCAGGCAACTCTTCAAACGCCCGGCCACGATGCACAGCAGGTTGTCCCCCATCTTGTGCCCGAAGCGGTCATTGATTTCCTTGAACCCATCGAGATCGAGCAGGCAAATGCTGACCGACCCGGCATGGCGGTCCGCATGGCTCATCGCCTGGCGTAGCCGGTCATCGAGCAGGCGCCGGTTGGGCAGACCGGTCAGCGGGTCGAAATGCGAAATGCGGTGAAGCTCGGCCTCATGTTCCTTGATGTGACTGATATCGGAAAAAATGGCGACGAAATTCTGAACGCCCCCCGCATCGTTGCGAATGACGGCGATCGATACAATTTCGGCGAGCACTTCGCCATCCTTGCGGCGGTTCCAGAATTCCCCCCGCCAGTGATCATGGGTGAGCAGGTCACGCCAAAGATCCTCGAAGAACTGCGGCGGATGCAGATCGGCACCGAGAAAGGCGGGATTGCGCCCGAGCACGTCCAGTCGCGAATAGCCGGTAATCCGGCTGAACGCCTCGTTCACATCGATGATGCGATTACGCGCGTCGGCAATCAGGATGCCTTCCTGGCTGTTTTCAAAAACACTGGCCGCGAGGCGCTGGCTTTCATCCGCAAGGCAGGCTCGGGCTGCAAAAGCCAGTTTCGCCGCCAGCGGAATGAAGGCCTCAAGCAGGGAACGGGGCAAGGGGGCACCGTGTTTACAAAAGGCCAGAAAACCGAAGTCGATCAGGCGGTAAACGTAGAGATGGCCGTCGTGAGCACTTCTGGCCACATCGCGGACCACCACCGGCTCGTCCGTCACGTCACCCTGCGAGAGAAAGACGTGCAGCTCGCGCCATGCCGGGTTCGCCTCCGCGTGGCGCGGCAAAAGGCAAACCGGCGTTATCGATTCACCACACTCCCCCGCCAGCCGAACAACGGCACAACTGGTGGCGTTGAGGTGGCGCAGCAAGGAAACGGCCGTGCGCTGCAACATCGTGTCCAGATGGCTACTCGAACCGATCACCAACGAGATCTGATAGAGCAGTTCCGTTTCCTGGCCGAGCATCATTGCGACCTGCCCAGCAAGCCGAGTACCGCGGTCTTGTTATGGAACTCAGGGTAATCCGCGCCCATGTTACAAATTTCGCCAACCGCCTGAACCCCGATCAGGGTTTCTGCCCCCTGTACGGCATCAAGCTCTTCCATCTGCCGTGCCTCAAGAAACAGCGGACGGGACAGACAATTGAAAAACAGGCGCAGCTGCGCCTTGCCACCGTCGGCCTGCGCCATTTCTGCCGCCCGGGCTGCGGCCTGGATGACATCGTCCGGCTGGCCATGCAAAACATGCAGGAAAGTCCCCACTGCCACCTGACCGGGACAAGTAATACCGCCGGAAGGCGTCAGCCCGAGCGGATCGCGCACGACCACCTCGCTCCCCAGCTTGCAGATGCCAAAGGGGTAGGCCTTCGCAACCGCAAGGAAATCATCGCGATCAGGCGCCCTGCCGCCGTGCCGCACCACGATCTCACCATAAACCTCAGCGGCAGGACGGTGATCAAGATGCGTGATTTCATTCTTGCGCGAGCCGGTAACCTTGATCGATTCCGAAATGATCTGCCAGCCATGCGCCATCCCCAGGCGGCTTTCGAGCGACAGGCGCGCCAGTATGGCCACATCCTGAAGCAAGCCGCGGTTGCTGATGATGCATGGCCTCTGAACGAAGCTGAACGACCCGGCCCCAGCCCCGATCTGCCTGAAAACCAGACCCTGGTGATCAAACAGCGTATCGATGAACGCATCGATGCGCGGCGTAAACGCATCAACGAAAAGAATCTGCGTATCGCGCAACCGGGGCGGAAGCGGCTGGGGCGTACACCGCGCCACCTCGTCATCCAGCGACGCCAGGACATCGACGATCGCCACCTCGATATGACAGGAAAACCCCACCACCAAAGCGCCGCACACGAGGCTTTCGCGCTCGTAAAAAATCCCGGGAAAAACGCCGCCGAAAATCGGCAACGGCATTGCCTGAAGAAAACCATCCAGCTGATCGGGCGTAAAACCGTTGGCATCACAGGCCAGCACCATCAGCCCTTGAACCCCGTGCTCGGCGGCGACCGAACGCATCAGATCCACCAGCGCAGCCGGTGTTCCAGAACGATCCAGTCGAATGATCACAATCGCCGCCCCCCGTGCATCGTATCGCCCCCCCGGGTGTCGATGCCTGTTATGACATTGCCTCTGATTTTACACAGAAGAAATCAATTACACGGAATTAACTGCCGAATGGCAGATGTACATCAAAGATGCCAATGCACTTGTTTCGCAAGGAACAAATTCACGAATTGAATCAGGAAAATTGGCGGTTTTTCAGGTTGACCGCAGCACGATCCCCTCGCCCTCAGGACTCAAGGATTTGCGCGACCCATTCGTCCCAAGATTCCGCCCCGAGCGTCGATTCAACCGTGCCGGGATGCAGGGCGATCCACCAGGATTTGAGCGTTTCGTATTCCGCTTCGGTCGGCGCAAAGGGGCGCCAGGGGGCCATTCTTCCATCTTGGTCGCAGGGGTCGCTACCGCCCATGAAGAACTCGGTGAGGAAGGGCAAAGGCGGGAAATAGCCGGAATTTTCTATGAAGCCAAAAATGCCGTAAGTGACTTCGGCATTTTCCAGCAGCACGCTTTTGGCAAGATCAAGATGATTCATGGTCGTTCATCATCTTGCCAAAATATGGCGTTTTTTCAGGTTGACCGCAGCAATGCCTCACGGCTTCAACGCGGCCCGCCGTATTCGTCGGCGAGTTGGTCGTAGTGAGCGTGCGCTTCGCTTTCCTGCAAGGCGGCGGCGGTCCATTCCTGCATGGCCGGGTGGGCGAGCACTGCGTCGCGGTAAGCGGCGGCGAGCGGCGGCAGGCTGACGTTGTAGACGTCGAAGCGGCAGACGACCGGGGCGAACATGGCGTCGGCGATGGAGAAGCGGCCGAACAGCCAGGGGCCGTCGGCGGTGGCGAACTGGGTGCGGGCTTCCTGCCAGATTTCGATGACGCGGTCGATGTCGCGCTGCACTTCGGGCGTTGCCGGCTTGCCCTTGAGCTTGAACTTGAGGTTCATCGGCATGGCGGTGCGCAGCTTGGCGAAGCCGGAATGCATTTCGGCACAGATGCTGCGGGCGCGGGCTCTTGCCTTGGGGTCCGCCGGCCACATTTCGGGATGGCGTTCGGCGAGTGTTTCGGCGATGGCGAGGCTGTCCCAGACCTGGAAGCCATCTTCATGCAGGCAGGGCACGCGGGCGTTGCCGGCCAGCGGCTTGAGTGCCGGGTTATAGTCGCGCCCGGCGACGGAAACCATGTGTTCTGTAAAAGGAATGGCGAAGTGCTTCATGAGTAGCCAGGGACGAAGCGACCAGGACGAGTAGTTCTTGTTGCCGAGATACAGGTCGAACATGGGTTTTCCTCTTCAAAGCGGGAATGGGTGGAGCGAATGGCAGGCAGTGTAAGGCCTATAATCGCGACTTCAAAAACACTGTGACACGCTCCCGACGGAAACCGTTCATGCCAAAAAAAATTTTCCCCATGCTGCTCATCTCCCTCACCCTGGCCGCCTGCGGCGAGGTCGAGGACACCCGCCCCGGCCAGCCGGTCAAAACCCGGCAGCAGGCTTTCAAGGAGATCGTCAAGACCTTTGAGCCGATGGGCGTCATGCTGCGCAAGAATCAATACGATGCCGACAAGTTTCTCGAACTGGCCGAGGCCCTGAAGGCACGGCGCGATGCACCCTGGGCGCATTTCGGGCCGGAAACGAACTACCCGCCGAGCAAGGCAACGGCCGCCGTGTGGAGCCAGACCGAGGAATTCGAAAAGGGGCACCAGTCATTTATCGCCACCACGGACGCGCTGGTGGAAGCAGCAAAGAGCAAGGATGTGCCGCGTATCACCGCTGCCTACGGCAAGGTGCACGACACCTGCCAGACCTGCCACAAGACCTTCAAGGACCGCTGAACGCCCTGCTCGCCGCTGGCAAGGCTTACTCGCCGCTGGCGAAGGCCTGCCACAGGTGGGCAGCCGCCAGCGCCCGCCAGGGCTTGAAGCTTTCCAGCCAGTCGCGGGCAAAGGCTTCGCCCACCGTTTCCGGCGCGCCGGGCAGTTGCTGAATGCCGCGCCGCACGGCCGCATCGCCGTGCAGTGAACCGTCGAGCCAGCCAAAACCGCGCAGCAGCGTGTAATTGACTGTCCACGGCCCGATGCCGCGAATACCGAGCAGGCGTTCGCGCATGAGTTCGGCGGGCGGAACGGCCAGCCAGTCATCAAGTGGCAATTCGCCCAACAGCACCGACCGGCTCACGGCCAGCAGGGTTTGCGCCTTGCTCTGTGAGAATCCGGCGGCGCGCAGGGTGTCGAGATCGAGCCGGGCAAGCCGGTCGGCATCCGGATAACATGCCAGGCCGCCCGAATGCATGGCGCCGGCAGCGGCGATCAGCTTGCGACGCAAGGCCACCGCGGCCCCCACGCTGATCTGCTGGCCGGTGATTGCCCAGGTCAACGCTTCGAAGGGCGTCGCCGTCTGCGGCACGCGCAGGCCGCTTTGGCGGGCCAGCACGGGGCCGAGTTGCGGGTGGTCGGCGTGGGCTTGTTCAAAAGCGGCAACCGGCTGGTCGAGGCCGAACATGTGCCGAACGAGGCGTTCGAGGGGCTCCGCCGCCACCGCTCCACCATCCACGGCCAGCTCAGCGATCACCGATCCAGGCAGGAATTCAACACGCAGGCAGGCGGACAAGCCTTGCCAAAGCATGCCCTTTTGCAGGCATTGCGCCTCGACCCTTTCGGCAAAACCGTGCGCATCGCGGCGATGAAAGCGCAGGATGTCTCCCGCCCGAAAGCCCTCCGGCAAGGCAAGTTGGCAGCAAATCGACGACATCAGCCAGCCTTGCGGAACGTCAGATTCAGCCGGCAGGCACCCGCCTGCGGGTGTTCGCCGGGGCGGATCGGCTGCACGCCGTGATAGCGCAAGCGGTCGGCGCCGCCCCAGACCAACACGTCGCCATGTTCCAGCGTGAGCTTGTGCGACGTATCGCGCCGCGTCTGGCCGCCCCACTGGAAAATCGCAGGCAGGCCGAGCGAGACTGAAACGATGGGCTGGCCAAGATCGCGCTCGTCCTTGTCGTGATGCAGCCCCATGCGCGCGCCGGGCTGGTAGCGATTGATCAGGCAGGCATCGGGCACAAACCCCGGAAACCCAGCCGCCTCGGCTGCCCGCCCGGCCAGTTGCAGAAATAGCGGCGGCATCGGTGGCCAGGCAAGGCCGCTGGCCGGGTCGATGGCGACATAGCGGTAACCCGCCGCATCGCTGATCCAGCCCAGCGAGCCGCAATTACTCATCGCCACCGACATGCGCAAACCGCTCGCCGTCTGCATGTGGCGAAACGGCGCCCGCTCGGCGATGCGGTGGATTTCGTCGATCAGCGCATCGGCATCATCAAGTGCGAACCCGCACAGGAGCACGGTGCCGGCCCCCAGGCGCTCGGCATGCCGCGCACCGCCGTACATCTGGGCAAGAAGATCACCGCTCACGGTGCCACAGCCCCCGATGCCGCTGCTGCGGTCAACCTGAAAAAATGCCGTTTTTTTGCCATCGCCATCGCCGCAAAAATCCCAAAACTGCGAAGCGGCCAGTGTATCGGCAGAGTGCGCCGACGCAAACAGCCACATCGCCAGGCCGGCGAAAAACACGCCTGAATCAGCACTACGCAATCTAACGTATTCCGCCAAAACTGCCCGCTCCTTAATCTGGCGCTGCACTGCAACAACGCAGTTTCAACCGGATCACCCAACGTCCAAGGAGCTTTTACATGAGCAATCGTCGCAACTTCATCAAGGCAACCGTTCTTGCCGCCGCCCTGTCCTCCATCGGGATGGCCGCCCACGCCGCCGACACCATCAAGGTCGGCGTGCTGCATTCCCTGTCCGGCACCATGGCCATTTCCGAGACTGCGCTCAAGGAAACCGTGCTGATGACCATTGAGGAAATCAACAAGTCCGGCGGCGTGCTGGGCAAGAAGCTGGAACCGGTCGTGGTCGACCCCGCTTCCAACTGGCCGCTGTTCGCCGAAAAGGCCCGCCAGCTGCTGACCAAGGACAAGGTTGCCGTCACCTTCGGCTGCTGGACTTCCGTTTCCCGCAAGTCCGTCCTGCCGGTCTACAAGGAACTGAACGGCCTGCTCTTCTACCCGGTGCAGTACGAAGGCGAAGAGCTTGAAAAGAACGTTTTTTACACCGGCGCTGCGCCCAACCAGCAAGCCATTCCGGCCGTCGAATACCTGATGTCCAAGGACGGCGGCGAAGCCAAGCGCTTCGTGCTGCTCGGCACCGACTACGTCTATCCGCGCACCACCAACAAGATCCTGCGCGCCTTCCTGAAGTCCAAGGGCGTGGCTGATGCCGACATCATGGAAGACTACACGCCGTTCGGTCACAGCGATTACCAGACCATCATCGCCAAGATCAAGAAGTTCGCCTCGGAAGGCAAGAAGACCGCCGTCGTGTCCACCATCAACGGCGACTCCAACGTGCCCTTCTACAAGGAACTCGGCAACGCCGGCCTGAAGGCCACCGATGTGCCGGTCGTCGCCTTCTCGGTCGGCGAAGAGGAGCTACGCGGCGTCGATACCAAGCCGCTGGTCGGCCACCTGGCATCGTGGAACTACTTCATGTCGCTCAAGAACCCGGAAAACGACAAGTTCGTGAAGATGTACCGCGACTGGGCCAAGAAGGCCAAGCTGCCGAACGCCGACAAGGTTGTGACGAACGATCCGATGGAAGCCACCTACATCGGCATCCACATGTGGAAGCAGGCCGTCGAGAAGGCCAAGTCGACCGAGACCGACAAGGTCATCGCCGCCATGGCCGGCCAGACCTTCAAGGCACCGTCCGGCATCGTTTCCAAGATGGACGAAAAGAACCACCATCTGCACAAGTCCGTGTTCATCGGCGAAGTGAAGGCTGACGGCCAGTTCAACGTCGTCTGGAAGACGCCAGGTCCGGTCAAGGCCCAGCCGTGGAGCCCGTTCATCGCCGGCAACGACAAGAAGAAGGACGAGCCGGAAGTGAAGTAATCCGGATCGAACTGTCAGTCGAAACAACGGGAGCCTCGGCTCCCGTTGTTCATTTTGGGCATTTTTTCGAGTTGACCGTGGAATCGGGTCAGACTCTCCAGCATCGCGATCGTTGGCCAGCGGAGCACTGCAAGGCGGCAACTTGCAGCTTACCAGTCGCTCACTCGGAGATCGGATGGAAAGACAGGGTTGCCTGTTTAGCGAAGACGTAAGCCATCCCGTTCTGGCCCGCCAATCATGCCACCCTGATCAGGGGCACTTAAATTGTGGGCTGACACTTGTGGCGGAGCTATTGAAAACATCCAATCCTTGTATGCCTTGGCACCGCTCAGATATGCCAGCTCCGCCGGGAAATTTTCCCGTTTGAGCGGCTCGCCCGGGCTGAGGCTGTGGATACCGACGATGCGCTGGTCTGGTCCACGGACAACCCCCCATTCCGCCTTGCCAGTCAGGGGGTCGATGTAAATGCGACGTAGATGCCGCTGGACCCCGGGGAACCGCCCATCACGCAGCAATTCAGCAAGATTTTCCGGGGTATTCGGCATGCCGTTTGGCGTAGCATCGGCATAGGACTGCAACGCCCGACGGAATTCGAGGCCGATCGCCAGAAGCTCGGCCTCCGCGCTGCGCATCTGGATAGTCTGTGCAACCTTGAGACTGACTGCGGACAAACCGCCGATCAACGCGACGCCTAACAACAAGGCTAAATAGATCATGCCGCCTTGTGCAAAGGCGGGATAACGCCTGCTTACCATGCTGAGTAGCGTCGACCATTCCGCCCAACGCCAGGCGCGGCACTGTGAATTTCGCCGACCTTGCCAGTGGCCGGCGGCACCGGTTCGCTGAGCAACCAGTGGCGACTGCTTTCAAGGATCGGATCGACCGGCAACGCTTTCAGATAGCGCCTGGCGACCAGTTCCTCCAGGCTGTCAGGATAGCGTCCGCGGTCGGCATGAAACTGCTCCAGCGCATCGCGGGTCAGTCGCAGATTCTCGGCGAGAACCTCTTCGCGGCTCCTCTCGAGATATTGGGTATAGCGTGGCAAGGCCAGGGATGAGAGCAAAGCAACGATCGCCAGTACCACCAGCAACTCAATGAGCGTAAAACCACGGCAAATCACCATGCCTTGTACGCCACGCCGTTCAGGCCGATTTGCGGCGACCTGGAATAAACATCGTACACATCGACACCCTCCCGGGGGTCGGTAGCATCACTGGCATAACTGCGAAGACCCCAGGTTTGTACCGGATCCTCCGGGTTTTCCGAACACATTGGGTCGCGCGGCAAACGACGCAAAAACCGGATTTTTTCCCGCTTTGACTTTTTTTCGTCCTCGACCCCGTCGACCAGTATTTGCAACGATGGCGGGTAACCGGTCGAATTGCCGTCGCGCGCGATTCGACCCTCGTCAGAGGCCCGCTTATAGGCATCCACAGCATTGCGAATTTCCCGCAGCGCTGTCCGCAGTTCCTGTTCCCTCGCGCGCTGTACTCCGATTTGCGCCACTGGAACGATCAGCATGGCGAGTACCGAAATGATGGCCAGCGTCACCATCATTTCGATCAGCGTGAAGCCACGACCGTATTTCACTGCTGTCCGCCGGAGTGTGCCGAACCCTGCACCGGAACGACCGGCGGAACCACTTCGGTAAACGCTGACATATCCGGCGCAGAAGGGCGCAGTGCAGTCTCCGGCCCAATGCTGAATTCGGTCTGCTCGATCGTCGGGCGCCTGTTATTGCGGAGCAGGCGAGGCGTGATGGACAGCACAAGTTCCGTTTTCTGCCCCTCGTCACGTTTGGTTCCGAACAGACGGCCGATGATCGGGAGATCACCAAGTCCGGGTACCTTGCTACCGCTCGAACGTTCCTCATCGCTGATCAAGCCCGCCAGAACCTGGTTCTCGCCATCCTTGAGTCGGAGCACAGTCGTCGCGTTGCGCGTGCCAATCTGATAGGCGAGCGTTCCCGATTTGGTCTGGACCTGATTGACGATATTGCTGACTTCCAGCGAAATGCGGATCGCCACCTCGTTATCGAGGTATATCGTTGGCTGCACTTCCAGTTTCAGACCAACATCGATGTATTGGACAGATTCGGCGACAAAACCAGTTGAGGTCGAGGTCGTCGTGATGTTAGGTACGCGATCGCCGATCAATATCCTTGCAATCTCGCGATTGCGAGTCCGGATACGCGGGTTGGCCAACAGATTGGTGTCGCCGTTTTCGCCGCGGGCATTGATTCCGAACGGTGGCGTATTTGCCGCAAGGCTTTTTGAGGTGGTGTTGAGCAAATCGCTCAGCGTCACCGGCCCATCCTTGATCGAAGCCAGCGGTGCCAGCATCAGATAGCTCGGCCACAGCAAACCGAGCTCCTGCAGTCGGCTACGCTTCACTTCAAGCACCTCGACCTCGAGCATGACTTCCGGCTCGGGCATATCGTGTACCGCAAGCAGCTTTTCCGCCATGCGGATCGCTTCCGGCGTATCGCGCATCACCACGACATTCTGCTTGTCGTCGCTGACCAGATCACGCGCTTTGAGAATCGTGCGCAGGGTTGTCACTGCTGTCTTTGCATCGATATTGGTCAGGTAGAAACTGCGCACAGTAAGCGGCTGATAGTCCCTGGCCTTCGCCGGTGTGTTCGGATAGATCAGTACCGTATCCGGATTGATGAACCGCTGTTCGAGTTGCTGCGACAGCAGGATCAGCGACAGCACATCGCGTACCGGCGTCTTGCGCAGCATGATGCTGATCGTCTGATCGGTCCGGACATCCTTGTCGAACACGAAATTCAAGCCCGCAGTGCGGAAGAGTACCTGACAGACCTGGTTCAACGACGCCTCCTTGAAATCGACATTGATCGCTTTGTCGAGGCCGCTTGGTGCCGTTTTCACCGGGCCGGGGGGCGGCGGCACCGATTCCTGCTGGCGCTTGTTGTCCTGCTGCAACTGTTCCTGCATCTTCTGAATCTGGCGCCCCATTATTTTTTCACGGGTTTGCGCGACAGCAAGACGTACTTCGGCGTTGGTCGGGTTTTCCGTGAGCGCAAATTCAAGACGAGCCAGAGCCTCGTCGAGTTTGCCCTGCGCCAGCAGTTCGCGACCCTCGCTCAATGCAGGCGAAGTCGTGGCGCAGGCGACCAGAACGGAAGTGAAACAGATGGTCAGAAACATCAAGCCAACACGGCGCCATGGTGCATTCATGTTCATTCTTCGTCTTTTCCGATATCGAAATTCTTGCTCTTACGACTTCTTGTGTCCCTGATGATCAGCACCGGGGGGGATAGCTTGCTGACGTGAAAGCGCTCGTTGAAGGAGTCGCCCTCGCGTACCACCCAGACCTGGCCCTGCTTCCCAGGCTCCCCGATAAAGACGGACCAGCCGTCGTCATCTTGCTGTTTTCCGACAATCCGCAAGCTTGGAAAGTCCGGGACAACCGAGGCTGTCGTTGACGATTTGCCAGGAGACATCTCAGTGACCGTCACCGGAACACGCTCAGGGCCAAAAAACGGATCGCGAACCATGGCCACGGCGACTTCCGGCGCCTTGCTCGTGCGTTGCAGATTGCGAATCGTATGGCTGCTGCTTCCAGCCTCGGCCGACACGCTTGAGTATGAGTCGACTGCCCCGGACTTCTCCGGAGAGAACGCGATCATCAGCCCAAGTAGCATTGCGGCCAGCAAAACTTGGCGTGCTTTCATCGTGTCGACTCCCCGAGCAGGAATTGCACGGTCAACGTTGCAGTAATTGTCGAATTCAAATCGCCTGGCGTGTTGCGCTGGATAACGAGACGGCGAAACGACAGCGCTGGCTGACTGGCCAATGCACTGGCCAGAAAGGCACTGATATCGGCATAGCGGCCGGTAAGCGGCAGATGCATGCTGGCCTGAGCAAAGCGGCCGGCGGCACCGGCTTCCTGCGCGTAGTCAACCTGACCGACGGTGAGATGGTAGCGGCTGGCCATATCAAGGAGTTCCTGCTGGGTGGCACCCAGCGCAGCCGGTGCAATCAGTACGTTGCGGAAGTTACGCTGCGCGGTGAGAATCCTGGCGACATCGACTCCCGCATCCGTCAACAGTGCAGGAGGTTGTGGCGAACGAACCTGCAGCAAGATTGCTACCGCCAGCATGACCGGCACCAGAAACAGAACCGGATGGCGAGAAAAAAGCAGACGCAGGTCGAGTAGCGTGACGGTGGTGGTGTTGCTCATGGCTGCACTCCTTCTACCGGCCGGAAAGTCGCCACCAGGGAAAAGCGAATCGGATAGCCATTCGCCTCCAGGTCGCCGGCAGGGTTCTGGCTGATCAGGCGGGCGTCAATAATCAACGGACTAGCCCGTAGCCGGTCCGGCAGTTCGAGAACGCTACGGCTATCACGCGCTTCACCATGCAGGGCAAGTCTGTTTTCGCGGGCATCTGCATCGAACTGGATGATGCGCAAATTGTCATCGACGCTCGTTTCGACCAACGAAAGTACCGCTGGCCATGGAAAATTCAATTCGTCGACCGCGCCGTTGATGGCCTGTATTTCCTCATCGGACGGCATCGATGCAACGTTCTGCGGCAAGGCGGCTTCGGTATCGCCGGTGATGCTCCACACCATGCCAAGCAGCAGCACCAGCATGGCAGCGCTGATCCCCAGGCGCAGAGAAGCCCTGCGCCGGCTTTGCGGAGCGAAGTCGATGTTCATGCTGCCCCTCTGCTGAGCGGCCAGCGCAAGGCATGGATGCGGCAATCGTCGATGGATATTCCAGCCCCTCGACAGTCGCGGCGCAGCATCGTCGACAGATCACCGCCAAGCAGGCTGAGCGGCGGATGCGTGCGCAGTGCCAGCCAGACACCGGCGCTACGGATGCCGATGGTCAGACCATCCGGAGTATCCAGCGAATAAATCGCATGTCTTTCCGGCTTGAACCAAGGAACAGGCCGGGCTTTGATGCCGGACACAAAGCGTGTCTGGAGCTTACTGATCCGCCAGTCCTGTTTTCCTGCTATATCCTGCAACAATTCCAGCAGGGTTTTTGGCAAGGCAATTGCAGGCCACTTGTTCCGGAAAGGCATGACATCGAGGCGTACCACCCATTGCGCTGATCCATCAGCGCGCTCACCGTAGAGCTGTTGCATCTGGTCGGCCGCCAGAGCCTCGACTTCCTTCAACGAAGCCAACCCTGGGGGACGTTCAATTATCCAGCAGCGAGCGAGCACATCGCTCACGGTAATTTCCAGCGTACGCCGCCCAGCTGGCAGTGCCGCGGACAAGGCCTCGATTTCCTGGCACAACATCGCGAGCTGTTCGCGGCTTGGGATTCCAGTACTCAGCGGAGATTCCAGTTTGCGCAGGGTTTGCTTCTCGCCATCCTGCAACAGCAGGCGCGAGCGTCCAATATCGAGGCGCACGACAGCGTGCCGCGACCACGACAGGAGAGGTGGATCAATGGCGAGCCGTGACACGACACACCTCGTTCAGTGATGTCTGCCCCATCCGGGCCAGATCGAGTGCGGATTCACGCAGGCTGCGCGTTCCCTGGCGACAGGCAGCAGCACGAATTTCGTTGATTGGTGCCCGCTGGGCTATCAGGGTACGCAGTGAATCCTCGAGGGCCAGGATCTCGACTATTGCACTACGCCCCCGATAGCCGGTACCGCGACAGGCTTCGCAACCGACTGCCTGCTTGAAGCCGGTTGGCGTTCCATCGCAGGAAATCTGCAGGTCGTCCATTTGTTGTTGTGTCGGCGGGGATGGCTGCGCGCAGGACGGACAAAGCCTGCGCACCAGACGTTGCGCCCAGACGCCGCTGATCGCCGAGGTCAGCAGGTAGGGATCGATGCCCATGTGATTGAAACGGCCAAAGACGTCAAAAACATGGTTCGCATGCAGAGTCGACAGCACCCGGTGTCCGGTCAACGCCGACTGGATAGCGATTTCCGCCGTTTCGCGATCGCGGATTTCGCCGACCAAGATGGTATCCGGGTCATGACGCAGGATGGAACGCAGGCCGCGCGCGAAAGAGAGACCCTTTTTCTCGTTCACCGGAATCTGCAAAATGCCTGGCAACTGGTATTCCACCGGGTCTTCGATGGTGATGATTTTTTCCCGGCCATCATGTATTTCCGCAAGGACCGCATAGAGCGAGGTGGTCTTGCCACTGCCAGTCGGTCCGCTGGCCAGCAGCATGCCGTAGGGCTGGGCGGCGAGGCCGCGCAGGCGTTCCATGTCACTCGCCGAGAAGCCCAGGCTGGCTAGCGTCAGGGTATGGTCATCTTGCATCAGGCTGCTTTTGTCCAGGATGCGCAAAACCGCGTCCTCTCCATGCAGACTGGGCATAATCGAGACGCGCAAATCGACGCTTCGCTCGCGCTCATCGAGGCGCACGGCCAGGCGCCCGTCCTGCGGTATGCGCGTTTCAGCGATGTCCAACTCGGCCAGCACTTTGAGGCGCGAGATAACTTGCTGTGCAACATCGTTGCCACGGGCGGTGCGTATGTGCTCGAGCACGCCGTCGATCCGGTAGCGGATGTCGAGTCCGCCACTCGTCGATTCCAGGTGAATATCACTGGCACCAAGACGCAAGGCATCGTGCAGTGTGGCGTTGACCAGGCGGACGACCGGACTGACCTGTTGGCTGATCCGGCTCAGTGAAAGAACCTGGTCAGGCGCGCTATCAGACGCGGAAACTGACTCGCCAGTTTCCGGTGCCGCCAGGAGGCGCGTTGTCTCCGCCTGCTTGCCGAGCCAGGCGAGCAGATCATCAGCGAGCGCCAGATGCCAGATCACGGGATCGCCGACGCGTCCTTCTGCCCAGCGCTGCAAATTGATGTCCCGTGGGTCGGAAATGACCCCGATATAGCGGTCGACCGCAGCCCCCTGGCGGAAAAGCACGCAGCGGCGGTCGATCGCCTCGGCCAACGGCAATTTGTCGAAAGCCGGAGACAGCCGGTGCAACAAGGGCAGCGGTGCCGGCGGGTAATCATCCGGCCAGTCCTTTTCTGGCGTTACCAGTAATCGCGCGTTCATTGGAAACTCCCGGCCAGATCAAAGATCGGCATGTAAAGCAGCACCACGATGCCGCCAATGACGAGGCCAATGGTGGCCATCAGCAGGGGTTCGAAGCTGCGGGTGAAACGGGCGATGAAGCGCTCGATTTCACCGTCATGGAAACGCGCGGAACGCGTCAGCATGTCGCCAAGCTGTCCGGTTCTTTCGCCAACCCGCATCAGACGCAGGGCGACCGGGGTACACAATCCCGCCTCCTCGAATGCCATCGATGCCGCTTGTCCCTCGCGGATCCGACGTGCCGCCTGTTGCAGGGCGAGATTGGTCCGCGCAGTAACCAGGCCGTCGCACAATTGAAGGGCTGGCAGGATTGGCAAGCCACCCGCCAGCAACGTACCGAGAGCAAGATAAAGGCGGGCCAGTTCGAAGGTCTGCAGCATCTCGCCAATCTTCGGCAAACCGCGCAGTCGGTCGACAAGCTTTGCCGCCATGGCCTGCTGCGTCCGTCGGTTGCGCAGCACTGCAACCGTTGCTGCGCCACAGCCGAGAGCGATGGCACCAAGCAGACGCCCATGCTCGGCGACAAAGCGGCCCCATTCCATCAGAAGCCTTGAGGCCAATGGAATGTCCTTGCCCGAGCTCTGGTAGACACTGGCGAAGCTCGGTACGACGTAGCCGAGGAGGAAGAGGCTGACCAGAAGCCCAACTCCGCAGAGAATGGCCGGGTAGATCATAGCTTGAACGAGATGGCGGCGTACCTGGTCGATGCGGCCTCGATATTCGATGTAACGGGCCAGCGAGTTGTCCAGGCTGGCCGTACGTTCGGCGGCACGCATCAGGCCGCAATACAAGGGAGGGAAAATATCGGGTTGGGCTGCCAGCGCAGCTGCGAAACGCTGCCCTTCACCGAGTCGATCGCGCAATACATCGAGTATCCCGACGATGGATGGGCGGCGCTCTCTTTCCTGTAGCGCAGCGAGTGATTCGGTCAAAGTCAGCCCGGCTTCGAGCAGGGCCAGCAATTCCTGGCTGAACAGGAGCAGATCAAAAGATGCCGACACTTTTCTGGTGAGTCTGGCGATCCCGATTTTCCAGGCGCGTTGCTCCACAGCCTCGATCGACAGCGGGCGCAGGTTGCGGCTTGCCATCTGGCGGGCAGCTTCTTCATGGCTGGCGGCATCGATGTGAAGTGTTTCCACACCACGCGGACCAAGCGCTCGGATCGCGAAGTTCATCGTTATTCAGAAACGAATGTCGGCGTTCTCGCCAGTTCCGCCGGGCCGCCCGTCATGGCCATAGGAAATCAGTTCGAAATCGCGACCACTGCTGCTGGCGAGGCGATAAAAATACGGGTTACCCCAAGGATCGACCGGTACATCCTTCTGCAAATACGGCCCATTCCAGCGCGGCTGGTTGCTGGGACGGCTGCGCAGAGCATTCAACCCCACTTCCGATGAGGGGTAACTTCCGTTGTCGAGTCGGTAGGATTCGAGAGCACGGGCAATAGCTTCAATCTGCGTGCGCGCGGCGGTCATCTCGGATTTGCCTAGCTGTGAAACATAGCGCGGGCCGACATAGGCAGCCAGCAAGCCAATAATGGCGACGACGACCAGCAACTCCAGCAGGGTGAATCCGGTAGAGAATCTCGTTACGAGAGGTTTGTAGAACATGATGGCTCCTTTGTAAGAGGGGGATTCGTGACCGCGGCAAAGCGGCCACGAACCCTTTCCGTCGGTCTCAGGCGAAGCTGTCTTCCATCAGGGTGTTGAACCAGCGGTTCATTTCCTTGTAATTACTTGTCGACCGCCCGGCTGCCTCACCAGCCGCTCCGGGCACCGGCTGCATGGTGGCGCTGACCGGGTCGTAGGCGAAGATGGCGGTCAGCCACGATGCCGTATCTGCCGTGATCGGCGAATAACAGGCCGAATTGGTGATCGGCGCCGGGTCAGGGCTGCGGCCAGCGAGCAGGCGAATCACGGCATCAGCGCAGATCTTCGCCTCCTGGTTGGCGATGTGCCCCGCTTTCGGTTGCGTCGTCGCCGACGCATCGCCGATGATGTGTATGCCGGGCGCCGCCGTCGACTGATAAGTCAGCACATCGACACCGGCCCAGCGACCACCGGCATTGGCAAGGCCGTTGGCGACCACGACCTTACCCGCCTTATGCTGCGGTATGGCGTTGATCACGTTGGCTTTCAGATTGCCAAGGCTGGTGTTGAGCGACATCGTTGTGGCATCGATACTGTTGATCGTGACACCCGGGTGATACTCGATGACCCCTTTGTGCACGACATCGAAGGCGTTCGTGAATGCCAATGGCTCGGCGATGATGCCCGGATTCGCATCAAGCACGATGACTTTGGAGCCAGGACGGTTCTTTTTCAACCAGTCGGCAACCACGCAGGCGCGCTCATACGGCCCCGGCGGACAGCGATAGGGCTTGGCCGGAATGGTCATGGCAAAGACGCCCCCCGGCTGCATGGCCAGCAGCATGTTACGCAACTGTGTGGTCTGCGCACCGGCCTTCCAGGCATGCGGCACCTTGGCCTGAGCATTCGGCGATTCGAGACCGGCGATGGTGTCGAACTCGACGCCCGGAGCGATGATCAGACGGTCATAGGGGACCTTGCTGCCATCTGCCAGGCTGACGCTGTGGCCAACCGAATCGATTGCAGTGACCTCGCCCTTGACCAGACGGACGCCATAGCGGCTGGCGAGATTGGTGTAGCCGTATTGCAGGGATGTTATGGTGCGTTGGCCATTGAGGACCAGGTTGCTGAGAATGTTGGAGGTATAGGCGGTATCCCGCTCGATCAGGGTAACCGAAACCCCGGTGCCACCCCACAGGCGCAAATACTTGGCCACCGTGGCACCGCCCATGCCGCCGCCGATGACGACAATGCGGCCGCTAATACCGGTATTGGTGGGAACGGAACCCAGTTGAGCAGGCGTAGCCGCGCCGGCGAGACGTGCCCAGCTGATGGCCGAGGCACCGATGCCAGCCATACTGGCCAGACGGAAAAAATCACGACGATTCATGATAGGACTCCTTGTTCTCGTTAGCGTTGTTTAGACAGGTAGTCGGCGATCAGACGAGCCTGCGCATCGGTGTAGCCACGGGCGTGCATGTCCATCATTTTCGGTGGGGTCTTTCTGCGCATCTCGACCAACTCCTCGTAAATCTCCGAGGACGACTTGCCTGCAAGCCGCTCAAAGCCGATGCTCGACTTGCCGTTGTAGCCATGGCATTGGAAGCAGTTTGATGCCAGCAGACGTCCCTGTGGCGGGGCTGTCGTGGCAGTCTGGGCAGCGACGCAAAAGCTGGCCAGGGCGATCGGAAGCCCGATCAGGCTCCGCAAACGCAGTTTTTTTGGATTCATGGTGAACCTCCGCAAATGGTTTCAATGGTTGAATCTGTTACCTTTTGCATCGTCCCTGGCCGACAACGCAGGGCGAATCATCCGGGTTTGACGCCGCCGCGACATCTGTCGTCCACCCCCGACACTATTGCCAAAGCGTGGTCTGACATACGATAGCGACCATGAAACGCTATCCACGCACATTCCTGCAGTTGGTGACACTCGGAAACATCCTGGTTCTCACCCCCATGCTCGTTGTCACGGCTTACGTTTTCATCACACTGGATAAACTCGGAGAGCAATACCGCGACGCGGTCCAGAACAGTTTTGTTGCATCGCGGCTGATCGGCGACATCACCGAAGACGTGCAGCACATGGAACGCAACCTGCGGCGATACGAGCTGTTGCACGATGCGGACACGCTCGCGGATTACGCCCAAGTTCGTAACGAATGGCGTGCCAATGTCGAGACGTTCATTCGCCTGCCCCCTTTCCCAGAAACAATCGTCAAGGAACTCCAGGCGCAGCTTGAGCTCGAAGCAATGACCTTCTTGACGCTGAGCGATACCGGAAACAGCGAATCACAGCACTCGGTAATCGACGAAATCAGATTGCGAACGGAAAAAGTTCTGGACGAGGCCAGCATCATCCTTCAGCGCAATCAGGAAACGTTCCTGAACGAATCAAACACGTTGCGCAAGCGGTTATTGCTCGCGGCAACAAGCGCTGCGGTGGTCGCACTTGGCGTGCTATGGCTGATTCGGCGCCTGCTCTCGCGATTGATAAATCGTTTTGAGCGCGCAGTTCGGCGACTGGGTAATGGCAATTTGCAGCAAGCCATTGCGCTGGATGGCCCCGGTGATCTGCGCTGGCTTGGGCGTTGGCTGGAATGGCTCAGACGGCGATTACTCTCGCTGGAGGAAGGACGTACTCAAGTCTTGCGTCATGTTTCCCATGAACTCAAAACCCCATTGGCAGCAATGAATGAGGGAACCTCACTACTTGCGGAGGGTGTTCCTGGACCGCTGACCGACGCACAGAAACGAATTGTCGGCATTTTGCAAAATAACTCGCAGCGTCTACAAGGGTTGATCGAGGGGCTGCTCCGCTTGCAACAGGCGGGGCACGTAGCCGAACGTATCGGTTACGAAACTCTGCGCTTCGACATATTGATCGAACAGGTTGTTGAAACGCATCGTCTGATTGCCAACGAGCGACAAGTCAGTTTCAAGGCTTCTCTCGCGGAGACCGAAATCATCGCCGGACGTGAAGCAATGATAACGATCATCCATAACCTGCTGTCGAACGCAGTCAAATTCTCTCCGGATGGCGCTTGTGTGAAAATAAACCTGCGACGCAACGCCAAATATGCCGCGCTCGATGTTTACGACCAAGGCCCCGGGATCAGGGAACAGGATTTGCCGCACATCTTCGAGCCATTTTTCCGCAGCTCCGCATCGCGCGAAATTGCCGGCGTCGGCCTCGGCCTAGCGATCGCGCGCGAATTCGTGCTCGCCCATCGCGGCGAATTGAAGGTTCTGCCTTCGACCGAGGGTGCCCATTTTCGGGTTGTGCTACCGCTGGACGCACCCTATTTGAGAACACAAAAAATATCTGAGCCCCTGTCATGCTGAATACCAAACCCAATCGTTCATTCCTGTACTTTATTTGCTGCCTCGGGCTGGCTGGTTGCGCATCGCACACCAAGAAATCGCCTGTAATGAGCGACGTCCCTTCAAGCGTCCCGCGGCCAGTTTCAGACGCCCAACGCATTGCAGAGTTGGAGCGGCAACTCGCTGAACGCCAACGCCAATGCGCCGAAGAAAAGCGCCGGCAAGAATTAGCGCTCAAAGAAAGCCAGCAGCGTGCCGAACAACTCCAGAAAAAGCTCGACTCTCTGCTGGCCATTGATCGGGAATTACGTAATCGCCCGAAGGAGCGCTGATGACGTTAGGCGCTCGAATCCTCGTAGTCGATGACGACATCGACATGCTGCACCTCATCAGTCTGCGACTCACTGCCGCAGGCTACCAGGTCAGCGAAGCAAATTCCGGGGAGGCAGCGTTGGTATGCTTTCGGGAAAATCGCCCCCAGCTGGTAGTCACCGACCTGCGCATGGGCGAAATGGATGGCTTGGCGCTGTTTGAGCATTTGCAGGCCGAGGCACAGACCCTGCCGGTGATCATCCTGACCGCGCACGGCACCATTCCCGATGCCGTCGCCGCCACGCAGCGCGGCGTCTTCAGTTTTCTCACCAAACCGTTCGACGGACGGGAACTGTTGCGGCGCGTCACAGATGCAATCCAAATTTCCCCGATACTCGATCCGGAACACTCTGCCGCCCACTGGCGCAACGGCTTGATCACCGTCAGCGTCCGGATGGAAGAAGTGTTACGACAAGCATTACGGATCAGCAAGGAAAGCAAGACCGCCTTGCTCGTCGGCGCCTCCGGTTCAGGAAAGACTCTGCTGGCACAAACCATTCACGGAGCGGGGCCACGCGCCAACTATCCAATGGTGACCGTTTCATGTACCGACTTTCCTGAATCGGACCTGGAAGATATGTTATCGCTGAACAATGCTGACGGAGTATTTGCTCGGGCCTCAGGCGGCTTGTTGTATCTGCAGGATATCAGCGCCTTGTCGCTGGTGGCTCAGGCGCGCCTGTATTCTTTGCTCTTTGCACAACAGCAGGCCAGCAACCCGCTGCACAGACTCAACCTGATATCCGGACAGGATGAAATACCGGATGTACAAGTGATTGCGTCCAGTCCTCGTCCGCTTGATGCCGCGGTTGCCGAAGGCGCGCTACGCAGCGATCTTTTCTATTTGTTGAGCTCGATGACACTGATCGTTCCGCCTTTGTGCGAGCGGCCAGAAGACATTCCGGTTCTGGCCAGGCATTTTCTGTCACAAATTCGTTCCGATGCATGCCTCACCTTGGCACCGGATGCGCTGGCGGCGCTTCAAGAGGCAAATTGGCCGGGCAATATCCGTCAATTGAAAAACGTGCTGGAGCAGGCCGCCGAGCTCAGCCTGACCCCGGTAATACCTGAGTCCGCCATCCGACGCGTCATTCTGGATTATTCGGAAGACAACCTTTCGGCATTCGATGATGCGAGGAGGGACTTCGAGCGGGACTACCTGATCCGCTTGCTGCAAACAACAGCAGGAAATGTCACGCGTGCTGCTAGAGTCGCGCAGCGCAACCGTACGGAATTCTACAAACTGCTCGCAAGGCATGGTCTCGACCCGATAAATTTTAAGCAAAAATTTCGATAGACCTGATCTGCAGAGCGGCGGAATTGTCACCTGAGACCGTTTTGGCGTGAATTGCTGAACGTCAGCAATAGCAGCAAGTGCATTCTGGAAGCAGATACGAATACCCCTGATGTCTTTGGGCTTAAGGGGCAGCTTCTGACCGACAAATTTTCTCTCATTGCAGGCTACGCGCTTGCTGATGGTTCACATCTTCGACCCTTGGGTTACTGATCGGAGCCATGATGACTGCTGTGCAGCCCGTTCATCTCCGGCAACGACAAGAAGAAGGACGAGCCGGAAGTGAAGTAATCCGGATCGAACTGTCAGTCGAAACAACGGGCGCCTCGGCTCCCGTTGTTCATTTTGGGCATTTTTTCGAGTTGACCGTGGAAGTCCCCAAACCCTCTCAGCCCAACGGCTGCACACAGCAAGAAATCCCCCCCTGCGCATAGCTATTACGCAAAAGTGGACATCGCATCCGCACTGGTCGAAACTTTTGACTTCATAAGCTCCCACAGGGATGGTTACGCATTCATGAATAAGCACTGTCCGGTCTGTAGCCACGACCTCAGTTTTCATTTTTTCCTCACACGAATGTCCTGCCCATCGTGCCATGCACCTCTGATGTACAACCTCAATCCAGAGGAAATAAAGCGTGGAAGCAACAGGTTATTGATATATTCAGGAACTGGGATCGTATTTGCGTTGAAAGCCTTCGGTTTTGAACTTCCAGTATTGGCGAACGTGATAATCGCAGCGCTTCCAATTGCCTGGGGGATAGGCAAGACCATTCATTTTTATCATGTCAAGTTAGCTAACTGGCCACGATATGCAGTTCGTCAAGACAATCACCTAACATAAGCACGATCCGAAAGGATAAGTTGACGGCTGCCGCCAAGCGTCAGATGCCGGACGGTTACGTCAGCTGCATTTCACTAAACCCCACAACCCCGACCCCACTCCACCCCATTCCCAATTTCAGCCAAATTTTCAGGTTGACCGTGGAACTCCCCAAAATCCTTCAGCCCAACGGCCGCACCCGGCAGTAGGCGATGGCACCGAGGGCGCCGAGGAGGTGGCCGATGTGGTCGATTTCGTAATCCAGATCGTTGGCCTTGGTACCGCGCAGAGTGTCGTTGAGCATGAGCAGGCCGACGATGACGGCGAAGAAGGCGATACCGGTCAGCCAGTCTTTCGTGCTCAGGGCGCGTTCGTCGACGAAATAGGCTGCAGCAAGCCCGAACAGGCCGCCGGATATGCCGCAGATCACCGTGGATTCGGGGTAGAAGAAAGCAGCTGGCGTCGAGGCGAGGCAGGCCGCCGACAGCACGGCCAGGTAGCGCTGCGCACCCACCCGGCGCTCATACACGGAGAGCAGGCCGAGCAGCGCGACATTGGGCAGCAGGTGGGTGATGTCGATATGCAGCAGCCAGTGGGTCAGCACGCGCAGGGGCGAGCGCGCGTCGAGCGCCCAGCCGCCGCGCAGGGCAAAGCTTTCGAGAATTTCGTTTTCGCTCTCGATGAAACCGGTCGCGCTGGTGAACAGGAAGATGCCCATGAGGAGCAGGCCGAGCAGCAGGCTTACCTTGATACTCGCGACGTGCTGCCCGAAGCCCGGCGCCTCGGCCTTGAGGCTCGATGGCGCCGGCCGCACGAGCAGCAGGGTCAGGGCATAGACCAGCGCGCAGAAGGCGAACAGGATCATTGTTCGACGCGGACGTGTTCCTCGATGAAGCGCTGGGTTGCTTCGTCCAGCTTGGCGATTTTCTCGACGCCTTTCAGTTGGCCTTTGACGTAGAGCTTGCGGCCGTTCTTGAAGAGGAATTTCATTGGCCGTTGCAGGATGCCCTTGCCAATCTTGACGCTCTCGATTTCATCGAAGGCGAAGCGATCTTCGGCAGCGAATTTGCCAAGCAGGTTGAGGCGGTGGAAGGTGATGCCTTTTTGCGTCACGGCCACGAAATAGAATTTCATGCTCAAGACACCCAGCGGCCCGATCAGGAAGAACAGCCACCATTTGAAGGGCTGGATGGCCTGAAAGAACCCGACCAGCGAGTCGCCGGGCTGGAGGTGTTGCTTGATGTGTTGTCGTGCTTCTTCTTTTTTCATGGTGTCTGCCAGCTGGATTAGTCGGGGTGCGGCGCGAGGAAAATCTGCCGCACAAGAAACCGGACGTCATTTTATCCGAAGTGCATCCGCTTACCCGTGCAGCATCGAGCATTGCTGCACCACAGCAAGCGCCGGCGAATTTTATTTTTCAAAATGCGGAACCAAATCCCCGCCCCGCCGACCAAGCCACCGGCCAAAAAAGTTCGCGCGCGCACAACAAGAACGACGGCCGGTAGCACTTACCAACAACAACGGGGATAGGTTCATGTCAAAAGCAACAAAGGTTTATAACGACAAGGTCGTCCGGCAATTTGCCGTAATGACCGTCATCTGGGGGATTGTCGGCATGCTGGTCGGCGTCGTCATCGCGGCGCAACTGGTCTGGCCGGAACTGAATGTCGGGCCGTATTTCCATTTCGGCCGCCTGCGCCCGCTGCATACCAACGCGGTGATTTTCGCTTTTGGCGGCAGCGCGCTTTTCGCCACCTCGTATTACGTTGTGCAGCGCACCTGCCACACCACGCTCTGGGGCGGGCCGCTGATTCCCCTGACTTTCTGGGGCTGGCAACTGGTCATCGTGCTGGCCGCCATCACCCTGCCGCTGGGCATCACCCAGAGCAAGGAATACGCAGAACTGGAATGGCCGATCGACCTGCTCATCGCAGTCGTATGGATCGCCTATGCGGTGGTCTTTTTCGGCACCATCGCCCGGCGCACGGTATCGCATATTTACGTCGCCAACTGGTTCTACGGCGCCTTCATCATCGCTGTCGCCCTGCTGCACATCGTCAACAGCATGGCGGTGCCGATTTCCTTCACCAAGTCCTATTCGATCTACTCGGGTGCACAAGACGCGATGATTCAGTGGTGGTACGGCCACAACGCCGTCGGCTTCTTCCTCACCGCCGGCTTCCTCGGCATGATGTATTACTTCATCCCCAAGCAGGCCGGGCGTCCGGTGTATTCCTACCGCCTCTCCATCGTGCATTTCTGGGCGCTGATCTTCACCTACATGTGGGCCGGCCCGCACCACCTGCACTACACCGCCCTGCCCGACTGGACGCAATCGGTCGGCATGGTCTTCTCGCTGATCCTGCTCGCACCGTCGTGGGGCGGCATGATCAACGGCATCATGACGCTCTCCGGCGCCTGGCACAAACTGCGCACCGACCCGATCCTCAAGTTCCTGATCACCTCGCTGTCCTTCTACGGCATGTCCACCTTCGAAGGCCCGATGATGGCCATCAAGACGATCAACGCGCTGTCGCACTACACGGACTGGACCATCGGCCACGTGCATTCTGGCGCGCTCGGCTGGGTCGCCATGGTGTCGATCGGCTCGATCTACTTCCTGCTGCCCCGCCTCTTCGGCCGCAGCGAGATGTACAACCCGGGCATGGTCACCGTCCACTTCTGGCTGGCCACCATCGGCACCGTGCTCTACATCGCCGCCATGTGGGTTTCCGGCGTGATGCAAGGCCTGATGTGGCGTGCCACCAATGTCGACGGCTCGCTGGCCTACAGCTTCGTCGAGACGGTCAAGGGCTCCTATCCGTTCTGGGCGATCCGCTGGCTGGGCGGCGTCTTCTTCCTGGCCGGCATGGTGCTCATGGCGTGGAACATGTTCCGCACCATCTCCGCCGGCAGGATTGTCGGCGTGCCGGTCATGGCTGCCGCACGGGAACATTGAGCGGAGGCGGCATGGACATCAACGACCTGCGCTCCCTGCTCACCGTTGCGGGCTTTCTGAGCTTTCTGTCGATCACCTCCTGGGCGTTCAGCGACGCCCGGCAGAAGGATTTCGACGAAGCGGCCCAACTGCCCTTCTGCGACCCTGAAGAAGAGGCGATGAAACGCAAAATGCTTCTGCTTCAGCGCTAAACGCAAAGATTCGCCGTACATCTGATGCAACGGGGGCTTTGGCCCCCGTTTTATTTTGACAATTCTGCATCTGCATGCGCCTGCCGCAGCCAGACACCCTTGAACATTCCGCCTTTAGGTGGAGAATGGGGGTTCCGGCGAGATATGGGGCCAGAAAGGCCTCACGGATCGCCCCCTGCAACCGGGTTGATTCGAAATGCGCGCCATGCAAATGTCTGTAGAACCCGCAGTGCGCCTCAAAGGCCAGCGAGATGGAATTTCCGCGCTTCACGCGTAGCCTGCGCGCCCGCCTCGTATTGACCAGCCTTCTCGTGCAGCTGGTCATGCTGGTCATTCTGGTCGGCAACAATTTGCGGTTGATCGACGAACACCTGAGCCGGCTCACTGAAAACCGGCTCGCCGCAATCGAAATGTCCTACAAGATTGCCGTCGCCTTGCCTCTGGCAGCTCAGGATTACGCGACACTGCGTGACATCCTCGACGGCTGGCGCCAGGCCGAAGACATCACCTACCTTGCGGTCACCGACCCGAGGGGAAACGTGCTCGCCACGTCCGGCTGGAAGGAGGATGTCCCGCTCCCCCCGCGTTCCACCGATTTCAAAGGCCAGGAGATATATCACGTCCGTTTCCCGATCGAATTTCTGGGACAAAACTACGGCACCATGCATTACGGACTGTCCCTGCATTTTCTCGAGGCCGCCCGACATGACCTGCTGTTGCAGGGCGCGCTGATTTCATCGCTTGAACTTCTGCTCAGCGCACTGGTGATGTTCAGCCTCGGCTACTGGCTGACGCGCAACCTTGCACTATTGACCAAAGCCAGCAGCAGCATTGCCAATGGCGACTACAACACGACCCTGCCTGCCACCGACAAAGATGAAGTCGGCCTGCTCAGCCACAATTTTCAGTTGATGGCGGAAGCCGTCGAAACACGAATGACCGAACTGGCAGAACATCTTTCACGCCAAAAATCCATTTTCGATGCGCTGGGCGAAGGTGTGTACGGTCTGGACAGGGCCGGCCGCTGCACTTTCATCAACCCGGCCGCCCTCCAGATGCTCGGACTGACCGAAGCCGAAGTATTGGGCATGGAATCGCACGCGCTGTTTCACCATTCCCACCCGGACAACACGAATTTCCCCCTGGCCGAATGCCCTGCCTTTCAAACCAGTCAGGACGGCCAGCGGAGAAGCACCAACGACTGGCTTTGGCGCAAGGATGGCACGTGCTTTCCGGTGGTCATCACCGTGACGCCGATGGCGGAAAACGGCGAAATCCATGGCGCCGTCGTCGCCTTCCGCGACATCAGCGAGATCCAGCAAGTCACCGAGGAACTGCGCGACAGCCGTGACCGCCTGGTCGCCTTTACCAACACCCTGCCCGACATTGTGGTCATCAAGGATGGCGAGAGCCGCTGGCAGATGATCAACCCGGCCGCCGAGGAAATCATTGCTTTCGGCGATTTTCCCTGGCAAGGCAAGGACAATCGCGAACTGGCCAAACTCCGTCCGGAGTTCCGGGAGTTTCACGAATCGGCTTATGCCAGCGACGAGATTGCCTGGGCCAAGCGCGACATCTCGCTCTGCATCGAGAATATCGCGCCTTCCGGCCACGAGCCGCGCATTTGCGAGGTGCGCAAGATGCCGCTGTTTGCGCAGGACGGCAGCCGCAAGGCTCTGATGGTCATTGCCCGCGACGTCACCGAACGCCGCAAGGCCGAAGCGGAACTGGAAAAATACCGCCTGCACCTTGAGGAACTGGTCGGCGAGCGTACCGAGCAACTGGCCGAAGCAAAGGGCGCAGCAGAGGCCGCCAATGTGGCCAAGAGCGCATTCCTGGCCAACATGAGCCACGAAATCCGCACGCCGCTCAATGCCATTACCGGCATGGCGCACCTGATCCGGCGCGCTGGTCTTTCCCCCGATCAGGCGGAGCGCCTCGGCACACTGGAAGCGGCGGGCATCCATCTGCTGGAAATCATCAACAGTGTGCTTGATCTCTCAAAAATCGAAGCTGGCAAACTGGTTCTGGAAGAAACGCCACTCAAGGTTGAAAGCCTGATCGCCAACATTGTCTCGATGATGCATAGCCGCGCCCAGGCCAAAAACCTGCAATTGCGCACCGAAACCGTTGCCTTGCCTCATGGTTTGCTGGGCGATCCGACCCGACTGCAACAGGCACTGCTCAACTATGTCGGCAATGCCATCAAATTCACGGCCAGCGGCAGCGTCACTATTCGCGCCCTGTGCGAAAAGGAGGATGCTCACAGCGCCAGACTGCGCTTCGAAGTCATCGATACCGGCATCGGCATCCCCGCAGAAACGCTTCCCAAACTTTTTTCAGCCTTTGAACAGGCCGATAACTCGACCACCCGGAAATATGGCGGCACCGGACTCGGCCTGGCCATTACCCAAAAATTTGCCCGGCTGATGGGAGGCGATGCCGGAGTCAGCAGCACACCTGGCAGCGGCAGTACGTTCTGGTTTACCGCCTGCCTGAGAAAGGGCGAGATCGATAAGGAAACAGAGGAAGCCGCCGCGCTCGAAGTCATCGAGGAAATAATCCGGAACAATCACGGCGGCAAGCGCATCCTGCTGGCAGAAGACGAGCCGATCAACCGCGAGATCACGGTGATGATGCTCGACGAGGTCGATCTGGTGGTAGACCTTGCCGAGGACGGGCTCCAGGCTGTGGAAATGGCCGGCAAGAATCACTACGAGCTTGTCCTGATGGACATGCAGATGCCCCACATGGATGGTCTGGATGCCACCCGGGAAATCCGGAAGCAGCCGAGGGGAGCAAATATCCCGATTCTCGCCATGACGGCAAATGCCTTCGCCGAAGACAAGGTACGCTGCTTCGATGCCGGCATGGATGATTTCATTACCAAGCCGGTACAGCCCGAAGCACTGTTCTCGACCCTGCTCAAATGGCTGTCCCGCCCGGCACAGAAAGGTTGAAGCCTGCCTGAAGCAGCATCGGGCTCTTCTGGCAGCATCGCAGCCCGTGTATATTCCGCCTTCGCTCGACCGGACTGCACCATTCGCCACATTGCATGCCGATCACGGCACCGCCCCTCTCACCCGAACCTCTTCCATGCCCCTGCAAAAAATCGCCCCCGACGCATACGAAACCCTGCTCGCCGAAAAACTCGCGCGCTTCAAGGCGGATTTCGCCGAGTTTGACCTGCCCGAACCCGCAGTATTCCAGTCTCGCCCCCTGCATTTCCGGCTGCGCGCGGAGTTTCGCATCGTGCACCATGGCGAACGTATCGATTACGCAATGTTCGGCCCGGACGACCCGAAGCGACCGGTGGTCATCGACAGTTTTCCGATTGCGGCGGAAGGCATCCATACCCTGATGCCACGACTGCGTGATGCACTGCAAACCAATGACACGCTGAAGACTGCACTCTTCCAGGTCGACTTTCTTGCCACGCTGAGCGGCGAGGCCATGGTGACCCTGATCTACCGCCGGCCAGTCAGCCCGGAATGGGCAGAGGCGGCACGGCAACTCGCCGCAATGCTGAACATCCAGATCATCGGCCGCAGCCGGGGTTGCAAGACGGTCATCGGCCGCGACTGGCTGGAAGAAGCTTTTGAACTCGACGGGCGTACGTTGCGTTACCGGCAGATCGAGGGCAGCTTCAGCCAGCCGAACGGCGAGGTCAATCGCAAGATGCTCTCCTGGGCGCGCAGTCAGGCCGCAGACAAGGGCGGCGACCTGCTCGAACTGTATTGCGGCAATGGCAACTTCACGGCTGCCCTGGCACCATTGTTCCGCAAGGTGCTGGCCACCGAAGTCGCCAAATCATCGGTCGTTGCCGCCGAACACAACTTCGCGGCCAATGGTCTCGACAACATCAAGGTCTTTCGTCTGTCGAGCGAGGAAATCAGCGCAGCGCTGGCCGGAACGCAGACTTTCCGCCGACTGGAAGGCACCGATCTCGGGGAATACGAATTTTCGACCATCTTCGTCGACCCGCCGCGCAGCGGACTCGACCCCCTGACACTGGAACTGGCCCGCCGCTTCGACAACATCCTGTACATCTCCTGCAATCCGCAGACCCTGCGGGAAAACGTCAGGGCGTTGCACGACACCCACGAAATCGCCGCATCGGCGATCTTCGACCAGTTTCCCTACACACATCATCTGGAAAGCGGCCTGCTCCTGACGCGCCGCCCGAAAACGACTGTCCCACAAGGGACATGAAGTTTTTTTCAGCAATGCCGCAACAACATCAACAAAACATCAAAAATAATTGTTGCAACGCAACAAAACTTTAGGCATAGTGGAGCTGTCTCCTCCAGCTCCTCCTCCAAGGAATGGAATTTGCCCGCCGGGTTACCCTGGCGGGCTTTTTTTTCGCCATCTATCGAAGACCTGATACTCGGGAAATCCGAGGTTTGCTCAGGAACATTCCGGTTGACTGCAAGCTTTGACAGGCAACACCTCGACGGGTTGGCGCATCGGAAGTGCAGTGCACAAATCATCCCAAGATTGCAGTCAACACCAAACGCGGAGGAAACCCAGAGAGGACCCAAAGCCCGGCTAAACCGGTGTTGGCTGGTTTTCCCCGGCGAAGCTCTGCGTTTCCGCGCCTCTGACTCAAGAGTTCCGGTTTTCGACCGGGCCACCGCTTTCTGTTTTCTCCACAAGGAAACGGCGGCACGCCTTACGCAGGAAATCCATCTGTCTGCGGTATTGCCGGCACCCGCGACAGGCGACGAGATGCATGCCCAGCCCGGCACGCTCTCCCATCCGCAGTTCGCGATCCTGCTCTTCGGACATCAGGTGTGTCGCTTCACGGCAAGTCAGCATATGGCTTCTCCCGGTGCAAACCAGCTCGTTTCAAGGCAGCGGCGCAGGCCGTTGCGGGCGCGATGCAGGATCACATTGCAGTTGCTGGTCGTCAGCCCCAGCTCCTGACAGACCTCGGCGGTTTCGAATTCGAGAAATTCGCGCATCATGAAAACGCGGGAGGTATTTTCAGGCAGGTGATTGAGGCAGATTTCGAAAACGTCCCAAAAGCGCTGTTCGCGCAGCGATTCTTCCGGATCACCCCAGCCGTAAGGGCGCGATTCCGGACGCCAGTGCGCGTTGGCGTTGAACAGCGCCTCGAATGCTTCGTCCAGTTGCTGTTCGTCCTCGCTCATGGCGCTGATATTGGTGGTGCGCGCCCGGGCACGAATGAGATCGACAACCTTGTTGCGCAGGATGGAAAACACCCAGGTCTTCATCGAGGAGCGTCCGGAAAACGTCTTTTCGCCGGAAAACGCGGCAAGCATGGCTTCCTGCACCGCGTCCTCGGCGAGTGCGGCATCGCGTAACTGCAATTGCGCGAATTTCAGCATGTCGTGCCGAATGGCAACCAGTGAAGCGTCGTCGATCAGTTGGGCTGGCATGAAGCGGACAGGTTCTCCGTGGAAGGTTTGCTGCGTTCGGCCAGATGTCGCAGCCACGCATCAATCGACAGCTTACCCGGCCCGAGCAGAAGCAGGGGCAGGAACATGCCGATGAACAGCACGGGCAGCTTGAAATTGCCATGACCCTGGTCGGTGAAGACGTAGCCCTGCATCAGTTCATTCCAGGTCGACCAGCTTTCCGGCCAATGCACGGCAATGATGGCGACGACGGTGAGGACGATCAGCGACAGGGAGAAAAATCGCGTCGCGAGACCGATAACAAGCGCAATGCCGCCAAGAATTTCAAACCAGGTGGCCATCTGCCAGCTAATTTCGGGCGGCACCATGTCGAACGGGAAAGGGAAGCGTTCCTGGATGTCGCCAAACCAGTTTTCGCCACGCAATTTTTCCAGGCCTGATTCCAGGTAATCCCAGCCAAGTAACAGGCGCAGGCTCAAAAGACCCAGCCAGAGGCCGGCCAGATCGACGGTGTTCAAGGTACGAAAGGCGAAGGTTTTCATGGCGCACTCCCAAGAAGGATGCCCTGGTCGCGCAGGCTTTCCAGCACACAACGACCGAAATGGCGAAAATCGTCGGTATCAGCCAGGCCGTTTTCAACGGCAATATGGCTGAGCGCGACATGGCCAGGGCCTGGCCCGGCGATCAGCAAATCAAGCAGGCGGGCCGTCAGCGGGTTGATTTCGCAGAAGCGCACCACGTCGCCAGCGTCGCGATAGACCACCAGACAGGTCGGAACAAGCTTGCGCGGGCGCCAGTCGGGACCGATGCGATGCACCGGCCAGGCATAGCTTTGTTTGAGCAGGACAGGATTGACGACGACCGGCCGGCGCATCAAGTCACCGGCCGGGTCATGCGGCGGTGATTGTGTATCCATGATGTCGACTGCCAGTTCGGCCCATTCGTAATGCGCCAGTTCCGGCAGCCAGACGGGCAATTTTCGATCGACCGCGATGTCGGCGAGAAATCGGGCGAACTCACCCGGAATGTCACGAAACCAGGGTGTCATCAACGGCCGTTGGCGCAGGAATAGCCGGCACAATTGCCGCCAGCGCCTTTCCCCCAGCAGGCGGCGGGAAACTGGGAAGCAGGCATCGACAAAACCGCACAGGTTGTTGAAAACCAGTTCGGCATAGACATTTGCCCGGCGAGCCGGCAGGCCTTGCGGGCGGGCAACGCGCCGGGGGTCGCGAAGATGCGCGCCGAATGCGTGCTGAAACGACTGAAATGCGTGTTCCATCATGCCGCCCTCCTTTCACGTATTGCCGCCTCTTGCAGGCGGGCAATCTGTCCGACTTCCGCGGTCAACCCGAAAAAATCGCCAAAATTGAAATCGCGTTCCAGACAGGTCGGCACGTCCGGACCGATCCGCGCATAGGTTTCGGCGAGCAATTCCCAGACCGGATCGATCACCTCGGCGCCATGCGTATCGACGAGCAATCCGTCCGCTTCGACGTAATGACCGGCGACATGGACGTAGCACGTCCGTTCGAGTGGCAGGGCGTGCAGGAATTCTCGGGCATCGAAGCCAAAATTCCGGCTATTCACGTAGATGTTGTTTACGTCGAGATGCAGCAGGCAGTCGGCCTCGGCAACGATGGCCGAAATGAATTCGGCCTCGCCCATTTCCGCGCCGGGCGGCGCGATGTAGCTCGATGCATTTTCGATCCCGATACGGCAGCCGAGAATATCCTGCGCCTGCCGGATGCGGGCGGCAGTCCATTTCACGGCTTCGGTGGTCTGCGGGATGGGCAGCAATTCGTACAGATGATGATCATCGGCACACCAGGCGAGGTGTTCGGTGTAGAGACACATGCCGTGGCTGTCCATGAATGACCGAATTTTTTTCAGAAGCCCGGTATCGAGCGGCGCCGGCCCGCCCAGTGACAGCGACAGTCCGTGGCAAACGAAGGGATAGCGTTCGGTGAAGCTGCGCAACAGGCGAGCCGAGCGCCCCCCCTGGCCCGCCCAGTTTTCGGGGGCGAGCTCGAAAAAATTGACGTTTGCCGGCACACCCGCTTGCAAATCGGCGATCAACTCACGGCGAAAACCAATGCCTGCACCAACGGGAATATCTCGATTCATGTGCGTACGCTCCAAGAAAGGCGGCAACCGGCCAGGCCGGCTGCCGCCCCGAATTCATTTTTTGGCGCCACAGGTCTGATCAGCCCCTTTACCCGCACCGCAACTGCCGTCGGCCTTCTTGTCAGATTTTTTGTCGGCGCCGCATTTCGCCTCGCCGCACTTGCCATCCTTTTTCTTTTCTGCCGAGCGCTTCTCCGCACCACACTTGGCTTCCCCGCATTTGCCTTCGGCCTTCTTGTCAGCCTGGGCCAACTGGTAGCCGGCACTCAACGGTTTGACTGAAAACGGGTTTTCACCAGCGTGCGCGAGCGGCGAGAGCGCCAGGGCAACAGCGGCCGAACCAAGGGCAAACCGGGCAACAGTAGTTTTTTTCATGATGTTTTCTCCATGGGTAAGGACAGATCACAGGCAGCGTGAAATCGGTGCCTGATGACTTAGTCGTTCAACCCCGGCGATTTCTTACACATCCTGAAAAATATTTCGCACCGCCCCGGCTCCGGGCCTTAATCAGCAGGTAATCCTGCCTACGCAATTCATCGTATTCCTGAATGGTGGCCCGCCCCGTAACCTGTCGTTGCACTGCACCAATTGCGGACGGACCTTTGATGAAAAAACGATTAAGCATTTTCCTGCTCAGCCTCGCCAGCCTGTCGGCGCAGGCGGCGCTCGACCCGACGCAGGTGCGCCAGCTCGCCGCCGAGGACTCCAGCGAGAAGGTGGCGGCCATCCGCCAGCTGACGCAGACGGCCGATCCGGACGCCGTGCGCGTCCTCAAGGCGATGGCGGAAGACAGCCTGTTCCTGGCCGGCGACAAGGTCGTGATCATCGACGGCGACAAGGCATTCGACGGTGCGACCGGCGAAGCGATCAAGATGCCGGCCAACCCGGAGTCGCCGACGGTCAATAACCGTATCCGTGGCGAACTGGCCAGCGCGCTGGCCGCGCTCAAACTATTCGATGCCGACGCAACGGTTCGCCTCGCCTCGGCCCAGAAACTGCAAAGCCAGGTGACGCCGGAGATGGCGCCATTGCTGGCTCGCGCGCTGGAGAAAGAGACCGACGCGCAGATCAAGGCGCTGCTCGTCCTCGCCCACGCCCAGGCCAATCTGGCCAACACGGATCCCGCTGCCCGCCTTGCCGCCGTCAAGGCGCTCGCCGAAACCTCCTCACCCACGATCAAGAGCGTCCTGCTGCCGCTCACCGAAAAGGCCGGCGAACCCGACGACAAGGTGCGCTACGAAGCCATCGCCGCAGTGAAAGCCATCGACAGCCGGCTGGCCATTGCCGAAAACGTCGGCCGCGCCTTTTCCGGCCTGTCGCTCGGCAGCATCCTGCTCCTCGGCGCGCTCGGGCTGGCCATCACCTATGGCGTCATGGGCATCATCAACATGGCGCACGGCGAACTGCTGATGGTCGGCGCCTACGCCACCTACGGCATGCAGACGCTGTTCCGCGCGTATTTTCCGGACGCCATCGACTGGTATTTGCCGGCCGCCATCCCGGTCGCCTTCTTCGCCGCCGCGCTGGTCGGCGTCATCATGGAACGCACGGTCATCCGCTGGCTCTACGGCCGCACGCTGGAAACCCTGCTCGCCACCTGGGGCCTGTCGCTGGTGTTGATCCAGTCAGCGCGCGTGCTGTTCGGCGCGCAGAACGTCGAAGTATCCAACCCGAGCTGGATGTCGGGCGGCATCGAAGTCATGCCCAACCTGATCCTGCCGTGGAACCGCATCATCATCGTCGGCTTCGCGATGTTCGTTCTCTTCCTCGTCTGGGTGCTGATGAACAAGACGCGGCTCGGCATGTTCGTCCGCGCCGTGACGCAGAACCGCCCGATGGCCGGCTGCGTCGGCGTGCCGACTTCGCGTATCGACACCATGGCCTTCGCGCTCGGCGCCGGCATCGCCGGGCTGGGCGGCGTCGCGCTCTCCCAAATCTCCAACGTCGGGCCGGACATGGGCCAGGGCTACATCGTCGATTCCTTCATGGTCGTCGTCGTCGGCGGCGTCGGGCAACTCGCCGGCGCGGTCTGGGCGGCGCTCGGCCTGGGCATCTTTAGCAAGCTGCTCGAAGGCTGGGCCGGGGCGGTCATCGCCAAGATCAGCATCCTCGTCTGCATCATCATCTTCATCCAGAAACGGCCGCAGGGCATCTTCGCCCTCAAGGGCCGCTTCGTCGAGTAAGGCTGAACCATGCGCAAACCTCTCACCCTTCGCATCCTGTCCGCGCTGGACAAGAAAAGCTGGCTGGCGCTGGGCGTCTTCCTCGCCCTCGCGCTGGTCGTCATCCCGGTGCTTCACCTCAACTTCCCGGAAGACAGCGCCCTGCATGTTTCCACCTACGCCATCACGCTGATCGGCAAGATCATGTGCTACGCGCTGGTCGCCGTGGCCATGGACCTGATCTGGGGCTACGGCGGCATCCTGTCGCTCGGCCATGGCCTCTTCTTCGCGCTCGGCGGCTACGCCTTCGGCATGTACCTGATGCGCCAGATCGGCCGCGACGGTTCCTACGGCGCCGACCTGCCCGATTTCATGGTCTTCCTCGACTGGAAGGAACTGCCCTGGTTCTGGGTCGGCAGCGACAGCTTCGGCTGGGTGGCCTTCCTGGTCATGGCCGTGCCGGCACTAGTCGCCTTCGTCTTCGGCTACTTCGCCTTCCGCTCGCGCATCAAGGGCGTCTATTTCTCGATCATCACGCAAGCGCTGACCTACGCCGCGATGCTGCTCTTCTTCCGCAACGAAACCGGCTTCGGCGGCAACAACGGCTTCACCGACTTCAAGCGCGTGCTCGGCTACACCATCACCTCGTCGGAAACGCGCCTCGTGCTGTTCGGCCTGACCGCGATCGCGCTCGCCGCCACGCTGGTCTTCGCTGCCTGGCTGGTCAAATCCAAGTTCGGCCGCGTGCTCACCGCCATCCGCGATGCCGAATCCCGCGTCATGTTCATCGGCTACAACCCGCTCTGGTACAAGCTCACCATCTGGGTCATCTCGGCCGTGCTGTGCGGCATCGCCGGTGCGCTCTACGTGCCGCAGGTCGGCATCATCAACCCGTCCGAAATGTCGCCCGGCAACTCCATCGAAATCGCCATCTGGGTGGCCGTCGGCGGGCGTGGCACGCTGATCGGACCGATCATCGGCGCCTTCGTCGTCAATCTCGCCAAGAGCTGGTTCACCGTCAGCTTCCCGGAATACTGGCTGTTCTTCCTCGGCCTGCTCTTCATCGTCGTGACGCTGATGCTGCCGCAAGGCCTGGTCGGCCTGTGGAAGAAACTCATGAACAAAGAAGGAGCCGCCGCATGAACGCCGCCGTTGAAACCACTCTCGACGACCGTCCGGAAGGCAGCGACGGCGGTGACCAGATGGGCCACTTCGTCACGGGCGAACTGGACCTCTCGCACGGTGTCGCGCTCTATCTCGAAGATATCACCGTCAGCTTCGACGGCTTCAAGGCGCTGAACAATCTCAACCTGTCGATCAACGCCGGCGAACTGCGCTGCATCATCGGCCCCAACGGCGCCGGCAAGACGACGATGATGGACGTCATCACCGGCAAGACTAGGCCCGATTCCGGCAAGGCCTTCTTCGGTCAGAGCATCGACCTGACCCGCCTGACCGAACCCGAAATCGCCCACGTCGGCATCGGCCGCAAATTCCAGAAACCGACGATTTTCGAGCAGCACACGGTGTTCGAAAACCTCGAACTGGCCATGAAGACCGACAAGCGCGTGTGGAAAAGCCTGATGGCCTGGCTGGCGGGAGATGAACGGGATCGCATTGCTGAAACCTTGCGCCTGATCCGGCTGGACAAGGAAGCCGATCGCCAGGCCGGCCTGCTTTCGCACGGCCAGAAGCAGTGGCTGGAAATCGGCATGCTGCTCATGCAGGAACCAAAGCTGCTGCTGCTCGACGAGCCGGTCGCCGGCATGACGGACGACGAAACCATGCGCACCGCCGAACTGTTCGTCTCGCTGGCCGGCAAGCACTCGCTGGTCGTCGTCGAGCACGACATGGCCTTCGTCGAAAAGCTCGGCGGCCTCGTCACCGTGCTGCACGAAGGCTCGGTGCTGGCCGAAGGCGACCTGGCGACGGTGCAGAACGACCAGCGCGTCATCGAGGTTTATCTCGGGCGTTGAACGGATTTCAATTTTGGGCATTTTTTCCGGTTGACCGCGCCCCGCAGGAAGTGCCCTTGGGGCATCAAAACCCCGTCAGCCAACCCGAACAGGACAAAACATCATGTTGAAAGTCGATACCCTCCACCAGGCCTACGGCGGCAGCCACATCCTGCGCGGCCTCAGCTTCGAGGTCAAAACCGGCGAAGTCACGACCCTGCTCGGCCGCAATGGCGTCGGCAAGACCACGCTGCTCAAGTCGCTGATGGGTCTGGTCAAAACGAAATCGGGCAGCATCACCTTCGACGGCAAGGACATCACCCACCTGCCGCCGCACGAACGCGTCAAGGCCGGCATCGGCTTCGTGCCGCAAGGCCGCGAAATCTTCCCGCGCCTGACCGTCGAGGAAAACCTGCTCATGGGGCTCGCCACCAAACCCGGCAGCACGCCCATCCCGCAACGCATCTTCGACATGTTCCCGGTCCTCAAGCAAATGATGCACCGCCGCGGCGGCGATCTCTCCGGCGGCCAGCAACAACAGCTCGCCATCGGCCGCGCCCTCGCCATGGGGCCCAAGCTGCTCATCCTCGATGAACCCACCGAAGGCATCCAGCCCTCGATCATCAAGGATATCGAACGCGCCATCCGCATGCTGGCCGAAACCGGGGAAATGGCCATCCTGCTCGTCGAGCAGTACTACGATTTTGCGGAGTCGCTGGCCGACCAATACCTGCTCATGGAGCGCGGCGAATTCATCATGCGCGGCCGGGGAGAAACCATGCCGCAGGACGGAGTGCGGGAGGCGCTGGCGGTTTGATCCGCCCGGCGCCACCTGTATTTTCAGTAGGGATCGGCGATCTCGCCACCGATCGCTGAACCGACGACAGCACCAATCGCGGTCGTCGCAATCCGGCCGTTGCCACCACCAAAGCGGCTGCCAACGAGGCCACCAGCAATCGCGCCGACCACGTTGCCTACTGCGCGGCTATTGTCGCGCTGGTATTGCGGCGGCGGAGGGGGCGGTGCGTAACGCGGCTGCTCCTGATAGACCACGGGACGATCACGATAAACGTAGCGCTCCTGATAGACCTCCGGCCGCTCGCGGTAAACATAACGTTCCTGATAGACCACCGGGGGCGAGTAAATCACCACCGTGCTGTCACTGTGATGGTGACGATGATGTCCGTAGTCACCTCGGTATTCACCATCCCAGCCACGTTCGGCAAAGGCGCTGCCGCTGAACAATGCAGCGATAGCTGCGACGGAAATCAGTACTTTTTTCATGTTTGTGCTCCTCGATGAAATGGTGCTTACGAGTGATTAACGCACGAACGTGAAAAAGGATGTCATCGACTTTGTAAGCGTTTGTGTCAATTCACCCAAAGCACCGGAACGAACACGCCAGGGATGTTTGATACCCAACCACGATCGCTATGAAACATGTTCCGAATGCACCAAAATCAAACGCAATGTCGGAAAACATCCCAAAAACGGGGCGCACCATAAAGAATTAAAACATCCGACAGCCGTATATTTTACTCAATTAAAACAATACATTAAAAGAACAATAATAACAGCAGGACAGCTGGCACGAAAAGCGCTTAATGGCTCACATCTGGTCTGACCGGTCTGAACTGTTAAACAAAATGCCCACTGTCTCAAACATCGCCGCCCAAACCCTGCAACGCCGCATTCTCGACGGCCAATATGCTGCCGGCGCAGCACTCCCCGGCCAGCGCGAGCTGGCCGAAAACCTCGGCATCAGCCGCGCCTCGCTGCGCGAAGCAATATCCACTCTTGAAGCGCTCGGGATGTTGCGCTCGGCGCCCGGCAAGGGGGTCTTCGTCACCAGCGGCAGCCAGGTCAAGGCCAGCGATCTGCCTGCCGGGCCGAGTGCCATGCCACCTGACGCCATCTTTCAGATGCGTTTCGTCATCGAACCGGGCAACGCAGCGCTGGCTGCCCGCCAGCGCAGTACCGAAGGACTCGATGCCCTACGTGAGTGCATGAGCGAGATGCAGCGGGCGCTCGGCGCCAGCGATCTGGTCACTGCTGCCGAATGCGACTTGCGCTTTCACCTGGCTCTGGCCGAACTCTCCGGTAACCCGGCCCTCGCTGCGCTGACCCAGCATTTCCAGGCCCAGCTGGCCTACAGCCTCCGCCTGCCCTTCGCCGACCGAAGCCATGTCTGGCAACCGGCCGACGAGCACAACGTGATTCTTGCCGCAGTGGCAGCGGGCAACGCCGTCGCCGCCCGCAAGGCCATGCAACAACACCTGCTCTCGGCCGCCGGCCGGGTCGGCATCCGCTTCCCCAAACCCTGATCTCACCTCACTCTGGAGTCCCGCCATGAAAAAACGTCAATTCCTCCATATCCTGCTCGGTGCCGCCCTGATCGGCGGTACGGCCCTGTCGACCGCTGCACGCGCCGATGCCCTGGCCAATGCAGAAAAAAGTGGCATCCTGCGCGTCGCCGTGCCGCAAGATTTCCCGCCCTTTGGCACGGTTGGCCCAGACCTGAAGCCGCGCGGCTACGACATTGATGTCGCCAACCTGATCGGCCGCGAACTCAAGCTCAAGGTCGAACTGATCCCGGTTTCCAGCACCAATCGCATTCCCTACCTGACCACCGGCAAGGCCGATCTGGTGATTTCCAGCCTGGGCAAGAACCCGGATCGCGAGAAGGTCATCGACTTCTCCACTGCCTACGCACCTTTCTTCAACGGCATCTTCGGCCCGAGCGATGCAACGGTAAAAACCGCTGCCGACACCGCCGGCAAGACCGTCGGCGTTACCCGCGGCTCTGTGGAAGATCTGGAGTTCACCAAGGTTGCCCCGGCGACAGCGACGATCAAGCGCTTCGAAGACAACAACTCGACCATTTCCGCCTACCTCTCCGGCCAGGTGCAACTGATCGCCACCGGCAATGTGGTGGCCGCCGCGGTCAATGAGCGCACCAAGATCCGCCGTCTCGACACCAAATTCCTGATCAAGAACTCGCCCTGCTACGTCGGCGTGAACAAGGGTGAAGCCGCGCTCCTGGCCAAGGTCAACGAGGTGGTCGCCAAACTGAAGAAGAGCGGCGAACTGAATCAGGTATCCCAACGCTGGCTGCAAGCACCGCTGCCCGCCGACCTCTGATAACAAGCATGGCGCAGCCCTTGCGGCGCCGGAGAACAGCCCATGGCTTACGCATTCGATTTTTCATCCGTCCTCGAATACCGCGAGATACTCGTCGCCGGCACCATGAAGACCCTCGGCCTGACGGCCATCGGGGCCATTTTTGGGCTGAGCATCGGCATCCTCGGTGCAGTGTCGCGGGCCTGGCGACTGGCACCCTTCGATCGTTTTTTTGCCATCTATGTCGAGTTGATCCGCAACACGCCATTTCTCGTCCAGCTGTTCTTCATTTTCTTCGGTCTGCCTTCGCTCGGCGTCCAAATCAACGAGTGGCAGGCGGCGATTCTGGCCATGGTCATCAACCTCGGCGCCTATTCGACCGAGATCATCCGCGCCGGCATCGAAGCCACCCCCAAAGGCCAGATCGAGGCGGCACAGTCGCTGGCCATGGGCCGGGCAGAGATTTTCCGCCATGTCGTGCTGCCGCCGGCACTGCTCAAGGTCTGGCCCTCGCTGTGCAGCCAGGTGGTGATCGTGATGCTCGGCTCCTCAGTCTGCTCGCAGATCGCCGCGGAAGAACTGACCTTTGCCGCAAACTTCATCCAGTCGCGCAACTTCCGCGCCTTCGAAACCTATTTTGTCGTCACCGGCATGTACTTCCTGCTCGCCATCGCGGTACGCCAGGTCATGATCCAGGCCGGCCAGCGCCTAATCGCCCGGAGGGTCAAATGAACGATATCTCCTATTTGGACATCGTCCGCAATCTGCTCGACGGCGCATTGTGGACCATCGGCCTGTCGCTGACTGCCTTCGTACTGGGTGGCCTCGCCGGCCTCGTTGTGCTCTTTGCACGCATCGCCAAGAACCCGTTGCCACGCCGCCTGGCCCAGGCCTACATCGAAATTTTTCAGGGCACGCCACTGCTCATGCAACTGTTCATCATCTTCTTCGGCGGCAGCCTGATCGGCCTGGAAATCTCGCCCTGGGTCGCCGCCGCACTGGGCCTGACGTTATTCACCAGCGCCTACCTCGGCGAAATCTGGCGCGGTTGCGTCGAGTCGGTACCCAATGGCCAGTGGGAAGCCTCGGCCAGCCTGGCCATGACCCACGTCGAGCAAATGCGCCACGTCATCCTGCCGCAGGCCTTGCGCATCGCTATCGCGCCGACCGTCGGCTTCTCGGTGCAGGTGGTCAAGGGCACGGCAGTGACTTCGATCATCGGCTTTGTCGAGCTGACCAAGACCGGCTCCATGCTGGCCAACGCCACCTATCAGCCCTTCCTCGTCTTCGGCCTCGTCGCCCTCGGCTATTTCGCCCTGTGCTACCCGCTTTCCGCCTATTCCCGCATTCTCGAAAGGAACATCCATGGCTCTCGTGCGCATTGACGCCCTGCACAAGCATTTCGGCACCAACCATGTGCTCAAGGGCATCGACCTCGACATCGTGGAAGGCCAGGTCATCGCCCTGATTGGTCGCAGCGGCTCGGGCAAGAGTACCCTGCTGCGCACCATCAACGGTCTGGAAAGCTTCGACGACGGCTGCATCGAGGTCGACGGCGAACGCATCCACCCGCACGAAACCGACCTGCGCGCCTTGCGCCAGAAAGTCGGTATGGTCTTCCAGCAGTTCAATCTCTTTCCCCACCTGACCGCCGGCCAGAACGTCATGCTCGCCACCCGCATTGTCAAGAAAATGCCGGAACAGGAGGCCCGCGATCTGGCCAAGACCATGCTGCTGAAAGTCGGTTTGCAGGACAAGTTCGACGCCTACCCGGACCAGCTTTCCGGCGGCCAGCAACAGCGCGTCGCCATCGCCCGCGCCCTGGCCATGCAGCCGCGCGTGCTGTTGTGCGACGAGATCACCTCGGCGCTCGATCCGGAACTGGTCAACGAAGTCCTGGCCGTGGTCAAGAACCTTGCCGCCGAAGGCATCACGCTGATCATGGTGACGCACGAAATGCGCTTCGCCCGCGAAGTCGGCGATAAACTTGTCTTTATGTACCAGGGCCGCATCCACGAAAGCGGCGACCCGCAGGAACTGTTCTCCAACCCGCAGACGCCTGAACTGGCCAGCTTCATCGGCTCCATCAACTGAGTTTCCACCATGAATCAAGCCGCCGTCCTCACCGCTCCGCCCGCCGACCTGCCCGACTGGGCAAAACAGCAGATCAACCTCGCCGACCCGCGCCTGGGCGCCGAGGCCATTGCCTGTTCCGACGACTTCTTCGCCCCGATGGAACGCCTGCTGCGGGCGCAGGCCGCCATCTTCGTGCCCGGCAAGTACGACGCCAACGGCAAATGGATGGACGGCTGGGAATCGCGCCGCAAGCGCGTCGCCGGCCATGACTGGTGCGTCGTCAGGCTGGCCCGACCCGGTCGGATTGCCGGCGTGGACATCGATACCAGTTTCTTCACCGGCAACTACCCGCCTGCCGCCTCACTCGACGGCTGCCCGGAAGGCGCCGATCCGGCGCTGGCCGAAAGCTGGGAAACACTGCGGCCGGCGACGCCACTGCAAGGCAACCAGCATCACCTGATCGCCATCTCCAGCACGGCTTGTTATAGCCATTTACGCCTGAATATCCTGCCCGATGGCGGCGTAGCCCGCCTGCGCGTCTATGGTCGCCCGGCCGGCGCGCCGATTGCCCGAGAGGATGGCTTGATCGATCTTGTTGCAGCGCTCAACGGCGGCTATCCGGTAGCCTGGAACGACGCCCACTTCGGCGTTGCTGCCAACCTGCTGCTGCCCGGTCGCGGCGTGGACATGGGCGATGGCTGGGAAACCCGGCGCCGGCGCGAACCGGGCTTCGACTGGTGCATCATCGCCCTCGGCCAGCCCGGCACGATCAGCAGCATCGAAGTTGATACCGCACACTTCAAGGGCAATTTCCCGGATCGTTGCTCGCTGCAGGCGGCTTACGCACCCGGCCTGAGCGACCAGGCGCTGATCGCCCAGGCCCAGTTCTGGCCAAGCCTGCTGCCTGAGACAAAACTGCAGGCCGACCACATTCACACCTTCCTCGACGACATTGCCGCCCTTGGCACCGTTACCCACATCCGCCTCAATTTGCACCCGGATGGCGGTGTTTCGCGACTGCGCCTGTGGGGTGAGGTCGCATCGGCATGAGTAGCAGCGAACTCCAGCTTCTACAGGCCATTCCGCTGACTGCCGAGGCCTTTGCGCCTTTCGGCCAGGTCATTGAATGCGCCGGCCATGCCGGCTATGCGATCAACGAAGGCAGCAGCCAACGCTTTTCCGATCTTGCCCAGCTCGAAGCGGATGCCTCAGGCCGGCTGGCGCTCAGCATCTTCCGCGCGGAAGCGCGCCAGGCACCTTATGCACTGCATTGCCTGGAGCGCCATCCGCTCGGCTCCCAGGCTTTCATGCCGCTGAACGCCCAGGCTTTTCTGGTCGTCGTCGCCGACAGACAGCCTGACCCGAACTGCCCGGCGCCCGAAACCATTTATGCTTTCATCAGCGACGGCCGTCAGGGCATCAATTTCCGACGCGACATCTGGCACCACCCCTTGCTTTCCCTCTCCAACGGTGACTTTCTGGTCGCCGACCGTCTCGGGCCGGGGAACAACTGCGAAGCAATCGATATCGATTGCTGGAAACTTGGCGTGATGTCAGAGCGCGGCTGAAAGGCAGAGCCGTAGCGGCTAGTCGTCATCATCCTCGTCGTGATCCCTGTAACGATGCCTAGAGTGACTTTCCCTTACCATCGGACGGTCGCCAAAGGCAGCCCGATACACCTCCGCCATGGTGAATGCACATTCCGGGTGGGCATTGATTTTTTCCAGCATGACTGTATCGGGTTTCGCCAAAATTCCAGTCTGGGCCTGGATTTTCTGTCTGATGGTTTCGCAGGATTCTGCCTGAGGCGTCTGTGCGTGGGCATCGCAAGCCAGCACAGCAAGGAAACCGACACTAATGAAAAATCTGGGTGGCAGACAAGTCATGAGAAGTACTCCGAACTGAATTTGAGCCCCCATGATGGGCCGTCCGGAATGAACGCAAGGTGAATGACCCGCCTCAAGCTTCCGGTAAAATCGCCGCATGAGCCAGCCCACCGACCCCTGCATCCTTTCTCCGCTCGGCCAGCCGACGGAATACCGCGCAACCTATGCACCGGAACTGCTTTATCCGATTCCGCGCCAGTTGAAGCGCGACGAACTGGGCATTGCTGCCGGCTCATTGCCATTCGTCGGGGAAGACATCTGGAATGCCTACGAGGTTTCCTGGCTCAACATGAAAGGCAAGCCGCTTGTCGCGCTGGCGACTTTCCGCGTCCCGGCCGACAGCCCGAACCTGATCGAATCAAAGTCCTTCAAGCTCTACCTGAATTCTTTCAACCAGACTGCCTTCGCCGATACCGCCACCGTTCAAGCCACGCTGGCACATGATCTTTCGGCCGCCGCCGGCGCCGCCGTCCTGGTAAAAATCGAGGAATTTTCAGGTCGACCGCAGCACCCGGGATGTCTCTTGGGGGGGCAGGCTTCGTTCGGTTTTCCGGCAGGCATCCTGCTCGATGACCTCGACATCACCTGCGACCTCTACCAGCCGGCGCCCGAGCTGCTGTGCGCGGTCAATGGGCCGATCGTCGAGGAAACGCTTTATTCCCACCTGCTCAAGTCTAACTGTCTGGTCACCGGCCAGCCCGACTGGGCAATGGTTGTCATCCGCTATCGCGGGCGACCCATCGAGCGCACCGGACTGCTGCGCTACATCGTTTCCTTCCGCAATCACAACGAATTCCACGAGCAATGCGTGGAGCGCATTTTCTCCGACATCACCCGCCAGTGCGCCCCCGAAGCACTTTCGGTTTACGCCCGCTACACGCGCCGTGGCGGACTGGACATCAATCCTTTCCGGAGCAGTACAGAATCGACGGCACCGGACAACATGCGGGAAATTCGCCAGTAAGCCGTTACGACGCGAAATGCGCATTTATGCGTATTCTCGAAGCATGTGTCTTGCAGGATAATCGGGACCATGAATTCCCGCCTTCCGTTGCCTGAAACGCAGCCTGCGCCTGTCTGGCATGCCGCGCTGCATCTTGGCTTCGCCCGCCACGAAACGCGGACGGTTCTGTGTGAAAACCGTCACAGTGGCCCCTTGCGCGTGCAGAAGGCGCTCTACCCGGAAGGCGATGCCGTTTGCCAGGCCATTGTGCTGCATCCGCCCTCGGGCATTGCCGGCGGCGATCAGTTGAAGATTTCCGCCAAGGTTGGCGCAGGCGCCCACGCTCAACTGACCACGCCGGGTGCCGGCAAGTGGTATCGCAGCGGCGGGGCAAATGCCTCGCAATGCATTGATTTTTCGGTCGACGAAGGCGCCATGCTCGAATGGCTGCCGCAAGAAAGCATCATTTTCGACGGCGCCCGGGCGCGCATGGAAACCCGCGTTGCACTGGCCGCCGACGCCCGTTTCATCGGCTGGGACATTCTCTGCCTGGGCCGCGCCGCGGCGGGTGAACGTTTTGAGCACGGTCGATTTGACCTGTTTTTTCGGGTTGACCGTGGAAATGCACCGCTTTGGATCGAGCGCGGCGGTTTCGACGGCAACGACACCATGCTCACCAGCCCGGCCGGCTGGGCCAGTGCCACGGTCTGCGGCACGCTGCTCGCCACCTTTGAGCCGACACCTGAAGTGCTCACCGCTTGTCGTGCCGTTGCCCCGGCCGACAGCGCATCGCACGCATTGACTGCCCTGCCCGGCCTGCTTGTTGCCCGTTACCTCGGCAACAGCAGCGAAGCCGCCCGCCAGTGGTTTGCCGGGCTGTGGGAAATCATTCGTCCGGTTTGCTGCGGTCGACCGGCAAAAACACCTAGAATCTGGAATACCTGAGGAGATCCCATGGAACTCACCCCGCGCGAAAAAGACAAGCTGCTGATCTTCACCGCCGGCCTGCTCGCCGAACGGCGTCTCGCCCGCGGCCTGAAGCTCAATTATCCGGAAGCCGTCGCCCTGATCACCTGCGCCATCATGGAAGGCGCCCGCGACGGCAGGACTGTTGCCGAACTGATGCACACCGGAACGCAAGTCCTTAGCCGCGCCGACGTCATGGACGGCGTAGCCGAGCTGATTCCCGAAATCCAGGTCGAAGCCACTTTCCCGGACGGCACCAAGCTGGTGACCGTTCATCATCCGATTATCTAAGTCAGGGAGTTGATCATGAAAAAACCATCGTCGCACCTCGTTGCTGCCAGCCTGCTCTGCCTGCCCCTCGCCGCCATGGCCCACACCGGCCACGGCGATCAGACCTTCATGGACGGCTTCACCCATCCCTTCCTTGGACTGGATCACCTGGCCGCCATGCTCGTCGTCGGCATCTGGAGCGTGCTCAACAGCCGCCGGGTCTGGCTGGCGCCACTCTGTTTCGTCACGCTGCTCGCCCTCGGCGCCGTAGCCGGCCAGAACGGCTTTGCGCTGCCCCAGCTGGAACCGCTGGTCGCCGCATCGGTGCTGGTGCTCGGCGTGATGCTGGCAACGCCCTTCAAACCGGCCCCCGGCGTGTCACTGGCCATCATCGGCGCCTTCGCCTTCTGCCATGGTCTCGCCCACGGCAGCGAACTGGAAGCCGGTGCCGCCATTCTCTCCGGCATTGTGCTGGGCTCAGCTGTACTGCACGGCATCGGCATGACCATCGCCCACACTGTCCTGCGCCAGCGCGCCAACTGGACCTTGCGGCTTGGTCAGGCGGTTGCGGTGCTCGGCGGCGGTTTGCTGCTCAACACCCTGCTCTGAGAACAATCATGATCCCCGGTGAATTGCTGGCCGAACCCGGCGAACTCGAACTCAACGCCGGCCGCCCGACCATCACGCTGGTCGTCGCCAACACCGGCGACCGCCCGATCCAGGTCGGCTCGCACTACCATTTTTACGAAACCAACGCCGGCCTCAGCTTCGACCGCGACGCCGCCCGCGGCTTCCGCCTCGACATCGCCGCCGGCACCGCCGTGCGCTTCGAGCCAGGCCAGACGCGCACCGTGCAGTTGGTCGCGCTGGCCGGCGACCGCAAGGTCTATGGCTTCCGCGGCCTCGTTCAGGGAGCACTGTGATGGCGAACAAGATTACCCGCCAGGCCTATGCCGAAATGTTCGGCCCGACCACCGGCGACCGCCTGCGTCTGGCCGATACCGACCTCATCATCGAGGTCGAGAAAGACCACACGATCTACGGCGAGGAAGTGAAATTCGGCGGCGGCAAGGTCATCCGCGACGGCATGGGCCAGGGCCAGCGCGTCTCGGCCGAAACCGTCGATACGGTCATCACCAACGCGCTGATCGTCGATGCCGTGACCGGCATCATCAAGGCCGACATCGGCTTGAAAGACGGCCGCATCGCCGCCATCGGCAAGGCCGGCAACCCGGACATCCAGCCCGGCGTCACGATAGTCATCGGCCCCGGCACCGAAGTCATCGCCGGCGAAGGCATGATCGTCACGGCCGGCGGCATCGACAGTCACATCCACTTCATCTGCCCGCAACAGATCGAGGAAGCGCTCAATTCCGGCGTAACCACGATGATCGGCGGCGGCACCGGGCCGGCCACCGGCACCTTTGCCACGACGTGCACGCCGGGACCGTGGCACATCCACCGCATGCTCGAAGCGGCCGACGCCTTCCCGATGAACCTCGGTTTCCTCGGCAAGGGCAACGCCAGCCTGCCGGCAGCCCTGCGCGAGCAGGTTGAGGCCGGCGCCATGGGTTTGAAGCTGCACGAGGACTGGGGCACCACGCCAGCCGCCATCGACTGCTGCCTGACAGTAGCCGACGAGATGGACGTGCAGGTCGCCATCCACTCCGACACGCTCAACGAATCGGGCTTTGTCGAAGCGACGCTGGGTGCCTTCAAGGGTCGCACCATCCACACCTTCCACACCGAAGGCGCCGGCGGCGGCCACGCGCCGGACATCATCAAGGCGGCCGGCCTGCCCAATGTGCTGCCCAGTTCGACCAACCCGACCATGCCCTACACGGTGAATACCATCGACGAGCATCTCGACATGCTGATGGTTTGCCACCACCTCGACCCGAGCATTGCCGAGGACATCGCCTTCGCCGAAAGCCGTATCCGCCGCGAAACCATCGCCGCCGAAGACATCCTGCACGACCTCGGCGCCTTCTCGATGATGAGTTCCGACTCGCAAGCCATGGGTCGCGTCGGCGAGGTCATCATCCGCACCTGGCAGGCGGCACACAAGATGAAGCAGCAACGCGGCACGCTGCCGGAAGACAGCGCCCGCCACGACAATTTCCGCGTCAAGCGCTACATCGCCAAATACACCATCAACCCGGCGCTGACCCACGGCATTGCCCACACCGTCGGCTCCATCGAAGTCGGCAAGCTGGCCGACCTGGTGCTGTGGAAGCCGGCCTTCTTCGGCGTCAAACCTTCGCTGATCCTCAAGGGCGGCATGATCGCCGCTGCCGCGATGGGTGACCCCAACGCCTCGATCCCGACGCCGCAACCGGTGCATTACCGGCCGATGTTCG
>CAZOWA010000002.1:0-150301 GCA_964583695.1 uncultured Dechloromonas sp.
GCCGCGCCGAATACCGCCTCAGCCTGCGCGAGGACAACGCCGACCTGCGCCTGACGGAGCAGGGCAGGGCGCTCGGCCTGGTCGACGATACGCGTTGGAATGCCTTCTGCCAGAAGCGCGATGCCATCGCCGCCGAGCAGGAACGCCTGAAATCGACCTGGGTGAATCCGAAAATCCTGCCGGCCGAAGACGCCATCCGCGTGCTGGGCAAGGCCATCGAGCACGAATACAACCTGTTTGAACTGCTGCGCCGTCCGGAAGTTTCGTACGAGGCGCTGATGACGCTCCCTGTTGCCACATCGGCTGAACAAGAGAATTGCCACGGTGAACCCGAAATTTCGGCCAAAATTGCCAACGATCCGGCGGTTATTGAACAGCTCGAAATCTCCGCCAAATATCAGGGCTACATCGACCGCCAGGCCGAAGAAGTCGCCCGCTCGGCCAGCTACGAGAACACGGTGTTGCCTGACGAACTCGACTACAGCGCAGTCGCCGGCCTGTCCAATGAAGTCCGCCAGAAACTGATGCTGCACAAACCGCAGACCATCGGTCAGGCTTCGCGCATTCAGGGCGTGACGCCGGCAGCCATCTCGCTGCTGCTCATCCATCTGAAGCGCTTCAACCTGTCGCAGGCCGCATGAGCGCGATCACCCTGTCCGCCGGCCTCGCCGAACTCGGTATCGAACTGCCCGATACGGCGCAGCAACAACTGCTCGCTTTCCGCAACCTGCTGCTCAAGTGGAACAAGACCTACAACCTGACCGCCCTGCGCGATCCGGAGCAGGCGATTTCGCATCATCTGCTCGATTCGTTGACCATCCTGCCGCACGTCGGCGACGGTAATCTGCTTGACGTTGGCTCCGGTGGCGGTTTGCCCGGCATCCCGCTGGCCATCGCCCGGCCGGCGCTGTCCGTCAGCATGGTCGATACCGTGCAGAAGAAGGCGACTTTCCTCCAGCAAGCGGCCATCGAACTGGGCCTGAAGAATGTTGTGGCGCATCACGCCCGCGTCGAAGAAATGTGTGGCCAGTACGCTCAGATCAGCTCACGCGCCTTCGCCGAACTCAAACTCTTCGTCGAACTCACCCGCCACCTGCTGGCGCCCGGCGGGCGCTGGCTGGCGATGAAGGGGGTGCGCCCCGATGATGAAATTGCTGCGCTACCGGCCGACATCGTCGTTGAAAACATCATTCCCCTGCGGGTTCCCGGCCTTGCTGCCGAAAGACATCTCATCCTCCTGAAAGCGGGCTCATGAAAGTACTCGCCATCACCAACCAGAAAGGCGGCGTCGGCAAAACTACGACTGCCGTCAACCTCGCCGCCTCGCTCGGCGCCGAAGGCCAGCGCGTCCTGCTCATCGACATGGATCCGCAGGGCAATGCGACGACCGGCGCCGGGATCACGAAAAAGGAGGCGCTGCCGACCGTCTATCAGCTGCTGATCGGTGCTGCCTCGTTGATTGAAGTCTGCATCAAGACCGAATTCGCCTTCGACATCCTGCCCGCCAACCGCGAACTGGCCGGTGCCGAGGTCGAACTGATCGAACTTGATCGTCGCGAATACCGGCTCAAGGAAGCCCTGGCACAAAATCACGACGAATACGATTTCGTTTTGATCGACTGCCCGCCAGCGCTCAACATGCTCACTGTCAATGCGCTGGTCGCCGCCGATTCCGTGCTCATCCCGATGCAGTGCGAGTACTACGCGCTCGAAGGCCTCTCCGACCTCGTCGAGACGCTGCGCAAGGTGCGTCACCATCTGAATTCCCGCCTCGAAATCGAAGGTTTGCTGCGCACCATGTACAACGGCCAGAGCACGCTGACCCAGCAGGTGTCGAACGAACTCGAAAGCCACTTCGGCGACAAGGTCTACCAGACCATCGTTCCGCGTAATGTCCGGCTTGCCGAGGCGCCGTCCTACGGCAAGCCGGTTATCGCCTTTGACAAAAACTCCAGGGGCGCGCAGGCCTACACCGCGCTTGCCCGCGAAATTCTCGAAAGGGTCGCCAAATGATCAAGATGAAGGGACTCGGCCGCGGCCTCGACGCGCTGCTCGCCGGCAGTGATGCGAAACCCGAGGACGAATTGCGCAATCTTCCGGTCGACCGGCTGAAACCCGGCAAATACCAGCCGCGTACCCACATGGATCCGGAATCGCTGGCCGAACTGGCCGGTTCGATCAAGGCGCAGGGCGTCATGCAGCCGATCCTGGTGCGCGCCGTCGACAAGACGCCGGGTGCAGAACGCTACGAAATCGTCGCCGGCGAGCGGCGCTGGCGTGCCTCGCAACAGGCCGGACTTATCGAAGTGCCGGTGCTGGTGCGTACCATTCCCGACGAGCAGGCGCTCGAAATGGCGCTGATCGAGAACATTCAGCGCGAAAACCTCAACCCGCTCGAAGAAGCCCAGGGCTTGCAACGCCTGATCGACGAATTTGGCCTGACCCACCAGCAGGCGGCCGACGCCGTTGGCCGTTCACGTCCCGCTGCTTCCAATTTGTTGCGTTTATTGCAGTTGACCGCAGCAGTTCAGGACATGCTCATGAACGGCAAGCTCGACATGGGGCATGCCCGAGCGCTGCTCCCGCTCAATGGGGCGCAGCAGGTTGCCTTGGCCCAGCGCATCGTGCAGAAAAACCTGTCGGTTCGCGACGCGGAGCGTCTCGTCCAGCAAATCGTCAATCCGCCCAAAAAACAGGCAGCGCCGGCGATCGACCGCGATCTGCTGCGCCTCCAGGAAGAGCTTTCCGACACGATCGGTTCGTCGGTTGCAATCCGCAGCAACAAGAAAGGCGCCGGGAAAATCACCATTGAATTCAATGATCTCGACCAGCTTGAAGGGATTCTCGGGCGCCTTCGCTGACCCTGACTGGATCTCGCGGCGCCTACGGGAAAACCCCTAATTTTCATTGACGCATAAACACGAGGTCTAGTATCATCCCGGGTCTGTGTGGCACGACCGGTCAACGATTGCAGGGCACCATGTTAAGAGCGATTTATCTCCAATTTGGTGCGGCACTGATAACAGCAATCGGGGCAGGGGTCATTGTGGGAACGCGGGGGCTTGTTTCGGTGGGGTTGGCGTCTATCGCCTGCATACTTCCCAACCTTTTCTTTGCCGTCCGGCTGACAATGTTGAATCATCGCCCTGGCGCATCGTACGCGGCGAACTTCTTCGTTGGTGAGTTCCTCAAGATCGGTGCCACCATTGGATTACTGGCAATCGCCATCAAGGGGTATCCCGAGATGCACTGGCCCAGCTTGCTGATTGGCTTTGCGATTGTTTTGCATGCAGGTTTTATAGCGTTCTGGAAGAAACCCTGATTATGTCTACAGCAGGCCACGAAGAAGCAGTAGCAAACGCGCCGACCGCCGGCGAATACATCGTTCACCATCTGACGCAATGGAACTCCACCGGCCATGCCCAGAAGAACGTGATCGATTTCAGCGTTATCAATCTCGACACCATGATCTTCTCCGTCCTGATGGGCGTGTTGGGTCTGTTCGTCATGTGGCGGGTCGCCAAGAGCGTCACCTCAGGCGTGCCGGGTCGCATGCAGGCTGCCGTCGAGATCGTCCTCGAGATGGTCAATGACCAGGCCAAGGGCATCGTGCATAGCGCCGAATCCCGCAAGTTCGTCGGCCCGCTGGCGCTGACCGTTTTCATCTGGATCTTCCTGATGAACTCCATGGACTTCCTGCCAGTCGATCTGCTGCCGATGCTCTGGCAAACCATTACGGGTGACCATCACGCCTACCTGCGCGTCGTACCCACTGCCGACCTTAACGGTACGCTGGGCATGTCCGTAGGTGTTCTGCTGGTCTGCGTCTACTACAACATCAAGATCAAGGGCATGGGCGGCTGGGTTCACGAGCTCTTCACCGCACCCTTCGGCAGCCATCCTCTGCTCTACCCGGTCAATTTCGCCATGCAGATGATCGAATTCCTGGCCAAGACCGTTTCGCACGGTATGCGGTTGTTCGGCAACATGTATGCCGGCGAACTGGTCTTCATGCTGATCGCGCTCATGGGTGCAGCCTGGACGGCAAGCGCAACCGGCGTCTCCCTCTTCCTGGGTCACATCGTGGCCGGCTCGATCTGGGCAATTTTCCACATCCTGATCGTCGCCCTGCAGGCTTTCATCTTCATGATGCTGACCCTGGTTTACGTTGGTCAGGCTCACGAAGCACATTGATTTCGTTGTAACTTAGTCGTTTTTACTTTTAACTTAGCAAGGAGTTGTCATGGAACACGTTCTCGGTTTTGTTGCTCTGGCTGCCGGCCTGATCATTGGTCTGGGCGCTATCGGTGCCTGTATCGGTATCGGTCTGATGGGCGGCAAGTACATTGAAGCATCTGCCCGCCAGCCTGAGCTGATGAATGCTCTGCAAACCAAGATGTTCCTGCTGGCCGGTCTGATCGATGCCGCGTTCCTGATTGGTGTCGGTATCGCCATGATGTTCGCCTTCGCAAACCCGTTCAAGCTGGTCGTCGGTTAATCCCCTTCTCCACCAACTCTTAAGAAGAGGACTTATACCGTGAATCTGAACGCAACGTTGTTTGCACAGCTCGTTGTGTTCTTCATTCTGGCGTGGTTCACGATGCAATTCGTGTGGCCCCCCATTGTGAAGGCGCTCGACGAGCGTGCGAAGAAGATCGCGGATGGACTGGCTGCTGCCGAACGCGGCAAGCAGGATCTCGAACTGGCCACCAAGCGCTCCACGGATGCTCTCCGCGAAGGCAAGGAAAAGGCTGCCGAACTGATCGCCAACGCTGAAAAGCGTGCCGCTCAGGTCATCGAAGAAGCGAAAGCAACGGCCAAAACCGAAGCTGACCGCATCGTCGCCGGCGCCAAGGCTGAAATCGATCAGGAAGCCGTACGCGCCAAGGAACAATTGCGCGAACAGGTATCTGCTCTGGTCGTTGCCGGTGCAGAACAAATTCTGCGTCGCGAGATCAATGCCCAGGCCCATGCCGATATTCTGGCCACGATCAAACAGGATCTGTAAAGCTTATGGCTGAATCCGTCACCATCGCTCGCCCCTACGCTGAGGCTGCATTCCGCATCGCTCAGGAAGCTGGCGCGCAGGGCGTCTGGTCCACTCGCCTTCAGCGTCTGGCCTTGATTGCTCAAAACGGGGACATGGCTTCGGTCATGGGCAACCCCCGTCTCTCCGCCGAGCAGGTTGCCGAATTGTTCATTTCGCTGTCGGAAGATGGCGATGCGACGCTCGGCAGCTTTATTCGTACCCTCGCAGAAAACCGGCGTCTCGCACTCCTGCCGGAAATTTCCCGGCTTTTCGAACTGGCCAAGAGCCAGGAAGAAGGGGTCAAGGAGGCGGTGGTGCATTCCGCATTTCCCATCGACGACACCCAGGTGGCTGCCTTGCTCCAGCAATTGGAAGCCCGCTTTGGTACTCGCCTGACGGCCCGTGTCGAAATTGATCCGAGCCTGATCGGCGGGGTCAAGATCGCTGTCGGCGACCAGGTGCTGGATGCTTCAGTACGCGGCAAACTCAACTCGATGGCCGTGGCGCTGAACAACTAGGAGAATTTCATGCAGTTGAATCCTTCCGAAATTTCTGAACTGATCAAGAGCAAGATCCAGAACCTGCAAGGCGCATCGGAAGTGCGTACGCAGGGCACCGTGGTTTCCGTCACCGACGGTATCTGCCGCGTGCATGGCTTGCAGGATGTCGTCCAAGGCGAAATGCTGGAATTCCCCGGCAACACCTTCGGTATGGCACTCAACCTCGAACGTGACTCCGTCGGCGCCGTTGTTCTGGGCGAATACGAGCACATCTCCGAAGGCGACACGGTCAAGACGACCGGCCGCATTCTGGAAGTGCCGGTTGGTCCCGAACTGCTCGGTCGCGTCGTGAACACCCTCGGCCAGCCGATCGATGGCAAGGGTCCGATAAATGCAAAGCTCACCGACAAGCTGGAAAAGGTCGCGCCGGGCGTTATTTGGCGTAAGTCCGTTTCCCAGCCGGTTCAAACCGGTCTGAAGTGCGTCGACTCCATGGTTCCGGTTGGTCGTGGCCAGCGCGAGCTGATCATTGGCGACCGTCAGACCGGCAAGACCGCTGTTGCCGTTGATGCGATCATCAACCAGAAGGGCAAGAACCTCTTCTGCGTTTATGTCGCTATCGGCCAGAAGGCTTCCACCATCGCCAACGTCGTGCGCAAGCTCGAAGAGCATGGCGCCATGGAATACACCATTGTCGTTGCTGCTTCCGCCTCCGAATCCGCCGCGCTGCAATACCTGGCTCCGTACGCAGGTTGCACGATGGGTGAATATTTCCGCGACCGCGGTCAAGACGCACTGATCATTTATGACGATTTGACCAAGCAAGCCTGGGGTTACCGTCAGGTTTCCCTGCTGCTGCGCCGTCCGCCGGGCCGTGAAGCCTACCCGGGCGACGTGTTCTATCTCCACTCCCGCCTGCTGGAGCGCGCAGCTCGCGTTTCCGAAGCCTGGGTCGAGAAGTTTACCAATGGTGAAGTTACGGGCCAAAGCGGCTCCCTGACCGCTCTGCCGGTTATCGAAACCCAGGCCGGCGACGTTTCCGCGTTCGTTCCGACCAACGTGATTTCAATTACCGACGGTCAGATCTTCCTGGAAACTGATCTCTTCAACGCCGGTATCCGTCCTGCGATCAACGCCGGTATCTCCGTGTCCCGCGTCGGTGGCGCTGCCCAGACCAAGCTGATCAAGAAGCTCGGTGGCGGTGTCCGTCTGGCTCTGGCCCAGTACCGCGAACTTGCTGCATTTGCCCAGTTTGCTTCCGATCTCGACGAAGCCACCCGCAAACAGCTGGAGCGTGGCCGTCTGGTGACCGAGCTGATGAAGCAGCCGCAGTACGCACCGATGAGCATCTCCGAAATGGCCGTGACGCTGTACGCAGCGGACAAGGGCTACTTTGACGATGTCGAAGTCAAGCGCGCTCTGGAATGCGAAAAGGCGATGATCAGCTACCTGAAGGCCAACTGCGCCGACGTCATGAACACCATGGAATCGACTGCGGACCTCAGTGGCGACACCGAGAAGGCGCTCGCCGCCGGCATCGCTGCCTTCAAAAGCAGCTGGGCCTAATCCGCTAGGAGAATTACATGGCTAGCGGCAAGGAAATTCGCAACAAGATCAAGAGCGTCGAAAATACGCGCAAGATCACCAAGGCCATGGAGATGGTGGCCGCATCCAAAATGCGCAAGGCGCAGGACCGGATGCGTGCTGCCCGTCCCTACGGCGAAAAGATCCGTCGTGTCGCAGCCAACCTGTCACACGCCTTGACCGATTACAAGCATCCTTTCCTCGCTCACCGCGATCAGACCAATGTTGGTCTGATCCTGGTGACGTCGGACAAGGGCCTGTGCGGTGGCCTAAACTCCAACCTGCTTCGTCTTGCTGTCTTGAAGATGAAGGAGCTGGAGTCGCAGGGCAAGGCGTTTCAGGCAACCTGTATCGGCAACAAGGGTCTTGGCTTCATGCAACGCGCCAACGTCAAGATCGTGTCACATGTCACCGGGCTGGGCGATACGCCGCACCTGGAAAAGCTGATCGGTCCGGTCAAGGTTCAACTCGACGCTTACATGAACGGCGAGATTGACGCGCTGTATATCGGCTACACCCGCTTCATCAACACGATGAAGCAGGAGCCCGTGTTCGAACAACTGCTCCCGCTGTCCGGCGATGCCGTCGGCTCCAGCAAGTCCAACTGGGATTACGTTTACGAACCCGAAGCCAAGGCGGTGATCGACGATCTCTTGATCCGTTATGTTGAAGCTTTGATTTATCAGGCAGTGGCTGAAAACATGGCCTCCGAGCAATCTGCCCGGATGGTTGCCATGAAGTCTGCTTCCGACAACGCCAAGAACGTTATCGGTGAATTGAAGCTGGTCTATAACAAGGCCCGTCAGGCCGCGATTACCAAGGAACTCTCGGAAATCGTCAGCGGCGCAGCCGCAGTCTGATGCAAGCGCGAAGCTTTTAATTATTGGGGATTTGAATATGAGTCAAGGTTCCATCGTTCAATGTATCGGCGCAGTTGTGGACATCCACTTCCCGCGCGATGCGATGCCGAAGGTTTACGACGCGCTCAAGCTGGATGCTTCGGAAGCCAACGGTATGGCCGAAGACGGCCTGACCTTCGAAGTCCAGCAGCAGCTGGGCGACGGCGTGGTTCGCACCATCGCCATGGGTTCATCCGACGGCCTGCGCCGCGGCATGAAAGTTAACAACACCGGTGCCGGCATCTCCGTTCCGGTTGGTATGGGCACGCTGGGTCGCATCATGGACGTGCTCGGCCGCCCGATCGACGAAGCTGGTCCGATCGACAGCAACGAGCTGCGCGAAATCCATGCTGCCGCACCGAAGTTCGACGAACTGTCTTCTTCCGTCGATCTGCTGGAAACCGGCATCAAGGTTATCGACCTGATCTGCCCGTTCGCCAAGGGCGGCAAGGTCGGCCTGTTCGGCGGCGCCGGCGTCGGCAAGACCGTCAACATGATGGAGCTCATCAACAACATCGCCAAGCAACACTCGGGTCTGTCCGTGTTTGCCGGCGTGGGTGAGCGTACCCGTGAAGGGAACGACTTCTATCACGAAATGAAGGACTCCAACGTTCTCGACAAGGTTGCCATGGTGTTCGGTCAGATGAACGAACCCCCGGGCAACCGTCTGCGCGTTGCGCTGACCGGTCTGACCATGGCTGAGCGTTTCCGTGATGATGGTCGCGACATTCTGTTCTTCGTCGACAACATCTACCGCTACACCCTGGCCGGTACCGAAGTGTCCGCACTGCTCGGCCGTATGCCTTCCGCTGTGGGCTATCAGCCGACGCTGGCTGAAGAAATGGGCCGTCTGCAAGAGCGTATTACCTCCACCAAGGTTGGCTCGATCACCTCCATCCAGGCCGTTTACGTGCCTGCCGATGACTTGACCGATCCGTCGCCAGCTACCACCTTCCTGCACTTGGACTCCACGGTTGTGCTGTCGCGTGACATCGCCTCGCTAGGTATTTACCCGGCTGTCGATCCGCTCGACTCCACCTCCCGCCAGCTCGACCCGCAGATCGTTGGTGAAGAGCACTACAGCGTCGCTCGTGCCGTTCAACAAACCCTGCAGCGCTACAAGGAACTGCGCGACATCATCGCGATTCTGGGTATGGACGAACTGTCGCCGGAAGACAAGCTGGCCGTGTCCCGTGCTCGTAAGATCCAGCGCTTCCTGTCGCAGCCGTTCCACGTTGCTGAAGTCTTCACCGGCTCCCCGGGCAAGTTCGTTCCGCTCAAGGACACCATCAAGGGCTTCAAGGGCATTTGCGCTGGCGAGTACGATCACCTGCCGGAGCAGGCGTTCTACATGGTCGGCGGTATCGAGGAAGTCATCGAGAAGGCCAAGACGCTGCAGTAATGCGGCATAGGCAAAGGAGCCAGCAATGGTTATGACTGTTCATTGTGATGTCGTCAGTGCCGAAGAATCCATTTTCTCCGGCCTGGTGGAAGTTGCCGTTTTCCCTGGCGAAGCCGGGGAACTCGGTATTCTGCCGCGGCATACCCCGCTGCTGACCCGCATCAAGCCGGGCACGATCCGCCTCAAAGTGGCGGACCAGGCCGATTTCGAGCTCGTTTACGTATCTGGTGGCATGCTCGAAGTTCAACCGGACATGATCACGGTTTTGGCGGACACCGCCATTCGTGCCCATGATCTGGACGAGGCTAAGGCGCTCGAGGCCAAGAAGCACGCCGAAGAAGCACTCGCCAATCGGAAGGCTGAAGTGGATTACGCGACTGCAGAGGCCGAACTGGCTGAAGCTATCGCCCAGTTGCAAACGATCCAGCGGTTGCGCAAGCACACGCACTGAGAGAGAAATCTCCACAAAAAAGGGTAGCTTTTCAGCTACCCTTTTTTATTTTCCCGCGTCTCTTCCAGGCTCAGAAACGGGCGATCCTTTTCTCAAGCCGAGCAACGTCATTGCGCAGTTCATCAACAGCACTGGTAAAAGCCGCCGTCTCCCGCCCGGGGACCACCAAGGCGGAATCCTCACTAGCGTATTCGGCGAGGTTTTCAGCAGCACGCTGCAAGCCGTTACCCACCTGACGCGCAGCGCCGGAAAACAGCATCGCCAGACGATGTGCAGGAATATCTCCGAATACCCTGGCCATTTCTCCCTCTGCATCCCATCGCAGGTTGCGAAAAACAAACGCCAGTGTCTCGGCGAGATCAGCAGAACCGGCCAGCTTTACTGAACTGAAGAGGCTTTCACGGTCGATCAAGAATCTGGCAGGAGCATCGGACGGAAAGGTCAACGTTACGTCGGGTGAAGCGTGGGTATCCCCCGAATCAAAACAACCCAGCTCATCAATACGCCAGAACAGTCGCAAGGGTGGGGCCACAAGCAGTAAAAACGATCCGGAAAAAGTCCGCAGGCGTTCCAAGGCCCAGCGCTCCTGGCGCAACACGTGGTTGATGGCCGAAAGAATCGCCCGATCAGCAACAGATATCACCGAATCACCTAGAACTTGTAGCCCCGGTGCAAGGCGACTACACCGAGCGCCAGATTGAAATACTCGACCTTCTCCAGCCCGGCATTTTCCATCATGACCTTCAATTCCTCCTGCCCCGGATGCATCCGGATGGACTCGGAAAGGTAACGATAGCTGTCTGCATCATTGGTCACCAACTTGCCGACTCTCGGAATCACCTGGAAGGAATAAAAGTCATACAGCGGTGCCAGCGGCTTCCATATCTGGGAAAACTCGAGCACCAGCAAACGCCCACCCGGCCGCAGCACCCGCCGCATTTCGGCGATGGCACCGTCCTTGTGGGTCATGTTGCGCAGACCAAAGGCGACAGTGACACAATCAAACCAGTCGTCCGGAAAGGGAAGTTTTTCGGCATCACATTGGGCCACAGGAAGCATGTAGCCTTTGTCGATCAAGCGATCGCGTCCCCGTGCGAGCATCGCGTTGTTGATATCGGTCAGCCAGACCTGACCGTTTTTGCCAACGCGTTTGGCGAAGGCCAGGGAAAGATCGCCAGTTCCACCTGCGACATCAAGCACACGGGAACCCTCGCGTACGCCGCTGCGCTGGATGGTGAAGGCCTTCCACAAGCGATGCATGCCACCTGACATCAGGTCATTCATCAAGTCGTAGCGGCTGGCTACCGAGTCGAACACGTCGGCGACACGCCGGGCCTTTTCCTGCTCGGCCACGGTTTCGTAGCCAAAATGAGTGGTGTCGTTTTTCATGAAATCAATGATTCCCGCAGCTCGGCGCTGCCGGACGAGAAGTTGCATCAATATCGCGGGACAAGCCGCGCGACTCTATAGCGGCCAGGTAATCGGCCCACAATTCGGCATGGTGCCGACCTAAATTGTGCAGAAGATCCCAGGAATACAGGCCACTGTCGTGACCATCTGAAAAAATCAGGCGCAGCGCATAGGTGCCCACCGGCTCGATGCGTTCGACAATCACGCTACGCTTACCGGTTTGCAGGGTTTCTTGTCCGGGGCCATGCCCTCGTGCTTCTGCGGACGGTGTATAAACCCGGAGGTACTCGAAATCGAGCGAATAATTCTCGCCATTTTCGTAAAGCAACTCGAGACGACGAGACTGCTGATGCAGCTTAATTTCGCTCGGAATCGGCGTATCGCGTTCAAGGCCGGCCATGGTGTCTCCTGAATGAGTGCGCTAGTTTAGCGCACTCGTCGCACCTTACCCACAAGCTCGACTCAAAGCGCCTGGTAGCTGATCCGGTCAAAATCGGCGCCCCGGTGCAGTATGTGCATGATGCGCACCTGTGACGTCGTATCGCCGACATGAATCTCCAGCAGGCGACTGGCCTGATACATGCCCGAGGGCAGGACCAATGAACCTTCTTCCTTGATCGCTGGCACCGGAGGCAACATGAAAGCACGTACAAATCGGTCGTTCTGGGTCCCATTCACTGGTACCAGACGAACACCACAGCCAACAGGCATTCCCGGCAGAGTCGCCACACCGACAATGAGTCCTCCGCTTGACTCCTGCATCAGCCATGTCGCCTGAGCCATCAGGAAATGATCGCCATCGTGCGGGCAAACTGCAAGGAGCTGGCCGTGCATCAATTTCTGGCCAGCACAGCTTCGCCCGAGGCGGAACCCGTTGGCGGAGTGATTGATCACCGACCACTCGTCAAGCGGGAAGCTGACCTGTGGCTTGATGGTCAGACTCTGTCCTGGATCGGCCCGGTCACGGAATGTGAACAACTGGTCGAATTCCTTCCTCGAATAGGCATTGGCTGAATCGGGCTGTTCAAACTCCTTGCCAGTGACAAAGAAGTGCATCGCCTCGAATCCGACAGCAACCTTGGCCACACCTTCGGTGGCAAAGCGCCGGAAACGCCTCGGCGAGGCGAGCTGCGTCCAGGGACGGGACAAATGCTCAAGCAGCTGAATCACGAAACCGCTGGTTTCCTCGCCCAGACCAAGTTGCGACGGGGTCATGCGCTGCCGCAACTGACTCAGCATATGGTTGATCTGCAAGCCAAGCCGCGTGGTATCCAGGCGGCGCGCGTCATCGCCGGGCCCCTCTGCGACGGCGCTCGGGTGAAGAGGCACATCTTTCATCAGCTCGACAACGTAAGGCGGCACTTCCAGATCGTCTTCAAGGCGATGAATCGAGATCAGAGGCGCCCACATACCTGCCCAACGACGGATCAGATTGAGATTGCGAACGCTGTTGCTGTAAGGACTGGCGATATCGATGAGCAGAAGGGTCGAATAGGCTGCCGCACAATGGGTTGCCTGCAAATTGTTTTCCAGGGAATCCTCAACCGGGGTGTAGGCGATGCCCCATTCCTCGGCCGTCTCGTAGTACCCGTGGAGATCGAGCCAGATACCAGGAGGCAATTCGCGCCGGGCGCGGTAGTGTTCGAGGATGATCATCCCGGTGTAGTACAGGCATCGATGCAGAATGCTGGCCATCATCGACTTGAATTCGGCGTTTTCTGCGTCAGGCTCTTCAAGGCTGGCGCATAGCGCATATGCCTTGCTCATCCTTCCCCAGGCTGAAACCACTTGCTGGAAACATTCCTCCTCTTCCTCGGCAAGGACGAGCGGCTTGTTGTGGTAACGCCGAGCCATTTCCTCCTCGACAAAACACAAAGGCACGCGTGCCTGCTCAAGCAAGGTAAGCAAAATACCCGGATCAGGCGGTTCGCTGAGCAGGACATCAAGAAATTGCATCAATTGCTGCTCGGCCACTGCAGGATTGGCCAGGGAAAGACGGGAAAGATAATCCAGCCCGGTCTGAAGATCGACGATGGCCGGAATTGAGGAATTGTTTGCGGTGTTCATATTCATGCTCTGGAGTCGAGATGGGCCAGTGCCGTCGCCAGCGCCTGGCGTAATGCCGTATCGCTGACTTCGGGACGAGAAGGAGTCACTGCATGGTGAACCGATCCCCAGATCGGTTCCGGAAAATGACGGTCATCCAGCCAGCGCGGGATGACATGCCAGTGAAGGTGAGGAACCATGTTGCCCAGACTGGCCAGATTGATCTTGTCCGGGCGAAATAGGGTGCGGACAACCGATTCAACGGCGAAAACGACAGTCATAAGAAATTCGCGCCGGTCGCTGTCAAGATCGGTCATTTCCTGTACATGTGCTGTCCATATGACACGACAAAAACCCGGGTAATGCGGATCTTCCACACGAACCACCCGACAATCCCCAGAACTCCAGAGAAGTACCCCTCCCGGACTGCTGCACAATTCGCAAGGCCGACAATTTTCGCTCATGCTCCAACGCTCCCTTTTTTCGGAGGATTACATTAGGGCATTGATAATTCAAGGACTTCCGGCAAACAAAGTGCTTATTTCACGGTCAACCGGAAAAAATCGCAAAAAATCAGAGCAAAACCCGTTCTATGCCACCTTGATTCGCACGTCCGACGTAATCCGCCATCCAGTTTTCGCCCAGCAGGTGTTTTGCCAGTTCGACCACGATGTAGTCAGCCTTGGTTTCCGCATCGTCGTCGTAACGGGACAAGCCTTGCAGACAAGCCGGACAGGACGTCAGGATCTTGACGTCGCCCTTGAAGCCATCGGCACGCAGTTTCGCCGCCTGTTGCTCGATGTCCTGCTGCTTGCGGAATTTCACTTGGGTAGCGATGTCCGGGCGCGAGTAGGCGAACGAGCCGGAATCGCCGCAGCAGCGGTCGGTCAGCGGCACCTCCTGGCCCATCAGCGACTTGGTCACGGCCAGTGGTGCGTAAGCCTTCATCGGCGTGTGGCAGGGATCGTGATACATGTAGCGCGTACCCTCGACGCCATCCAGCTTGACGCCCTTTTCCATGAGGTATTCGTGGATATCGAGCAGGCGGCAACCCGGGAAGATCTTCTCGAACTGGTATTTCTGCAACTGATCCATGCATGTTCCACATGAAACAATCACTGTCTTGATGTCGAGATAGTTCAGCGTGTTGGCGACCCGGTGGAAGAGCACGCGGTTGTCGGTAGTGATCTTCTGGCCGCTGTCCTCGTCGCCGGAAGCGGTCTGCGGGTAGCCGCAGCACAGGTAGCCCGGTGGCAGGACGGTGGTGGCCCCAATTTCGTAGAGCATCGCTTGCGTAGCGAGGCCGACCTGCGAGAACAGCCGCTCGGAACCGCAGCCCGGGAAATAGAAAACCGCGTCGGAATCCTCGGTCGTCTTTTTCGGGTTGCGGATGACCGGGATAACCTTGTCGTCCTCGATATCGAGCAACGCCCGCGACGTGCGCTTGGGCAGGTTGCCCGGCATCGGCCGGTTCATGAAGTGGATGATCTGCGTCTTGATACTCGGCGCACCGACGGAAGCCGGCGGATGGCGACGCGTCTCCTGCACCAGGTGCAAGGCTTTGGCCGCCTTGTGCGCCAGACGCTGCGCCTTGAAACCGAAGCCCATCATGGTCGCCCGCATCATCTTCACGGTCGACGGATCTTTCAGACTCAGGAAAGCCATGGACGCCGCCGTTCCCGGGCTGAAGCGCTTCTTGTCCTGCTTGCGCAGGAAATTGCGCATGGCGACGGAAACGTCGCCGAAATCGATATCGACCGGGCAGGGCTTCACGCAGCGGTGGCACACCGTGCAGTGGTCGGCGACGTCGTTGAATTCGTCAAAATGCTTGAGCGAAATGCCGCGACGGGTCTGTTCCTCGTATAGGAAGGCCTCGACCAGCAGCGAGGTGCCGAGGATCTTGTTGCGCGGGCTGTAGAGCAGGTTGGCACGCGGCACATGGGTCGAGCACACGGGCTTGCACTTGCCGCAGCGCAGGCAGTTCTTGATCATGTCCGAAATCTTGCCGATCTCGGATTGCTCCATGATCAGCGATTCGGTGCCGAGCAGGCTGAACGACGGCGTGTAGGCGTTGCCCATGTCGCCGCCGGGCATCAACTTGCCCTTGTTGAAACGGCCTTCCGGGTCGACCTTCTGCTTGTAGGCACGGAAGGGACCGAGCTCTTCCTCAGTGAGGAATTCGAGCTTGGTGATACCGATGCCGTGCTCGCCGGAAATGACGCCATCAAGCCCGCGCGCCAGGTGCATGATGCGCTCGACGGCCTTGTGCGCCGTTTGCAGCATCGCGTAATTGTCGGAATTGACCGGAATGTTGGTGTGTACGTTGCCGTCGCCGGCGTGCATGTGCAGGGCGACGAAGACGCGGCCGCGCAGGACTTCGCTGTGGATGGCTTCGATGCGGTCGAGAATCGGCCGGTATACCGTGCCGTCGAAAATCTTGGCCAGACGCGCCTTGAGTTCCTGCTTCCACGACGTGCGCACGGAATAGTCCTGCAGGCGGTGGAACAGTTTCGGATTGGCCGCCTTGTTGGTCAGCTCACCAGCCACAACACCGTAGGAGGCGAAACGCGATTCGGCTTCGGCCAGCGGCAGGTCGAGATTTTCCAGCAGCCATTCCCAGCGCAAGCGGACGGCTTCGACGTAGTCCAGCGCGGCCTGGCGGCGATCGCCGATCAGTACGTCCTTGTCGAGATTGGCGTCGCCCGAATGCAGCGGCAGTTCGCCCTTCAGGAATTCGGCCAGCGCGTCGCACAGCGCCAGCTTGTTCTGCGTCGACAGCTCGATGTTGATGCGCTCGATGCCGTCGCAGTATTCGCCCATGCGCGGCAGCGGGATGACCACGTCTTCATTGACCTTGAAGGCGTTGGTATGGCGCGAGATGGCGGCAGTGCGCGAACGGTCGAGCCAGAATTTCTTGCGTGTCTCGGCGTCGACGGCGATGAAGCCCTCGGCGGCGCGCAGGTTGCACATGCGGACGACTTCGGAGGCGGCGGCCATCACGGCCTTTTCGTCGTGGCCGACGATATCGCCGATCAGCACCATCTTCGGGCGACCATGGCGCTTGGCCTTGGTCGCGTAGCCGACGGCTTTCACGTAACGCTCGTCCAGATGCTCCAGGCCGGCGAGTTGCACGCCCGCCGCGTTACCGGCACCGCCCGGCTTGAAGTAATCAGTGATCTCGACGATGGCCGGCACGGCTTCCCGCACCTGACCGAAGAATTCGAGGCAGACGGTGCGCGTCACCGGCGGCATCTTGTGCAGCACCCAGCGCGCGGCAACGATGAGGCCGTCCGTGCCTTCCTTCTGCACGCCTGGCACGCCGCCGAGGAACTTGTCGGTCACGTCCTTGCCAAGGCCGGTCTTGCGGCAGGCGGCACCCGGCATCGACAGGATTTCTTCCTTCAGCAGCTTCTTGCCGCTCGGGTCAAAGCGCTTGAGGCGGAATTCGACCGTTTCCTGCTCATGGATCTTGCCGTAGTTGTGGTTGAGGCGTTCGACTTCCAGCCAGTTGCCGTCCGGATCGACCATCTTCCACCAGGCCAGATTGTCGAGCGCCGTGCCCCACAGCACAGCCTTCTTGCCGCCGGCGTTCATGGCGATGTTGCCGCCGATGCAGGAAGCTGAAGCGGAAGTCGGATCGACGGCGAAGACGCGGCCGGCCAGGGAGGCGGCTTCGGACACACGGTCGGTAACGACACCGGCGCCGGTGCGGATGGTGGCGTAGGGCTCGGTGTGGCCGGGGAGGACGATTTCCTCGACCGGGCTCATGTCGATGAGCTTTTCGGTGTTGATCACCGCCGAGTAGGGCGTCAGCGGCACGGCGCCACCGGTGTAGCCGGTGCCGCCGCCACGCGGGATGATGGTCAGGCCGGCTTCGAAGCAGCCGCGCACGAGGTGGGCGATTTCTTCTTCGGTGTCCGGGTAAAGGACGACGAAGGGGTATTCGACGCGCCAGTCGGTCGCATCGGTAACGTGCGAAACGCGGGCCAGGCCGTCGAAGGCAATGTTGTCCTGGCGCGTGTGCTTGCCGAGGATTTTCTTGACCTTGCGGCGCAGATCCCAACTTTCACCAAAACGTTCGGCAAAGCGGTCGACAGCGGCTTGTGCTGCCTCCACCAGACACTTGACCTTGGCCGAGCGCTCCGGATCTTCGGTCTCACTCTCGGCACGCCGCTTTTCGACTTCCTTCAGGCGATGACGCAGTGCATTGACCAGCGCATTGCGGCGCTCCTGATTGTCGAGAAGATCGTCTTCGAGATACGGATTGCGCTGGACGACCCAGATATCACCGAGAACCTCGTACAGCATTCGTGCTGAACGGCCGGTAACACGTTCGCTGCGCAATTCGTCAAGTTTTGCCCAGTTATCGGCCCCGAGCAGCCGGATAACGATCTCGCGATCGGAAAACGAGGTGTAGTTGTACGGGATTTCGCGCAGGCGGGCAGTCATGAGGCGACCAGAATCAGGAGCATTAAAGGAAGGATTTTAGCGTACCCGACGGAAGTCGCGGTGCTTGGCATGCTAAGAACAGAAATCACCGGAAACGTTCGCTGCATTTACCAAGACAAGGTAGTATATTACGAAAGTTATATAAGTAATATTTTCATGCTCAGACGCGACCTGCTGAAATGGCTTGGCGTTCTTCCGTTCTCCGGCCCCCTGGCCGCACAGGCGGCGGGAGAACGCGTGTTGCGGCTCGGCATCATGCCCTTCAACTCGACGCTGGCTCTGTTCAAGACGCACCAGCCCCTGCGTCAGTATTTGCAAAAGGTTCTGGGGCGACCAGTCGAGCTCTTCACCGCCCCCGACTATTTCACCTTCCTCAACACCTCGCTGGCCGGGGATTACGACCTCCTGATCACCGGGCCACACTTCGGGGTGATCAATCTGCAACGCGATTACGAAGCTCTCGTACGTTACAAGGCAACACTTCAGCCGGTATTCGTCGTTCGTCCCAATTCCGGCATCCACACTCTGGAAGATCTCAGGGGAAAGCGGATCGGGCTCTCCAGCCGCCTCTCGATTTCTTCAATCGGCGGGGTCAAATGGCTGCTCGACCACGGTTTGCAGATGGGGCGCGATTACCAGCTTTTCGAGAGGGCAACACATGGCGCCGCGGTCGCCGCGGTTGCCGTCGGCGAGCTTGATGCAGCGCTGACCACGCACACCCCCCTGCGTCAGGTGCCGGAAGATGTCCGGGCGAAGGTGGACATCCTGCCCATCGACGTACGCGTTCCCCATCTGATGACATTGGCACATAGCCGACTTGGCAAGACAGAAATCAAGCGCATACGCGATGCATTGCTTAATTTCGGCTCAACCCCGGAAGGACGCGCCTTCTTTCAGGATACGGGCTATGAAGACTACGTCCCGATCAGCGCCGACGATCTGAAAACCCTCACCCCCTATGTTGAACTGACCAAGGCGTTACTCGGACACACACCGTGAGCTTCCTGATTCGTCAGTCCTTGCGTGCCAAACTGCTGCTGGCCAGTGTCATCGTCGAGATGATCATGCTGGGCCTGCTGGTCAGCAACAGCGTTCGCCTCATCGAACATCACTTGTCGGAACAGCTCGACGCTCGCGTCGAGGCCGTCGAACTCGCCTACAAAACGGCCGTGGCCGTACCACTGGCGGCCCGTGATTACGCCACCCTGCGCGACATTCTCGACGGCTGGCGCAAGGCAAAGGACATCACCTACATCGCCGTAACGGATCCGGACGGGCGCTTGCTGGCATCCTCGGGCTGGCCGCCCCATGAGGCTCTGCCACTGGAAAACCAGTTGGAAGGCCAGATCCGCCACGTCCGCTTTGCCGTCGATTATCTCGGGCAGATTTATGGGCACGTGCACTATGGCATGTCCACTTCCTTCATGGAGGCTGCCTCGACCGAACTGCTCTGGCAGAGCAGCCTGATCGCCCTGTCCGAAATCCTGCTCTCGGTGGTGCTGCTGTCAATCATCGGCTATCTGCTAACCCGCCACCTCGTCAATCTGGCGCAGGCCAGCATCAGCGTTGCCCGCGGCCATTACGAAGAGCGCATGGACGTTTCCGGAGAGGATGAGGTTGCCGTCCTGGCGCAAAATTTCAATGCCATGACTGATGCAGTGAAAAGCCGCATTGCCGACCTTTCGCATCAGGCAACGCATGACTCGCTGACCGGGCTCTACAACCGGCGCGCCTTCGAAGACCATCTCGACAAGGTGCTTGCCGAAGAGAACATTCGCGACAACCCGGTCACGCTGCTTTATCTCGATCTCGACCAGTTCAAGGTGGTCAACGATACCTGCGGGCACGCGGCGGGCGATGATCTGCTCATCCGCCTGACCCGGATGATCGAAGTCAGGTTTCCGTACGGATTTCTGGCACGCCTCGGCGGCGACGAATTCGGCATCGTCATGCGCGATTGCGACCGCGCTGAAGCCCAACGGCGCGCTGGCCAGCTGATCGAGGAAATCTGCGCGTTCCCGTTTTCCTGGGATGACCGGAGTTTTCGTCTGGGTGCGTCGATCGGCATCGTGCGCTCCGGGCCGGACATGCTCAATGTGACGGACTTGCTGATCGCGGCCGATACCGCCTGCTACGCCGCAAAGGAACATGGCCGTAACCGGGTCGAGGTCTACACGCCGAGCGACGAATGGTACCGCCAGCGCAGCGAAGATTTCCGAACCATGCCACAGCTCACGAATGCCCTGGCCGAAGGGCGCTTCATGCTGTTCCATCAACGCATCGAGCCGCTCAAGTCAGGCCTTCCACTCACCGCCGAAATTCTGCTCCGCCTCACCGACCCGCTGGGCAAGATCAATTCACCATCGCGTTTCATCGCCACCGCCGAACGCTACAACCTGATGCCCTACATCGACCGCTGGGTGGTCGAGAACGTCTGTCGCTACCTCAACGGCTGGCAACAATCCGGGTTGGCCTTTCCCTTCGGCCACCTCGCCGTGAACGTCTCCGGTGCCAGCCTCGGACTGCGCGATTTCCCCGCCTTTGTCCGCCAGCAGATCGAGCAATACGGCATTGACCCGGCCTTGCTCTGTTTTGAAATCACCGAGAGCTGCGCCGTCAGCAATGTCGACCAGGCCCTGGATTTCATCGAGCAGATGCACGCCATCGGCGCCACCATGTCACTCGATGACTTCGGCAGCGGCCTGTCTTCTTTCGGCTACCTGAAGCGTTTCAAGGTCGACTACCTGAAAATTGACGGCATGTTCGTCAAGAACATCGACCAGGACCCGTCCGACCATGCCGTGGTCGAGGCCATCGTCCAGCTGGCTCGCGTACATGGATTGGCGACCATCGCCGAATATGTGTGTAACCCCGCAATCGACCGGATTGTTCAGGAAATCGGCGTCGATTATGCGCAAGGCTTCGTTCGCCATGTACCGGAGCCCCTGCCTGCATTGCCCAAGGGCTGATCCCGAAATTTGCCGTTTTTTCCGGTTGACCGTGGAAGTGCCGCTCGCCGCACTCAGCCTGCCGCCTGGGCGATGACCCAGTAGCGGGCGAACTTGCCAAGCGCCATGAATGTGCAACACGGCAGCCAGTGCATTCGCAGCCAGCCGGCGGCGAGACACAGGGCATCGCCAATGACCGGCACCCAGGAAAACAACAGGGCTGGGCTGCCCCAGCGTTCAAGCTTGTCCTTGTGCGGCAGATTTTCCAGTTTTTGCCAGCGGGGCAGGGCATAGCCACACCACCACGTCGTCATGCCACCCAACGTGTTACCCAGTGTGGCGGCACCCAGCGCCGGCCAACTGGCATCCGGATGCAATTTGAGAAAGCCCCAGAGCAGGGCTTCGGAGCCGCCGGGAAGCACGGTTGCCGAAAGAAAACTCGCAATGAGCAGGCCCCACAAACCGTTTTCCGCCGTGACGTTTAGCCACTCCACCCGTAGAATCTCCCCTTTGCCTGAATGAGTTGCGCCCAATGCACCCGGATTATCTCGAAAAAGTTCTCAACGCACAGGTTTACGACGTGGCCATCGAGACGCCGCTCGACCTGGCCAGCAACCTTTCGACCCGCATCGGCAACAAGATTCTGCTTAAGCGCGAAGATATGCAGCCGGTGTTTTCCTTCAAGCTGCGGGGCGCCTACAACAAGATCGCCAGTCTGTCGGCGGAGAAACTCAAACGCGGCGTCATCTGCGCCTCGGCCGGCAACCACGCCCAAGGGGTGGCGCTTTCCGCCGCCAAGCTCGGCTGCCGTGCGGTCATCGTCATGCCGACTTCAACACCGGGCATCAAGGTCGATGCCGTGCGCCGGCGCGGTGCCGAAGTCGTGCTCTTCGGCGATTCCTTCGACGAAGCCTACGCGCATGCACTGGAGTTGGAGAAATCCGAAAAACTGACTTTCGTTCATCCCTTCGACGATCCTGAAGTGATCGCCGGGCAGGGCACGGTTGCCATGGAAATCCTCCGCCAGCATTCGCGCCACAGCGGGCCGATCACCGCTGTCTTCTGCGCCATCGGCGGTGGCGGTCTGGCAGCTGGCGTGGCTGCTTACATCAAGCGCCTGCGCCCGGAAATCAAGGTCATCGGCGTCGAGACCTTTGACGCCGATGCGATGAAACAGTCCCTCGCCAAAGGCCATCGCGTCCGCCTCGACCAGGTTGGCCTGTTTGCCGACGGCACGGCGGTCAAGTTCGTCGGTGAGGAAACCTTCCGGCTGTGCAAGGAATACCTCGACGAAGTCATCCTCGTCGACTCCGACGCGATCTGCGCGGCAATCAAGGATGTTTTCGAGGACACCCGCTCCATTCTCGAACCCTCCGGTGCGCTGGCCGTCGCCGGTGCCAAGGAATACGCCCGCCAGCACAAGCTCAAGGACAAGAATCTGGTCGCCGTGACCTCCGGCGCCAACATGAATTTCGACCGCCTGCGCTTTGTCTCCGAGCGTGCCGAATTCGGCGAACAGCGCGAGGCCGTTTTCGCCGTGACCCTGCCGGAGAAGCCCGGCGCCTACAAGAAATTCCTTGCCCTGATCGGCAAACGCAACGTCACCGAGTTCAACTACCGTTATCACACCGCCGATGAGGCTCATGTCTTCGTCGGCGTTCAGGTCGCCGACCGCAAGGAATCACTGAAACTGGTCGACTCCCTGCAAAAGCATGGCTATCCGACGCTCGACCTGAGCGACGACGAAATGGCCAAGAACCACATCCGCCATCTCGTCGGCGGCCATGCGCCGCAGGTCTGCGAAAAAGGCATGCAGGAACTGCTGTACCGCTTCGAGTTTCCGGAACGCCCCGGCGCCCTGATGAATTTCCTGACGCAGATGAGCAGCGGCTGGAACATCAGCCTCTTCCATTACCGCAACCACGGTGCCGACTACGGCCGCGTACTGGTCGGCATGCAGGTACCGCCAGCCGACATGCCGCAGTTCCGGGAATTCCTGAAAAACCTTGGCTACGCGCACTGGGACGAAAGCAAAAACCCGGCTTATAAGCTTTTTCTCGGTTAATGCCGGTACGTTATAAGCAATTGCGATTTCAATCTTTTCTTCGATCCGACGCGAAACTAGACTGCACGAACCCCCTACCGGAGCAGAAAAATGAACATCGCCAATAACATCACCCAACTCGTCGGCAATACGCCGCTGGTCAAGCTCAACCGGATCGCCGAAGGCTGTGTCGCCCGCATTGCGGTCAAGCTGGAATTCTTCAATCCCGGCCACAGCGTCAAGGATCGCATCGCAGTGGCCATGCTCGACGCCGCGCTGGCCGAGGGAAAAATCGGCCCGGATACCGTCGTTCTTGAACCTACCTCCGGCAATACCGGCATCGGTTTGGCCATGGCCTGCGCGGCGCGCGGCATCAAGGCCGCCTTCGTCATGCCGGAAACAATGAGCCGCGAGCGCAAGTTGCTGCTCAAGGCCTACGGTGCCGAGCTGATCCTGACTCCCGGCGCCGAGGGCATGGGTGGTGCGATCAAGAAGGCCGAAGAACTGGCCGCGGCTGACACGCGTTACTTCATTCCCCAGCAGTTCGAAAACCCCGCCAATCCGGCCATTCATCGGGTAACCACCGCCGAGGAAATCTGGCGCGACACCGAAGGTCAGGTGGACATTTTCGTGGCGGGCGTCGGCACCGGTGGCACCATTACCGGTGTTGGCGAGGCACTCAAGGCAAAGAAGCCGGGCATCCGCATCGTTGCCGTCGAACCCGACGCCTCACCCGTACTTTCCGGTGGCGCCAAGGGGCCGCACCCGATTCAGGGCATCGGCGCCGGCTTTGTGCCGGAAGTGCTGAATACAGCCATCTATGACGAAGTGATTCGTGTCGGAAACGACGACGCTTTTACCACTGCCCGCCGCATGGCGACCGAAGAAGGTCTGCTCGTCGGCATCTCTTCCGGGGCCGCGACCCGCGCCGCGCTTGAACTGGCCAGACGGCCGGAAAACGCCGGCAAACTGATCGTGGTCATCATTCCATCCTGTGGCGAACGTTACCTGTCCACCGCGCTATATCAACATCTCGACGTGTGAGCCAATTCGACAAACTGATTGACCGGCGCGATTCCGACGCCATCAAATGGGGTAAATACGCAGGCCGCGACATCCTGCCCATGTGGATCGCCGACATGGATTTCGCGGCCCCGCCCGCCATCATCACCGCGCTGCAAAAACGCATCGAGCACGGTGTTTTCGGCTACGGCCACCCCTCAGCAGCACTTGTTGAGGCGATACTCACGCACCTTGAATCCGAATACGGCTGGCGCATTGAGGCGGAATGGCTCATCCCGCTGCCAGGTCTGGTCAGCGGTCTCAATCTCGCCTGCCGGGCAGTTAACGGCGACGTGCTTACGGCCACGCCGATCTATCCGCCCTTTCTTTCCGCCCCCCGTCTCGCCGGCCGGCAACTGAGCCGGGCCGAACTCGCCTTTGCGGACGGGCACTGGAAATGGGATAAAAATGCCCTGAATTTCGGGTTGACCGCGGAAACGCGACTTTTCCTGTTCTGCCATCCGCACAACCCGGTAGGTCGCTGCTGGACCCGTCAAGAATTGCTCGATCTGGCCGCTTTCGCAGAAACCAACGATCTCGTCGTCTGTTCGGATGAAATACACTGCGGTCTCATCCTCGACGCAGACAAGCGCCACATTCCCTTCGCCAGCCTGTCGCCGGAAGCCGCGCGGCGCAGCATCACGCTGATGGCGCCGTCAAAAACCTACAACATTCCGGGGCTGTGTTGTTCCTTCGCCATCATTCCCGACCCTGGCCTGCGCCGCCGTTTCCTGAACGCCATGGAAGGCATCGTCCCGCACGTCAATGTCCTCGGCCTCACCGCCTGCGAGGCAGCCTACCGCGACAGCGCCGGCTGGCACGCGGAGCTGATTGCCTACCTGCGCGAAAACCGCGATCGTGTAGTTGCTGCGGTCAACGCGAAAAAAGGCCTGAAAATGGCAAAGCCAGAAGCCAGTTATCTGGCCTGGATCGACGTCCGCGCACTCAAGCTGGCCAACCCCGTTGCCCATTTCGAAGCGCATGGCATCGGCCTGTCCGACGGCGCGGATTTTGGCGCTCCGGGCTGGGTCCGTCTCAATTTCGGCTGCCCGCGCAGCGTGCTCGACGAAGCCCTGCAACGTTTTTCCGCTGGCTGCGACGCCGCATGAATTCCTACGCCCTGACCCTGATCTCCCTACTGGTTGCGCTGGTCGCGCACGTCATGATTACCTGGATGGGTATCGCCGCCTATCTGGACAAGAACCTGAAACCGGGCCAGAGCCGGTCGTGGCTGGCCGTTGCCATCGCTTCGACAATTTTTGCCCTGCATCACGCTTACACACTGGAGCTGGCCATGAACACCGGTCTTTACGACATGCGCCAGGCAGTACTCGTCGGCCTGGCTGCGATTCTTCTCGCTTTGGGTGTTTACGGCTTCAAACGCCAGACACCCTGAACGCACCCTTTTCGGTAACGATCCAGTCCAGACGCTGATCATGGACCTCGGGACGAATGTCGGGCAGGCGGTTGATCTCAAACCCGACCCCCACAGCCAGCGGGCGAGGGGAGAGCGCAGCCAGCGTGCGATCGAAATATCCACCACCGTAGCCCAGCCGGAAACCTGCCGCATCGAAACCGTTCAGCGGCAGAAGGATCATGTCGGGTTGCACAAACTCGCCCTCGACCGGAGTGGGAATACCGTACCTGTCGGGCTCCAGTTGACTGTCCGCTTTCCATTCCCGGAAAACCAGCGGGCTGGCAGACGCCAGAACCACCGGCAAAGCCGCGCGCGCACCCGCTTTCACCCACAGCCCGACGACAGCCCGCACATCCGGTTCATGCTTGATCGGCCAGCAAAAGGCCACCGCCCGTGGCAAGGGCAGGGCAGCCAGCAAATGATCAACGATGGACGCTGACCTGGCAGCATGCTCGTCCGTGCTCAAGGCCGCCCGCCGGGCCACCATGTCGCGCCGCAACGCCTGTCTCCAGGCCGTGTTATCCTCAGTCCGATCCCTCATCACCCCAATTTAGCATGAAGCTTCACGTTTTCCTTCTCAGCCTCACCCTTGCCCTCCCGCTTTTCGCTCAGGAAACCGGCGACAAGGCTTTCATGAATGCACGCGAAGCCTTCCGCACCGGCGATCGCAATAAATTCGAACGAGCCGCCGCCCTCGTCGGCGACCACGAACTCGCCCCCTACGTCGAAAGCTACCGGCTGCGCCTGGCCATGGATCAGGGCGACAGCGCCGCATTACGCGACTTCTTCGAGCGCAACGAAAAATCCTACGTCGTCGAAAAATTGCGCGCCGACTGGATCCGCTGGCTCGGCAAGCGTTCCACGTGGAACGAGGTAGAAGCCGAGTTCCCCAGGCTCATCGCTCCAGAACCCGATGTCGTCTGCTACCAACAGCAAGCACGCCTCGCCCGCAACGATGCCAGCGTGTTCGACGAAGCCGCCAGGCTCTGGCTAACCCAGCTTGAACCCCCGGAAGCCTGTCGCCCGGTATTCGACGCCCTTGTTTCCAGCCAGCGTCTCGGCATCGATGACGTCTGGGCCCGAGCCCGACGCCAAATCGAAGCCAACCGCCCAAGCTGGGCCAAAGCAACCCTGAATTACCTGCCGGACAGCCAGATGCCCGACAGCAAATCGTTCGACAGCGCGGTGAACAGCGGCATGGGCTACCTCGCCCGGCAACCGGCCAACTGGCACGCCAGCCGCAGTGGTCGGGAACTTGCCGCCATTGCTATCCAGCGCATCGCCACCAACGATCCCCGCGTTGCCGCAGATGAATTGAACAAGCGCCAAGACAAGATGCAGGAATCGGAGCGCCAGTGGGCCTGGGGGCAAATCGGTCTGCAAGCAGCGAAGCGGCATATGGATGACGCCGTCGACTGGTATGCAAAAACCGGAAAGGCCCCGCTCTCCGATGAGGCATACCAGTGGAAGGTCCGTTCGGCACTACGTAGCCAGGAGTGGGGGAAGGTTCGCGACACCATCCTGTCCATGCCGGCCGCACTGGCCTCCCAGCCCGAGTGGATCTACTGGCTGGGCAGGGCGCTCAAGGCAGGCGGCTTGACGACAGAGGCCAATGCACAGTTTCTGAAGATCGCCGGCCAGGCAAATTTCTACGGCAATCTCGCCGACGAAGAGCTGGGAAGAAACATCCAGCCCCCGCAAAAGGCCGCCCCCCCCACCGCAGAAGAGTTGAAAGCGGCCACTAACCAGCCGGGTATCCGCAGGTCGCTCGCTTTTTACCGGATTGATCTGCGAACGGAAGCCGTCCGGGAATGGAACTGGGCGTTGCGCAGCATGAATGACCGGGAACTGCTTGCCACCGCCGAAGTCGCCAAACGAGCCCAGATATGGGACAGGGCGATCAACACCGCTGATCGCACCCGGAGCGAGCATGACTACACGCTGCGTTTTCTTGCTCCCTACGGCGATCAGGTCCGCCCGGCGGCGCTCAACCAGTCCCTCGACGACGCCTGGGTTTACGGCCTGATGCGACAGGAAAGCCGCTTCATCACCTCGGCGAAATCGACGGTAGGCGCCTCCGGCCTGATGCAACTCATGCCGGGCACTGCCAAATGGGTCGCCAAGAAAATCGGCCTGAAGGATTACAACCACAAACAAGTCAATGACACCGAAACCAACGTTCTGCTCGGTACCAGCTACATGCGCATGGTCATGGAAAACCTGGACAACCATCCGGTACTTGCCTCCGCGGCCTACAACGCCGGCCCGGGCCGGGCGAAAAAGTGGCGCGCCGACAGACCGCTGGAGGGCGCGATTTATGCCGAAACCATTCCTTTTAACGAAACTCGTGACTACGTGAAGAAAGTCATGAGCAATGCGGTTTATTATTCGGTCTTGTTCAACGGCAAGCCCGATTCACTCAAGGCCCGACTGGGAACCGTCGGCCCCAGGAATCAGGAAGCCATGAAGGACGCCGACTTACCCTAAAGCCCAATGCCATGTCGCAATTACCTGACAGCTTCGAAACCCTTCGCGACTGCCGAATATTCTTCCTGAAACATCTTGGAGCCTTGCTGCAAGACAGCGGACTGCTTGCAGGCAACGGCATCCAGGCCATCCTGCATGGCGCCGGAGAATATTTTGACGAAATGGTTTCCAGCAGCCGCCGGGGAAGTTTTGCTGAAGAAGCACAGGGCTTGACCTCGTCGCGCATCACCCTGGTTGGTGAAGAAGATCTCGAACTTGAAATCCGCCTCGACCAGCTCTGCGCAAGGTTGATCGATGCCACCAGCAACGATTTGTGGAAAATTCATCTGCGTTTCGTAACCCTGCTGCGCCGCCCCGACCTGCCCAAGGGAAGTAACCCTGTCGGGCCAAGCAGTCTCAAGAGTGGCCTGAACCACATGTTTGGTGTTGCAGGCATAGGCAACACCGAGAAAAAGCTGGATCTGGTCGACCGGCTGGAAGACATGTTGATCGCCAGCCTGCCCACCCTCTACGTGGAAATCAACAACCACCTCGAACAAGCCGGTGTCGAAGCGGCCGAGCCGACCATCGTCACCAGCCCGGACACGGCACGGCGTCCGGCCGACAACCCGCAGGCCATCAACGGAAATGCACTGCTCCTGTTACAGCAGGCACTGGTTTCCCAATTGCCCGGGCGGCCTCCTTCGGAAGACTCCATCGTCCCAGCCGGAAACTTCAGCTCCCCGGGAGGAGCGGCGGCCTCCTTGCTCAATCAGGCCGTACTGGAACGGCTGATCAGCCGGCTCGACGAAATGGAACGTAGCGGCTTTTTTTCCGGTGGCAGTCGCATCGAAGCATCCCCCAGCCTCGAAACCCTGATTCCCGGTCTGTTCTCTCCGACCACTCAGACGCCTGCCAACGCACCCAAAATCATCAAGTCCGCCGAACTCGGAATTCCGGCAGCCGCCCCTGAAGGCCTGGCAATCGATACGCTGGCAATGATCTTTGAGGCGATTTTCGCCAATCCGGAATTGCCCGATGCGCTAAAGGCCATCGTCTCAAGCCTGCAGATCACCATGCTCAAGGTCGCCATGCAGGATAACGCTCTGTTCACCGATGCCAGTCATCCGGCACGTCGCTTCCTTGATCGTGTGGCACTGTCCATGCTCGGACTCCCCATCGACACCCCTGCACGCCATCCTGTTTGCGAAAAGCTGTTCGAAATCACCAGCGACATCCGTAACGGATACACCGGCGACCTGGCCATTTTCGAAAATGCCGTAGCCCGGATAGACGCCCTCATTGACGAGCGCAACACCCGGATCGGTGAGCAGTCGGAAGTCTATCTGCCCCTGCTTCGCCAGATGGATCGCCGCGACCAGGCTGCCATTCAAAGCCGTCAGGTCATCGAGAAGCTGATCGCAAAAGGTGTCCCGGAAGAAGTCAAAGATTTTCTCAACACGCACTGGAGCCGCTATCTGCAGTTTGTTTGGCTCGAGCAGGGTGCGGCAAGCGAGGCATGGCAGAACGGCGCGAAATCCATCGAAGAACTGCTATGGACTTTCGAACCCAAGGCCGACCCCGAGGAACGCAAGGCGCTCGCCCGCCGCTTGCCGGACATCCTGCGCAAACTCAAAGCCGGGATGGAACGCATCTATCTGGATAACGAGGTTCAGACGAAGTTCCTCGATATCTGTTTCGACCTCCAGACCCGCGCCCTGCGTACTACGCCTGCTGCCGGAGAATCACCGAACCCGCAGACTCCCCAGACCATCGAAGCGGGTGGACTTAAACGCATTCCAAGCGAACCGGCCATGGGAGAAATCCTGTCCGGTGATCTGGTGTTGCACACCCTCGATTTTTCGAACACACACCCGGCACCTTCGCGTCCAATGCCGTGCCGCAGTGGAGACTGGCTGGAAATCGCCGTAGATGGCGAAGCCAGAACCGTCCGGCTCTGCCACATCAGCCCGAACAGCCAGCGTGCACTACTCTTCAATCCGGAACTCAATCTCGCTCTGGCTATCCATCCCGCATTGCTCGACAAACAATTCCGGGAAGGTGTGGCCCGCATCCGCAGTGCTTTCTCCCTTTTCGACACCGCTGCAAATCAGGCTCTACAACATACGAGCAGGAACTAAAGCTTCCAAGCTCGCCGTATTGCCTTAAAATCCGGGTATTGCGAACAATATCTCGGGGTTTTCAAATGGCTATCAAAAAGGTCTTGCTACTGGGGGGTAGCGGTTTCGTCGGCACCTACATTGCCAATCGTCTTGCTCAGGCCGGCATGGAGGTTACCATCCCGACCCGGCGACGCGAACGTACCAAGGCCCTGATCATCCAGCCCAACATCGAAATGCCGGAAGCCAACATTCATTGCGAGCAAACGCTCGCTGAACTGGCGAAAGGCAAGGATGCAGTAATCAATCTCGTCGGCGTGCTGCACAGTAGCGATGTGCAAATCCCGTACAGCCGCGACTTCGGTCAGGCCCACGTCGAATTACCGAAAAAGATCGTCGCCGCCTGCAAATCGGCCGGGGTCAAACGTCTGGTGCACATGAGCGCCCTGCATGCCAACCCGAAGGGGCCATCGGAATACCTGGCCTCGAAAGGGGAGGGTGAAGCGCTGGTCATGGCGGCACAAGGCGACCTCAACGTAACCGTTTTCCGTCCGTCCGTCATCTTCGGGCATGGTGACGCCTTCCTGAACATGTTCGCTAGCCTGCTCAAGGCACTGCCGTTCTTCCCGCTCGGTTTCGGGCATGCCCGCTTCCAGCCGGTCTGGGTCAGCGATGTTGCGGATGCCTTCGTCAACAGCCTGGGTGACCAGGCAAGCTATGGGAAAGCTTTCGATCTGGTCGGACCTACGGTCTATACGCTGCGTGAACTGGTCGAATACGCCGGTCGCCTGTGTGGCCGCCCGGCTCGCATCATTCCCCTGCCGGAAGGCCTGGCCTACCTGCAGGCCGGCCTCATGTGGCTGGCCCCGAAACCGCTGATGTCGCCAGACAACCTGCGCTCCATGCAAGTCGACAGCATCTGCAACGGCGACTGCAATCCGCCTGCGAACTGGAAACCGACCGCACTTGAAGCGATTGCACCGACCTACATTGCATTCAATACGCCGAAGGGACGCCTGGGCAGTTTCCGACTGCGCGCCGGCCGTTAAATCACCACCCCATCGTATCCGGCCGTGCAGACTTACGTCGTTGGCGGAGCCATCCGTGACGAATTGCTCGGTCGCCCGATTGCTGACCGCGACTACGTCGTCGTCGGTGCCACACCGGAAGCCATGCTCGCCCAAGGCTTCCGGCCTGTCGGCAAGGACTTTCCCGTTTTCCTGCACCCTGCAACGCAGGAGGAATACGCTCTGGCCCGTACCGAGCGCAAATCGGGAAAGGGTTATCACGGCTTTACTTTCCACACCGCTCCGGATGTCACTCTGGAACAGGATCTCGCCCGCCGTGACCTGACCATCAATGCCATGGCGCGGGGCGAAGATGGCATCCTCGTCGATCCTTTTCACGGTCAACGCGATCTACAGGAAAAAATTCTCCGCCACGTCGGTCCGGCATTCGCTGAAGACCCCGTCCGCATCCTGCGTATCGCCCGCTTTGCCGCCCGTTTTGCCGACTTTTCGCTGGCGCCCGAAACACTTCGGCTGATGCAGGACATGGTGGGTAGCGGTGAAGTCAATCATCTGGTCGCCGAACGTGTCTGGCAGGAGATTGCCAAGGGATTGATGGAGAAAAAGCCATCCCGGATGTTCGAAGTCCTGCGCGCCTGCGGTGCACTGGCCCGCCTGCTCCCTGAACTCGATGCGCTGTTCGGGATACCCCAACGTGCAGACTACCATCCGGAAATCGACACCGGCATTCACACAATGCTGGTGATCGATCAGTCCGCACATTTCAATTTTCCGTTGCCGGTACGCTTCGCCGCACTGACCCACGACCTCGGCAAGGCCAGGACGCCACCCGACCTGCTCCCCCGCCACCATGGGCACGAAGAACGCAGCGTCGATCTCTGTGAACAACTCTGCAGCCGGCTGCGCATCCCGAATGAATGCCGCGACCTGGCGATACTGATGGCGCGCCACCATGGCAACATTCACCGGGCTGCCGAACTCAAGGCTAACACCATCGTCAAGTTGCTTGAAAATACCGACGCATTCCGGCGGCCTGAGCGATTCCGGCAACTACTCGACGCCTGCCGCTGTGATTACACGGGCAGACTTGGCTGGGCAGACAAGCCCTACGACAGTCCGCAGCGGCTACTCACCGCACATGGTGCTGCAGGCACCATCGAAGCCGGGAAAATCGCCGCGGCTTGCACCGACAAGGCGAAAATCGGCGAGTTCATCCACGCCGCCCGGGTCAAGGCGGTGAGGGCAGCATTAAATGACGCGTGAAATCAGCCAGAGCAGGAGCGAGAGAATGATCGCCGAAGCGAAGGGAAAGGCATAGACACGACCACGAAAACGTACTGCCATATCCCCGGGCAGCCGGCCAAAACGGATAAACCGGGCGAGATGAGGGCTGATGATGCCCAAAAGGAAAATCGCGACGACCAGCGTCAGTATCCATTTCAACATTTTGCCTTGCGTCGCAGGGTGAAATGCCGCATTTAAACATGCCTCACCCCCAACAATTCACCATGATAAAAACTCAAACCGTCCAAGGGCTCGAAATTTACTCCTGCCTGCCAGAGAAAAAGACAAAACGCCCCCCACTGCTTTTCATCCATGGCGCCTTCGCCGGTGGCTGGATGTGGACCGAAACCTTCATGCCTTTCCTCGCCGATGCCGGTTACCCGTGCCACGCACTATCGCTGCGCGGCCATGGTGGCAGCCATGGCCATGAACATATCGACTGGCATTCGATTTCCGATTACGTGGACGACGTCAAAACCGTCATCGACTGGCTGGGGCAATCCCCCGTGCTGATCGGGCATTCCATGGGGGGATTCGTCGTCCAGAAGTACCTGGAGCGCCACGATGTTCCCGGCGCCGCTCTGGTTTGTTCGGTGCCGCCTCAAGGGCTGATCGCGTCGCAATTCCACTTGATGTTCCAGAAGCCACACCTGTTCAGCGAAATCAACCGCATCATGGCAGGAGACCACACCGACAGCAATACGCTGCGCGAAGCCCTGTTTGCCGGTGAAGTCGACGAAGCGATGTTGGCGGTCTGGCTTGGCCGCATGCAATCCGAATCGCATCGTGCCCTGTGGGACATGTCAATGTTCGGACTGCCCAACCTGCACACCATGCACCGCCCACCCATGCTCATCCTTGGTGCCGAGCTTGATGTTCTGGTGCCGGCGTTCCTGGTTCAGACGACTGCTCAGACCTACGGTCTGTCAGCGCACATATTCAGGAACATGGGGCATGCGCTAACCCATGAAAAAGAATGGCCGCTGGTAGCGGCCACTTTGCGCGACTGGCTGGATGGACTCAAGCCTTGACGTCGACGTTGTTACCAAGATTGGGCGGGTTATTCGTCACCGGCGGCAAAGCCTCCAGCAACTGCGCGGCGTTCTGGGCCTGAATATCCATCGCCTTCTTGAGAACCAGCGTGCTCACGGCGTCACCCGACTGACTCGATGACAGTGCGCTGGTCAAGCTGCCTAGTGAGGAAACGTCCATTTGAAACACTCCGGTTCAGTAATACTACGCCTGTAGTCTAGCCTTATTTCCCGACAAATCAATCCAAAAATCAGAGGCGATGACTCTGATCCCCCCGGGCGAAGCCAACGAGACCCTCGTCGATTCCCCGTCCGATAGCGATCACCTTGAACAGTTCACCCATCTCGTGCGGCAGGAGCAATTTGTTGACCGCACCGGCTGCACGTACATAGTCGGTTGAGTCGCTCGGCAATTCGGCCAGCCGTTCGAGTATCCCGCAATTCAGCAGGAACTGGCCCTGTCCCGCATAACCGAGCAGATCAAGTCCGGCGCCATGGGCCGCTTCGATCACCGAGGTGAAATCGACATGGACGGTGACATCCTGCAAGCCCGGCCAGAAAAACGGATCGGGATGTGCCAGATGACGGTAATGGCACATCAGAGTACCCCGGCCACGCTGCTGGTGGTAAAACTCGCGCCGGGGAAAGCCATAGTCGATCAACAGCAAGACTCCCTTCTCCAGACGATGCCCCCATTCCGCGGCCCAGGCTCGACACGCCATACTGATTTCGCTCTCGAAGCCGGGCGGCAGACTGCACTCGTCTCCAATTTTCTCCGCAAGCGCGCGCAGGGCACCTTGCGCGGGACGTTCGATCCACGTGAAACATCCATCCTCACCCAGGGCCACGCCCCGTTCGAAGATTCCGGTTTCTCGCCAAGCCAGCACATCGGACGGCATGGCATCGAGAAGTTCGTTGCCGACCACCACCCCGGAGAAACTTTCCGGCAAGCTGTCCAACCAGACAACGCGGGACAGCAAATGTGGCGCCTTGCTAGCAATGGTCTCGTGCTGTCTCTGACGAAGGTCTGCCGACAGGTCAAGAATGTAATACTGGTCCGGCAGATGTTCCGCCGCCTCGAATGCCAGCAACAAATCTGCCGCCAGACGCCCCGAGCCTGCTCCAACTTCCAGCACGAACGGGGCCGACAGTCGCATGATCTGGGCAAGCTGGCTGGCGAGAGCCTGACCGAACAGACCCGTCATTTCCGGTGCAGTGACGAAGTCGCCTGCGGCACCGAATTTTCGTGCTCCTGCCGAGTAGTAACCCAGCCCCGGAGCGTAAAGCACCAGTTCCATGAAACGGGAGAAGGGGAGCCAGTTTCCGGACACCGAAATTTCAGATGCGATGAACTGGTGCAGACGCCGGCTGTGCGCCTGCGCCTCCTGATCGGGAGTCGGCAAGGTATTCATGGAGGCGGATTTTAGCGGCCATCGACGGCTCAGGGTAAACTGGGCGTTTTTTCCGGTTTACCGCAGCATCGGAAAAATTGCCTGCCACTGACCAGCGTATCGTGATGACGACCTCAAACAACCTCCTCAAACTCCGGAAATTCCTCGAAGGCCGTACCGGCAAGGCCATTATCGACTACAACATGATCGAGGACGGCGATACGGTGCTCGTTTGCGTGTCCGGCGGCAAAGATTCACACGCCTTGCTCAGTATCCTGATGGCGCTACAAAAAAGGGCACCGATCAAATTCCGGCTGATCGCCATGAACCTGGACCAGAAGCAGCCGGGTTTCCCTGCTGATATTCTGCCCGCCTATTTCGAATCCCTGGGCGTCGAATACCGCATTATCGAAGCCGACACCTATTCCGTCGTCAAGGACAAGATCCCGGAGGGCAAGACCACCTGTTCCCTGTGTTCCCGCCTGCGGCGCGGGATCATCTACCGCACCGCCAAGGAAGTCGGCGCCAACAAGGTGGCGCTCGGACACCACCGGGATGACATGGTCCACACGCTGTTCCTGAACATGCTCTTCGGCGGCAAGCTGAAGGCCATGCCACCCAAGCTTGTCACCGACGACAAGGCGCACATGGTCATCCGCCCGCTGGCTTACTGCAGCGAAAGCGATATCGCAAAATTCGCGCGCGGCATGGGTTTTCCGATCATTCCGTGCAATCTCTGCGGCTCCCAAGACAATCTTCAGCGCCAGAAGATCCGGGAGATGATGCAGGACTGGGACAAACGCTATCCCGGACGCACCGAATCGGTGATGACCGCGCTGCAAAACGTCGTTCCATCGCATCTGGCTGACACGGCATTATTCGACTTCCAGGGCCTGACGCTGGATACGCCCGTCGATGAAGGCGATATCGTTTTCGATACGCCTGAAATTCACATGAACAACGTAATTCCGATTTCGCTGGGCAGCTAGCCCGTGCTGGCTGGCTTCGGTCTATAATATGGCATCCAAATTTCCCGGAAGTGTTGATCGGCGATGAGTGCCAAGCAAGTCAAAACGATCGTCATGTTTGCTGACATCTCCGGAAGCTCCGCCTTGTTCGAACGTCTCGGCAACAAGGAAGCGATGCACGCCGTCGAACGCTGCCTGAAACGCATGAGTCGCTCGATTGAAGGCTACCGGGGAAAGACGCTGCAGATTATCGGGGATGAGTTGCTTGCCCGTTTCGATTCGGCTGAAGACGCCTGTCAGGCAGCTATCGACATGCAGCAGCGCATTGCGGATCTGCCACCGGTTTCAGGACACAAACTCAACATCCGCGTGGGCATCCACGCCGGAACAGTCAATGAGGTCGATGGAAAAATCAGCGGTGAAGTCGTCACCAACACCGCCCGCATTGCCGGCATTTCCCGCTCCACCCAGATTCTCGGAAGCTCCACCCTCGTTGAGGAGCTGGCCAGGCACGGCATCCACACGGCCAAACTGGCAACAGAACTGGGCAGCATCACGGAAAACGGTGCACGAATTCAGTTGTACTACATCGAGTGGCCGATGCACGGCCTGTCACCCGAGTCGCTCGGCCCCAAAAGCATTTTGCTCGCGGGCTCCCGCTTCTGCCTGCGTTACCGCGGAAAGACGCACATCCTCGACGAAGGCAATCCGGTTCTTACCCTCGGACGTGATTTGAACAACACCCTGATCATCGAGGATCGCAAAGCCTCCCGACAGCACGCCCGCATCGAAAAAAGGGAAAACGGCTATTACCTGATCGATAGCAGCTCCAATGGAAGTTTTGTCAGCATCGACGGACGTCAGGAAATCATGCTCAGAAAGCACGAACTTCAGCTTGAAGGAAGCGGACGCATCTGCTTCGGCTCATCGGGCAACGACCCGGCCGCCGACGGTGCCGAGTTCGAGTTCATGTAGTAATCAAAGCGGCCATCTTCGAATGGCCGTTTTCATTCCGGTCTGCAAGCCTCGCTAGACATCGTCGTCCAGCATCATCCGCTGCTGACGGTCCATGAAATCCTGCATGCTGTCGATTCCCCGCAACTGCAGGATCGTATTACGCACAGCGGCCTCAAGAAGCACGGCCAGATTGCGCCCGGCCGCAACCGGAATCACCACTTTACGGATCGGTACGCCCAGCACTTCCTGGGTTTGCGCATCAAGCGGCAGGCGGGGTGCATCGCCGGCAGCCGCTGTTCGCTGCAAATGCACGATCAGCTTGAGGCGCATTTTGCGGCGGGAAGCCGTTTCGCCGAATATCGTCCGGATATTCAGCAAACCAAGACCTCGCACTTCGAGAAAATCACGCAACATGCCAGGACAACGACCATCAATGGTGGCCGGTGCGATCCGGGCCATTTCAACCACGTCGTCGGCAACCAGGCCGTGTCCGCGGGAAATCAGCTCAAGCGCCAGCTCCGACTTGCCGACACCGGAATCTCCGGTAATCAGCACTCCCATGCCCAGGACATCCATGAAAACGCCGTGGAGATTGACCGTATCAGCAAGACGTGCCGAAAGGTAGATCCGCAACAGGTCGATGATTGCCGAACAGGGCTTGGGGGAAGAAAGCAGGGGCGTGCCGGTTTCGGTACAGGTATCCACCAGAAACTGCGGTGGAACCAGGCTGTCGCCGACGATGATCGCCGGAGGTTGGGCTGTTATCAGGTCCTGGAACATCTGCCCGAAACGTCGCTCACCGATCCGGGATGCCCAGTCGTACTCGGCTTGCCCCATGACCTGAAGACGCTCTGGATGGATGATGTTGATGTGGCCGACCACATCGGCACCGAAATTGTTTGAACCCCTGATCTCGATGCGACGTTCGGACTGATGGCCGATCATCCAGTTAAGCAGCAGCTTTTCCCGGTTGTCCTCGTACAGCTGTAGCAGGCTGATGTGCCGCACGGGTAGGGCTCAGGCCTGAAAAAGTGCGACCACTGAAGCCGGGTCCGCCGCAGCCTGCAAGGCTTCCCGGAAAGCGCGGTCAGAAAAGCGCTGGGCCAGTTCGGAAAGTATCTGGAGGTGCTGATCAGTAGCCTGTTCCGGAACCAGAAGGACAAACAGCATGCTGACCGGTCGTCCGTCCGGCGAATCGAAAGGCACCGGGGTCGACAAGCGCATGAATGCACCTGCCGCCTGCTTGAGGCCCTTGATGCGACCATGAGGGATGGCAATGCCCTGGCCCAGTCCGGTAGAACCGAGTTTCTCACGGGCAAAGAGGCTATCGAATATGAGGGAGCGGGCCAGTCCGAGATGCGATTCAAAGAGCATGCCGGCCTGTTCGAATACCCGTTTCTTGCTGCCTACATCGAGATCGAGAACGACCCGCGAAGCAGACAAAATGTTGGACAAGGGGTTCATAAAAAAGGGGAAATATTAATGGCCGCGACGACCACGCCGCGGCCGATCAACGCTTAATCAGCGGTGTGAAGTGCAGCCTTGTCACCACGATGGTGATCCTGCATCTTCTGCTTGTACTTCAGAACCTGACGGTCCAGTTTGTCGAACATGGCATCAATCGCGGCGTACAGGTCGTCGCCCGATTCTTCAACGTGCATATCCTTGCCCGGTACATGAACGGTAACTTCGGCCTTCTGCTTCAGTTTTTCGACAGACAGGACGACGCTCACTCCGGTGACTTTTTCAAAATGGCGAACAACGGGATCCAGCTTGTTTTCCACGTACTCGCGCAAAGCCGGCGTGACTTCAATATGGTGACCAGCGATCTGCAGATTCATTTTTTCTCCTCTCTCTACAGGGTCTTGCGTAAATTGACCGGCGGGATGTTGAGAGACTCACGGTATTTGGCCACCGTGCGTCGCGCCACAACAATTCCCTGCTGGCCTAGTATTTCGGATAATTGACTATCCGACAAGGGCTTCTTGCCATCCTCGGCACCGATCAACTGCTTGATCAATGCGCGAATGGCTGTCGCAGAACACGCCCCGCCAGTATCGGTGGAAACGTGGCTGCCAAAGAAATATTTCAACTCGAAGATACCGCGTGGTGTCGCCATGTATTTTTGGCTGGTCACCCGCGAAACGGTTGATTCGTGCAACCCAAGAATGTCGGCGATTTCACGAAGCACCAGCGGTCTCATGGCTACCTCGCCATGCTCGAAGAACTGGCGCTGGCGGTCGACAATCGCCTGGGTGACGCGATGGATGGTCTCGAAACGCTGCTGCACGTTCTTGATCAACCAGCGGGCTTCCTGCAGTTGCCCGGTGAGATTGCCGTTACCTCGCCGCTGCCTGGCCAGAATGTCGGCGTAAAGCCGATTGATGCGCAAGCGGGGATAGGCATCCGGATTGATATAGGCCGTCCATTTCCCCTTGAGCTTTTTGACGATGACATCAGGCGTAATGTAACGCGCCTCCGTTTGCGCAAAACGCGCACCCGGTCGGGGATTGAGACTGACAATCAGACTGTGCGCCGCACGCAGGGCATCATCGTCACAACCGGTCAGCCGACGGATTTTGACAAAATCGCGCGCTCCGAGCAGCTCAAGGTACTTCTCGACAATCACTAGCGCCAGCGCACGAATGTCGTCGGCGGGCAACGCCTTGAGTTGCAGTGCCAGACACTCCTGGGGACTGCGTGCGCCGATCCCGGTCGGATCGAAATGCTGGATGTGGTGCAGGGCGATTTCGAGCTCTTCGATCTCGATTTCGTACTCCGGCGGCAACGTCTCCCAGAGTTCCAGCAGCGGGGTAGACAAATAACCGTCGTCGTCGAGCGCCTCGATCAGAAATCGCACAAGACTGCGATCACGCTCGGAAAGCTGGGTCATGCCCAGCTGCCAGCCCAGGTGATCGCGAAGACTCGTGGTGGCCGCGTGAATATCCTGACTGTCGCTGTCATCATCCTCATCCCGACCACCACCGCTGAAGGTGCCGGCATCCGAAGACCAGCGGTCATCGTCGACATCCGACGGCGCGGCGGGAATATCCTGCTCGCGTTCTTCGCGGGCATCGCGTTCCTCGACCTCGGCGCGCTGCTCGCGCTCGCCTTCAGAAGTCTTTGGCGAATCGAACTGCTGGGCAGCGCTGTAAGACTCGCCCCCCGGCTCATCCTCGCGTTCCAGCATCGGATTTTCGAGAAGATAGCGCTCGATTTCCTGTTGCATCTCGACCGTCGACAACTGCAACAGCTTGATCGACTGCTGCAACTGCGGCGTCAGGGCCAGATGCTGGGAAAGTTTAAGTTGAAGCGCAGGTTTCATCGATTGAGGTCAGACGTTACGGGCGGTCAGAGCTTGAAGTGCTCGCCGAGATAGACCTTTCGCACGCTTTCATTATCAACGATTTCGTCCGGCCGTCCAGCGGCCAGCACACGTCCCTCGTTAATAATGTAGGCGTGGTCGCAAATGCCCAGTGTTTCGCGCACGTTATGATCGGTGATCAGTACTCCGATGCCGCGCTCCTTGAGGAAGCGGATGATTTTCTGGATCTCCAGCACGGCAATCGGATCCACCCCGGCAAACGGCTCGTCAAGCAGAATAAATCGCGGATTGGTGGCCAATGCACGGGCAATTTCGACACGCCGCCGCTCGCCACCGGAAAGCGCCGAGGCATTGGTATGACGAACATGCGCGATGTGCAGCTCGTTCAGCAGCCCTTCAAGCCGATCTTTCATTTCGGCATCAGGCAGCTTCAGCAATTCAAGTACGGCCTGAATGTTTTCTTCGACATTGAGCTTGCGGAAGACCGAAGCCTCCTGCGGCAGATAGGAAACACCCAGCCTGGCCCGCTGATGCATGGGCAAATGGGTCAATTTGGTGTCATCGCAGTAGACATCGCCGCCATCCGTCGCGACCAGACCGACAATCATGTAGAAGCAGGTCGTCTTTCCGGCTCCGTTCGGCCCCAGCAAACCGACGACCTCGCCCGATTTGACCTCGAACGAAACGTCTTCGACAACGGTGCGCGCCTTGTAGCGCTTCTTGAGATTGTGGGCAGACAGTTTTGCCACTGGGGTAGTCATTGATCCACTCCGCGCATGACCCGGCGTATGGCATCGCCCGAAAAGCCACGATATTGCAGAAAACGCATCTGCCTGGCGCGCTCCTCGGCGGACACCGGCAATTGCCCGAATTTTCTGGCCCAGACCTGGCGGCAACGTTCAGTTTCGTCGCCGCCTTCAGGCAGGGCGGATGCGATATCCGCATCACTCACGCCATGCTGGCGCAAATCCTGCGCCAGACGGGCATCGCCGTAACGCCTTGCGCGCGAGACCACGCGCTGACTGGCATAGCGAACGTCGGAAAGAAGACGTTCTTCCTGCAAACGATCCAGCACGCCATCGAGCTCATCTTCCGAATCCGCTTCGCCGGCCAGCCTGGATTTCAACTCTGCCCGGCTGTGGTCCCGCCGGGTCAGCAGTTGCAGGGCACGAACACGCAGATCAGGCATCGGCCTTCGCTGCCTTCACAGGCTTGATGACGTTGGTGCTCGCCGCCTCGCGGATACCGGCTTCGATTTCCTGGGCGATTTCCGGATTGGCCTTAAGGAATTCGCGGGCGTTGTCCTTGCCCTGACCGATTTTTTCGCCCTTGTAGGCATACCAGGCGCCGGATTTGTCGACGAGCTTGTGGGCGACGCCCATCTCGACGATTTCGCCCTGGCGGGAAATACCCTCGCCGTAGAGGATGTCAAAGATGGCTTCGCGGAAGGGCGGGGCAACCTTGTTCTTGACGATCTTGACCTTGGTTTCGCTGCCGATGACCTCGTCGCCCTTCTTGATCGCACCAATGCGGCGGATGTCGAGGCGGACGGAGGCATAGAACTTGAGTGCGTTGCCACCGGTCGTCGTTTCCGGCGAACCGAACATGACGCCGATCTTCATGCGGATCTGGTTGATGAAGATGACCAGCGTGTTGGTCTTCTTGATATTGGCGGTGAGCTTGCGCAAAGCCTGGGACATCAGGCGGGCGTGCAGGCCGACCATCTGGTCGCCCATTTCGCCTTCGATTTCGGCGCGCGGGGTGAGGGCGGCGACGGAGTCGACGATGATGATGTCGACGCCGCCGGAACGGACCAGCATGTCGGCGATTTCCAGCGCCTGTTCGCCGGTGTCGGGCTGGGAAATGAGCAACTCGCCGACATTGACCCCAAGCTTCTGGGCGTATTGCGGATCAAGCGCGTGTTCGGCGTCGATGAACGCGGCGACGCCACCGAGTTTCTGCATTTCGGCGACGACCTGCAGACAGAGCGTGGTCTTGCCGGAGGATTCCGGACCGTAGATTTCAACGACGCGACCGCGGGGCAGGCCGCCGACGCCCAGCGCGATATCGAGACCGAGCGAGCCGGTCGAGACTACCTGGATGCCTTCGTCGATTTCGGCGTCGCCCATCTTCATGATGGAGCCCTTGCCGAACTGCTTCTCGATCTGTTGCAGCGCTGCAGCGAGCGCCTTTGCCTTGTTGTCGTCCATGGAGTTACCTCGGAAATTTGAGCGGATTATGGCACAGGGGCCAAAGTTGGAATAGAAATTGCAGAGCAGCCCGAAACAATGTGCGGCACGGATTATGCTGTTGGCAACCCGGTTTTTCGGCAAAGCCCCCAAAAGACGGGGTATATTTCCCGGCAATCCGAAAATCCGGTATTGCATACACTGTTTATAAACACAGTAATTGGAACCCAGGCACTTGGCAAGAAAATTCTTCAGTCGCCCGACTCTCATCCGCAGCCTGCTCATTGGCGCGCTGCTCGCCCCCCCAGTTGTCCGGGGCGCGTCCGGCACCGTGGTACTGGTGGGTCAGCAAGAGCACGGATGACCGTGTCTGCTTTCAGACTTCGCCGGGCCAACACTGGCTGCGCGAACCCCAAGCCTTCCGTGATTCGCGTTGCAGCATTCGTTATTGATAGCCCTCGCAATGCAAGTTCCACGGTCAACCCGAAAAAACGCCAAAAAATCGAAACCGCCGAGTCATACCCTTGAGCCAATATCTGCCCCCCCCTGACAACGGATTGAACGTCATCCACGCCGACACGGGCCTGCTCGTCGTCGACAAGCCGGCCGGTCTGCTCTCGGTACCCGGTCGGGGTGAAGACAAGCAGGATTGCCTGGTGGCCCGTGTCCAGGCCCGCTTTCCGGAGGCTCTGGCGGTGCACCGGCTCGACATGTCGACTTCGGGCCTGCTTTTGCTGGCCCGGGGCGAGGAAATGCATCGGCAGTTATCCCGCCTTTTTCGCGACCGCGAGGTCGACAAGCGCTATGTCGCGCTGCTTGACGGCTGCCTGGAACAAGCCGCAGGGGAGGTCGATCTTCCCCTCATCTGCGACTGGCCGAACCGCCCCCGCCAGAAGGTGGATTTCGACATTGGCAAGCGCTCACTTACGCGCTTTGTCTTGCTGGATATTGATCAAGACAAGAACACCAGCCGGGTCGAACTGGAACCTGTCACCGGACGCTCACACCAGCTGCGCGTTCACATGGCCGCGCTCGGCCACCCGATTCTCGGTGACGAACTCTACGGCACCGACGACGATCCACGCACCGACCGCCTGACTTTGCACGCCACGGAACTCAGCTTCGTACACCCGCACACCGGCAGCAAAATGCACTTTCGCAGCCCGCCCCCGTTCTGACCCCCCATCGCGGATCAATATCCGTATAATCCTCGCGTTTTCAACCCCTTGCCGAGCGTGGCCCACCATGTTGATCTGGTTCGTTGCACTCTATCTGCTTGCCTCGGTAGGCATTGGTCTCTTTGCTGCAACCCGGGTGCATAACGCCAAGGATTTCGCCATCGCCGGGCGGTCCCTGCCTTTCCCCGTCGTCATGGCCACGGTTTTTGCGACCTGGTTCGGGGCCGAATCGATATTCGGCATTTCCTCGACCTTTCTGAAAGACGGCCTGGGTGGCATTGTTGCCGACCCCTTCGGTTCATCGATCTGCCTGATCATCGCCGGCGTCCTGTTCTCCCGCTACCTGTACAAGCTGAACATCATCACCCTCGGCGATTTTTACCGCATGCGCTTCAACCGCACCGTGGAAGTCCTCACCACGCTGTGCATCGTCGCCTCCTATCTCGGCTGGGTCGCCGCCCAGACCAAGGCGCTCGGGCTGCTCTTCTTCGTCACCTCCGACGGTGCCATCAGCGAAACGGCCGGCATGTATCTCGGCACCGCGCTGGTGCTGACCTACACCATTTTCGGCGGCATGCTCTCGGTAGCCATTCTCGATTTCGTCCAGATGATCGTCATGCTGGGCGGCCTGCTCTTCATTGCCTTCATCGTCGCCGGCAAGGTCGACGGCGGTGTCACCACCGTAGTCAGCCATGCGGCCGAGGCCGGCAAGCTGCAATTCTTTCCCGAAGCCGACCCCTGGCTCTGGCTGACCTTCATCGGCTCGGCCGTCACCATGATGTTCGGCTCGATCCCGCAACAGGACGTCTTCCAGCGTGTCACCTCGGCCAAATCGGCACGCATCGCGCTCTGGGGCTCGGTCGCCGGTGCAACGCTGTATTTCGTATTCACCTTCGTTCCCGTCTTCATCGCCTACGCCGCCACCCTGATCAATCCCGAGCTGTTCGGCGCCATGGTCGAGGAAGACGCCCAGAAAATCATTCCCGCCATGGTCACCCAGCACACCCCGCTGGTGGCCCAGATCTTCTTCTACGGTGCCGTGCTCTCGGCCATCATGAGCACTTCCTCGGCCACGCTGCTGGCGCCTTCCGTCACCTTCTCGGAAAACATCATCCGCAGCTTCAAGCCGGACATGACCGACCGCCAGTTCCTGCTGCTCATGCGCTCGGTACTGTTCACCTTCGCCTGCATCGTGCTTGCCTTCGCCCTCAATTCCGAATCCACCATCTTCCAGATGGTCGAAGGGGCCTACAAGATCACCCTGGCCGGCGCCTTTGCACCCTTGGTCGCCGGCATTCTCTGGCGTCGGGCCACGACGCAGGGGGCACTTTTTTCAATTTTCGGAGGCATCGTTTCCTGGCTTCTCGTTGAGGTCATGATCGGCGAACAGAGTCCCGTACCGCCCCAGTTGATCGGTCTCGGCTTCAGCATTCTCGGCATGCTGGCCGGCTCGCTGCTGCCCCAGCGCATCGGCCTGCCGACGCCGCACGAAGACATTCACCACGCGCTGCACCACCGCGCTGCGGCAGAAACCCACCACACAACAGATCACCCTCACCGGCACTGACATACAATCGGGGGCATGGATACCCGTGGCCCCGCTCTGCTCGCCCGCTACCTCGCCCTGGCCTGGCTCGGGCTGGTCGTTTACGGCAGCCTGCATCCCTTCAGTGGCTGGCGCGACAGTGGCATTTCTCCCTTCAGTTTTCTCGATGGTGCCTGGCCGCGCTACTGGACAGCCTTCGACCTCATTTCCAACGTCGCCGTCTACCTGCCGCTCGGCTTTTTCGTCACGCTCGCGCTGAAAGGCCTGCCCGGAAGGTTCAGCGCCCTGATTCTCGCCACCGTGCTCGCTGGCTCTGTCAGTCTGGGTCTGGAAGCAGTGCAGAGCTGGCTGCCTTCGCGCGTGCCCTCCAATCTCGATCTCGCCTGCAACACGCTGGGCGGCTTTCTCGGTGCGATCTGGGCGCAGTACGTCGGCCCCCGCGTTTTCCTTCGCATCGCCGCGCTCGAGCACCGTCTGATCGCCCCCATTCCGCACGCTGAAATGGGTCTCACGCTGCTCGGCCTCTGGCTGCTTGTCCCGCTTTCTCCGGAAACCCTGCTTTTTGGCGCTGGCGACTTGCGGCAGTGGCTGGGTTTTTCCGGAGCCGTGCCTTTCGAGGCCGACAGTTTCATGCTGATCGAAGCTAGCGTCACCGCGCTTAACGCCATCGCGGTCGGGCTCATCCTGCGCACGCTGTGCGCACGCCTCGCCATCGCCTACCTGATGGTTCCGCTGTTCCTCGTCCTTGGCCTTGTCGTGCGCACCCTTGCCGCCGCCATCCTGATCGCCCCAGGCGAAGCACTGGCCTGGCTGACCCCGGGTGCGCAGACCGGCTTGCTGGTCGCCATCGGCGTCCTTGCCCTGACCCTGCTGCTTCCCGTCATCCCGCGTCTGATGCTGGCGGCCCTGGTCCTGATGGCGGGCTGTGTCCTGGTCAATCTGGCGCCACCCAATCCTTACTCGGTGGCCGCCCTGGCCACCTGGCGCCAGGGGCACTTTCTCAACTTCAACGGCCTGACTAGATTGGTGGCAACACTATGGCCTTTCCTGACACTTCCCTTCCTGCTCCTGACGACACGCCGGCTCTAGCCTGGCATGCCCATACAGCAGAAGCTGCCGCCCGCCGGCTGCACGTCGATCCCGGCACCGGCCTTAGCGACGCCGAAGCGGCAAGCCGTTTTGCCAAACACGGCCCCAACCTGCTGACCCGCAGCACAGGCCATCCGGCATGGAAGCGCCTTGCCGAACAAATCCTGCAACCGCTGGTTCTCGTCCTCATCGCTGCCGGCATCATCACCGGCGCGCTGGGGGAATGGGTGGACGCCAGCGTCATTTTCGGGGTGGTGCTGATCAACGCGACCATCGGTTACTGGCAGGAGGCCAAGGCGGAAGGCGCTCTGGCAGCGCTGGCCCGGAGCGTCGCTACCCAGGTTACAGTCCGTCGGGGCGGGCACCGGCGGACGATGAAAGCCGAGCAACTGGTTCCCGGCGACGTCGTCATCCTCGCCGCCGGCGACCGCGTACCGGCCGACCTGCGCCTGGTGCACCAGCGCGAACTGCATACCGACGAATCGATGCTGACTGGCGAATCGCTCCCGGTCAGCAAGCATACCGGGGCGCTGCCCGCCGACACCCTGCTCGCCGAACGCCTCAACATGGCCTACGCCGGCGCAACCGTCGTGGCCGGGCAGGGCAGCGGGCTGGTCATCGCCACCGGCGACGCGACCGAAACCGGCCGCATTGCCGACCTCATCGCCAGCGCACCCGATCTGGTCACGCCGCTGACGCGCAAGATGGCGACCTTTTCGAACTGGCTGCTCTGGGCCATCGGCGGGCTGGCGCTGCTCACTGCCGTCGTCGGCCTGCTCCGCGGCGAATCCGGATTCGAGATGTTCATGGCTGCGGTCGCCCTTGCCGTGGGCGCCATTCCGGAAGGCCTGCCGGCAGCGATCACCGTCACGCTGGCCATTGGTGTCGCCCGCATGGCCCGGCGGCGGGCCATCATCCGCCGGCTCGCGGCGGTCGAAACACTGGGCAGCACCACGGTCATCTGCTCCGACAAAACCGGCACGCTGACCGAAAACGCAATGACCATCCGCGTCGTCTGGTGCGCCGGCGAAGGCTATGCCGTCGGCGGTCACGGCTACAACCCGGAAGGGCCCATCAGCCATGACGAAATGCCCGTCACTATCGACGGTGCGCTGCGCGAATGCCTGCTGGCCGGCGCCTTGTGCAACGACGCCAGCCTGCTTCAGGAAGGCGCGCACTGGAAGATCACCGGTGACCCGACCGAGGCCGCACTGCTCGTTGCCGCCCGCAAGGGTCAGCTCGACGAACGTACCCTGCGTGCGCTGTTCCCGCGCTGCGACGAGCTTCCCTTCGATGCCAGCCGGCAATTCATGGCAACCGCCCACCGCAACGACGGCGAATGCGTGATCTACGCCAAGGGCGCCCTCGAACGCCTGCTTCCGCGCTGCGACATGCAGCTTTCAGCGACCGGACAACCTGTCCCCATCGACCGTCAGGCCGTGGAAGCCGCGGCCCACGCCTATGCCGGACAAGGCATGCGCGTCTTGTTGCTGGCCCGGCGCATTGCCAATTTTGGGCAAAATTTCGAGTTGACCGTGGAAGCCGTCGACCAGCTCACCCTGATTGGCCTCGTCGGCATGATCGACCCGCCCCGCAAGGCGGCGGTGGCAGCCATTCGCAACTGCCACTCGGCCGGCATCCGGGTCAAGATGATCACCGGCGACCACGCCGTGACGGCGCTGGCCATTGCCGCCCAGATCGGCATCAGCGCCCGCCACGCGCTGACCGGCCGCGAACTGGCCGAACTCGACGACGCGGCGCTCGCCCTCGCCGCGCATGAAACCGACGTTTTTGCCCGCGTCGAGCCAGAACAGAAGCTGCGTCTGGTACGCGCCCTACAATCACGCGGCGAGGTGGTGGCGATGACCGGCGACGGCGTCAACGACGCGCCCGCCCTCAAGCAGGCCGACATCGGCATCGCCATGGGCCTCGGCGGCACCGAGGTCGCCAAGGAAGCCGCGGCCATGGTGCTCACCGACGACAATTTCTCCAGTATCGAAGCGGCGGTGGAAGAGGGGCGGGGGGTCTGGGACAACCTCGTCAAATTCATCACCTGGACACTGCCGACCAATTTCGGCGAAGGTCTGGTCATCGTCGCCGCCATCCTCTTCGGCAGCACGCTGCCCATCACGCCGCTGCAAATCCTCTGGATCAACATGACCACCGCCGTGCTGCTCGGCCTGCCGCTCGCCTTCGAACCGATCGAGCGCGGCATCATGCGCCGTCCTCCGCGTCGGCTGGAAACCCCGGTGCTCGACACTGCCCTCATCCGGCGCATCGTGCTGGTCTCCTTCCTGCTGCTCGGCGGCGCCTTCGGTCTCTTCCTGCGCGAACTGGCGCAGGGCCACAGCCTGCCCGAAGCGCGCACGGTCGCGGTCAACGTCTTCGTCATGGTCGAAATGCTCTACCTCTTCAACTGCCGCTCGCTGACCCGCAGCTTCTGGAGCCTTGGCCTGTTCTCCAACCTCTGGCTGTGGGGTGGCGTGCTGCTCATGCTGACGTTGCAAATGTTGCTCACCTACCTGCCGGCACTCAATGCGGTATTTCAGACCGCGCCCATCGGCTGGGTCGAATGGCTGGAAATCGCCGCGGTCGCCTGGGGCGCATCCCTGCTCATCGGCCTTGAAAAATACTGGTCGCGCCAATGGCGTTTCACGTGAAACCGGCTGACCATTCATTTCCGGGGCGACGCAACCCGGCGGCAATCCTATAATCACGCCCACCAACGGAGAGAAACCATGTCCTATTTCGAACACCACGTCTTCATCTGCACCAACCAGCGCGAGGCTGGCGAATCGTGCTGCAACAACCTCGGCGGCAGCGAAATGTTCGCCTACGCCAAGGACCGCATCGGCGCGCTGAAGAAAAACGGCCCCGGCAATATCCGCATCAACAAGGCCGGCTGCCTCGGTCGCTGCGACCAGGGGCCGGTCATGGTCGTCTACCCGCAGGAAACCTGGTATTCCTTCATCGACCAGAGCGATGTCGACGAAATCATCGACGAACACCTGCTCAACGGTCGCATCGTCGAACGCCTGAAGATCTGATCCCATGCGCGCCCCGGAAGAGAAAATCATCGTCGCCGGCCCGGTCGGCAACATCGACGTCATCATGGAACGCCCGGATGCACCGCGCGGCATCGCGCTGATCGCCCATCCGCACCCGATGGGCGGCGGCGCCAACACCAACAAGGTCGCCTACACGCTGGCCCGCACCTTCGTCAGCCTCGGCTACGCCTCCTTCCGCCCGAATTTTCGCGGTGTCGGCGGCAGCGAAGGCGTGCATGACGAAGGCCGCGGCGAAACCGATGACCTGCTTGCCGTGCTCGAAGAAGCCAAACGCCGCTGCGGCGATCTGCCGGTTGCCCTGGCCGGTTTTTCCTTCGGCGCCTACTGCCAGACCCGCGTCGCCAAACGTCTCACCGAGGCTGGTCATCCCGCCCAGCGTCTGGTGCTGGTCGGCACCGCCGCCGGCCACGTCGAGGGCAGCCGCCAGTACGACACCGAAGCCGTGCCGCACGACACCATCGTCATCCACGGCGCCGACGACACACTGGTGCCGCCCGCCAACGTCTTCGCCTGGGCACTGCCGCTCGACCTGCCCGTGGTCATGGTGCCCGGCGCCGACCACTTCTTCCATCGCCGCCTGCACCTGATCCGCGAAATCATCACCCGCGCCTGGAGGCACTAGTGCCCGCACCCGATTCGATGGCGGCGGTTCCTGCCACCAATCCCATGGCCCTTCAGGTATCGGATCTGCGCAAGGCATACGGCGGCACGGAAGTCGTCGCCGGCCTGTCGTTTGCTGTCGAACCGGGCATCTGCTTCGGCCTGCTCGGCCCGAACGGCGCCGGCAAGACCACGACGCTGCGCCTCTGTCTCGGCCTGACCGGCCCGGACAGCGGGGAAGTGACCCTGAATGGCCGCGCCATCCCGGTTGACGCCCAACTGGCGCGGGCAAGGGTCGGTGTCGTGCCGCAATTCGACAACCTCGACCCCGATTTCACGTCCAGCGAAAACCTGCTCGTCTTCGGCCGCTATTTCGACCTCAAGGACGCCGACGTCAAGGCACGCATCCCGCAACTGCTCGAATTCGCCGGTCTTTCCGGCAAGGCCGACGCCCGCATCTCGACCCTCTCCGGCGGCATGAAACGCCGCCTGACGCTGGCCCGCGCACTGGTCAACGATCCCGATATCGTCTTTCTCGACGAGCCGACCACCGGCCTCGACCCGCAGGCCCGCCACCTGATCTGGGATCGACTCAAGCAACTCAAGTCGGCCGGCAAGACGCTGATCCTCACCACGCACTTCATGGACGAGGCGGAGCGCCTCTGCGACCGGCTGATCGTCATCGACCACGGCCGCAAGATCACCGAAGGCAGCCCGCGCCAGCTCATTGCCGAACACATCGAACCGCAGGTCGTCGAGGTTTTCGAGGAATCCCACGGTCAACTCGAAAATTTCGTCAAAAACACCAGGCAGCTCGCCGAACGCGTTGAAACCAGCGGCGAAACCGCCTTCTTCTATTGTCGCGATCCGGCGCCGCTACTGGCCCGACTCGCCGATGTCGACGGGCTGCGCTACCTGCACCGCGCCTCTAACCTGGAAGACGTCTTCATCAAGCTGACCGGACGGGAATTGCGGGATTAGGCGAGATCGAGGCAGAGGAAACGGGTGCCGGGTACGGGGTTGAACGTCACCGGCGGTGCCGGGTAAAAGCCCAGCCGCGCGTAAATCCCTTGGGCCACGACGAACTCCGGCAGGACATCGAGGCAGATGCGGGCATAGCCGGCGGCAGTGGCTTCTTCGATGATGCGTTCGACAAGCCGCCGACCCAGCTGCTCACCACGGGCAGCGGGCCGGACGTAAACCCGCTTCATCTCGCAGGTTTGGGCATCAACCCGGCGGAAGGCGGCACATCCGGCAACGACACCGTCTTTCCAGGCCAGCAGGAGGCCGCCTTCCGGCGCGGCGTATTTTCCCGGCAGCGCAGCAAACTCGGCTTCGTAGTCCTGAAAGGCCAGATCCGCGCTGGGACTTTCAACGTACTCCCGAAAGATTGCGACGACCTGCGCCCGATCTTCGGGAAAAACAGCGTTCCGGATCATCCGCCATCCCCGCGTCGAACCTGCCGTTTGCGTGCTTCCTCGGCGGCCTTTCTGGCCAGATACTCCCTTATCTTCTCGATCCGCCGGTCTTCCTCTTCCATGAACTGCCGTTGCTGCGCGTTCAGCAACAACTCGGCCGGCAGGCTTTGCCCGCAGGATTCGCAGGTTTCCCGCCGCCGGTTGAAAATCCGGAAGCCGCAATGCGGGCAGACAAAACGGTTCGGTGTATTCACAGGTGCACCTCAGCGAACGTTGATGACTTCGCGTTTCACGACAATCTCGCGCGGCAGCAGGCGACCTTCGCGCTCCACCGAGAGGCGAACCTCGCTGCCCACGACGCCGCGCAGCCGGTCGCGCACCTGGTCCAGGCTGTATTGCCCGACCAACTCGCCACTGCCGGTATATTGCGACACCGGCGCACCGTCGATGTGCATGATCACATCGCCAGCCTTCAAGCCGGCCCGTTGCGCCGGGCCCTTGTCCAGCACCTCAAGCACCGTGACACCCTCTGCATCCGGCCGCATCCTCTTGATCGCCAACCCGATGCCGCCAAACTCCTGCGGCTTCTCCTCCATAAGACGCCAGCGCACCGGCAATTCCAGTGCTGCACACCGATCGCAAACCATGTTCCCGTCTTTCCCGGTGAACGTCAGGAAGACTGAGGGAGCGGCTTTTTTGCTCCGGCTGTCGTCCGCATCCACCATCAGGGAAAAGCCGTCACGCCTGCGGGTCACGGAGAGCTCGTTCGGCATGAGCGGCAGGCGCTTTTGCAAAAACTGTCCGAACGCCACATAGGCCTGATTGCCGTTGATCTGGATGGAAGGAATCGCCACCCAGCCCAGCCGGTTTTCCTTCCATGCCTTCCAGGCCGAACTCATGCCCGGATAATCCTCGGCCACGTAAAGGCCATCGAAAGGCGCCCGGTTGATCGAAGCCCGCAGACGCGGCACGAAATTGGAACTGTACTGCGGCGGAACCTCGCCCGTGCCGACATAGGCGCCGTTGTCGTACCGCAGTTCTACCAGCTTGCCGTCGCGCTCGGCGAGCTGGTTGTCGCCGATTTCATCAAACTCGAAGGGCACCACGACCTTGCCGCTCGTGTGCAGCACGCCCCACTTCTTCCCCTTCCTGGCAATCGCCGTCCCGTTGCCCTGCGCATCCGTCGACAGCGAATCGATGAACAGCGCATCGTACTCAAGCGGAATCTTGATCTTCCCCGACAACACATTGATATAGCCGTACTTGCCATTGCGCTGCGCAATATTGGTCGGCTCGTCCCCCATGTTGGAGATGCGCTCCAGCGAGTCATACACCACCGGCACGACCGCCTTGCCGGCCTCGTCGAAATACCCCTGCCGATACTGCGGCTTCTCCACCGTCACCTTGAAGCGCTTGAAGCGCTGCAAGTACTCGATGTACGAAAACTGCAGGGGAATGATCTCCTTGCCCTGCGCATCAAACACCCCGTAGGCGCGCTGCCCCGACTTCTGCAACCGGCCTACCCGAAAAAACCCGTCCTCCAGCTGCTCGGCAGAATCGAACTGAAAAGGCAAAACCACCGCCCCCGCAGCATCCGAAGCACCCCAACGGCCGTTCTTGTCGGCAAACACGGAAATCTTCCCGCCCGGCCCGGCGGCGTGGGTGATCAACGACAGGGAGAGGAGGGCAAAGAACAGGGCATGGCGTAATTTGGGCATGGCTTGGAAAGATATCTGTGAAGGAACGAGCAAGACGGCCAACAATCTGTGCGCTCTGGTCATTTGATCAGAGCGTATTTTCGCGTTCAGCCTGACTTCTCACATAGTCGATGCACTTCAGCGTCGGCCCTACAAGGCTCAGGTCTTTTGGCAAATGCGCGATCTGGGCGAAGAACTCCTCGCACAAGGCTTCCAGCCGAGGATTTTTCGCCAGATAGGCGGTCATAATGTGATCTGAACCGTTTCTAAAACTGGTGAAAAAAACCGAGTCGGTAACCGGGTCCGGATTGAGGATTTGATCCAGGCCGCTGATCGTTTTGTATTGTTCCAATATTGGCAGCAGGCGGGTCCGTAACTTCCCGATAAGGTGTTCGATCACCCCGTCGATTTCCGAGTAGCTGCGCACGACATACCCTTTGTCGGTTCCCTGGAAGGGACCAATCTCGTCCATCCATTTGGGTTGGCCTGCAGAAGTCGTAAAAGACAGCTTCACTTGATCGAGAGGCTTGTCTGGCCAGGCAATCGAGGAAACAAGGTTGGTGACCTCGTGAAAGCGGCTTTCGACATTCAGGCAGAAGGGCACATTGAGAGGCCACATGTCGGTGCTGCCGATGTATAGCACATGCCATCCGTTGGGAAAAACGGCTTTGAAACTGCGATCGCTTTTTCTTGCCTTGAAGCCGTGTTCGGCAAGAAAAGGGGTCAGGCGCTCGAAGACGATTTTTTCCAGGGCGGCCCGCGTTGGCACATCATCGTAATTTTTTTTCGGCGACGAAGTCGGCGGCGTAGCCACCGTCAGACGCTGACCATTGGCCAGATAGACGACACCTTCCTGCGCATCCATGACATTGAGTCCGAACAGGCGAGCCTGTCCGACCACAAACGGCAAGACGGCATCCAGCATTTCCGGATTGATCCCCAGTGCAAAGACCGCGGCGTCGGTCTTGCCGTCGAGTGGCCCGTCGCTCCAGGCCCATTCGGATTCCGGTATCTCTTCGGCCCGGGGCGAGCAGATGCAGGGGTAGCGTAGCGTCAGCCGCAGCGCCAGAAGACGAAATTTCTTGTGCTGCGCCGTTCGCTGCTGCAATTGATCGAGCTGCCGGGAGGCAGCCTCAAGGGTGGCGGGCGCCTGAAGCTCTGCGGGTGTTTCCCAAATTTGAATCACATAACTCATTGACTTGCTCCTTCAAAACACGGGCCTGGTCGCGTGTGTATCACGACCCGATTCGGGCTGCGAAGGGGAGTCTTAGGAGCCGGGACGGACAGTACGCCGATACCAGATGCCGCCAAACCTGCCGCGAATAACCCAGTAGCATACTTCAAGAGCCACCCTATGGCTGCTCCTGAATTCGAAAGATTGCTACCCACAAGCCCCTCTCAATCCAGCCAGATCGCCTCCATCGCACCTGCGCGGCAATCGCTGCGGTCAACCGGAAAAAACGCCTTTTTTTCGGGTTGACCGTGGAAGTTCGTCAGGGTCAGTTTTGAGTGGTATTTTGCGATGCCGCCCTTCGCCCGCTTTATCGGCGAGCAGATCGGCTGAGCCTCAACCTACGGACAGAAGATACAAGAGCAAAACATTAATAAGTTTTTCCGTTTTCCAAATCGAGCAGCCACGCTAGGGTTTGAAAAGACTCTTGATGTCCTGTTTTGATAAATACGTGATGATAATTACACATATGCCAATACCTACCAGCTGGAGCACCGCGTTTGACACAGTAAATTGCTGCTGAGGCCAAATGGGGAAAATGGATATAACCCCCAAAATTACCGAAATACCCGACAGCCAGACGGATAGGGTACGTCCCCACTCTTGAAGAGACCAAAGACCATATACCGTCGCAAGCATAAAAACACCAAGAGCGCACATACATATGCCAAAAGGCAGGGACAGACTACTACTTTCAGGTACCTGACTAGCAACTAGCAGCAACAAGCCAACCGGCAAGTAAATAAGCCCACAAAATACCGAATAGACAGCTGTTGCAGTAATACCTAAAGGCTTTTTTTCTGTACTCATGGAGACTCCGATTTAGAAAAATCCTACCGATTCTGTGGGGAAAAGCTAAAGTCCAAGGGCTGACCCGGTTATTCTGCCCTCCGTCATCGGGCACACTCGGTTACCGCAGGACTGATTTGCTCCTTTACATAAAAAGTGAGGAGCGCAGACGAAACGCCAATGACAATAGCGACCAACGCAGATGTGATCCGATCAGCACGCTTTGTGCGCAACTCGGCAAAATATAGGTCAGCTTTGGAGGTGGCAAACAAGCCAATGGTCACTCTCGAATCGGCCAGATTCACAGCCGCAACATTGTTTATTTTGTGATGTCCATCGCCCAGGGTCTTCGCAAAGAGCATTGAGGCAAGTTCTCGCTCAGTCATGCACTCGCCGGACTCGCCAAGGAAGGGATTCCCTAGGTAGCCTTGCTTTATCAAGCCAGCAATAGGGTACCAATCGCGATAGTCGCCAAATTTCTTGGGCAGCAATTCGTTGGCATTAAGCAACAGCATCTCGCGGACTTCCACGACCTGCTTCAGAAAACTGTACGCCGGCAATTTCATAGGCTAACGATAGGGAACTAGCAATTTAGTTTCTTCGTCGACAACACCAAATTTGCACTTTCGAGTACCAGTCAATATCGGAATTGGCCCCTTCTCATAAGCAAACCCACCGACCAAAGAATAGCTCTTACCTTGCTCGAGTGTAACGTTGATGTTCAATTTGCAGAACCTGCCCCCCGACGCAACCTCGGAATACACAAGCTTTAACGGAACATTAGCGGGCACTTGCACGTAGCCAGTTGGCTTGCTTACCGATCCTTTAACGGAAAATAGCATTCGATTGCCGGAAGGTGTTCCATTGCTGTCGAAAAGGAGAATGTCGATCGACTCAAATAGTTCGTATGCACCAGTGATCGAGCTCTTCAGTGTGGCAGATGGAACATTTTGCGGCAATGAATAGGGCGGAATGGGTGTGGCGCATCCACAAAGGGTGGCTGCAACAATGGCAAACGGAGCTAGTCTTCTAAACATTTAGGATGCCCAAGTGATAAAGCAAAGTGGCTGTAGTGGCCAACGACGAAACTGTGGAAAATTTAGTTATCGCCATTCCTGTTTTTGTTGGTAAGCGCAAAGAAGTTGGGCGCGCAGACGGCACAGATGGCAACTCAAAAATCCGATCAGCATAAACAGATCGGCGTTTTATGTCGAGGTGCTTTCCTGTACAGCCATCGAAGGTTTGGAGTGAATGGATTTCATCGCGCCAGTGCCGCAGCAATCGCTGCGGTCAACCGGAAAAAACGCCTTTTTTCGGGTTGACCGTGGAAGCTCGTCAGGGTCGGCTTTTCAGCGGCGCTACCGCAACGAGGCCTCTCATTTGGGTAGCCGACTTGGGGATAACTATTCTGGCATAGAAGCCAGCCTATCATAACTTATCTAATACGACGTGTTATAACTAGAAAACCACATAACTAGCAGTTAGCGATAATTTTCATTGACACGCCACAACTAGCTCCATACGATCAGATATGTTCAATTATCCGTATAACAGCGCACAAGCTATCAGTTAGCGCATATACACACGGAGTAGCAATGGATATCGTCGAACTTGGTCAAGCGTTTCGTGCCGCCCGCATTTCACGCCGATTAACGCAACAGGATGCCGCGCGGCATGCCGGGGTCAGTGTTGCAACAATTTCCCGTCTCGAACGGGGTGACCTCCTCGAACTCGGAGTGGTAAAACTGATCAGCCTTTTCGGGCTGGTTGGACTGGATCTGACAACGCGTCCCAAGGGGCATACCCGTACCCTCGACGATATCCAGCGGGAGAATTCGCTCCTATCGAAAGCCCCTGCTGGCGCTGTTCTCCAGGCCCATCAACGCGTTCGGAGAACGAAGGCAGAATCGGCAGGCAAAGCGCTCAACGCGCCCCTCCTAAAGAGGTAAAACCATGGCCGAACCCACAGCACTGGATGTATACGTTTCAGGAACACGCGTCGGCGTGCTCACGTCAACCCCTGAAGGACTCTATGTTTTCACCTACCTACCCGAAACTCCACCTGAAAAACTCGTGTCTCTGACAATGCCCGTTCGAGCCGAAAGTTACAAATGGGGCAAAGGCGGAGTTCATCCCTTTTTCCAGATGAATCTGCCAGAAGGCACCAAAAAAGCCTTGCTGCAAGAAAAGCTTGGCTCGCTAACCGCAGTCACCGATTTCGGTCTGCTGGCACTCACTGGTCAACGCACAATCGGGCGAGTCCGCTGCGTCCCGCAAGGACAAGCATTGCAGACCGACCAAGACGACCTGCAGGTCGCCGCCTTACTAGCGAGTCCGAATGCCCATGATCTACTCATGGAGCACCTTGAAAAAGGCATTACCGAGGGCGTTTCCGGCGTCATGCCGAAATTGTTGCGCAACGACAAGTCCACGACGACAACCGACGAATATATTGTTAAAACAGGCAGGCCGGATCTCCCTGGGCTCGCAATCAACGAATACTTGTGTCTAAGTGCGGCCAGGCGCTGCGATCTGCATGTCCCTGAAATCGAGTTATCGGCCGATGGGAACGTCCTGGCCGTCCGGCGCTTTGATCGTGTAGCCGATGGCAAGGAGCTTGCAGTAGAGGATTTCTGCTCACTACAGGGGCTCGGACCGGAATCCAAATACGCCGGTTCGCTCGAAAATATTGCCGCCCGACTGAAGGACTATGTCCCATCCGAGCAGTTCCACAACAACGCGATCCGACTGTTCAAGCTGCTCTTGCTCAACTATGCGATCCACAACGCCGATGCTCACTTGAAAAATTTCGCGTTGATCTATACCACGCCCGACGATGTGGCCCTGGCGCCGGTTTATGACATTCTGACGGTCACAGCCTACGGCGAATATGCCAGGAATATTCCGGGACTCACCTTGGAAGGCAAGAAAGTCTGGGCCTGTGGAAAAAGCCTGCACAAGTTTGCCACCCAACGCTTGAACCTTTCTGCACAAATTCGCGCTGAAGCCCTGGCAAGCGTCACCCGTTCTATCGAGGCCACCTATCCTGAAATCCACGCCTACGCAAAGAAGTTCCCGCACTTCCACGAAACTGCCAAACGCATGGTGGACGAATGGGAGAAAGGGCTCGCCGGCATCCAGCCAACCACCTCTGCACGCGTACAGCATCCAGGAAAAGCTCGTGCCTCCTTGGGTATGTCGGACCCCGATCCGACAAGCAAATCCCCCAACCCCTACACCAATCCGGATGGCGCTTTTTCACGCAAAGCCCGCTGACACAGTATTCTGAAACAGTGTTCAGACTGGTCTGAACCTTTATCCACGTTATCCGTTTTTAGATAAGGGCCGCCAAATGCTGACGGCCTGAGCACCTTTTAGGCAGATGAACTAAGCATGCTAGGACAAGTTAGAATCCGGCTCTGATAGCTCATCCACAAGCCTCTCTTCGAGTGCCTTTGCCTCTGCATCTTCAATTTCTCGCAAGGAACGTCCATCTTTGGACTTCCAAGTTTGCCGCCCGTTGATCATGTATCCAACTATGACTGAAGCAGCTTGGCTAGGGCTAGGAAAAGGATAGTTTTTGGAGAAGCTATAAGACTCTCCAGTGTCTGAAAGCACTCCACTGCCAAGCAACTTATCGCGAACTGCTTTGTACCCGTTGCTTAAGCTGGGAGTAACTTCTTTCGAAACTTTCGATCCGGCAAGTACGACCAGAGCATCGGTATCGCGAATTGCACTTGCCGAAATGTTGCCCATTTTTAATAAAAAAGTCTCGGTGTCTTGAATTCCAGCCGTTGAAAGTATCTCTACTGGCTGACCTGCACTCTCGTGAAAAACTTGAGTGACTGTAGGCTTAGGAATAGAAAGCACAGGATCCAGTACGCGATGGCCTAAAACACCAAGCAGGATGCGCACTGAGGAAGAGAATTCATCCATCGCGTCTTTGTCTGCTCTGGGTAGGCCTGATTCTTGAGGTGTCGATGAGTTTTTAACGAGGTATCGTCCTGCGCTTATTGCGCTTGAAACCAACCGTGACTCCAAATATTTAATATGGGATTTTGTGAGATTTTCATCCTTGCTCGTGAACGCTACGCACTCAGACCAGAAGTCCTTGCTTGATAAATGTTGCGCGACACGTTCGGCAACTATTTCAGCCTCTCCAATGTACACGGCATCTTGACCGGTATCTTCATCGGCCCCGATGAGAAAGTAGACGCCTTGGCGGCGAACTTCAGGCCAGTTTTTTAATTCCGAAACTTTGCTTCTAGGAAAGGCTAGTGCCTGACCTGTCCAGTTGACGATTTCGGCATGTCGAATGCCACCAACTTCTGCATCTGCTAGATAAATTCGAATGCTTTTTCCCATATATTTTTCTCAAGAAATCGCTGGACCGTGCGCAAGACAGAAATAGCAGAAGCCAACAGCTTAGTGGACTGCTGCAACCCTTCTAGCAAATAGGTCGAGAGCATACCGCGTTGCCCAGATGGCAGCTATCTCGATTTGGAAGCCATAACAGCTCCTGACCGATCTTTGCCAACAACCCTCAATCCAGCAACATCGCTTCCTTCAGCTCCGCCGGCAGCAATTTTCGGTGCCAGAAATCTTCGTGTCCGAAGTTGTTTTCGACGCGCAGGGCGCAGCCTTTGTCGAGGGCGAGTTGGGTGGGTTTGCCGCCTTCGCGGAGTTTGGCGGCGTCCATGCGTTTGCCGAGGGCGACGCCGGAAAGGCCGAAGGGTTTGGCGATTTCGGTGATTTTCATCCACACGCTGCGATCCAGCGGTGTGGGGACGGCGACGCCGATGGCGCGTTTGGAGAGGGCGTCGGCTTCGCCGTTTTCTTCGCGAGGAATCCAGCACAGGCGAACGTTGGGAATCTGGGCCTTGAGTTCGAGCACGGTTTTGCACAGCGGCACGAGCGGCTTGGCGTTGATCAACCATTCGCCGTTGACCTGCCGGATGACCAGCTGGCTGTCGCCATAGACGACCAGATCCTGCACGCCGGCTTCGACGGCGGCGTCCAGCACGGCCATGAGGGCGCAGTATTCGGCTTCGTTGTTGGTGCCTTCGCCGATTTCGCGGGCGATTTCGATGCGCTGGCCGGCCGGCCCCTTGAGCAGGGCGCCGATGCCGCGCAGGCCGGGGTTGGTGTGTTTCGTGGCGCCATCGAACCAGGCGAGCCAGGGGGTGTTTTCCATTGGTTATTGCTCCATCGAGGGCTGCGCAGGCGCCGCCGAAGCATCCTGAAGATTTCCGCCATGCCGTTCCTGGCGCTGGGCCAGTCCGCGCAGCGGGCGGGCTGCCGGTTTGTCCCTGTCCTTGAGCAGGCCGTGCAGACAGGCCGGGTTGGCGCGGGCGCCGCTGGCCAGATAATCAACAAGCATGTACTCGCGGATTTTACCGGGATCGTGGCCGAGCACCGTCGTCAGGTACTCGAATTGACGGTCAACCAGAAATTCCGGGCTAAAACGACAGGTCTGGCCGGTTGTCTGCCACAGCCAGTCGGCAAAGGCGGCGAACGCCGCGAAGGGCGAGGCGCCTTGCAGGAGCAGCGGCAGCGTCTGCGGGAAGCGCCCTGAATTGGCCAGCAGATCCCAGTAACGGGCGAAGCGGGTAAAGCGCTGCACGGCCGCGGCATCGACCGCCGCGGTTTCGCTGATGGTGTAGGGCGGGCGGCTGTCGTAGACCATGCCGAACGCCTCGCTGTGCCGGACAATCGGCGTGCCGCGCAGGCGTTTCAGCACGCCCAGCTGGATTTCGTGCGGGCGATGGGCGTAGAGCCGGTCGAAGCTGGCGGCGAAACTTTCCAGCGTTTCGCCGGGCAGGCCGAAGATGAGGTCGGCGTGCAGGTGGGCGTGGCTGTGGGCAACCAGCCAGTCGAGGTTTTCGCAGGTTTTGTCATTGTCCTGACGGCGCGAAATTCGTTGCTGGACCTGCGGATTGAAGGTCTGGATGCCGATTTCAAATTGCAGAACACCGGGCGGAAAGCGGGCGATCATCGCCTTCAGGCGTTCCGGCAGATGATCGGGAATCACCTCGAAATGCAGGAACAGCCCCGGTGTCAGGCGGTCGAGGAAGAATTGCAGAACGTTGAGCGAGCGCTCTATCTTCAGGTTGAAGGTGCGATCAACAAACTTGAAATGGCGCGCGCCGCGTTGGTACAGATCATCCAGCGCCGCGAGAAAACGGGCTTCGTCGAAGGCCCAGGCGGTCTTGTCGAGGGCACTCAGGCAGAACTCGCACCTGAACGGACAGCCACGCGAGGCTTCAACGTAGAGCAGGCGATGCGCCAGATCGTCGGCGCTGAATTCGGCGTAGGGCAGCTCGATCTCGTCGAGCGACGGCTGCTCGCCGGGAATGACTTTCGGGGGCGTCTGCCCGTCGAGCAGGGCGCGGCAAAGTTTGGCAAAGCTGACGTCGCCCCAGCCGGTGACCAGATGATCGGCGAGGTGAAAAATTGCCTGCGCTTCCCATTCGTGGCTGACTTCCGGCCCGCCGAGCACGATTTTCACGGCCGGCCGGGCCTGCTTGAGTTGCCGGACAAGTTCGGTGCTTTGCTCGACATTCCAGATATAAACGCCGAGGCCGATGATCTGAGGAACGCCCGCCACCGCTTCGCCCAGCGCGCCGAGCAGGTCGGCAACAATCTCCGGCACCGGCCGGCTGATCGTGAATTCACGCAGGACGGCCGCCGCACGCAAGCCTTCGCCGCCGTGCCGGTCGAGGTTGGCGAGCAGGTAGCGCAGGCCGAGCGAGGCGTGGATGTAGCGGGCGTTGAGTGTGCAGAGGACGATGGCGGGCGGCGACATGCCGGCATTTTGACACCGGCAGGCCGATTGTGCGCCGCGAAACGGAGCCGACGGCGACTTCCACGGTCAACCGGAAAAAACGCCAAATTTTGGCAATGGCAAAAAACGCCGGATTTTCGGGTTGACCGTGGAAGTGATCCAGCCGCGCCTTCCAGACTCCGGGCTCAAGCCGCCTTCGCAGTAAAATAGGCCTTCATTTTCAACCGGGCTCACCCGCATGTTTTCCGCTTCGCAAGCCTTTCGCTGGTTTCCCGTCTGGCAGCGCAACTTCCTGGTCTGGCGCAAGCTGGCCTTGCCCTCCATTCTCGGCAACCTGGCCGATCCGCTGATCTACATGCTTGGCCTCGGTTACGGGCTGGGCGCAATGTTGCCCACCGTCGAAGGCCAGCCTTATGTCGCCTTTCTCGCCGCCGGCACGGTCTGCGCCTCGACGATGAACGCGGCGACCTTCGAGGCGCTTTATTCGTCGTTCTCCCGCATGCATGTCCAGAAAACCTGGGACGCCATCCTCAACACGCCGCTTGGCCTGCCCGATGTGGTGGCCGGCGAGCTGGTCTGGGCGGCGACCAAATCACTGTTTTCCGGCGCCGCCATCCTTGTCGTCATCACCGCGCTCGGCCTGACCAACGGCCCGCTGCTGCTCTGGGCGCTGCCCGCCATCATTCTCACCGGGCTGGCCTTCGCCGCGCTCGGCCTGATCTGGAACGCGCTGGCGCCGTCCTACGATTTCTTCATGTATTACTTCACCCTGTTCATCACACCGATGACGCTGATTTCCGGCGTGTTTTTCCCGACCGACCAGTTGCCCGCCTGGCTGGCCACGCTCGGCAGCCTCCTGCCGCTCGCCCAGGGTGTCGCGCTGGTGCGTCCGCTGCTGGCCGGGCAGGTGCCGCAGGATGTGGCGCTTCACGTCGGCGTGCTGGTGCTGACGACGGTGATCGCCTTCGGTATCGCACTTCGCCTGACCCGGCGCCGCCTGCTCAAGTAGAATTCGCTGATGGAGCCCCTGCTTGTTCTGACCAATTGTCCCGATGTCGCTACCGCCCGCACCATCGCCGAGGCGGTAGTCGAGGCCCGGCTGGCTGCCTGTGTCAATATTCTGGCGCCGGTGCAGTCGGTTTACCGCTGGCAGGGCAAGATCGAGTCGGCTGTCGAAATTCCGCTGTTTTTCAAGTCGACCGCAGCAAACTACGAACGGCTGGCCGAAACGATCCGGACGCTGCATCCCTACGAGGTGCCGGAAATCATCGCCCTGCCCATCACCCACGGCTCGCCCGCTTATTTGAACTGGCTGGCCGCAGAAACGATCCAATGACCATGCGCATCCTTTTCTTCCTCATCGCTTTCCTGACGTCGCTGGCCCATGCCCAGGAATTCCTCGATCCGGCTGTGGCCTTCAAGGCGTCGGCACGGGCGCTGGACGGTCAGACCATCGAGGTCAGCTTCGACATCGCCAGCGACTATTACCTCTACCGGGACAAGATCAAGTTCGCCATCGACGGCGATGCCGCCAGGGCCGGCGTGCCGATCCTGCCCAAGGGCAAGGAGAAAATGGACGAGAACTTCGGCAAGGTCGAGGTGTATTACAAGCGTGCCGTCATCCGCCTGCCGGTGGAGCGAAATGCCTCGGGCCTGCTTGCCATCAAACTCAAGGTCACCTCGCAGGGCTGCGCCGATGCCGGCATCTGCTACCCGCCGCAAACCCAGGTGATCGCCGTCGACCTGCCCGATCCGGCCAGCGCGCCGGTGGCGGCAAGCAGCGAGGCGGGCGGTGATGAAAGCGGAAAAATCGCCGAAACCCTGAAGAACGCCAGTTTTCTCACCAATCTCCTGTTTTTCTTCGTCGCCGGGCTGGGCCTGTCGCTGACACCTTGCGTCTTTCCGATGATCCCCATCCTGTCCGGCATCATCGCCGGGCAGGGCCACAAGGTTTCGCGCGGCCGCGGCTTCGCCCTCTCGCTGGCCTACGTGCTGGGCATGGCGATCACCTATGCCGCCGCCGGCGTCGCGGCCGGCATGACCGGGACGCTGCTTTCCGCCGCCTTGCAGAATGCCTGGGTGCTGGGCGGTTTTGCGCTGGTGTTCGTCGTGCTCTCCTTCTCGATGTTCGGCTTCTACGAGCTGCAACTCCCGGCCTCGCTGCAAAGCAAGCTGTCGGATGAAGCCGGTCACCTGCAAGGCGGGCGCGGCATTGGCGTTTTCCTGATGGGCGCGCTGTCGGCGTTGATCGTCGGCCCCTGCGTCGCGGCCCCGCTGGCCGGCGCGCTGCTCTACATTGGGCAGACCGGCAACGCCGTACTCGGCGGTTCGGCATTGTTCGTCATGGCGCTCGGCATGGGCGTTCCGCTGATCGTCGTCGGCCTTTCGGCCGGCACGCTGCTCCCCAGGGCCGGCGCCTGGATGGAAGGCGTCAAGAAGACTTTCGGCGTATTGCTGCTGGCCACCGCCGTCTGGCTGGTTTCCCCGGTCATTCCTGCCGTTGCGCAAATGCTGGCGTGGGCCGCGCTGCTCATCATTCCCGCCATCTACCTGCACGCCATCGACCCCTTGCCGCCGCACGCCAAGGGCTGGCAGCGCTTCTGGAAGGGGATCGGCATCGTCATGCTGCTCACCGGTGCGGCGCTGCTCGTCGGCGCCCTGGCCGGCAGCCGCGACCCACTGCAACCGCTGGCCGGTCTGCGTGGCGCCCAGGCTGCCGAAACCGCCAAACTGCCTTTTGATAACGTCCGCTCGGTCGCCGAACTGGATGCCCGGCTGTCTGCCACCGACCGCCCGGTCATGCTCGATTTTTATGCCGACTGGTGTGTTTCATGCAAGGAAATGGAGAAACTCACCTTCTCCGACCCCGGTGTTCAGGCAAAACTGGCCGGTTTCACCCTGCTCAAGGCCGATGTGACGGAAAATAGCGACGACGACAAGGCGCTGCTCGCCCGTTTTGGCCTGTTTGGCCCGCCCGGCATCATCTTTTTCGATGCCAAGGGCGCTGAGATCAAGGGGCAGCGCGTCGTCGGCTTTCAGGATGCGGCGAAATTCACCGCCTCGCTCGGCAAGGTCAGCCCGCTTTAGGCCAACTCAGGCGAAAGTATCCCAGGCGAACTTGACGATCAGGACGCCGACCATCAGCAGGAACACCTTCCGGATGAAGCCGCTGCCATGCTTGAGGGCCAGCCAGGTTCCGGCAATCGAGCCGGAGACGTTGGCCGCAGCCATCAGGGCGGCGAGCACGGGCAAAACATAGCCGTTGGGAACGAAGTAGGCGAGGGCGGCAAGATTGGTCGCCACATTGACCACCTTGGCCCCGGCCGAGGCGTGCAGGAAATCGAAGCCGAAGAAACGGATGAACAGGAAGATCAGGAAGCTGCCCGTGCCCGGCCCGAAAAACCCGTCGTAAAAGCCGATGACGCCACCGAGCAGGATGGCGTAGATCAATCCGCGCAGGCCCGACTGGCTGGGCTGGTGAATCTGCCCGAATTCCTTTTTCCTCAGGGTGTAGACCGCTGCAAAGATGAGCAGACCGAGGATCATCGGGCGCACTGCATCCTTGGGCAGCCAGGCCACGGCAGCAGCACCCGCGTAGGACAAGGCAAAGGCCGCCAGCGCCGCCGGCAGGATGGTGCGCCACGGCATGACCACCCGCCGGGCGTAGCGCCAGGTGGCATTGGCCGTGCCGACAACGCTGGCGCATTTGTTGGTGCCGAACAGGGTGGCCGCCGATTCGCCAGGATGCACGGCAAACAGGGCAGGAATCTGAATCAGGCCGCCGCCGCCGACCACGGCGTCGATGGCGCCGGCCATGAAGGCGGCCAGCACCAGTGCCAGCAACGCCGGAGTAAATGCTTCAGTCACAAAAACTTCATCCTTTCCTGCCCACTCAACTTAAATGTCATCAACGACGGCCCCGGCAAAGCCACTATAATGCCGGTTCACCTCTGGGATGTTCACGCAATGGAATATTTGACCCTTGGTTTGCTGGTTGCGCTCGGCGGTATCGGCGGTTTTCTTCTGCTGACCCGCAGGAGCGTTACTGTGCGGATAGACCCCCAGACCATCATCGGTCAACAGCGGGGTAGCCTGCGCGACAGTCAGCAGGGCAAACTCGATCTCGATCCGCAGACCCGTTTCGTCGAAACCCCGAAACGCAAGCAGTATCGCCTGCTTAACGACAGCGAGCGCGAACTTTACCACCGCCTGAGCGAGGCCATGCCCAATATGCGGGTCTTTGCGCAGGTCGGCGTTTCCCAGCTGGCCCTGGCGCGCGGCCGGCAGGAAGCCCAGCGGCTCGCCCGCATGGCCGGTCGCGGCGTCGATTTCGTGGTCTGCGACCCGGATTTCGCGATCGTCGCCGCCATCGAGCTTTCCTGGCCGAGCACCGACCCGGCGAGCAACTCCGCCGAGGAAGAAAAACGCCAGGCACTGCAAAGCCTGGGCATCCCGCTCATCGTCTTCCACCCCAACAAGTTGCCCGATGCCGACGCGATCAGCCGTGAAATCGCCGACGCCATCATCCGGCGCAACCGGATGGAAGTGGAAAGGGCCTGATCCCGCCGGCCCATGATCGCCCAGCCAGCACCCATCCCCCACGCACCCTATTTGCAGCGCCTGGCCGCGTTCATCCATTATTGCGGCCTGATCATCGTGGCCACCCTGTCGCCCACGACCTACGATGTCCCGACCCGGCGGGCGCTGGCCTGCCTGTTCTGTCTCGGTACCTGGCAGACGGCCTCCGGCTACCTGCTGGGCAACCTTCTGGTCAGCGCCGTTCTCGCCCAGATCGTTGCCGTCACTGCGGCCAGCTACGGTCTGTCGCACCTCGCGCTGGAAGCGCTGGTCCGGGTGTTTGTCGTCGAATTGCTGCCGCTGGTGGTCGCGCTTTTCGTCGCGCTGCGCGTCGCGCCCTTCACCCTGCAACAGCTGGGGCGTCACCCGCAACGACCGGCACTGCGTACCATCGTTCCCTACGTTGCGGCCAATGCGCTGGCAGTCATCGTCCTCGCCATCCTCGGCGGAATCAGCGCGATTGCCGTGGCCTATGTGGTGGTTCACGGCTTCAACCTGTGGGCCTTGCCCGACTATTCGCGACTGATCGGGCTGGTTTTCGATCTTCCGCTGACCCTCGCATTTGCCGGAAAATTGCTCTTTTTTGCGTTCACCGTCGGCATCGCCCCCACCTCGGTCGTGCTCGATCTGAATCCCGCTGAACGGAACAGCCGGGACATCCGCGTCATGGCCCGCCTTCTCGTCATGCTGCTGCTGATCGAAGCCGGTTTCCTGATCATCCAACGTCTTTGAAGGTAGCGATGACGTCCATACCCCAACCGCCGGAAATACCCCACGCCGCAACCAAGATGGCCGGGCTGCTCATTTTCACCGGGCTTCTGGCGGTCGGCTTCGCGATCTACGTCATGGTCGCCCGCGGCGTCTTTCAGGAAAACCGCCGATTGCTCCTCGTTGCCGAAAACTCCGAGGGTGTGTCCGTCGGCACTGATCTGACCTTTTCAGGCTTTCCCATCGGCCGGGTCGTTCGCATTGAACTCGGCGACGACGGCAAGGCCCATCTGCATATCGACGTCCCGGTGGAAGATGCGCGCTGGCTGCGCACGTCTTCCGTGTTCACGCTGGAACGGGGCGTGGTCGGCGGCGCCAAGCTGCGCGCCTTCAGCGGTCTTCTCGACGACCCGCCGCTGCCCGACGGTTCGCGGCGCGAAGTTCTGATCGGGGATGCCGCCGCCGGGGTGCCCCAGCTCGTGGCCACCATGCAGCAGCTTGTGCAAAACCTGGAACAGATGACCAACGAACAGTCGGCCCTGATTGCCAGCCTGGAACAGATGCGCCAGTTCACGACCGCGATGAACGGCCGTTACGGCGCACTCACCGCCTTGCTTGGCGACGAAAAACATGCGCGGGAAGTTGTTGAAGCGCTCGCCCGAACCAACCAGTTGCTGGCCAGCGTCGACAAGCGTGTTTTCGGCACCCATGGCCTGATGGACGAATCGCAGCGTTCCGTCAGCGAACTGGCCGGTCTGCTCGCCGAAGCACGCAGCAGCCTGAAGAAGGTCGACGCCACGCTCGACGACGCCCGCCAGATTGCCCGCAACGCGCGCGTTGCCACCGACGATCTTGACGCCCTGCGCAACGAGGTCGAAGCCAGCCTGCGGCGCATTTCGGCGATGACCGAGGAACTCAACCGCAAGTGGCCGTTTGCCAGGGAACGCGAGCTGAAACTGCCATGAAGACCTTTCTTCTCATTGCCCTGTCGGGCCTGCTTGCCGCCTGCGCGGGAAAGACTTCGCCGACCTGGCAGAGCAATGCCCATGTCGCCATCAACAACCATCTGGCAGCCTATCTCGAAGGGCGCGAGCGGGTAGCGACACAGGAATTGTTGCTCGCCCGGCGCGAGGTTGCGCGAACCGGCGATGCGACACAAATGGCGCGTGTCGAACTGACGGCCTGCGCAGCACAGATCGCCAGCCTGGCTGCTACCGACTGTCCGGCCTTTACACCGCTGGCTGTCGACGCCGCGCCGGCGGAAAAAGCCTACGCGGCCTATCTCGGCGGAAAAACGGAAGGATTGGAGAGCAGCCTGCTGCCGCCGGCCCAACGTCAATCGCTAAGCGGAAACCCGGCCCTGAACGGCATCGCCGACCCGCTTTCACGTCTGGTCGCTGCCGCCGTTGCCTGGCGTTCCGGATGCCTGCCTCCGGAAGGCATCAGCGTGGCGATCGAAACCGCAGCGGGCGAGGGCTGGCGCCGACCTTTGCTGGCCTGGCTTGCCGTCGACCGTGACCAGCGCCGGGCGGCGGGTGATGCGAACGGCGCCGACGCTGCCCAGCGCCGGATCGAACGCATTGTCAGCGGCGGGAAATAAGCGGCTTACTTGCCAATACAGAAGCGGCTGAAAATCACGCCGAGCAAATCGTCGGCGGTAAATTCACCGGTGATCTGACCGAGCGCCTGCTGGGCCAGACGGAGTTCTTCGGCAAACAGTTCCAGTGCCGGATGCACGCCTTCGACCCGTTCGCGGGCCGCGGCGATGCGTTCCTGCGCTTCGGCCAGCGCGCGCAGGTGGCGTTCGCGGGCGATGAAGACGTCTTCGGCCTGATGCCAGCCGGCGATGTTCAGCAGTTCCTGACGCAGCAGTTCGATGCCCTGATTGGCCTTGGCTGAAAGGGAAATGGCGACGCCGTCGGCTTCGTCATGCCGTTCCGGCGCGCGGCCGGCAAGATCGATCTTGTTGTAGACGGTGATCTGCCGCAGCGACGTTGGCAATTTAGCCAATATTTTCCGGTCGACCGTGGAAACGCCTTCGCGCGCATCGACCAGCAGCAAAACAACGTCGGCCCGCTCGATTTCGCGCCAGGTACGCTCGATACCGATCTTTTCGACCTCGTCGTCGGTCTCGCGCAGGCCGGCGGTGTCGATGATATGCAGCGGAATACCCTCGATCTGAATGGTCGAGCGCAGGGCATCACGGGTCGTGCCGGCGATGTCTGTAACGATGGCCAGCTCGTCGCCAGCCAGCCGGTTGAGCAGGGAGGATTTGCCGACGTTGGGCTGGCCGACCAGTACGACATGCAGGCCGGATTGCAGCAATTTGCCTTGGCCGGCACGGTCGAAAATTTCAGCCAGCCTGATTTGCAGGTTTTCAAGGCGACCGAAAGCGTTGGCTGCCTTGAGGAAATCGATGTCTTCTTCCGGGAAATCGAGGGTCGCTTCGACCAGCATGCGCAGGTTGATCAGCTCGTCGGTCAGGCCGTGGATGGCCTTGGAGAACTCGCCCTGCAGGGAGCGAACGGCAGAGCGGGCAGCGCTCGTCGTCGCCGCATCGATCAGGTCGGCAACGGCTTCGGCCTGGGCCAGATCGAGTTTGCCGTTGAGAAAGGCGCGTCGGCTGAATTCGCCGGGTTCGGCCAAACGGGCGCCAAGATCGAGACAACGGGCGAGCAGCATCTGCATGACCACGGGGCCGCCGTGACCCTGCAATTCGAGGACATCTTCGCCGGTAAAGGAATGCGGGCCGGGGAAAAACAGCAGCAAGCCGCTGTCGACCGTGGCTCCGTCAGCCGTTTTGAAGTCGGCGAGCGTGGCATAACGCGGCTTGGGCGTCTTGCCGCTCAGCGCAAAAGCAAAGGGCAGCAAATTGCTGCCCGAGATGCGGATGACGCCGACACCACCACGGCCGGGCGCCGTGGCGATGGCGGCGATGGTGTCGGATTTCAAATCAGGCCTTGGCGTCGTTCGCCGCCTTGCCGCCAGCTTCGATCATGCGCGTGATCTGCCACTGCTGGGCAATGGAGAGGATGTTGTTGACCACCCAGTAGAGCACCAGACCGGCCGGGAACCAGAGGAACATGATGCCGAACATGAAAGGCATGATCATCATCACCTTGGCCTGGATCGGGTCCGGCGGCGTCGGGTTGAGCTTGGTCTGCACGAACATGGAAACGATCATGATCACCGGCAGGATGTAGAGTGGGTCGGCCGAAGCCAGATCCTTGATCCACAAGATCCACGGGGCATCACGCATTTCAACGGCACCGAGCAGCACCCAGTAAAGTGCGATGAAGACCGGAATCTGTACCAGGATTGGCAGGCAGCCACCCAGCGGATTGACCTTTTCCGTCTGGTACATCTTCATCATTTCCTGATTCAGCCGCTGCTTGTCGTCGGCGTAACGCTCCTTGAGCTGGACCAGACGCGGCGTGAGAACGCGCATCTTGGCCATCGACTTGTAGGAAGCGGCAGAAAGCGGGAAGAAGATGCCCTTGAGGATCACGGTCAGGACCACAATCGCCCAGCCCCAGTTGCCGACGAGTCCGTGAATGAACTGCAGTGCCCAGAAAATCGGCGCGGCAACCACTGTCAGCCAGCCATAATCGACAACCAGATCAAGACCCGGTGCAACTGCCTTGAGTGCGGCCTGTTCCTGCGGGCCGGCATACAGCTTGACCGAAGTTTCGCCCTTGGCACCTGCCGCAATTTCGTTCACCGGAATGATCACCCCGGCCTGGAACACATTGCTGCCGTCGACCTTGCGCATGTAGTACTCGCGCTGCACCTTGTCCTGCGGCACCCAGGCCGAGACGAAATAATGCTGCACCATCGCCAGCCAGCCGTTATCGGCTGTCTTGGCAAACTTGGCCTTGTTGTCGGCCACATCGCTGAAAGCAACCTTCTGGTACTTCTCGCCTTCGGTAAACACGGCCGGGCCGGTGAAGGTGGAAACCATCTTGGTTTCGCCGGCAGGAGAAACATCATCGCGCTGCAACTGGAAATAGGCTTGAGGCGCGATGGTCTTGCCGCTGCCGTTAACAATTTCCCAGGCCACATCGATCAGGTACGAACCGCGTTTGAAGGTCAGGATCTTGGCAACCTTGATGCCGTTCTGGCCATCAGCCTCAAGGCGGATTTTCAGTTCGTCGGCACCGTCGGCAAGCGTCGTCGGACCGGCAACGCGCTTGAACACGGAGCGATGCGTCGGCAAACCCTCACCGATCAGGCCGGCTTGTGCCAGGTACTGATGGCTTGCATCAAACAGGAAAAAGTTCTTTTCCTTGTTGTCGTGTTCCTTGTATCTGGACAGCTCCAGACCAACCAGATTGCCCCCTTCAGCCGAGATCGTGGCGGTAACCAGATCGGTGCTCACCGTAAAGGTCTCGCCAACCGGAGCCGTCGGGGCAGCAGTTGCGGGAGCAGCCGTAGCACCAGCCTGCAATGCAGCCGAAGGTGCCGGGGCCGCGCCGGTCGCGGCCGGATTCGCAGCAGCGGCAACCACAGCCGGCTTCGGCTGGTTGTACTTCTGCCAGTTCTCCCACAGCATGTAGCTGGAGAAGGTGAGGATCATGACCAACATCAGGCGACGAGTATCCATGTACAGCCTACGAAAAATTCATTATTCAGGGAACGGGATCATACCCGCCGGGATGCCAGGGATGACAGCGACAGATACGTTTTGTACCCATCCATCCACCTTTGAGGGCACCGTGCTTCTGTATTGCTTCCGCCGTGTATTCCGAGCAAGTCGGATAATAACGGCAGCTACGCCCCATCAGGGGACTGATCGCATACTGATAAAAGCGGATCAGACCAATCATCAGGCGCTTCATTTCACTTCCTGTCTCACACTGTTTCTGCGCAATTTGCCGAGCAGTGTGAGGAAATCTTCAGCCAGCTTGCCGTTATCCAACGGGCCGGGCTTTGCAGCCAGGCGGACAATCAGATCATACGGCGGCAGGCTTTCACGAATTTGTCGAAACTGCTCGCGAACAACCCGTTTGACCCGATTACGGTCAACCGACCTTTTAAGCAGTTTCTTCGCGACCACCAAACCCAGGCGAGCTGTTTCATTACCCGGAGAACGCGGCTGATAATGCAACATCAGCCAGCCACCCCGAATTGCTCTCCTGAAACCAAAAACGGATGAGAACTCATCCGTTTTTGTCAGGCGATAGCATCTGGCGAAGGTTTGTTTCACCTCGCCTTACGTCCGTTTATACAGCCAGACGTTTACGGCCCTTGGCGCGACGCGCAGCGATGACCGCACGGCCACCCTTGGTGCGCATACGAACCAGGAAGCCATGGGTGCGCTTGCGGCGCACGACCGACGGTTGATACGTGCGTTTCATGTTGTAATCCCTTGATGTGCTTAGAAAAACGCGTGATTACACCGTGTTTACAGGTAGTCTGTCAAGCTGATTTATTTTCTCAAGCTGTGGATAACTTGCTTGGGGAGAGGTAGAATCCTGCTTCTTCAGGCGATTTTCAGCTCGCCAAACTTTCCAGAAAAATTCAGTAAATCAAATAGCTAAAAACCGCGGATGCTCACCATGGCAACGCGGAGAGGGGTGCTTTCGTCAATGGCCGGTTTCTGGGAATCCTGTTTGCTTCGCTTTGAGCAGGAATTGCCCGCGCAGCAGTTCAATACCTGGATCAAGCCGCTCCGCCTCGAGGGTGAAAGTGCTGCCCTTGAGGAAGGTCTGCGTCTGATTGCGCCGAACAGTTTCATTCTGAAATGGGTTCGTGAGCGCTATCTCTCGAAAATTGAAGAATACGCTGCCAGCTTTTTTGCTTCCCCCATTGCCATCGCCCTGATCATCGGCAGCGCAAAACCTGCGCCCAAGGCCGCCAGCGAACCGGTCAATGGCAAGAAAGCCGACTCGCCCGCCAACCCGGCTACCGGGCAGAGCACTACCGAAAAACCCCGGAGCAAAACCGGAAATTACGAAAAATCCCGGCTTTTCCCGGCGTTCACCTTCGACAACCTGGTTGTGGGCAAGGCCAACGACCTTGCGCGCGCAGCGGCAGTTCAGGTCGCCAATAATCCGGGGGGCGCCTACAACCCGCTCTTCATCTATGGTGGCGCCGGTCTGGGCAAGACACACCTTATTCACGCAATCGGCAACACCATCGTTGCCATCGCACCCGAAAAGGTCGTGCGCTACGTTCACGCCGAAGATTATTACTCCGATGTCGTCCGCGCCTACCAGCAGAAGTCCTTCGACAGTTTCAAGAGAACCTACCGTTCCCTTGATGTGTTGCTTCTCGACGATGTCCAGTTCTTCAACGGAAAAAATCGTTCCCAGGAAGAATTTTTCTTCCTTTTCAATGCGCTGATTGAAGCTCGCAAGCAGATCATCATTACCTGCGATACCTATCCGAAGGACATCAACGGCCTCGATGACCGCCTGGTCACTCGCTTCGACTGGGGTCTGACCGTTCAAATCGAGCCGCCCGAGCTGGAAATGCGGGTAGCCATCCTGAAGAAAAAGGCCGAAGCGGAAGGTATCCAGCTCGACGACGAAGTTGCTTTCTTCATTGCCAAACACTTGCGCTCGAATGTTCGCGAGCTGGAAGGTGCGTTGAAGAAGGTACTTGCCTATTCTTCCTTCCACGGCCGCGCCATTGCCCTCGATCTGGCCAAGGAAGCACTCAAGGATGTCATTGGTTCCGTACGCAACGTCGGGATGGACAACATCCAGAAGACCGTCGCCGATTACTACAAGATCAAGGTTGCCGAGCTTTTTTCCAAAAAACGTACACGTGCGATTGCCCGACCCCGGCAGGTTGCAATGTGGTTATGCCGTGAAGTGACCTCACACAGCTTTCCCGAAATCGGTGATGCCTTCGGTGGCCGCGACCACACTACCGTGATCCATGCGGTCAAGACCATCGATTCCCTGCGTACCAAGGAAAACGAACTCAACCATGATCTTCACGTTCTGCTTCAGGTTCTGAAAGGATAACCCTGTGCACAAGCTGTCCATGAATTGTGGGTTATCCGTGATTTTTCCCTTTGTGGGAAAATTATCCAGAATTCATCCACAGGCAATTCAGTGACTTTGGCAGAAGATGATTTTGAATTTAAATGTCTGAAAAACAAAGATTAATTACAGTTATCCACAGAATTGTTCTCGATATAGTCTATAAAGGAATTTAATTTATGGTTCTTATTAAAAGCCAAAGAGACACGCTTCTGGCCCCTTTGCAGTCTGTATCGGGGATTGTCGAACGTCGTCATACCTTGCCCATTCTTTCCAACGTGTTGCTCGAGAAGAAGGGCGACAAGCTGACTCTGCTGGCAACCGATATCGAGATCCAGATCACGACTGCCACGGCTGTTGGTGCAGGTGACGGTGATGGTGCGGTAACCGTGGGTGCCCGCAAGCTTCAGGAAATTCTGCGTTCGCTGCCGGAAGGATCGGAAGTCAGTCTGATTCTTGAGGACAAGCGACTCCAGGTTCGTGCCGGCAAGAGCCGCTTCAGCTTGCAGACACTGCCGGCTGACGATTTCCCGCGGATGACCATGACCGAAGGTGAGACCCGGGAATTCCAGATTTCGCAGAAGGCTTTCCGCCAGTTGCTTGGCAAGACCCAGTACAGCATGGCCGCCCAGGACGTGCGTTATTACCTGAACGGCCTGCTGTTGCTGGTCGAGGGTTCCGAACTGCGTGCAGTGGCCACGGATGGCCATCGACTGGCTTTTGCCAGCGTCGCCATCGATGCCGACCTGCCACGTCAGGAAATGATCCTGCCGCGCAAGACCGTGCTTGAACTCAACCGCCTGCTGGTCGATAGCGATGACCCGCTCAACATCACCCTGACGCCGAATCAGGTTCGCTTCACCTTTGGTTCCGTGGTGCTGGTTTCCAAGCTGATTGATGGAAAATTCCCCGATTACGAGCGGGTCGTTCCGAGCAGCCTGAAAAACCACATGAAGGTCGGCAGACAGACTCTGATGCAAGCCATGAACCGTGCTGCGATTCTGACCAATGAAAAATTTCGCGGCATTCGCGTCGTTCTGGGCGAAAATAGCCTGAAACTGATGGCGGCCAATGCCGAACAGGAAGAAGCCCAGGAAGAAATCGAAGTCGAATATGCTGGTGATGCCATCGACGTGGGCTTCAATGTCGGTTATCTCCTCGATGTACTGAACAACGTACACACCGAAGAAATCCAGTGGAGTTTCAACGATGCCAACTCGAGTGCCCTGGTCACCGTACCGGGTAACGAGCGCTTCAAGTACGTCATCATGCCGATGCGTATCTGACATTTGAATAGCAGATCAGCAGACAACAAGTTTCACGTGGAACGAAATCAATGAGCGAAGAAAACAGCCCGCAACCCATCGAACCTCAAGGCACCGGGCAGGCAGCCTATGGTGAAGCCAGCATCCAGATCCTTGAAGGTCTGGAAGCAGTGCGCAAGCGGCCGGGCATGTATATCGGCGACACTTCGGATGGAACGGGTTTGCATCACCTGGTTTTCGAAGTGGTCGACAACTCGATTGACGAAGCGCTGGCGGGTCATTGCGACGATATCGTCGTGACCATCCACACCGATAATTCGATCTCGGTGACTGACAATGGCCGGGGCATCCCGACCGGCGTCAAGATGGACGACAAGCACGAGCCGAAGCGTTCCGCTGCTGAAATCGCCCTGACCGAACTGCACGCCGGGGGCAAGTTCAACCAGAACTCCTACAAGGTGTCGGGTGGTCTACACGGCGTGGGGGTTTCCTGCGTCAATGCCCTTTCAAAATGGCTGCGCCTGACCATTCGCCGCGACAACCAGAAGCACTTCTTGGAATTCTGTCGGGGTGCTCCTGTCGATCGCGCTATTGAAATACGCGATGGTTTCGAAACTTCGCCCCTGAAAATTCTCGGCAGCACTGAAAAACGCGGTACGGAAGTTCACTTCCTTGCTGACGAAGAAATTTTCGGTCATGTTGAATTCCACTACGAAATTCTCGCCAAGCGGCTGCGCGAACTTTCCTTCCTCAACAATGGGGTCAGCATCAAGCTGGTCGACCAGCGTTCGGGCAAGGAAGAGCTGTTTGCCTTCGCCGGTGGTGTCCAGAGCTTTGTCGAGTACATCAATCGCACCAAGTCGGTTCTTCACCCTAACATTTTCTACTCTGCCGGCGAAGCCAAGGTAGGCGACACCGGGGTTACCATTGGCGTGGAAGTGGCCATGCAGTGGAACGATTCCTATCAGGAACAGGTGCTCTGCTTCACCAACAACATTCCCCAGTCGGACGGCGGTACCCACCTGACCGGCCTGCGGGCGGCGATGACCCGCGTCATCAACAAGTACATCGACGAAAACGAAATCGCCAAGAAGGCCAAGGTCGACATCAGCGGCGATGACATGCGTGAAGGCCTTGCCTGCGTACTGTCGGTCAAGATGCCTGATCCGAAGTTTGCCTCGCAAACCAAGATGAAACTGGTTTCGTCGGAAGCCCGGCCGGCAGTGGAAGAAGTCGTGGCCCAGAAGCTGGCTGACTTCCTGCTCGAACGCCCGGTCGATGCCAAGACCATCTGTGGCAAGATCGTCGAAGCTTCGCGAGCCCGCGAAGCAGCCCGCCGTGCCCGCGAAATGACCCGCCGCAAGGGTGTTCTCGACGGCATCGGCCTGCCCGGAAAGCTCGCCGACTGTCAGGAAAAGGATCCCGCACTCTGCGAAATGTACATCGTCGAGGGTGACTCCGCTGGTGGCTCTGCCAAGCAGGGCCGTGACCGCAAGTTCCAGGCAATCCTGCCCCTGCGCGGCAAGGTGCTGAATGTAGAAAAAGCCCGCTTCGACAAACTGATCTCCAGCGAGCAGATCGTCACGCTAATCACCGCACTCGGTACCGGCATCGGCAAGGACGAATTCAAGATTGAAAAACTGCGCTACCACCGCATCATCATCATGACCGATGCGGACGTGGACGGCGCCCACATCCGTACGCTCCTGCTCACCCTGCTTTATCGCCAGATGCCTGAACTCATCGAGCGCGGCTACGTCTATATCGCCCAGCCGCCGCTCTACAAGGTGAAGCACGGCAAGACCGAGCGTTACCTGAAGGATGACCAGGAATATCACCAGTTCCTCCTGCGCATGGCGATGGACGAAGCCAGCCTGACACCGCGTGCCGGGGCCGAGCCGATCAGCGGTACCGCCCTTGAGGAACTCGCCCGTTCCTGGCTGCTTACCGAAGCCGTCATCGAACGTGTTTCACACCTTGTTGATCCGGCCGTTCTCAAGATCATGGTGCAGCACAATCTCAAGCCGGAACTTGCTGAAGAAGCCGGTGCCCGGGCCAGTGCCGAGCAGTTGAACAGCTATCTCGACGGCCGGATTCGCGTGGTTCCCCGCTATGACGACATTCAGGAACGCTGGACGCTGCGTGTTGAGAAGATGCATCACGGCAACCTCAAGGTCGGCCTGATCGATGACGATCTGCTGCTTTCCGGCGATTTCCTGCAACTTCGCCGTACGGCCGAAACACTGGCTGACCTCTTCGGTGCTGGCGCCTACATGGCCCGCGGCGAGAAAAAGCAGCCTGTCACCAATTTCGGCGACGCCATGAAATGGCTTCTGGCCGACGTTGAACGCGGCATCAGCAAGCAACGCTACAAAGGTCTCGGCGAAATGAACCCGGAACAGCTCTGGGAAACCACCATGGACCCGAAGGTACGTCGCCTGCTGCGCGTGCAGATCGACGACGCGATCGCGGCGGACGAAATCTTCACGACATTGATGGGCGAACTGGTCGAACCGCGCCGGGCATTCATCGAAACAAATGCCCTGAATGCAAGGATCGATATCTGATATCAAATTAATGTAGGATCTCACGATAGTCGAGATTTTTCCCAAAAGTCTAGATTTCGTGAGAACGGTTCAAACAAAGAGGCTACTCACAGAGGGTGGCCTTTTTGATTTTTTGATCCAAGGTTAACTGGCCTTTATCTGGTGCCAATCCCGACGTTCGCCAAGTGTGCTCAATCGGACGGCAATGGACAGGTTACCTGCCGTTCAGCGCTCAACAGGTTCGAACGGCAGCTTCCTCATTCGGCGCGCGAACTTCCGGCCCATTGCCGATCATCGCTTCTCCGGAATTTCTATGTCAGGATAATTATGCGACCTGACGTTCAAAAGTACGTGAACTGCATGATTTCGTATTTTGCGGCGGGCAACTTTGAGGGAATCCAAAGGGGCGGTCGGCAGGTTTCAGAGCGGAACGAACCGTGGGGCATCCTGAACGGAGACTCAAGTCGAATGACATAGAGTTGGCGGGCAAGCATAATTGCGACTTCTGTCCCTTCTTAAAGGCTGGGCCAACAAGAAAAATGCGGGAATACCAAAATGTCTGACCCTATCCAACGTCTGAAGGAGATCCTGCTTTCGCTTGTACCCAGCGATGGCAATCCCATCGGCAACACTACGCTGCGCAGGGAAGCTGAAGCACTGCTGTGCGCCGAAGGGCTTACTCTAAGCGAAGCTGACTACTGGTTGGCGCATGCAGATCTGATCGAGAATGGTTTGCTACTGAAAGGCAAAGGGCGAGGAGGCTCCGTTTGCTTAACGATCAGGAAGGCCGAGGCCTCTTCGGATTCGTCCATGGAAGAACCTATTAATCCCGAACGCGATATTTTTAACCCTCCCGCAAGTGGGTGGATTCGCTTTTTGCGCTCGTATGGACCGACACCGAACAACCTGAACTTGTTCGACGAATATGTGACAGATGCGTTGGGTCGGGCCAAAGTCCAGCCGATCACCCTGACGAGTCCCCACTTAGAGGCGATGAAGCAAAGAGCATCCTCGGGAGCGCCGGGATCGATCTTGATCGCGGGGACCGCTGGAGACGGGAAGACTTACCACTGCCGCAGTCTATGGATGTCCCTTGGCGGCACCGCCAAAGCGTGGTCCGCTCCAGAGTTGGTCAAAACGCTTGATCTGGCCGATGGACGCAGCGCCGTGTTCGTGAAGGACCTTAGCGAACTTAACGACGAGCAGAGTGACGCCGTTCTGGATCTATTGGAGCGTTCGGCCCTCGGAGGGGAAAACGCAATGTACGCGGTGATCGCCGCTAATCATGGGCAGATCCTCGAACGCCTGCGGGATCTCGGTATTCGTCAAAACCGAACGCATCCGCTGCGCAAACCCATTCAGGAGGCGTTCCTCATTTCCGGTCAGCTTCCAGAGCGGTTAGCGCTTTACGATCTGAGTCGTACGGCTCATCGGCAGTCGTTGGAAGAAGTGATCTCGGCGGTTGCCGGTCATCCAGAGTGGGAAAACTGCAAGCGCTGCGCCTTTCAAACCGAAGGCAGAATCTGCCCGATCTACGAGAATCGAAATCGCCTGATGGGCTCGGTCAACGGTGTTCGCTTCGCCGATCGGCTCGGCGATCTAGTCGAAACGTCTCGCTTGAACGGCTGGCATTTGCCGGTCCGCGATTTGTTGGCCCTGATCTCCAACATCATTCTAGGACATCCGGATGCCAAGGAGGATCTGATGTCCTGTTCCGAGATTGGCCGCATCCAGGCGGCCGGCACGGTGGAAAAGGGCAGCCTCTACGATAACGCCTTCGGCGTGAATCTTCCGCGTCGCCGGGCCATGGATCGCCCAGTCTTCAAGGCGTTTTCCACCTTCGGGATCGGAGAGGAAACTTCGAACGGCTCCGACGGGCTCTTGGTCTACGGGGCCGACGATGCCAAGTTGTCCGAAGCCTTCCAGCGATTCGTCGGGTCCGATCCGGTCTACGGAGCGACGGCCGCCTACCTCTCGGCCCAGCAGTATTATCTAGAAGGCGACGAGGCCGCCCGCATTGATGGAGGCCAAGAGGACTTCCTGAGCCATTTGGCCGCTCAACGCCGCCGGTTCTTTTTCACCCTGCCGGGAGACGAGCCCGATTACCACTACTGGGGCATGACGGCCTTCCGATTTGCCGGCGACTATTTGGAGCTCTCCGAAGCCCTGCTCCAACGCAAGCCGGTCAGCGAATCGATCCGGGCGCGCTTGGTCCGCGGCTTGAACCGCGTCATGACAGGCCTGTTGCTGGAAAACTCTGACCGTATCTTCGTCGCCAGCTCCGGGGGCTTCACCCAATCCCGGATCAGCGTTCTGTGCGACACGCAGACTTCCGCGCGACGTCAGGGCGGACTTGGGATGGCTGTCAAACCGGATCCGCAGACGGATCGGCCGTCTCTCGACATCGTCCTCGGGCATGCCCCCGGATCGGGAGCCCAATTCACCCTCTCGCCCGTGCGCTTTGAATTCCTTTGCCGAGTCGCCGAAGGCGCCTTGCCGGGAAGCTTTTCCAACGAGTGTTTGGAGGATCTTCTCGCGTTCAAAGCCAAGCTGCTTCGCAAGGCCGAGCGACTGCGTTCGCTTCTGACTTCGGATGACGACGAGGAAGGCTCTCCGGAGGAGGGGGCTTTGACCCTGAACTTCATCGAAATCGAAAAGGACGGCCACGGCTTCACCCGTCCGTCGACGATAAGGATCGCCTGATGCCGTTGAACATCGAGAAGGTCGACTTCACGGTCGACGAACATATTTGGGGGCACCGCCTCTACGACGAGCAGTTGCCGCACCTGACGGTTCTCGAGTTTCTCAGCGTTTTGGGAGCGAACCGCGACAACCCGCTGGCGAACGACCCGGCCGCCGACGTTCGCTATGCCCCTCAGCAGCAAATCCGGCTGCGCGGACTCCTGTTCAACAATCCGTATGTGGAGACGATTCGGGAGCGGGGCGATCCGGACGAGGACAAGTGGCGCGACTGGATGGAGTTGTTCAAACAGGATGCGACTGGCCGCGACGATTTGGACATGGAGTATCTGCGCAAGTCGTTTTTGACCTTCGACGACTTCGCCAAGGCCTTGGAGCTGCTGCGCTCCTCTTCCTTCGAAGCCCGAAGCAACAAACGGTGGAGTTCCAAGTTCGTCTTTCCCTTCGGGCCGGATGCTCTCTACGAGGATCTGCGCATCGATTCGGGCGGTGCCTCCAACGACCGCCGGTTCTTCGCCCGGACGGGCGAGCTCCTTTACCTGATGCTCAGCCGAGCCGCCAACGGCCCGGAACTGGGCAAAAAGCTGGTCGAGCGGCTGTTTGACGCCAATGCCCCGATGAACCGCTTGGTCAAAGTTCTCCAAGGCGAGCCTCAGCATGCGGACGCGACCAAGGCCATCGGCCAACGTTATTTGCCTTATGCGACCCATCCGCGCTTCGACCGAATGTGCGACGACTGGCTCGCGATCTTGTCTCGGGACATCCCGATTTACGACGCCTTGGAGCATTTGATCGCCAGCGCGGGGCTCAACCTGCTCCTGTATTTCCTCGAATGCGCCAAAGCCCATAGTGGCGACGCCGATCCGGTCGAGATGGTCTGCGAGATCATCTCTCGCGAACGAACCAAGGTGCGCTCGCTCTCCGGCAAGTCTTACCAGGCGCATCAAGCAGTTTCTGAGCGGGCGGTGGTCTCCTTCATCGAGTCCATCAAGCTGATGCCTGAATGGACGGCTGCGCTCGAATCTTCTGATCCGGAAGGGGAGTGCTTGAAGCTGATGCGCGCGCGCTTCCAGTGGCCTCCGGCGGGCCGCGACGACGATGACGACTATGAGCGCGAGCGCGGTGACGAATTGGTGCGCAAGCTCGTCGAGAAGGCCAAAAACCGGCATGACCAGCACTTCGGCAAGATCCACTCGACTTGGTCCAAGTCTATCGGTCTGAGCTCGCGCCGGCTCGCTCGGGGGAACCGCTACGCCCCGAATGATCGCCTCCTGAAAACCTTGGTGGTTACGGTGGTCGACGAGCGCATGCAGTTCGACGAGTACCTGCACGAGCTGCGCCGTCGTTACGGCATCGTCATCGGTGATGCGGAAGGGGCTCACTTGGTCAAACAAAACTTGGTCGACCAAGAGGCTCTCAGCGAAAACCGCTCGAATCTCGAAGCCCGCCTACTTGGGCTCGGCTTGGTTAGAAGGCTCTCGGATTCCTGCTCGTTCGTCGAGAATCCGTTCGCCAACGAAGGAAACAATTGATGGTCCCTGATCGCATCGTCGGGCGCGTCGGCGCCGATATTCTCCTGCGTCGTCTTTCCGATAGCCGCCAAAGCGACGGACTGCTGCCCGATTCTTCGGCACTCTTCCGACTGGACAAACTTTCCTCGGGGCAGATCGCCTCGGTGGTGAAGGCGATTCTCGCCAATCCGGAGCTCTCGGCTCGTGTCGATTTACGCATCCCGTCAGCCTTGGTCGAAGGCGAGGGGCTTCCTGAAAACGTTCTGACTGCTCAGAACGCCGGGGCAGTGCGTAACTCCGGAACCTCCAAGGAGGCTCTGCTCACTGCCAACGGGAACGAGCACAACCTTGCCGACACGCTCGGCCATGTCACCGCGCTGGGGGCCAAGGAGTTCCGAGCCAACGAAGACTGCTGGGTTGAGGCGACTTGCCATGTGACCGGCATCGCTCCCGCGCAGGAGGATCGGAAGATTTTCTTGGCCGCTTTGAAGGGGATGCTCTCTTCGTTCGACCTGAGCTTGCACCAGATTGGCAGCTTCTGCGCCTTGGTCAGCGAAGCCAATACGACGCAAGGCCAGCCGATTCGGGAGTCCGTTGGTTGGGCGCTGCCGGCCGTGGGGCTGCCTCGTGATACGTCCTTCTTTTCGAGCGCCCGGACCTTCGGGACGGCCGCTGGGCCGTGGCGCAAGGCCTTCGACAAACTGTTCGTCAATCGCTACCCCCTGTTGTCCAGGCTCAAACCCAATGGCCAGCCTTTGGAAGCGGCCGAGATGCTGCTGCTCCTGGAAGAAAATGCGGCGGCCATTCAAGATCACGCCCGCGTCGCTCTGGAAGCGTTCATCAACGCTCCGGCCGGCGACGAGGCGACTGCGCAGGCCATCGCCCAGTTGGAATGGGAGGTCGACGGCGTCCACTTCATCTTCGACAAGCCCCGGGAAAAGCAAAAAGGGCTGGCCGATTCGACGATCCACTTCTTTGACCATGACTGCGAAGAGGCCGATGTTCTCGATGAGCGTTGGCGCAAGCATCTCGAAGAGTTCAAGGCTCGCGAGCGTCGATCGGAAACGAACGAGGACGATGAAGCTTTCTTCGAGCTGCACCGCCGCTACATCGAGCAAGCCCCCAAGCTGCTTGCCCGGTGGGAAAAGGCCATTTTTGGCAAGCCGATCGACTGCCACGACTTCCTGGAAGGGTTTGCCACGGCGGCTCAGCGTCTGGTGGCCGGCGCGGACGCTCCCAAAGGCGAACGAGCCCTTCGGCTGACGGTCTCCAAGGGGCGAACCGAATGGCGGGAGCGCTTCAACCGTGACGTCGGAGCGTATTTCTCGGTGATGCACCGAGGCCTCAAAGAGCTCATGGGGAACAAGGTCGAGTGGATCATTGAGCGCATGGGTTCGGGCAACCTGCCGGACCCGCTGTTCGAGCATCCGGCCTTCCTTGCCAAGGAAAAGGAGATTCGCGGCGACAAGCTGAAAACCTCTTCTTCGCTGTCCAAGCCAGCCCTCCAAATCAAATTCGAGGTCGCCCTGATCGAACGGAAGGGAACGGCGACCGAGACTTTGGACAAGACCCAGCTCCTCTGGTCGTATCGGCCGGAGTCGATTGGTTTGTCGTTGGCGGGCGACATGGCTCGCCTTAAAGAAAAAGGGGCGGTCGGCTACACCGAAGTCCCGCGGCGGCTCGTCAGCAAGAAAGGCGGCGTGCAAAGCGTTTCGCTTCTCGACACCTCCTCGTTGGAGGCGAGCTACTCGCGCGACGCCGGCTCCCTCGTGCCTCCGCCGAACAAGCTGCGCAGCCTGCGCGCCGATATCAGACGCCGCATCGACGAGTTGGCGTCAGACGGGCGCCTGTCCGCCGAACAACGAAACGAAATCAGGGCGGCGTGGAATGTCTTCGAAGAGGACTACATCAAGGCCTTGGACGACTTCATTTCCTATGGCCTTCATGGCGAGGCGGTCCTGAAACAGGCCGACTCCTTCGGGGCGTTGCTTAGGACCCTCTCGGAGCACGCGCGAGGCGATGTGTGTCGCGCCAAGCTCGTCTCCGAGGTGCTCTCGATCGGGACGGTTCGGCTCTCCGGCGCTCAGGCTTGCCTGATCATTCCACCTTGGCATCCGGAGCGCATGAAGGCTCTGGCCGTCAAAACTCGGCGCGTCGCCGGTTTGGTGACGCACATGCTCGGCGGCAAGGATGTCCTGTTCGGGGACCGCGGCATCTTCTTCCGCGAATTCTCCGAAGAGCTCGCCCATCCGTTCTATCCGGAAATCGGGGTCGTGATGCGTGGAGCCACTCCGCATCTGGTCGCAGAGACGAGCACAGTCAACGGTTACAGCTTGCTTGAATCCCCGGAGCGCGGCACCGAAGATCAGTTTTCTGACGTCGATCCCTCAGCGGCGGCCAAACAGATCCGGGAGCTGCTAGAACGCTATGTCGGCTTGCAGCCGCACGAAGGCGCGAACCTGAGCGTCTTGCTCTACAACGCCGACGCCGCGGAGCTCCCGCTGGCGGCCGTGCGCGAGCTGTCGAATCTGAACACAGAAGCCGATTTTCAGTGCAATGTCTCCGTCCGCCACAGGGACCAAGCCAAGCTTCGCCGGGTCTATGCCGAACTGGTCAATAAGTCGGGGGACGATCCCGATCTTCCCGTTGTGAGCGAGACCTCGGACAACTTCATGTCCAAGCTTCGGATCTCGGTGATTCCGCCGTCGGCCACTCCGGCGCGATCGGCTAATGAATTCCGCCCGTTTGACATCGCGTTCTTGCACGATGTGGTTTCCCGCACGGCGGCGGTCGAATGGGTCCAGGTCGACTGGACGAACGAGCGGCCGACTTTGGAGCACGCGCCTTCGCGTTGGTCCTACCGGAGCGTCTCCGGGGAAAATGAGCTCAAATCGACCACCTTCCTGACTTGCCCGAGGCAGACGGCCTCCGGCTGGGAGTATGTCGGCGCGGTCGGCGCCGTCGCCCGCCGGACCGATCCTCCTGCCAATGCCCGTTTCCTTCCGGCTCGGCGGATTTCGTTGCAGGATGAGGCGATTGGGGGAGCGCTTGACGACGCGCACGCCTTGGCCGAATGGGTCGCTACCTACGACGAATTGCTCGACAAGCGTCAGCTCCAAGCGAACAAGGTGACGGTCGTCCGTTACCGCCGGGCGAGCACCAATGGCCGAAACATGATCGTCAGCTCGACCTCGGAGCTGCGCTTGCTCGGCGTCTTAGTGAAGCGTCGCCTCGATGGGTTGGCATTGCCGCTGGATGCCGACCAAACCTCGGCACTGGCCGGCCGGATGAAAAAGGACGCCTTGTCCATCTCCGGAGATATCGTTCTACGGGCGGCCAAGCGGGGCGTTTCGGCCGGCGAGATGATCGGCTTAGTTCTGAGCCGCCATTTGCTCGAACAGGAGTTCAAGGCTCTGACGGGAAACCGACAGGCGTTCAGCGTTTTCTTCCTGCTTGACGATTACGCCGATTGGCTATCCCAGAAGGAGAGCCGAATCGCCGACATTCTCGGCCTATGCGTGGAGGAGGGCGAAGACGGCCCGCGCCTGCATATCGCGATCGTCGAATCCAAATACGTCTCGCATCTCGGCGCCGCCGAAGCCAAGCGTTCGTCAAAGGCCCAGCTTTTGGCGACCTTGGCGACCTTCCAGGCCGCGCTCTTCGGTGATCCGGGCCGGTTGGACCGCGACGTGTGGTTGGCGCGTCTGGCGGACATGCTTTTGGATGCTGAAATTCCTCCGGGCTGCACACCGCTTCTGGAACGCATCCGGGCAAAGGTCCGCGACGGCGAGGCTGGGATTTCTCTGCGCGGGTATTCCCATGTGTTCGTCCATTCGGCGGAGCCGGGAGCCTCGCAGCCGGCCTCGGAGCAAATGGCCATTGCCGATGCCGGAGGACTGCAAGCTCTTCAAGAGGTTTTCGAGCGCGCAGATCTGCGCGAATTGATCTGCGGCTATGCCAATGGCTCCGATCCAGCGACGCTGCGCTCAAAACTGGGTCCGGATCGGCCGTGGGCTTCGGCCGAGGTCCGGCTTCCCGCGCCTAGGGTCGCTTGGACGGCTATGATGGAGCAGCTAGGGCCGATGGCCGAGACCGAGAGTGAAGCGCAAGCCGTCGAGGCTCCCGCGCCTGAGCCAGTCGTGGTCGCCCCCTCCATTGTTGAGATCGCGGCAGAAGACACTAAGCCGGATAGCCAGCCGTCGGTTTCGAGCGCTGGCGCGAATCTTGGAGCACTGGTGCAAGCGAAGATGGCCGACCGTTCATCCGCGGTGGACGAACGTGAAGCGTGGGCTGAAGAGACGACGCGTAAGCTCAAAACGGCGCTCAACGGCTATGGCCTGCAAGCCGCAGTGTTGGGCACGCGTCTTACACCAAACGGCTGCTTGGTTCGGCTTGCCGGATCCGACAAGCTTCGGGTGGAGGACATCGAGGCGAAACGCACTCAGCTTTTGACGACGCACGCGATCAACCTCGTGACGGTCCAGCCCAAGCCGGGCGAAATCGTAGTGACCATTGCCGGAGAAAAGCGCCAGTCCGTCTCAATGTGGGATCTGTGGGCTCGCCGCGAGCTCAACCGCAACGCCGCCGGCATCAACACCTCGTTCATCCTCGGCTTGCAGGAAATCAACGGGGCTCTCCTGTATCTGAATCTCGGCAAGGAGTTTGGCGGCCTGCAGTCGCATGAACCGCATTCCTTGGTCGCCGGGGCGACTGGCAGCGGGAAGTCCGTGCTGCTTCAAGCGTTGCTCTTGGATGTCGCCGCGACCAACTCCAAAGATTTGGCTCAAATCGTCCTGATTGACCCCAAGATGGGCGTCGACTACGCGGCGTTGGAAGATCTGCCGCACATGCGCGAGCCGATCATCACGACGAGGGAACGCTCGACGGAGGTCTTGACGGCGTTGGTCGAGGAGATGGAAAGCCGGTATCGGCTTTTCGCTCCGGCCCGCGCCCGAGATCTAGCGACCTACAACGCCAAAGCTGCTCCCGGAGACCGGCTGCCGATGATCTTCCTTGTCCATGACGAGTTCGCGGACTGGATGCTCGACGATGAATACAAGGGGGCGGTCAGTGCGGCCGTTCAGAGGCTCGGCGTCAAAGCGCGAGCGGCCGGCATTCACCTGGTCTTCGCTGCTCAGCGGCCTGATAAGGACGTCATGCCGATGCAGCTTAGGGAAAACTTGGGCAATCGCTTGATCCTGAAAGTGGCCAGCGAGGCGACTTCGAAAATCGCTCTGGATCGCCTGGGGGCCGAGCTTTTGCTTGGCAAGGGGCACTTGGCCGCCAAGCTCAATGGAGAGCAGGGGCTGGTCTTTGCTCAGGCCCCGTTTCTAAGCGATGAGGATATTTCGGCTGCGGTAGAGGCAATCCGCAAAGACGAGATATGAAAGAGTGGAATGAAATCAAAAATAGAATGGATTAGAAAAGCTCAGCGATGCCTCCGGATGCTCTCCGAGCTTCATCGACTTGGATACCAGAATTTGCGTGGAATGCCCTACATGAACCCTCTTGGCTTCCGATTTGCGATAGCTCCGAAGGATTGTTTTGCTGAAAACGGGATTGCAATCCCTGCGGCTCTTTTTGGAGAAGATAGCGATTGTGTGGCTATTACTGGGGCCGGCGAGTATTTCGGCTGGGGCGACACATCTGGCAACGATGCACGAGGTTTGGCAGAAAAATTTATTGAGAGGTTTCCAGCTATTGCGGCCAAAGGCAAAGGCCGAGACTGGGAGTATGCAGGCTGGCTCTCCGAGCTTGTCGGGTTCCTTGAGGGCGGAGACATGGTGCCGATCTGCTGGTGGGAGAATATGAAAGGCCAGCCGGAGGATCTGCGAACGCTGCCAATTTGGCTCGATGGTCAGGACAACTTCGAATGGATTGAAATCGAGTCGGTCATCTCGTCTCGCAACCCTGTTTTTCCATTGCCCGCTTCTAAAGTTCCGTTATATGAATACTGGGGGGAACAGAGGTATTGGACCGACGCTCTCAATGCTATCTCTGCGGCCATGCAAGACGGTGGGCGAACCGTAACGATTGATGTCAAAAAGATTGAACAGAGTTTGTTCGATGGAGACGGGCCTGCATACAAACTTCTCGATGCAATGAAATCTGTGGCGGAGCATGAGGGCTGGGATGGCTACAAGGGGGCTCCACGCCTAGTTTTGGCACTGCTTTGGAAGCTGCAAAAAATGAGTGAAGGTGGCGAACGAGGTGATGCTACCCGTCGAGAATCAAACTAAAACTACGCGAAGAATCGATGCGGACATCACGTCATCGGCTTTTGTTTTGTTTACTTATGGCAAACCAAGCACGCACCGCCGCCTTCATCCTCGCCAAAGAGATCATCGATGTCGACGATGTTCTCGATGGGCCGAAGCGGGTTGATGGGCTTGCGGCTTAGCTCCCGCTCTTTCCGGCGTTCGAAGTCTTCGACGATCTGTTGAACCCGCTCCGGCTTGGCTAGGTCGTCGAGTGATTCGCCCTTGGTCCAAGTGAATGGGGAGCCGTGTTCCAAGGCGTTCTTTTCGTAGGTCTTGGCGTCCTCATAGGCCTCCGGATGCTGCTCGCGCAGCCGAACCCATTCGATCTTCTGCTGGAAGAAGCAGAATGTGCAGCCGCTGCGAGAACGCCAGTCGTAATACTTCGGGATCCCCACGCCGGAGGATTCCAGAATGTCCATCACGCCTCGCTTGTCGATTCCCGACTCGCGGAAGGGCAGGCGCACTTTGAGGTTCTTGTGCTTGGAGGTGTAGCCTTCGCGATAGTCCTCGTCGGCACGGATGGCCACATAGGAGACGACGGTGTCGCCGGTCGCGAGCATCGGGCGCACCCACTGCTCGAACGGGGCCAGCTTCAATTGCCGGGTGCACCAGCGAGTCTGGGCCGAAGGCAGGAAGTGGTTGTATTCGCGCAGCCAGAAATCGAAGTCCCGCTGGGGATTGAGCCGCAGGATTGGCTTTCCGAGGAAGCCTTCCAATCGTCCCAGGAACTCATAGACCTCGGGCAGCTCTTTGCCGGTGTCGGTGAAGAAATACTCCACGTCGATTTCGGGATGATGGTGCCGGACGAATACGGCCAAAGCCGCGCTGTCCTTGCCGCCGGAAATCCCCAGAACGTGCCTCTCAGCCATGCTCGACCTCCGCGGAGTCGTCCGTCGCCAGCTTCAAGCCGGCGCGTGCGAGGGCTGCCAGAAGGACCTCGGTGTCCAAGCCCTTCGATTGAAGGCTGCTGGCCAATTCGTCGGCGAGAGTGTCGACCGTCGCGCGATGCCGCTCCGAAAGGTCGAATTGGCGCGAAATCGTTTTCGCCGAGGAGCCTGCCCCGATGACGATGGCGAAGGCGTCGGTCATCGGCTTTCTGCCGCGTACGGAAACCAAGGCCTCCGACTGGCGGAATCGCAAAGAGAGCCTCGCAATTTCAAGCAGGGCCTGATCGAAGTCCCGATCCGTCCAATCACGGGCCGGCTTATTGACCGCCAGGCCGACGATCCGCTCGATGCTCGCAAGGCTGCCGTCGTGCTTCGCAAGATGGCCTGCGAAAGCGTTTTGGCGCAGCTCGCCGTCCAAGTCTTTGAGCAACTCCGCTCGCGCGCGCAGGCGTTCCAATGCGTTTGCCGGCGCGTCGAGAGCTTCGAGCATGCTCGATTCAATCTTGCGCAGCATCGCTTCGTAGGCCTTGGCGAGCTCGGTGATCGGGCCTCGCAGGGTGTCGACGTAATCGGAGCCATTGGCCGCGCCGAAAACCGCCGCCAGATCCATGAACAGAACGCGGTGCGGGTCGCTGGCCTTGGCCAGAATGTCCCGCACTTCGCGGGCTTCGGGCGATAGGGTCGAGGTTCGCTTCGTCCAATTGGGAAGGCGGAAGACCAAGGCGACCAAGCCTTTGGCCGCTTCCAATGGATCGCTGGCCGGAGCCGCGGCACCGATTGAAGCCAGAAGCTTCGAGATCCCGGAGAGGATCCGGGTCTTCTCGTCGTCGACGACCACCCAACGGAACGAAAAGCGCTTCTCATCCTGCAAATACTCGTCGAGGTCGGCGTCGTTCAAACTGGGGACGAACATGCCGTCCTTGTAGACCGCGAGGTTCCCTTTGTGCGCCAAGAGGAACGCCGTCATGAGGATCGGCCTGACGCCAGAACGAATTCCAAATGGATCGCCGGCCCACAACTTGTCGATTTGAACCGCCTCCACCCGTTTGGAGGCGTCGGAGAATAGCTTGCGAGTTTCCTCCCACAAGCGGATTAGGGTTGCTCCGCGCCGCTCGTCCGGGGGTTGAAAGCGCCAAGCGTCCGAATCGCCATCCTTGCGATGCAACCCCGTCCCTTTCAACAGGGACTCGTAGAGCCCGCGCTCCGCCGGGAAGGATTCAAACCCGAGGTTTTCCAGATGCTCGTTTTCCAGCATCGCATGAATCAAGTCGCGCCGGGCTTTGACGCTCGCGCTCGATGGAGCGTCGCGGTTGATCAACTCGCTCCAAAGGCGCGGAGAGTCCTGGTAAAGATCGTCGGCCAGATCCGAGGCGCAACGGGCGATCGGTGTTCCGGGTCGGTAGGTTCGTCCTGCCACGGTCCAGATCGCTCGGGTCACGGCGGAGCGAAGCTGCTCTTCCAGGGCCGAGCGGGCGGCTGAAATTCGGGCAGTGACTTCGCGCTTCCCGACTTGGTCGCCTTCGAGCTCCGGCCGGCCTTGCACGGATTGCAAGCAAACCAGCTCCAAGCCCAACTCTTCGATCCGGGCGTAGTTTGGCGGGATGCCGACGGCCACCGGCCAAGGGCGGCTTCGGGCAATCTTTTCGCATGCGCCGACGGCGGCCTCCATCCGGACTTCTTTGGACGGAAGCGCCAACAAGAAGAGGCCGAACTCGCCTTTCTTGGGGGCGAACTTGGAGGCGATCCCTTCGGCGTCTTCGAGGCGGCACAAAGCCACATCCATCCAGCGGAGCGTTCCCGTCTTGTGATAGTGCCGCTTGGCGATCGCAGGGTAGAGATTGGCCAGGCTCGTCAGGACCGAGAAGTCGATGCCGGGAAGGGTCGACTTGGCTTGGGCCAAGGCTTTTTCGATGTCGAAGTCGCTGCCTTCGAAAACAGACCAAGCGCCGAGATGCTTCTTGTAGATCGCGACGCGCCACTTTGAAAGCTGCTCCAACGCCGCATCGACTTCCTTGCCGAGCGTCTCAGGGAAAAGCGAACGCAGAACTTCGACATCGGCGGCCAAGCCGGAGGCGCTGCGAAGCAGGTCAATGATGGCGATGCTCTTGATCAGGGCGGAGTGAAGCGGGCTGTGATGCGCCTCCGTCCGCTCGACCGCGTCCGCGGCCTGCGCCCAGCGATGGCCGTCAGGCGAGGAAAGGATCGCCGGTTCGAGATTGACCCGGAGGTAGTCCCAGTAATGGTCCGGGCGGTATCGGCATTCGTCGGACAGGGCCTGCTCTTTGAGAAAGGAGCGGAACCCGTGAGGCTCGACGGATCCGAGGAAGCCAAAGGTACTGCGCTCGTTCTGGCCAAATTGCCGACGGGAGACCGGGCCGAGGAGGGCCGCCATCGCGGGGTGCAACGGCCAGCATGCGTCCAGGCTTTCGGCGAAGGCGTCCACGCCGATGGCCGGCCGCCGGGCCGCCATCGAGAGAGCGACGGTTCTGGCGTCGACGCGGTTGGATTTCGGACGAGCATTCGTTTCGACCGCGCGGCCGATCAGCTCCACCACCTCGTCGCTTGCCGCGACCAGAGGGATGTCCGCGTAGCGGCCTTGGACCTTCGCCCAGTCGTCGCGGGACTCGCTCCCCAAGCGGGAGGCATACTGCCGGAAGGATTGATGCAGAACGCCGACCACGACGATCTTGCCTTGGGCTCGGGCCGCCGATTCCGCCAGGTCCTGAAAGAAGTAGACGTCGTCGCCGAGGCCGAGGGCCGCGGCTTCGAGGAACTTGCCCATTTCGTCGATGACGAGAAGGACGCCGTCGTATCGCTCGTCGGCCGTAGCCGAGCACAGATCCGCGACGACTTCCGCAGCCGAGCCGGGGGCCGCGTTCGATCCGAGCGCGTGATTGAGCGTCTTTGATATTTCCTCGGAGACGAACCCTCGCCGGCCGACGACAGGAAGGACGAGCCAGCCGCGGCTTACGGGGAGGGCTTCGTCGAAATTCGGATGGGAATCCAAGCGCAAGGCCTCGCGGGCTCTGGCTCGAAGACTTTCATCGGGACCGAGAGCTGACGCCAGGGCTACGGCCAGCGAAGATTTTCCGCCGCCGAACGGGCCGGTCCAAGTGAAGGCCCGCTGATTGCTCCCGGAAATTTGCTTGGCCATGGCGTCGAGCACATCGGCGGCCGTCTTGTGGCATACATAGCCGTCGAGGGCGTCCAGACGCCCAAAGTCGGCGTCCAAGCGGATGGAGCGTTGATATTGCCGCCGGATCCGAACGAGCTCGGAAAGCTTTTGGGTTTTGTGAGCGTTCATTCGTAGGCCTTTTTCAGCATCCAGTCTCGAAATGCCGAACTGTCCCAGTGCTTTCGAAGCACTTGCCGAAGGCCGGATGTGTCGGTCCAAGAGAAGACGCCCACGGTGTCATCCGCCAAAGAGAAGAGCCGCTCTGCGACCGATTCCTCGTCGAGTTTGAAAACTCGCCCGGGAGAGCCCTCGCCATAAACGATGGACTCGAATGCCATTGAGCTAGCGGAGGGGTCGAGAGCCTCCCAATAGTCGATCAATGCGTAGACGAACAGGCCGTTGCTGAGGGTGGGCTTCGGGCCGCGTCGGAAGGCGAAGGTTCCTTTGCCCTCCTCGGCGATCAAGCCCAATTCGCCGAGCATGGGCTCGGCGAAATCTTCCGGCGAGCCGCCGCCTGACCTCGGAGCGTAGCTGCGGACGCAAGTGTCGATGTCGCGGATTAGGGTCGAGGCGGAGATGCCGCGCTTGGTGTTGAATTTGGCCGCGAAGTCGGCCAAGGGCTTTTCAAGGTCCGTTTTCGTGAAGGTCGGGGCCGTCACCTTGTTGAAGAGCCAGAACCAAGTCGTCGAGCGGTTCCCCAATCCGGCAAGCTGCCAATGAACGAACCAAGCGGTGTTCGGATTTTCGGAGTAGGGGTCGAACCCGTCGTTCGAAAAAATATTCCGAGCCGTGGCGGATAGTTCGTAATCGTCGGACCCGCCTTCGCTGATCAGGTTGGTGGCGAGGGCCCAATGTCGCATTGAGGCGACCATGTTCTTGCCGACGCCGAACCGCGCGATCGATTCGTCGTCGGTGAACACCGATTTCTTGATCCGGTTGGCTTCTGTTTTTTGATCGAAGACCTTTTTGAGCCACATTTGCCTCAATGTGAAAGTCTCGTGACCGGAGAAGTGTGGGGTGTACCCCGGGGAAATGGCTGCGATTGTCATGAGGAAATTTTAGCACTGGCGAAATCATCCAGTTAGTCATTTACGTGACTGGATAAGTACACCAGTTGAAAACCTTTAGCATGCCTGAAGATGTTCGCGGGGGGGGGCCTAAGGCAAACCTTTCGCTTTTCGCTATGTCTGCCCGGGTCGGGCAGAAGGTAAAAAAATCGATGTCTCCAAGTGTTTTGTTTACACAAAAAAAGCTGTTTGTCATGAAACATATAGATAAAAAGCGGTGTTCCGGGGGTTTTACGTTTTTTACACGTAACCCTTCTAAGCAGTTCAAGGAATACAAATGCGAATTCGCTAGCAACGAAAGCTGCCGTTAGCGAGATCTAAAGGCCGAACGGCAGGTAAGCGATAGAATCCTTCCCGATTCAGCACCTCGGGCCAACGGCAGCAATGGCTGAGGAGTTCGCGTTCAGACAATGCTCTGAGTGTCTGCTCCGCATCACTAGCTGCCGTTGCTATGCCCGAGCGACGAAGGTCCGTTAGTGGTCGATTGGAGCCGGTCAAGTACGCTCGATTCGGTGGTCAGCAGCCAGCGATTTCTTAGCTAATCCCCCACAGGTTTTCTGAAAAACAAAAATGGAAGTACAAAGATCATACTGTTGCGCATATTTATATTAATTCAATTAAATCAATCACTTGGTTTACTTTTGAATGATCTACATGGTATGTTGGAAAATTAAATTTCCCGTGGACTGATCGTGAGCCCTTTTTCAAAATTCCTTGTACAAATTCGCAAGAGTCGAGGGTTAGGGCAAGGGCAGCTTGCAAGGCTGTTGGGATACGAGCAAAGCTATATTTCGGCGCTTGAGCGGAGTAAAAAGGGGCCGCCAAGGCAAGATTTTATTGATCGCCTAATTCGTGGATTGGGTTTCACCGACGACGAACAATCTGAACTTGCTAATGCACTGGAAAAATCCAGGCGACAAGTCCGCTTACCCTGCACCGCCTCGTTTGATGAGTACCAGCTCATCCATGAGCTTGAGCCTAGGCTCGGTCAGCTCAGCCTGACTCAAATCGAGATTATTCGCCAAGTACTGAACCTGACGTCTCACTCAGACTCAGGGGCAGATCATAGATCTCATCCTCTTTCTAGGGAGGGTAAAGCTATGAGGTAAACGAAAAAGCGAGCCATGAAGGCCCGCTCTTCCAAGGTAGCAATCGCCACCGAACTCACACTTCCAGTATCGGTTGCTCCTCTCTGAGCGTCAAGGCCTTCCCAAATAATCCTCACTGATTTTTCGCGAGTTTTGAACTCTGCGAGGGGTTCTATTTTTCTCGAAATTTCATGTGATTTTAGTTGTGCATATGCAGCACAGGGACTCCTGTTGCCTGCAGAAAGAGAGAAAACGATGCTTTCAAGAACTGTCATAACCCGCAGTGGGCGGGGCTTTCGGATGCAAATCCCCTCGAAAAAACTCGACCGAATGATCGAGTGCGAGTCGATTTTGGAGGGGAATATCGCGCTGTTGCTTGAGTTCTCCCCGGGAGTTTTGTCCTATCAGGAACAGCCTGCCTTGATCCAGTATTGGGATGGCGACCAAATGCGGGCCTACTATCCAGATTTCGAGGCTCTGCTGGTAGATGGATCCCGTGTACACCTCGAGGGTAAGTACTCAAGGAAATTGACCAGCCCAAAGATCGTAAAGAAGTACCAAGCGATCGCTGAGCATTACCAGAAGACCCCTATTCAGTTCCGAATCGTTACGGAACTGGATTGCCTGTGCGAGCCGCTGCGCAGCAATCTGCGGCGCCTTAATTATTTGCGGACAAAACTGGTGAGTGAGCCGTTGCCATCATTGGCCGAACTAACCAGTCGTCTTGGACAAACGCCAATCGCCCTGGCCACCTCGGAAATGATCCTCGGGGCTGAGGTTACGCAGCGGCTCCTTGCCCAGGGATATCTCCACTGTGATCTCGCTGCTGAAATCACGTCCGATACGCTTGTTTCTGTCACGGAAGGAGATCGACATGCAACGCTGCTCTTTTAAGCATGGCATGCGCCTGGTGGAGGTCGCGACACAGGTCGGCTACGAAGTCTCCCGCCGCCTCGCCACCGGCAAACTCCAGTTGATATCGGACAAGGGTGAAATTCTCAACTTAACCGATTCCGAACTCCATCAAAAGTGGTTGTCGCACGAATGGGAAATTGACGTGGCATCCATCGGTTCCAGTAAGGACGCCATCTACATCACGGTGCCTCGTGACCTGGGGACCTACCCCGAGAGTCAGCAGCAGGAGGCCAAGCGCCGTAAGTATTATCTGGACAAACTCGATCCCGACGCTAACCCCTACCACCCGAGTCGGTGGCGCTCCGTTATTGGGGATGCGGCCAGGGAACTGGAGGATCGCCATCCCCCAGCTCCTTCAACCGTCCAGGCTTGGTGGCGCCGATACCGGGCGACCAAGAGCGTTACTTGCCTCATCTCACGAAACAAACCCTCGTCCGGTCCGAGGGCCAAGCGGCGCTATCAGATATTTGAAGAGGTCATCGCTTCGGTGTATCTCACTAACCAGAAGCTGCCAAAGCTCAAGGTGGTAGAAGAGGTACTCCGGCGTATCGATGGCATAAATAATGGCCTGCTCGCAGATGAGCGGATCAGGAAGCCAGCTCGAGCCACAATTTACCGCTGGCTGGACAACCTTCAGCAAGACCTGGTGGACAAGGCACGGGAAGGTGCCGAGGCGGCGCGCGTAAAGTACCGGGCCGCGCTAGGGAATGTGAAAGTTGGCAGTGTGCTTGAACGCATTGAGATCGACCACACCCCCCTAGATCTGATTGTCATCGATAGCCTGACGATGCTGCCATTGGGGCGGCCTTGGCTGACCATGGCCATCGATCACTATTCACGCATGGTGGTTGGGTTTTACATCTCCTTCAACGCGCCCTCCAGTCATGGCGTCCTTCAGTGCCTACGTCGGGCCATTCTGCCTAAAGATGAGTGGTTAGCTCGCTTCCCAGATATCAAGGGATCCTGGCCTGCTCATGGCATCCCCGAACTGATCGCCGTGGACAACGGCACCGACCTTCACTCCGAGGCCTTGGAATCCTCGTGTATGGAGATGGGCATTCAAATGCTGTTCTGTGGCTCAAAGACGCCACAGCATAAGGGCGCCATTGAGCGTTTTTTTCGGACCATGAATATGGGCCTGATCCATCGCTTGCCCGGAACTGTGTTCAGTTCGGTAGATGAGCGGGGAGACTATCCTGCCGAGGACAAGGCAGTCATCGACATGCAGTCCTTGGTGCATCTTCTAACCAAGTGGGTGGTTGAGGTTTACAACGTCACGACTCACCGTGGTATCGGTGCTCGTCCTATCGACCAATGGATACCCTCTGCTGATCGTCGCATCATTGAGTTGCCGGTCTATCCCCAGCAATTGGAGGTGATCACCGGCATCCCAGCTAAGCGCACCTTGTTCCACTACGGAATCGAGCTTGATGGCCTCCAGTACAACTCCGAGCAACTTCAGGTTTTGCGCCGGCGCACTGGCGAGAATCTTCCTGTACAGCTCAAATACTACGAGGACACGGTCGCTCACATCCATGTCTTCGATACGGTCACTAAGGAATATCTGAAGGTGCCGGCGAAGCTGATGGCATACGCTCAAGATCTGCCCCGGGAGATCCATCGTCTTGTGCGGGAGAAGGCCCGTAAGCGCTTCGGCGATCATGTTTTGTCAGATCAGTTGCTGCAGGCCAAGGCGGAAATTGAGGACCTGATTCAGGAGGCTCTGAAGGCTAAGAAAATGGGTCACCGGAAGACCGGCGCAAGAGTTGCCATGCATGACTCTGAGGCCGTACTGCACAGTCAAGATCCGCTGGCTGAGGCGCGTAAGCCGATTAAAAGGGCCAAATCAGAGCCCCCTGAGGTGCTTCCCTCCGGCCTCGATGACGAATTGCCTGACTTTTCAGTTGCCAGAAAGGTGGGCTGATGATGGATCCTGTCACCATTCTTTCGCGATATACATCGACATCAGACGGCCAGATCGTTGCCCATCTTCCTGGCCAAGGATTCAAGCTGGTCCTGGACCCCCTGCCACATCGGCGCCACCGTGAAGCCATGCATGCGATGGCTGAGCTTCACGTGCGCCGTCGCAAGTACGACGCTGGCGGCGGACTGTTACTTTCTGGCCCCTCAGGGGCTGGAAAGAGCACGATGGTAGAGGCGTATCTGGAGAGCTTCCCCAGGGTTTACGAGACTGAGCGCACGCACATTCCCGTACTTCTGGTCTCGGTACCCTCGTCACCGACTAGCCGTAGCTTGGCTAGTGCCATTCTGGAAGCTATGGGGTACCCCAAGGCTCACCGTGGTACTGCGCCGGAAATGACAGCGCGAATCCATGACCTGTTTAGGCGGTGTGGTGTGGAAATCGTGCTGCTCGACGAGTTCCAGCACCTCTTCTATGCCCCAAGTCTTAACGCATTCCGAGACATTACTGACTGGTTGAAGAATCTACTGGAGGCCACCCAGGTGGGCATGGTGGCTTGTGGTTTGCCGGCGGCTGAGTCGGTGGTCAACAGCAACGAACAGTTGGCACGGCGGTTTTCTGCGCGGATTCGGGTGGCCCCATTTGCCTTCGACCAAGCGGATGACTTCCAGGAATTCCGCGGTGTTCTCAAGGCGCTGGAGACCTATCTGCCCATCCCCATGGAAACGCCCCTGCACGAAAGCAATCAGGCTCGACGCTTCCATGCCGGCAGTTATGGCCTCATGGACTATGTGATCAAGATCCTGGAAGGAGCAGTTTCTGTTGCCACAGCTGCAGGTTTGGAAAAAATTGATCTGTCGGCGTTGGCAGCGGGATTTCGCAACCGGGTTTGGCGGGACGTGCCTGACCGTCTCAATCCTTTCCATCCCGAGTCGGTGCTGCGTCCCCTTGACCGTTCTGGTGAGGTATTCCAGCTACACACCCGCCAAGAGCTTGTCGGCTCCCCGGTGGCCAGAAAGCTCGGCATGAATCTCGCCAAAGGAAGTACTTAAATGACGAAGAACAGAATCCCTTTTGCAGACCCTTTCACTATCCCTCATCTCCTGGTACGGCCTGCGCCGAGCCGTACTGAAGGGCCCCAAGGCTACATGCTCCGATTGGCCGAAACCAATTGCTTGAGTCTGTATGAGTTGAAGCAACTGGGGGCTCGCTATGACCCGGGTTGGCTACGGCAGAACCATTTGTTGCCCAGTCATACCTTGGATCCGGACCTTCACGCTCATATCAACCATATGGCGGAACTGGTTCAAGACAAGGGGCGGGTTTGGAATCAGCGCCAGGCGAGGTTTTGTCCCCTCTGCTTGATGGAGGAACCTGTTTGGAAGGCCGGCTGGGAGCTGATGTTCCATGATGCCTGCCCCCAACACGGTGTCTGGCTGGTGGACCAATGCAGCTCCTGCGGACAACCAGTGCCTTGGCGGCGGGGACATCTTCTGCGGTGCCCCTGTGGTGCCGATCTCCGACATGAAAATCCTCAAGCAGCGCCGGATAGTGTGCACCGTTTGGCTGGTTATCTGGAGGAGCGGCTACTGGGTCGGGACGATGGGGACGATTTTCCCATCCTGGCAGGAATGACCATCGAGCAGGTGCAACGTCTGATCCGTTTCTTGGGCGGCTATATGGACCCGATCTCTGGGCCGAAGCCCTTGAAACTTCGGCAGGCCTTCTCGATGCAGGCCTCTTGGTCTGTGTCCTCGCTTGCTGCGGAAATCTTGGTCCAGTGGCCTCATGCCTTTCAGGACGGATGGGCCAGGATGCAAGGACTGGGTGAAGGGCACAAGAGCGGTCTGAAGGGGGTTTTCAAACAGGCCCATACCTATCTATACAAGGGGCTTTCGGAGAGTGCTTTCATTCCTGTTCGGGATGCCTTTGAGCAGTGGCTGAGCCAGCATTGGAAAGGAGGGCTGAGCAAACGCAATCGTCTTGCCGAACAACTGCTAGCCAATGCCCAGTGGATTCCAGCACAGGCTGCAGCTCGGGAAATCGGCGTGTCACCTAAAAAGCTGCGCGCAATGGTGCAGGATGGTCTTCTGGATGGGCAGGAGTCGTTCAGCAGTACTGGACGGCGGTTCATGGTGGTGCGTCGTGATCAGTTGGACTGGGTTCTTACTCAACTCGACAACGAGATCACAATGGGCAGGGCTATGGAGATGCTGGGCCTAGGGAAAATGCGCATGCGTCGCATGCTGAAACTCTTGTTTCCAACTGCACGAAGGGTGGCTCGACTAGGACCGATGCCATGGTGTGTGCCCAGGAACGAGGTGGATGAGATTCTTTCTTTGACGGATGGCTTGCCAGTGGCGACGATCCCCGAGGAAGAACAAGTCGCCTTCGGTCATGTCTTGCGCTACTGGACCTGGACTACTGAACAGGTGGCCACCTTGGTGGACGCGGTGAAGGCTGGACAACTCAAACCACAATCTGTTTTGGTGGGAGCGGTGGGTTTATCCAGTTGGGTGTTCGACCGTGCACAGTTGAAAAATTGGTGGTCTGGTCTGAACAGTGGAAAGCTGACTTGGATGAGCATCCCGGAAATGGCTAGATATCTCGCCATAAAGGACCAGATGGCCTACTGGCTTTGCCAGAATGGCTATGTTTCTGCAGAAAAGCTAGGAACCAACAAGGAGTTGGGCTCTCGCGTGCGGATAGAGGACGTCGAGCGATTTCGGCAGGCTCATGTGTGTCGGCGTGATATCGCAGCAAGTTTGCGGACCAGTTCCAAGAAAATGGGGAATCTTCTTGCGGAGGCTGGGATTTTTCCAATTCGAGGGCATACGGTGATGCCGCCACGTCTGGCAATCTATCCTGCGACGGATGAGCTTAGGCGGTTTTTGTCAGACTTGATGGGGGTTGCGCCATCGGAGGTAGAATCAAGGATCAGGGTGAACTCAGAGAGCACGAGCCCAGATTCTGTAGGTTCATCTCATCTGTTGGGAAATTTAGCTGGATCCCTCTCAAACGGGAACAGCTAACCTCAAGATATTTCAGTAGGGATATCTCAGTCTGGATGAGAACCTACAATTAAATTCGGAACAAGAAAAAGGGCTCTTTACCGAGCCCTTTTTCCATTCGGGGAGCGCATGGCATGCGGGTTGTGATTCAGCGGGTTCGGGAGGCTTCTGTCACGGTCAACCGGAAAATAACGGGAAAAATCGGAAACGGATTGCTGGTTCTCGCCGGGTTCGAGGCGGATGACGGTGAGGCTGATCTGGAGTGGATGGTCGGCAAGATCGTGCGCCTTCGGGTTTTTTCCGACGAGGACGGGGTGATGAACCGGAGCGTTCAGGACATTTCCGGAGAGATACTCGCAGTGTCGCAATTTACGTTGTATGCCTCGGTCAGGAAGGGGAATCGTCCCTCGTGGAGCCGCGCTGCGCCGGGTGATGTTTCGGCGCCCCTGTTCGGGCGTTTTGTCGAGCGTTTGTCGGTGGCCTTGGGCAAGGCGGTGCCCACTGGCGTTTTCGGGGCAGACATGGAAGTCGGTCTGGTCAATGACGGACCGGTGACACTGGTGATCGATTCGAGGGTGCAGGAGTAAGCGGCGTTTCAGTGACGCAGGCCATTCCAGACCAGAAGCGTGGCCAGGAAGGCAGTAACGGTGATGCCGAAAAACAGCCCGAGGATTTTTGCCCAACGCTTTTCCAGCTTTTTTTGTTCGATTTCCTGTTTGGCCAGAATTTGCAGTTGTCTGAGCGTTTCCTCGGGTAGCGCTGACTGGAGATGGACCCGGGGCAGGTGTTCAGGTGGGCTCAAGAGGGGTGATTCCACTTTCAGATGTCGGAGGCCGCGTCCTGCTGACCGTAGATTTCCTTGATCTTGAATTCCACGTCGGTGAGGGCGCCGTGTTCGTCGGCGTAGATTTCCTTGATGCGAAGTATTTCCGGCAGGGCTTTCTGGAAGGCGAGCATCAGTGTCGGATCGAAGTGACTCCCAATGGCGGCTTCCATGATTTTCAGGGATTCGTCGACAGGGTAGGCCTTTTTGTAGGGGCGAACCGAAACCAGTGCATCAAAGACGTCGGCAATGGCGACGATGCGGCCTTCGAGCGGGATGTCTTCGCCTTTAAGCCCGCCCGGGTAGCCGCTGCCATCCCACTTTTCGTGATGGGAGAGGGCGATGACGCGGGCGGTTTGCAGTAATTCGTTTTCATGCTGGCCGATGATTTCGGCGCCCATGACGGGGTGTTCATGCATGATTTCCCATTCTTCACCGTTCAGCTTGCCCGGCTTGAGAAGAATCGAGTCGGGGATGCCGATCTTGCCGATGTCGTGCATGGGGGCCGTGTTGAAAATGATGTCGGCAGTTTCATCACCAAGGCCGTGGGCCAGCGCGATGAGCCGGGCGTAGTGGCTCATGCGCAGCACGTGGTTGCCGGTTTCGTTATCCTTGAATTCGGCTGCCCGGCCCAGTCGCCGGATGATTTGCTGGCGGGTTTTGAGCAGCTCTTGCGTGCGCTGGCGAACCATTCGTTCCAGCTCGCGGGTTTGGTCGTACAGGGCAAGATGGGTACGTACCCGGGCTTTGACGATGGGTGGGCTGATCGGCTTGGTGATGTAGTCGACGGCACCAAGTTCGAGACCGCGCTGTTCGTCTTCCGTGGTGCTCATGGCGGTTACGAAAATGATCGGGATGCGGCGGCGATCCGGGTTGGCCTTGAGGCGCCGGCAGATTTCGAGGCCGCTTAGCCCGGGCATCATGATGTCGAGCAGGATGAGGTCGGGCGGTGAGTCGGAATAGGCGATCTTGAGGGCTTTTTCACCGCTGGTTGCGACGCGGACCCGGTAGTCGTTGCCGAGCAGTTCGGTCAGCAGGTCGATGTTTTCCGGGGTGTCGTCAACGACAAGAATGCACTGTTTGGATAGCAGCGAAGACATGATCACTCCGGATTCAGACATTGGTCAGCTCGATGGATAAGGCACTGGCGATTCTACGCAAAATATCAGCGGCATATTCGAATTCGTAGTCCTCGATGCTCCGCGTCAGCTGATCTGCAAGGCTTGCACCGGCGAGCGGGCTGAGCCAGGGTTGAACACTTTCGTACAGGCGCACTGCCGAGGCGTCGGAGTGATCGAGCAGAGAGAGCAGCCGGCCCAGTGCGTTTGCCCGCGCCTCTGCATCCGGGGCATTTGCGGTCGCGCCGGCTTCCGGCTTTGCCGCAGATCGGGCAGTCATGTTGAGCACGTGTGCGAGTTGTTCCGCCAGAGCTTCGATCATGCTGTCGATTTCACCGCCATGGGTTTCCGGTGCCTCTTCCTTCAGGCGGTGTTCGAGATTCTTTGCCGCTTCGGCCAGCGCATTGGCGCCAACGTTGCCAGCCAGTCCGCGCAGCGTATGGGCATCGATGGTCATTCCCCTGAAGTCGCTCCGGGCCTTTGCGGAACGCAGTCGTTCGACGACATCGGCCTGATTCTGATGAAAGCGTGAGAGCAGGCGGTCGAAGAGCGCCTGATTCCCGCCAAGGCGGTTGAGCGCAGCGGCTTCGTCGATGATTGGCGGCGGACCACTGTGCGTGAGTTCGGTGATCGGCGCTTCCACCGGGAGCGGATGTTCCGCATTTCTCGGTTCGCCGCCGCTCAGCCAGTGGGCGAGCGTGGTGTAGAGGAGATTGACGTCGATCGGCTTGGGGATGTGTTCGTCCATACCTGCATCAAGACAGAGCTGGCGGTCGGCGGCGAGGGCGTTGGCGGTCATGGCGATGATGGGCAGGCGGCGCAGGTGTTCGTCCTGACGGATCCGGCGGCTCGCTTCATAGCCGTCCATGACGGGCATCTGGCAGTCCATCAGGACAAGATCGTAGTTGCCGGTGCTCACCCTATTGACGGCTTCCAGACCGTTTTCTGCAAGGTCGACGGTGAGTCCGACCGAGGTCAGCATTTCCTCGGCCAGTTCACGATTTACCTCGTTGTCTTCGACCAGCAGGATGCGCTGGCCGTTGAACTTGACGCCACCGGCGATCACCGGCGGCGCGAGTGGCACACCGGATGTACCGGCATTGACGGCTTCGATGATGCTGTCGAACAGCGAAGAAGGTGTGACCGGCTTGCCCAGGAAAGCGTCCACGCTGATGTTGCCGAGAGTGGCGCGGAGCTCTTCCTGGTTGAAGGCGGTGCTCAGGATGACTTTCGGACGGCCGCGCAGCAGCCCGCCCTGATGCATGCGGCGCAGGGTTTCAACGCCATCCATGCCGGGCATCTGCCAGTCGATGATGATCAACTGGTAGGGCTCTCCGGCTGCGTTGGCGCGGGTTAGTTCAACGATCCCCTCGCTGCCGCTGGCGACTGCGTGGCAGGGCAGGCCAAGGGCGAGGAGGAGTTGCCGGAAAATCTGCCTCGCGCCGGCGCTGTCGTCGATGACCAGGGTGTTGAGCTGGTCGGGAATACCCAGCCGCTGGCCCTTTTCAGGCATTTCCGTCGAAAGGTCGAAGGGCACGGTGAAGTGGAAACGGCTGCCGACTCCGGGTGTACTGCTCACCCCGATCTGCCCGCCCATCATTTCGACGATGCGCTTGCAGATGGAGAGGCCGAGCCCGGTGCCGCCGTATTTCCGCGTGGTCGAGCTGTCGGCCTGACTGAAGGCGCTGAACAGGCGTTGCTGTTGTTCTTCCGACATACCGATGCCGGTGTCGCTCACCTCGAAGTGCAATTCGGCCGTGGTGTCACTACGTGATACGGTGCTGACAGTCAGGGTCACTTCACCCTGCTCGGTGAATTTGATGGCGTTGCCGACCAGATTGAGCAGCACCTGATTGAGGCGCAGGGGGTCGCCGACCAGGGCGTCGGGAACGCCGGGCGCAACGTCGAAGAGCAGTTCCAGACCGCGTTCGCCGGCCTTGAGCAGGGAAACGTCGGCAAGGCGCTGGAGCGTATCGTCAAGACGGAAGGGAATGTGCTCGATGAGCATTTTCCCGGCCTCGATTTTCGAGATGTCGAGAATGTCGTTGATGATGCCGAGCAGACCCTTGGCGGCGTTATCGACCTTGCTCAGATAATTTTTCTGGCGGCTGGTCAGTTCGGTCTGTAGCGCAAGGTGGGTCATGCCGATGATGGCGTTCATCGGGGTGCGGATTTCATGGCTCATGTTGGCCAGGAAATCGGCCTTCGCCGCTGCCGCTTCTTCGGCCACGGCGCGGGCGTGTTCGGCTTCCCGCTCGGCTTCTTTGAGCGGAGTGATGTCCACGATGACGCCGATCAGCCCGCCCGGCTCGCCTTCGGTGGTCTGGAAGCCGTTGACCGAATAGAGGACGTCATGGCTTCTGCCTTCTGCGCTGGTCAGGCTCGTTTCACGTGAAACCCGGCCGTTGCTGGCGATGACCGATTCGTCCTCGGCTTGATAGGCGCGACGGGCCTCCTCCGGAAGATAGTCGAGATCGAGGACGCGCTTGCCGATGAATTCGCCGCGTTCGACGCCGAAAAACGCTTCGTAAGCCTTGTTGCAGCCAAGAAAACGGGTATCGGCACCCTTGTAGAAAATCGGGTTGGGGATGGTGTCGAGCAGGGCCTGCAGGAAGGAAAACTGGCGGATCAGTTCGGCTTCCATTTCGCGGCGGTCGGTAATGTCGAGGACAGTGACGAGCAACGAGTCGAGTTCGCCGCCTCCGTTGTGAACTGCGGCGATCTGTACATCACCCCAGCGCGGTTCGCCGGCCCGGCCGATGAACTCGAATTCGGTACGCAGGCCGTCGCGTCGTCCGCTGGCCACGGCGTCGATGGCCTGATGCAGGCGTCCGGGTTCGGTGATCGGAAGCACTTCGGAAACCGGCTTGCCGAGCAGGGCATCGACGGGACGGCCGATAAACGTCGCGTAGGCGGGGTTGAACAGGGTGGGCTTGCCCTGCGCGTCGAGGCTGACGATTCCGACGGCGGCGTTATCGAAGATCGCCCGGAATATGGCTTCGCGCTTGCGCAGGATCTCCTGGCTTTCGTGCAGGGCGTGGGTGCGTCTTGCGACGGTTTGCTCGAGATCGACGTTGATGTTCTGAAGTGCCTCCTGCGAAATTTTCAGGTGCTGGCGCATGTTTTCCAGGGCATTGGCCAGATGTTCGACTTCGCGCCAACGCGCGGCGGTTATCACCGGTTCGTCAAGCTCCAGACGCCCGATGCGTTCGCTTTCCTGGGTCAGCGACTGCAGTGGCTGACCGAAACGGCGGGCCTGACGAATTGCCACGATCAGGCCGAGGGCCAGGCTGGAAAGAGCGATCAACGCGATGAGCAGCAAATCCTGCCGGCTGGCCGGATTGAATTCGTCTTCCGGGGCCAGCACGCCGATCCAGATCTGTCGGGTGCTGATGTTCATCGGATGGAACCGGCTGAACCAGCGTCCGTCGGGTCGGGCGAAGCTGTTGACGTGACCAGTCGGCTGGCCTTTCGCCAGCCAGTCAGCGTGGCTGGCCGCCAGATCGGGCAGGAGTGCTTCCGTCGCATCCTTGAGCAGCACCTGATTGATTCCGGCTGCATCGACAAAGCGCGGGTCGGCAGGCGGGGCGAGCAGCTTGCCGTCGTCGGTAAACAGGGCGGCCTTGCCACGATCCCCGAGGTTGAGACGGGTGGTGTATTCGGCCAGCTCGGCCAGCCTGACATCGTGCCCGATGATGTAGCGGGAACCATCCGCGCCCCGCCATTGCATGGCTGCCGTCAGGCCGGCGTCGCGCGTCGTGTAGAAGATGTAGGGCACGGTCCAATAGGTTGCCTTGCTGTCGTTCAGTGCCATCGCGCCCTTGAACCAGGGGCGTGTGCGGGCGTCGTAGTCGAGCTTGCGCATTTCGATGCGCTCGATCTGCCGGTCCGGCGACCAGATCACCCAGAAGGTTTGCTCACCCCAGCGTTCCGGGTCGCTCAGTCGGTTCAGCCATTGCCCGTCCTTGTTGCGCAGGAGCAGGATTTCCCGGCCCGATTCGTGGGCGAAGATGACCGAGGCGATTTCGCTGTTGTTGGCGAGAACGGGAAAGAAATATTCGTTGAAGCGTAGCAGCTGGTTGTGATCGAGCCCGGCGGCTTCACCCCAGTCGTGACTGTTGTGGAGGGTGATGTCGACTGTCTTGAAGAGGCGGCTGACGCGTGACTCGAGCTGCTCCGAAACCAGCTGCATGCGGGCTTCGGCCAGACGGTCGATGGTTGGCCGGCCGAGCAGGTGGTAGAGGCTGAAGGTGAAAGCGGCAAGCGAAAAGAGAATGAGCAGCCCGATGCGCACGATCAGGCTGTTGGCGAAGCCCGGCTTTCGGAACGAAATTCCCTGAAACACAAACCTCCCCGTGGCCGTAACGGCTGGTGTCCTGCGTTCGATTCTGCCACCCGGCTTGGAGCGGATGGCAAGCCTTATGACGTATACGACTTGCCGTCCGGGGTGTCAAGCCGGCGTTCCGCTCAGGGCAGGATGGTCAGGGGTGGCGGCTGGCCGATGAATTCCAGACGCTTGTGCAGGGCTTCGGTGACGAAAACCTGATTGCTGCGGTCAACTCGAAAAACGAGGCTAATTTCCATTTTCCTGGCCATCTCGCGCCAGCCCTTGTCGCCTGCGACGAAGATGGGTTTCGAGGTGGCGTCGGAAAGTGTGCCAGCCTTCGGGCCCGGCGAAATGAGGACGGTGACCGCTTCCGTCTGATCGGCGGGATACCCGGTGCGTGGATCGAGCAGGTGGGCGTAGCGCTGGCCGTCGACTTCGAAGAAACGCTGGTAATCGCCGGAGGTGCCAATCGCCTCGCCATCTTCAAGGGCGATGGTGGCCATCGGGCCGGACTGGCGGGGGTGCTGGATGCCGACCCGCCATTTGGTGCCTTCCTTGCTGCCCAGCGCCATGACGTTGCCGCCGATGTTGATCAGTGCGTTGTTGATGCCCTGCGCGCGCAGGATGGCGGCGGCACGGTCGAGGGCGACGCCTTTCAGATAGCCCCCGAAATCGAGGGCGACGGCACGATTGCGGCTGCGGATCATCTCGCCGTCGATGCTGATGTCGCCAATGGAGGGCTTTTTCGCGAGCCAGGCCTTGATGTCTTTTTCCGGCGGCAGTTCGGCCTTGAATTCGTCGGCCTGAAAGCCCCACAAGGCGATGAGCTGGCCGATGCCGGGGTCGAACAGGTAGTCGCCCTGGCGGCTGAAGGCTTGGGCTTCGCTGACGAACGCTGCCAGTTCTGGCGTGACACGCAGGGGTTTGCCGGCCGCGATGGCCTGGTTGAGCTGGGTCAGTTCCGAGGGTTGCCAGGCGTGATAGGCCTGGTGCAGGCGGTCGAATTCGCGCAGCACGGCGGCAATGGCCTGACGCCCCTGTTCCGGATCGGCACTGACGACGATGACTTCGACACGTGTGCCGAAAACGTAGGCCTGTTGCTCCTGCAAGGGCGTACGGCCGCAGCCGGCAAGCAGCAGGAAAGCCAGAAATATCAGGAAATGCCGCATACGCGTTCGATGGCTGTGATGAAGGCGCCGGCCGTATCGAAACCCGTTTGCTGGCGGATTTCGACCATGCAGGTCGGGCTGGTAACGTTAATTTCGGTGAGATGATCGCCGATGACATCAAGGCCGACCAGCATCAGTCCGCGCTTGAGCAGGATGGGGCCGAGGGTTTCGGCAATTTCGCGGTCGCGGTGGGAAAGCTCCTGCGCCACGCCCGTGCCGCCGGCCGACAGGTTGCCGCGGGTTTCGCCGGCCTTGGGAATGCGCGCCAGGCAGTAGGGCACCGGCTTGCCGGCGATGATCAGGATACGTTTGTCACCGGCGCTGATTTCCGGCAGGTAGCGTTGCGCCATGATCGTTCGCCCGCCGTTATCGGTGAGTGTTTCGAGGATGACGTTACGGTTCGGGTCGTTGCGATGGACGCGGAAAATCTGGCTGCCGCCCATGCCGTCGAGCGGCTTGAGAATGACGTCGCGCTGTTCGTCGATGAAGTGCTGGAGCTGGTTGAGGTCGCGGGCGACCAGGGTGGTGGGTGCGAACTGCTCGAATTCGGTAATGGCCAGTTTTTCGGAGTGTTCGCGCAGGGCGCGCGGCCGGTTGAAGACGCGCACGCCCTGGGCTTCGGCCCGTTCGAGAAGCCAGGTGGCGGTCAGGTACTCGAAATCGAAGGGCGGATCCTTGCGCATGATGACCGCGTCGAATGCCTTCAGGGGCATCCACTCGCAGCGGGTTTCGCGGTACCAGTCGTGGTCGTCCGGACGCAGGTGGAGATGGATGGCTTCACCGAAAACGCCGCCGGCGTGCTGGCCGGGTTCCGGCGTGCGCCAGCCGAGCGTACTGCTTTCGATGGCAAACACGTCGTGCCCGTGCTTCTCCGCAGCGCGCATCATGGCGATGGAAGAATCCTTCCAGGCTTTCAGATGGTCGAGCGGATCAATCACAAAAGCGAATTTCAGGGACTGGCTGCTGCCGCCCAGAAGATGTTTTTCGAAATGGAGCTGTTGTGTCACGGGCCCGGAATTCAGTCGTTTTCGGGTGCCGTGCGTTCGAGTTCGACCGCGGCGGCAAGGCAGGCCAGTCGCCCGACCACGCCATAGGCGTAGAAACGGTTGGGCGGCGAATCCGGGTTGCCGCAGCGGTAGTCGGGCAGGTTACAGCCGGTTTCGAAGGCCAGTGGCTCGAAATGCATGCCCGGCGCGTTGAGGTTCTCGTCCTTGCCGCGCCCGGTGTGCACGCGGTAGAAGCCGCCGACCACGTAGCGGTCGATCATGTAGATGACCGGCTCGGCGACGGCTTCATTAAGGGTCTCGAAGGAATGCACGCCTTCCTGGATGAGTACCTCGCTGACTTCGAGGCCTTCCTTGACGACGCTCATCTTGTTGCGCTGCTTGCGGTTGAGTGCGATGACTTCGTCAACGTTGCGCACGGTCATCACACCCATGCCGTAGGTGCCGGCGTCGGCCTTGACGACGACGTAGGGTGTCTCGTCGATCTCGTATTCCCTGTACTTCTCGCGCACGATGTCGAGCACGGCGGAAACGTTGGCGGCCAGACATTCCTCGCCCTGGCGCTCGTGGAAGTTGATGCTGCGACAGACGGAAAAAGCCGGGTTGATGCGCCAGGGGTCGATGCCGATTTCCTTGGCGAAATCATTGGCGACCTGATCGTAGGCGGCGAAATGGTTGGATTTGCGGCGCACGGCCCAGCCGGCGTGCAGCGGCGGCAGGACGAACTGTTCGTTGAGGTCTTTCAGGATGTCCGGAATACCCGCCGAGAGATCGTTGTTGAGCAGGATGGCGCAGGGGTCGAAACCGTCGAGTCCGAGGCGGTGTTTGGTGCGGACCAGGGGTTCGAGCAGGAGTTGCTGGCCGTTTGGCAGGTCGATCGGGGTGGGTTGGGTGATCTCCGGCAACATCGTGCCGAGACGAACATTGAGTCCGGTCTGGCGCAGGATGGCGGCGATCTGGGCAACGTTCTGCAGGTAAAACTGGTTGCGCGTGTGGTTTTCCGGGATGAGCAGCAGGTTGCGCGCATCCGGACAGATTTTTTCGATGGCGCTCATCGCAGCCTGCACGCAGAGCGGCAGGAAGGCCGGATTGAGATTGTTGAAACCGCCGGGGAACAGGTTGGTGTCGACGGGGGCTAGCTTGAAGCCGGAATTGCGCAGGTCGCATGACGAATAGAACGGAGGCGTGTGCTCCTGCCATTGGCCGCGCATCCAGTGCTCGATCCGGGTGCTGCTTTCCAGGAATGTGCGCTCGAGTTCGAGCAGGGGGCCGGTGAGGGCGGTGGTCAGGTGGGGAACCATAAGCTGTCTCGGTGCCGCGGGGGCGAGTCGTTGTTGGCCGGAATGTTACACCGCAGTGCAGTCAAAAGCTGCCTTGCTGCATTCAACCCCTTGAAAACAGGTAAAATTCGCCCCTTCGTTTTACCGCTTGTTTTTGCCAGTTCGCAGATCGGAATTCACGTGCTCGTCGCCGCCAACATCACCATGCAGTTCGGGGCCAAGCCCCTGTTTGAAAACGTTAACGTCAAGTTTGGCGAAGGCTACCGCTACGGCCTGATCGGCGCCAACGGGGCCGGCAAGTCGACTTTCATGAAGATCCTGTGCGGCGCGCTTGAACCGTCGGCCGGCAACGTCTCGAAGGACGTGCATGAGCGCATGGCCTACCTCAAGCAGGACCAGTTTGCGTACGAAGACATGCGCGTGCTCGACGTCGTGATGATGGGTCACGAGGAACTGTGGTCGGCGATGGCCGAACGCGATGCGATCTACGCCAATCCGGACGCGACCGAGGACGACTACATGCATGCCGCTGAGCTTGAAGGCAAGGTCGGCGAATACGACGGTTACACGGCCGAATCTCGCGCCGGTGAGTTGCTGCTCGGCGTCGGCATCCCGACCGAACAGCACAACGGCCCGATGAGCGAAGTGGCCCCGGGCTGGAAGCTGCGCGTGCTGCTCTGCCAGGCCCTGTTCGCCAACCCGGACATCCTGCTCCTCGACGAACCGACCAACAACCTCGACATCAACACCATCCGCTGGCTGGAAGACGTGCTGAACAATCGTGATTCGACGATGATCATCATCTCCCACGACCGCCACTTCCTGAACCAGGTCTGTACCCACATGGCCGACCTGGACTACGGCAAGATCACGACCTACGCCGGCAACTACGACGACTTCATGGAAGCCGCCCAGCAGGCCCGCGAGCGCCAGCAGAACGCCAATGCCAAGGCCAAGGAACGCATCGCCGAACTGCAGACCTTCGTCCGCCGCTTTTCGGCCAACGCTTCCAAGGCCAAACAGGCGACTAGCCGCATGAAGCTGATCGACAAGCTGAAGCCGGAAGACGTCAAGCCGTCCTCGCGCCAGTACCCGTGGATCCGCTTTGACTACGACGAGAAGCAGAAGCTGCACCGTCAGGCCGTCGAGATCGAAAACCTGTCCTTTGCCTACGAAGGCAGCGACCGCAAGATTTTCAACAACCTGACCATCACCATCAATGCTGGCGAACGCATCGCCGTGATCGGTGAAAACGGCGTCGGCAAGACGACCTTCCTCAAGCTGCTGATGGGCGAAGTCACGCCGCAGTTCGGCACCATCAAGTGGGCCGAGAAGGCCAATCCGGGCTACTACGCGCAGGACCACAGCGCCCAGTTCGCCGGTACCGAAAGCCTGACCGAATGGATCGCCGGCTACGCCCGCGCTACCATCGAAGACGGCGGCGATCTGGAAACGCTGATCCGCGGCACGCTCGGCCGCCTGCTGTTCTCCGGCGACGAGGTCAAGAAGCCGGTCAACGTGATTTCCGGGGGCGAGCAGGGCCGCATGCTGTTCGGCAAGCTCATGCTGTCGAAACACAACGTGCTGGTCATGGACGAACCGACCAACCACCTTGACATGGAATCCATCGAAGCCCTCAACAGCGGCCTCGAAAAATTCCCCGGCACGCTGGTCTTCGTCTCGCACGACCGCGAGTTCGTGTCCTCGCTGTCCACCCGCGTGTTTGAGGTCAAGGGTGATGGCCGGATCATCGATTACCTCGGCGGTTACGAAGACTATCTGGCCTCGCAGGGCGTCGAGTAAGGAAAACGCTTTCCCGTTTTTGGGCGTTTTTTCCGGTTGACCGTGGAAGCCTGATCAGCGCGGGTCGTCGAGGCTGATTTCGATCCGCTCGACGCCTTTGCCAACGTTTTTGCGCTTCAGGGCAATGCGCCCGACTTCGCCGGTTCGGTGCAGGTGGGTGCCGCCGCAGGGAACGCGGGCGAAATCGTCGATTTCCCAGTAGCGGCGTTGTTGGGTTTCATCGGAGAAAGCGCAGCGGATTTCCCGGTCGGCATCGATGATCGCCATGGCATCGGCCTGTAGCGCCGGCAAATGGGGGGTGAGTACTTCCGGGGCCTTGAAGTCGATGCGGGCCTTTCCCGGCGCGATGTGGGCGCCGAGTTTTTCGATGCCGGGGAATTTCCGGCAGACCAGTTCAAGAATGAGTTCGGCCGCAAAATGCAGGCGCATCAGCGCGAGGCGGTGCGGCCATTCGATGTCGACACTGACCGGGTCGCCCGCCCGCAGGTTGTGTCCGGATGGCAGGCGATAGAGGATGTCGAACCCTTCCTTGCGTGCTTCGAGGACGGGGTGCCCGCCGATCTGGCCGGCGTCGCTTTCCTGGCCGCCGGAAAAGGCATAGAAAATGGTTTCGGCAAGGCTCACGGTGTCGCCGTCGACCGTCGCCACCTGCGTTTCCAGATGCGTCTGGTAGGGATCGTCCCAGAAACGCTTGTGGGTGCTCACTGCGGCTGTAGGCCGCTGGCCAGCATGCGGATGAGGCGGACGCAATCGACGTCGGACTGGTGGTAGGCCGATTTGACGTATTCGATGTAGGCCCGGTCTTCCGAATTCGGATTGCTGGCCAGGGTGGTTTCGTAGGCGAAGCGCAGGAACAGGAAGCCCGGTTCCGGCTCTTCGATGGTGATGGTCAGGCCGCCGCCGGCGTGGGTTTCCGAGGGAACGATGTCGAAGCGTACCCAGTGCATCTCGGCCAGTGTGACGCGGTCGCAGATGGTGGCGGGGCCGAAATCGAGCTCGCGGAGGATGGCATCGTCGGTCTTTTCGAGGACGGTGCAGGCTTCCAGGCCGGGCAGGAAGGGCAGGGGATTGTCGACGCGGTGGCGCAGGCCGGACCACAGCTGTTCGCGGGTCAGCGGCTCGATCAGCGGGTTTTCCGGGTCGTTGATCTGGATGAGGTGTTCGAAATTCATCCCCGAATGTTAGCATTCCGCCATGCAACTAGAACGTATCCTCCAAAAGCACGGGTTTGGTACCCGCAAGGGCTGCCGCGCGTTGATCTGGCAGGAAAGGGTGTCGATCGGCGGTGTCGTCTGCGATGATCCCTTTGCCGAAATCGATGTGGAAGGGCTGGTTTTCAACGTCGATGGCGTCGACTGGCCTTATGCCGAATTTGCCAGTGTGATGCTCCACAAGCCGGCCGGCTACGAGTGTTCGCGCAAGCCGCAGCATCACCCCAGCGTGCTTGAATTGCTGCCGGTGCAGTTGCGCGAACGCGATGTGCAGCCGATCGGTCGGCTCGATGAGGACACCACGGGGCTGTTGCTGATCACCAGCGATGGTCAGCTCAATCATCAGTTGTCGTCAGCCAGACGCAAGGTGCCCAAGGTTTATCTGGCGACTACCAAACATCCGCTGGATCAGGTGCAGATCGACCAGTTGCTGACGGGGGTTCTGCTCAACGACGAGCCGGAGCCGATTGCTGCGGCTGCGTGCGAGATCGTCGGCGAGCATCTGCTGCGCCTGACGCTGACCAGCGGAAAATACCATCAGGTAAAGCGCATGGTCGCCGCGGTGGGCAACCGGGTCGAGGCGCTGCATCGCGAGGCGGTGGGCGAGCTTTCCCTGCCGGATGATCTGAAGCCCGGCGAGTGGCGCTGGCTTTCCACGGTCGACCTGAAAAAACTGGGATTTTTGCCATGACCCTGACTGAAATGCGCTACATCGTGGCGCTGGCTCGTGAGCGCCATTTCGGCAAGGCGGCGGAAGCCTGCCATGTCAGCCAGCCGACGCTCTCGGTGGCATTGAAGAAGGTCGAAGGCCAGCTCGGCGCCGCGCTTTTTGAGCGCACCGCCGCTGAAGTGCGCATCACCGCGCTGGGTGAGCGCATCGTTGCGCAGGCCAAGCGTGTCCTGGACGAGGCCGTGGTTCTCGAGGAAATCGCGGAATCGACTGGTGATCCTTTGAGCGGGCAGCTGCGCGTCGGTATCATCTACAGCATTGCGCCTTACCTTTTGCCGCAATTCATTCCGGCCCTGCATCAGCAGGCGCCGAACATGCCGCTTTTCCTCAAGGAAGATTTTACCGGCAACCTGATTCCTGCCCTCAAGGCGGGGGAGCTCGACGTCATCGTCATCGCGCTGCCGTTCGCCGAGCCGGGGCTGGTCGCCCAGCCCGTCTATGAGGAACCGTTCCGCGTTGTCGTTCCGGCCACTCATCCTTGGTCTTTGCGGGATGCCATTCCGGCGGACGAGCTGGATGGCGAGAGTCTCCTGCTGCTTGGGCAGGGTAATTGTTTCCGCGACCAGGTGCTGGAATCCTGCCCACGCCTGACGGCGCCGGATGGCCTGGCCAATTCGCTCGAAGGCGGTTCTCTGGAAACCATCCGCTACATGGTGGCAAGCGGTGCCGGCATCGCTGTCATGCCGAGCACGGCAGCCGATCCGCTGGTCGACAAGGAGGCGCTGGTCAAGGTCCTGCCGTTCGTCGGCAAACCACCGTCGCGTACCGTCGGTCTGGTCTGGCGCGTGACTTTCCCCCGGCCACAGGCCATCGACGTTGTTCGTGCAGCGCTGCTTTCCTGTCAGCTACCGGGGGCTTCTGCTGTCCGTTGAGCGGGGCGGGCTGGCCTAGCGGAAGTGCCGTAAAAGCAGGGTGGCTGCGTCTTCACAGCCCTGGCGGGCCGCCATTTGCAGCCATTGCCTGGCTTCTGCCTGACTAATGCCGGAATCCCGTTCCCGAAGGTAGGCTTTCCCCATGTTGAACTGGGCAAGCATATTTCCTCCTTCGGCAGCTTGGCGGTAATGGGAGATTGCTTTCCGAGCGTCCGGGACGACGCCATAGCCGGCTTCGTAGAGGTGTCCGAGGTTGTTGAGGCTGTTCGTGTCACCGAGTTCCGATGCGCGTTCCCAGTACCGGCGGGCCTGGGCAAAGTCCTGTGTGACGCCGCGCCCGTGGTAATGCCGCAATCCGGTCTCGTAGAGCGCAACCGCTTCCTCGGCGTTGCTTTTGGCCGTCCGCTGCGCGTGCTCTTGTCGAACAGCCTCTTCGTAGCTACGTTTCCAGTCGCCCGAATCAATCCGGCGACCGTGGATGGACTCGCTTGCGTTCCGCCACTGCTCGATCAGGTCGCCGGGCCAAAGTTGCCAGGGCAGGATCATTACCATGCCCGGCAATGTGTCGCTGATGAGAAGCGGGAAATGCCTCAGGGTCAGCATGCCGTCCGGCAGAAAGAACTGGTCGAAATAGGTTGATGAAAGCTTCATCGGTTGCGGACAGAGCATGAGGGGAATGTCCATGTTGAAGGCTGGATTCGCTTCATCGGCAAGGTGTGCTGAAAGGGCGGCGAGTTCCGCGCTGTTTTGCTGGGTTCCCTTCAAGGCAAATATTTGCCCGGCTGCCGCAACCAGATCTTCTGGTGGAAGACGTCCGGCAGGGTCGTAGACGACTTCACCGCAGGCCCCGATTTGAAACTCCGGTTCGTAGAGGGCATTGTTCGCCTGAACGACAGCACCCCAGACCAGGCGGCCGGTGTCGATCAATTGATCGGCTTGGTCGAGTAGAGTGCGAATCTTGTGGTTGTTACCCCACCATGGGCGGACCGGCCTGTATTGACACCGGACGGTCGTGTCGGGTGGCGTGTAACCGGTACGTGCAGTACCGAAGAGGCCCGGAGCGAGGGGGGGCGTGGGTAAACTCGGCGATGGAGATGCTTTACTTTCCGGCGGCAGGAACAAGCCGGCACTGAAGTGGATCGATTTGCCGGAATCGGCAGAAAGAAGTCTTGTGAAGAGTGCATAGAGCGGCATGAAAAAATCAACTTCCGCCGTGAGGTCGTCGGGATAGCGGCAGCAGACGCTGGTCTCGAAGCAGGCACTGAACATCCGGTCATGATCGGGTGTCACTTTCGTCGCATCCTGATAACTTAGCCAGAGCGGCGCGACGCCAAGTGCACGCCCAATCACTTCTCCAGCGTAGAAGGCGAGAAAGTAGAGAAGATTCTGGTTTTGGGGGGAGTCGAGAAATGTGTCTCTCGACGGCTTGCAAGTGATGCGCAGCGCATCAAGGAAGGCGTCAATTCGACTCAGGCTTGCGACCGAGTAGTCCAGTCGGCATTTCTTGAGCATCGTTCGGTGTGCCATGCCATCTACAACGTCACTGTCGGCATCCCATGCGTTCAGGTAATACAAGGCATTCAGAGTTGCAGTCATGTGTCGATTCGGCAGACCCGGCTGAACGTGCTGTTATTGATTCATCATTATGGGCGAGGTGGCCGGTGAGCGTCCAGTCGATGCGGACGAAGCATCAGTGGCCCCCTTGACGGAGTTTCACGTGGAACGAAGCAGTGTAGAACGGGCTTGGCATGAGACCTTTCGCACCGCACGGCTGGAGGTAAAAGTCATTGACCATGAAAAAGCCCCCGGTGCAATTGCCGGGGGCTTTGGGTTGTGACTCGGCCAGTAATCAGGCCTCGGCCTTTTTCTTTGCCGGTGCTTTGGGCTTGGCGACTTTTTTCTCGAACTCGAAACCGACCTTGCCATCCTTGGCAACGAGATAGGCCGAGAATTTGCGGCGCGTGCGGTTGGAGACGAACTCCTTCAACAGGTCGGTCTTGCCGTCTGCCAGCAGTTTCTGCATCTGGGCAGGTTCGATGGGCTGTTGCAGGATGACTTTTCCGGAACGGAAATCGCAGCTCTTCTCGGGGCCGACCGATTTTTCGCAGACGTAGGCGTTGCCGTGTTCATACACGTTTGCCGCACATTTCGGGCATTTGCCCAGACTTTGCTGGCCGGAAAAATCGACGGCTTCGGCGGTGGCATCGTCCGTCTTGTCCTGGCCGAAGTCGAATTCCGGCATTTTTTCGTCGTTGAGCTTGATGGCGGCGGCAAAGGTCCGCCCCATCTTGTTGCGGAAGCCGGTCAACGGGCCGATCTGCCCCTCGTTGATCAGGGTATCGATTTCCGCCGGCTCGAACTGGCGCCCGGCGACAATTTTCCATAGTGCGTAGTCGCAGCCACCGCACTGGAATTTCTTGTAAGTCTCGCGGATCTCGCCACCACAGCGCGGGCATCTGGCAGTCAGCACACCGAAATCACCGGGGATGGTGTCGGCTTCGAAAGTCTTGGCGCGCTCGACGATGTGGCGGGTCATTTCGGCGATTTCCCGCATGAACTCGTCACGGGTGAATTCGCCCTTCTCGATGCGGCCGAGCTTCCATTCCCATTCCCCGGTCAGTTCGGGCTGAGTAAGTTCGTTGATGCCGAGGCCGTTGAGCAGGGTCATCAGGGAGAAGGCCTTGGCACTCGGAATCAGCTCGCGACCTTCGCGCAGCATGTATTGCTCGCCGATCAAATTCTCGATGATCTGGGCGCGGGTCGCCGGGGTGCCGAGACCACGGCCGGCCATCGCCGCCTTGAGTTCCTCGTCGTCGACCATCTTGCCGGCGCCTTCCATGGCGGAGAGCAGGGTGGCTTCCGAGTAGCGTGGCGGCGGCTTGGTTTCGTTGGCCTTGACCGTGACTTCTTCGGCCTTGACCTTTTCATCCTTGGCGACAGCGACGAGGTTGCCCTCGGTGCCTTCCTGGCCTTCCTTGCCATGTACGGCGAGCCAGCCCGGGTTGACCAGCACCTTGCCCTCGGTCTTGAAGGGATGGCCCTCGACGCGGGTGATGCGGGTGGTTACCAGGTATTCGGCGGCGGGGAAAAAGACCGACAGGAAGCGCCGGACGACGAAATCGTAGAGCTTCTGCTCGACTTCGTTGAGATTTTTTGGAGCTTGTGGTGTCGGAATGATGGCAAAGTGGTCGCTGATCTTGGCGTTGTTGAAGATGCGCTTGTTCGGCATCACCCAGTTGCGGGCAAGAATCTGGTGGGCGAAGGGCGAGTAGCGGGCCAGGAGCACTTCATCGTGACCTTTGCCGGCGCCTTCGCCGGTCAGTACGCGTAGCGTTTCCTTGACGGTCGGCAGGTAGTCTTCCGGCAGGCAGCGCGAATCGGTTCGCGGGTAAGTGAGAACCTTGTGCTTTTCGTAGAGCGCCTGGGCGATAGATAGCGTGGTCTTGGCCGAGAAGCCGAAACGGGCATTGGCTTCGCGTTGCAGGCTGGTCAGATCGAAAAGCAGGGGAGAGAGCCGGGTTTCCGGCTTTGCCTCTTCCGTGACAATCCCGGGCTTGCCGGAAGTCGCTGCGCGGATGGCTTCCGCCCGGGCTTGTTCCCAGATACGGTCGGCGCGGGCGTGTTCGTCATCATCCTTCTTGAAAGCCTCGTCAAACCACTTGCCTGCGTAGTTGCCGGCCCTGGCGGCGAAATCGGCTTCGACTTCCCAGTAATTGCGCGGCTTGAATTCGCGGATTTTCTTTTCGCGCTCGACCACGATGGCCAGCGTCGGCGTCTGCACGCGACCGACGGTGGTCAGATGGAAGCCGCCGGTCTTCGAATTGAATGCGGTCATTGCCCGCGTACCGTTGATGCCAACCAGCCAGTCGGATTCGGAACGGCACACGGCGGCATCGCCAAGCCCCTGCATTTCGCTGCCATTGCGCAGCTGGGTGAATCCGTCGCGGATGGCACCCTGGGTCATGGACTGGAGCCAGAGACGCTGGATCGGCTTGCTCGTCTTGGTGTGCTGGGCGATGTAGTTGAAGATCAACTCGCCTTCGCGCCCCGCGTCACAGGCGTTGATGAGGCCGCTGACGTCCTTACGCTTGATGAGCTTGGCCAGGACCTTGAGGCGCGACTCGGTCTTCTCGATCGGCGACAGGGCAAAGTGCGGGGGAATCACGGGCAGGTGGGCGAAGGACCATTTGCCGCGTTTGACTTCGAATTCTTCGGGGCAGGACAGCTCAAGCAGATGGCCGACCGCCGACGAAATCACGAAATGATCGCTTTCGAAGTAGTCGTCATGCTTGGTAAAACCTCCCAGCGCCTTGGCGATGTCGGCGGCGACAGAGGGTTTTTCAGCGATTATCAGCTTCTTGGTCATGAGTTGTGCCTGTTGGGTGCCGGGGCATGATAAGTGCGGGGTGCGCGCCTTGGCAAGCTGTCCCCACAGATAAGGTGGCGGCTCGTTTCAGCCGAGACGCTGGTAGCGGTTGCCGGGCAGGGTCGCGATATGGCCGGAAAGTTCGAGCATGAGCAGCTCGCCGAGGAGCTGGTCTGCGCCGAGTCCGGTCTGCTCGACAAGTTCGTCGAGGCTGCAGGGAGTGTGGCCGAGTGCATCGAGTGTCGCATTGGCCTGGGGGGGAGATGCCAACTCATCGGCCGGTTCGTTTAGTCCGAAACCGCCCAGCTCTTCGAGAATGTCTTGAGCGGTCTCGACCAGCTTGGCACCTTGCTTAATCAACTTGTGGCAACCACGGGCGACCGGAGAATGAATGGAGCCCGGAATGGCAAAGACCTCGCGTCCTTGTTCGGCAGCCAGACGTGCGGTGATTAGTGAGCCGCTTTCCGTTGCGGCTTCAACAACGAGTACGCCACACGACAGGCCGGAAATGATGCGATTTCGCCGGGGAAAGTTGGAAGCAATCGCTGGCGTACCCAGCGGGAATTCGGAAACGATGGCGCCTTGATTTTCTATGGCCAGAGCAAGTTCCTTGTTACGGGCCGGATAGATACGATCGGCGCCGGTTCCGATGACTGCGATGGTTTGTCCACCGGATGCCAGAGCACCCTGATGGGCTGCAGCATCGATGCCGAGCGCGAGGCCGCTGTTGATACACAGCCCTTGTCCTGACAGGGTTCGGGCAAAATTTTCCGCAGTCTGTCGGCCTTGCGGTGTGGCATTGCGGCTGCCGACCACGGCGAGCCCCCGCTTTTGTAACAGTTTCGGGTTGCCGCGCACATAGAGCACGCAGGGTGGATCGGAAATTTCCAGCAGGCTTTTCGGGTAGTCGGGATCTACCAGGGTCAGAATGTGGCGGCCTGGTTCATTTGCCCAGGCCAGCGCCAGTTCGACGCCTGCTTCGGTATCAGTGTCGAAAAGCAGGTCCGCACGATCTCCGGCGACGGCTCTCGTTTCGAGGCGTCCGGCCGAGAAAATGGCCTCGGGTAAACCAAAAGCGGCGAGAAGCTTTCTTTGCGTCTCGCCGCCAATTCCGGGAATGAGGGTCAGCCGCAACCAGGCCGCCAACCCTTCGCTGTCTGTCACGGATTTCTGGCTGCGTCGCCAATGATCACCGGTCTCGATGCTTCAACGATCAATGCGTAGGCGATCCGGTCGAACGTCCTGAATACGAATGCCAGCGCGTAACGCTCCTCGGGCACCACGGTATCGACACGCTTTCCATCTTCGTCAACGCTGGTCGAAACACGTTTGCGGTAAAGCGCCACAACATGGCCGATTTCAAGACCGTCCGCCTTGCCGCGGTTGAGCGTGATGACGTAGCCCGGTCCACCTTCGTTGACGCCACCGTAGATTGACAGAACCTTGCCTTGGACGAGTACGTCGGGACGGTGGGGAACGTAGGCAACGATGTTGGGCGGAGCGGCGGGCAACAACCGGTCGCCACGGCCGATTTCCTGTTTTGCCTGCGTGATGTTCAGGCTGGAGGGCTCGCCGGGGCGGACGAGACGCGCACCACCAAGAAATACGGCCTCGTAGCCCAAAGTTTCTCCGGTATCCGGATCCTTGAGCGCCTTTCCTTCGCGGAATACATGCCACTTCTCAACATCGACACCGGTGATACCCGATACGTAAATGGAATCACCGCCTCCGACCATCACACGGTTTTCCTGGGTGGCCACGATGCGTGGAAGCTTCTCATGCTCGCCCGCTTCGATAATCAGCGGTTGAGAAATGAACGGCTCGATGACATTGGAAGGAATGCTTGGTATGACTTCCTGCAACGACTCGCTGTAAACCTTGGGTTGCAGCTTGGAATTGTAGGACTTGGCAAGCTTCAGCCGCGGATTGCCGCTCGACATGTCGAGCACAATGACATCGCCGGGGTAGATGAGATGAGGATTTTTGATCTCGGCCTTGTTCATCCCCCAGATTTCCGGCCAGCGCCAGGGTTGTTTGAGGAACTTGCCGGATATGCCCCAGAGCGTGTCTCCACGGACGACGATGTGCCGCTCGGGCGGATTGTCGACGAGGCCGATGGGTTCGGCGGCAGACACGAAAGAGGCCGATACGGCCAGGATGAGCGCGGATATAATGCGAACCATAGTCGTAACCTCACACGCGGGCGGAACGCGCTGTCATTGATGTTGTCTCAGAGGCACCATGCAGATGCGTTGAAATATCTCGAAAATCACTTTAGATTCTGCACGTAATAACTTAATCGAGCAAGCTTTATTCCCTTTTTAATATGGCACTTCTACCCATTTTGCGTTTTCCCGACGTGCGCCTGAAGAAAGTTGCGGCCCCCGTCGTTTCGTTCGATGACAGTATCCGGAAGCTGGCTGCCGACATGTCGGAAACCATGTATGAGGCCCCCGGTATTGGTCTGGCGGCGACTCAGGTTGATGTGCACAAGCGATTGATTGTAATAGATATTTCCGAGGAAAAGAACGATTTACGTGTCTTCATCAACCCGCGACTGGAAGATTGTCAGGGCGCGCAAATCGGTGAAGAGGGCTGCCTTTCCGTGCCGGGTATCTACGACAAGGTGGAGCGGGCGGAGCGAGTGACTGTGCGCTACCTCGATCTTGAGGGGAAGGAGCAGACGTTAAACGCGGAAGGTTTGCTCGCCGTGTGTATTCAGCATGAAATCGATCATCTCGACGGCAAGGTATTTGTCGATCATTTGTCGCAACTCAAGCAAGCGCGAATCAAGGCAAAGCTGATCAAGCAGTCACGGATCACGGCATGAAGGTTATTTTCGCCGGTACGCCGGAATTCGCCGCGTTGGCTTTGCAGGCGATTGTCGATGCCGGTCACGAGGTGGCGCTGGTGTTGACTCAGCCGGATCGTCCGGGGGGCAGGGGAATGGCCCTGCAGGCCTCGCCGGTCAAGAAACTGGCTCTTGAAAAAGGGATTGAGGTGTTTCAGCCGCTCAGTCTCCGGGATGAGGCTGCCCAGGCAGTGGTTTCTGCCACTGATGCTGACGTGATGGTTGTCGCTGCGTACGGGCTGATCCTGCCTCAGCGGGTGCTCGATATGCCCCGTTTTGGCTGTCTTAATATTCATGCCTCGCTGTTGCCGCGCTGGCGCGGGGCGGCGCCGATTCAGCGTGCCCTGTTGGCTGGTGATACCGAAACCGGGGTGTGCATCATGCAGATGGAGGCCGGACTGGATACTGGCCCGGTATTGCTGCGCGGAGCGTTTCCGATTGCGCCGGAAGATACCTCCGCCACGCTTCATGATCGTCTGGCAGAGACCGGTGCGCGTCTGATCGTCGAAGCATTGGCCGGCTTACCGTTGCCGGCCGAGACGCAGGCGAGCGAAGGGGTAACCTATGCGCACAAAATCGAGAAGGCCGAAGCGCTGATCGACTGGCGTAAGTCCGCAGTGGTGCTCGATCGACATGTGCGCGCATTCAATCCTTTCCCCGGTGCGCAGGCGATGCTGGGTGGTCAGGTGATCAAGATCTGGCGGGCTGTTGCGGTTCAGGAGAAGGGCGAAATCGGGCAAATTCTTTCGGTTGACCGCAGCCAATTGCTGGTCGGTTGTGGCGAGGGGGCGCTGGCCATTAGCGAACTGCAGAAGGCGGGCGGCAAACGCCTGAGCATTCAGCAATTCCTCGCTGGAAGCCCTTTAAAGGCCGGCGACCGTTTCGATCTGGCCTAATCGCCCACGAACGACTTCCTGTTTTTCCAGTCGGGCTGGAGCGAATGCCGCCACGACTTCGTCGAACAGGGTATGCGCGCGATGACTGTTGTCAGCACTGAAATTGCAGACATATACATCGAGGGTCACGCTGCCGATTTCGGGCCATGTGTGAACGGCCAGGTGTGATTCGGCCAGAACGACCGTGCCGGTAACGCCTGCCGGGTTGCCGGCAGGGTCGCGAAAGGTGTGGAAAAGCTGGCCGACGACGGTGACGCCATGACGCCGGCAGGCGTCTACACAAAACCGTTCCAGTCCGACCGCATCGAGCAGGAAGCCCGGTGCGCAGCGGCAGTTGTGGAGATCGGCGATCAGATGCAGGCCATTCATGACGTCATTCTAATGAGTTTCACGTGAAACGCGTGCCCTGATGGCGGCTTCGAGCATGCGGCCGAGCCGGTAGCCCGCGTCGACGATGCGCCGGTTGGCGATATCGCGTGCTTCCGCATGGAAAGTTTCGCTGATCAGCGGCAACAGGTTGCCGTCGCTTTCCGGGTAGGCCCTGTCCAGAAGCTGATGGCTTTCGTCGCGCCAGAGCCGGACTTTGCCTTGCGCCGGCGGAGGATATGAATCAACCAGCTGTGCTGCACTTTTTGCCAGACGTTCGCCGCGCAGCCAGGGAGAGGCGGGCAGATCATCCCAATAGACGTGCAAACTGGAAAAAGGCAGGCGTTTGTTGAAAGGGTTTTCGATTTCGAAGGCCTTCCCGCCCTGATCATCATGATGACCGACATGCAATGGTTGATGGATGTCGCCGACTAGATGCACCAGCCAGGGGAGGGAATAGGAAATTTCCTCATTTTTTCGGGTTGACCGCAGCAATTGATCCAGCTGTTCGATCCGGCGGTCGACCTCTCCTGCTGCGACCTTGCCGCTACGGTCGAAGTCGACGTAGTGCCAGCGCCTGTGTTGTGCCGTATCCCCCAGGCCGGACAGGGGTGGTGTCGGGGTCTCGCGTTTCTCGTCGTAAAAACGCGGATCATGGCGGATATCGTCGGGCCAGGTCGATGCCTCGGCAAAAATGGCGAGCGGGTCGTTTGTCTTTGCCTTCTCTGTCCAGCGTTCATGGTCGGGATGTGCTGCGAGCGCTTCGCTGATAAAAGTTCGACTCTCCGCTGAGAGCTGTGTCCAGGCAATGCTGGCGACCAGCCGATGTCCACCCGCATTCCAGGCGTGGGCGAACGGGGCGGGAAGCAGGCAGAAAAGGGCGAGAATTAATCGGCGCATCGCGTCATTATGCCGCGTGCGATAATCCCGGCCTATGTCCAGATTGCCAATTGATTCACTCGCTTTTTCCCTGCTTGAGGCTTCCCGCATCACGGCCGCCGTTTTCGCCGGGCAGAGCCTTGCCGACGGCCTGCTGGGTCGGGTGGATGTGGCTGCCCGACCCGCTGTGCAGGATATTGTCTATGGCAGTTTGCGTTGTTACGGACGAGGTGATTTCTTCCTCCGCCGCTTGCTGGCCAAACCGCTTGCCGCAGAAGAGATCCGCGCCTTGCTGCTGGTTGCCATCTATCGGCTTGAAACCCGGCCCGATGCCACGCATACCGTAGTCGATCAGGCAGTCGCAGCTGCCGGTGAATTGGCGGAAGGGCGTTTCCGGGGCCTGGTCAACGGTGTGCTGCGCAATTTTCTTCGTCAGCAGGCAAGCTTGAATGCGGCGCTGGAAAGTGATGTATTGGCTCGATCGCAACATCCGGCATGGTGGCTTGCGGTGTTGCAGAAGGCCTACCCCAACGACTGGACGCATATTGTCGCCGCGGGCAACGCACCGCCCCCGATGGCGTTGCGGGTAAATGTACGGAGGGTTTCCCGCGATGACTATCGCGATCGGCTCGCCGCCGAAGGCCTGATTGCCAGGCCGACCGGCAAGGCGGGTTTGCTGCTCGACAGACCTGTGCCCGTCGATCGTCTTCCCGGTTTTTCTGCCGGACTGGTCTCGGTGCAGGATCCGGGCGCGCAGCGAGCGGCCGAATTGCTCAATCCCGAGCCGGGTAGCCGTGTGCTGGATGGGTGCGCAGCGCCTGGTGGCAAGACGGCACATCTGCTTGAAAGTGGCGACCTCGATCTGCTGGCACTCGATCTGAAGGCCTCACGCTGTCGGCGGATTGAAGAGAATCTCGCGCGCCTGGGGCTGGCTGCCAAGGTTGGCGTGGCGGATTGCGCGAAACTCGATGCATGGTGGGATGGAACGCCTTTCGATGCCGTGCTTGCGGACGTGCCATGCACGGCCAGTGGTGTTGTCCGCCGCAACCCGGATGCCAAGTGGCTGCGTCGCGAAGAGGATATTTCCAGTTTCTCCCGGGCGCAGGCGCGTATTCTAGAAGCGCTTTGGCAGGTTGTCCGACCTGGCGGTAAACTGCTTTACGCAACCTGTTCGGTTTTTCCGGCGGAAAATGGTGAACAGATAGCTGCCTTTCTGGGGCGTCACCCGGATGCGTCTTGCGCTTATGAAGAGCAGCTGTTCCCGGATGCCGAACACGATGGGTTTTTCTACTGCCTTCTCGAAAAGAATGCTTGAACGACTGCGTCATTTCCTGATCCTTCTGCTGCTCGTGCCGGCTCTGGCATGGGCGGCTGAAATCGAAATAGCCAACCCGCAAATTCTTGCCGGTGACGATGGCTATGTCGTGTCGGCGGATTTCAGGTTTGAATTGACGCCGCGACTCGAAGAGGCTGTAAACAAGGGGGTAGCTCTCTATTTTGTAGTCGATTTCGAGATGACCCGTGGACGCTGGTTCTGGTTTGATGAAAAACTCGTCAGCCGTAGCCAGACCCACAGCCTTTCATACCATGCCTTGACCCGCCAATATCGCCTGTCGACCGGCGGTCTGCATCAGTCCTTCTCGAGCCTGTCGGAAGCGCTGGCAGTACTGTCCCGGCTGCGCCACTGGGCGGTGATCGACAAGGATGACAAACTGGTCCAGCCAGGCGATTCCTATCATTCCGCCTTGCGCATGCGCCTCGATTTCAATCAGTTGCCGAAACCTTTCCAGATCAGCGCCCTCGGCAACAAGGACTGGAATCTGTCTTCCGACTGGAAGCATTGGGTCGCCACCTTGCCGGCACTGAGCGCAGGGGAGGCCAAGTGAAACGTCTTCTTGCGGCCAGCGGTGCATTCATTGCGGCAATCGGAGGCATTCTCTGGTTCCTGCTTCTCATGTCCACGGCAGCCGATACGGTTATTTTTTCCCGCAACTATCCGTTGCTTATCGGACTGAATGTCATTCTCGCCCTCGGCATGCTTGGTCTGGTCGGCTGGCAACTGCGCTCGTTGTGGCGAGATTATCAGGCGCAGGTCTTTGGAGCCCGCCTCAAGCTGCGCCTGATGCTGATGTTCGGTTTTATCGCTGTGCTGCCCGGTGCATTGGTGTATGGCGTTTCCGTCCAGTTCGTGACGCGCTCCATCGAAAGCTGGTTTGACGTTCGGGTTGAAACCGCACTTGAGTCCGGGTTGAAACTCGGGCGTTCTGCGCTTGACTCGCTGCTCGCCGATCTCGGCGAAAGAGCCCGAAGTGCGGCCGGAGAACTTGGAGAAATTCGCGAGGACTCACGGCGTTCTGCGTTGCTGCGGTTGCGCGAAGAGAAGGGGGTGGAGACAGCAGCCCTGTTTTCTCTGGGGGGACAGCTATTATCGAGTGCTACCGGAGAACTCGGGAGCCTGATGCCCGAACTACCCACCCAGGCACAACTGAAGCAGGCTCGCAATTCGCGAGTCGTCGGTACCGTCGAAGGCGAAAACGGTGAGCTCTACCTGCGGGTTTTGGTGCCGGTTGCCGCGCTCGACGTTTTCGAAGAGCCGCGCATCCTGCAATTCACCAGTCCGGTGCCCACCGGTCTGGCCAAGGATGCCGATGCCGTGCAGGATGTCTATCGCGACTATCAGGAGTTGCAGCTGGCGCGCCAGGGATTGACCCGGATCTACGCGCTCAGCCTGACCCTGACCATGCTGGTTGCTTTGTTCGGTGCCTTTGCGTTGGCTTATCTCATGGCACGCCGTCTGGCGGCGCCGCTTTACATTTTGGCCGAGGGTACCCAGGCGGTTGCCCAAGGTGACTTTTCTCCGAGGCAGGCGATCTACAGTGGCGATGAACTCGGTGTCCTCACCCAGTCATTCAACCAGATGACGCGTCAGCTCGACGATGCACGGCGGGAAACCGAGCGCCATCGTGCTGAACTGGAATCGGCACGTGGCTACCTCGAATCGGTTCTGGCCAACCTTTCGGCAGGCGTTCTGGTTTTCGACCGGCGCTTTGTGTTGCGTACGGTCAATGCGGGGGCGCTGACCATTCTCAGTGACGATTTCGTCGATCTGCTTGGTGTAGCCGTTGAAAACTGGCCGCGTCAGCATGTTCTGGGGGAATTCGTCCGGCAACATTTCGCAACGACCGAAGAAGCGGAATGGCAGGGACAGCTTGAACTGGAGCGTCCGAACGGCATGCCGCAGGTGCTTCTGCTTCGTGGATCGCGCCTGCCGGACGCCAGTGGGGGTGGCGACGTCGTTGTTTTTGATGACGTTACCCGCATCATCGCCGCTCAGCGCAGTGCTGCATGGGGCGAAGTGGCTCGTCGTCTGGCGCACGAAATCAAGAATCCGCTGACTCCGATCCAGCTTTCCGCCGAGCGCCTTCAGTTCAAACTGGCCGACAAGCTGGCCAACGGGGACGCCGAAATGCTGGCACGTGGCACCCAGACCATTATCAATCAGGTTCAGTCGATGAAGCGCATGGTCGATGATTTCCGCGACTATGCCCGCCTTCCGGCACCAGAGGTTGCACCACTCGACCTCAACGCCCTGATCGGCGAAGTACTCGGTCTTTATGAAAGCTCTTCAGCCGAGATCGATATCAGGCTGGCAGAGGATTTGTCGCCGGTGCTCGGAGATCAGACTCAATTGCGCCAGATTATCCACAACCTCCTGCGCAATGCGGAGGATGCACTAGAAGGCCGCTTGGCCGGGCGTATCGTCATCGCAACCGAACCTGCCGGGCGTTACGTCAGGCTCTCGATCTGCGACAACGGTCCTGGATTCCCGGTTGAGCTCCTGCCGCGCATATTTGAACCCTATGTCACCACCAAGGCCCGCGGTACCGGCCTTGGTCTGCCCATCGTCAAGAAGATTGTCGAAGAACACCTGGGCACCATTGAAATCAGCAATATTCCGGAAGGTGGAGCGCGAATCGATATTCGCCTGCCTCTGGTCAAGGAAGAGGAAGCCAAGAATGGCAATAATTCTGGTCGTTGATGACGAAGTCGGTATTCGCGAACTGCTTTCGGAAATCCTGATCGATGAAGGATATGACGTGCGTCTCGCCGAGCATGCTGGTGCGGCACGGCGCATTCGCAACGAATTGCGTCCGGATCTCGTCCTGCTCGATATCTGGATGCCAGATACGGACGGCATTTCCCTGCTCAAGGAGTGGCATGCAGCCGGGCATCTGAACATGCCGGTGGTCATGATGTCGGGCCATGGGACGATTGATACGGCAGTCGAGGCAACGCGGTTTGGAGCCTTCGATTTTCTCGAAAAGCCGATTGCTTTGCAGAAGCTCCTGTCGAGTGTGCAAAAGGCGCTCAAGCACGACAAAATGCCGGCCCGCCCGCCGCTGACGCTGGATGCTTTCACGCGTTCCGCCTTCATCAAGGAATTCAGGCGGCGTCTCGAGCAAGCTGCTGCCAAGGCCCCGATCCTTCTGCTCAAGGGCGCAACCGGCGGCATGGCGGAAATTGTAGCCCGCACCTTGCAGCCTCCGCGCGCGCCTTGGCTGGATCTTTCCTCGGTGAGCAGTGCCCTGACGCAGGAGATGCTGGAAAAAATCAGCGGTGGCATCCTGTACGTGCCGGATCTGGCGGTTCTGGGAAAAATGCAGCAGATGAACCTGGGTTTTGCAGTCGATCGACTGGAAAGACTCAACTTGCAGTTGATTGCGGCCACGGTAACGCCTCTGGCGACACTTGCCGAGGCGGGCTGGGACAGCAAGCTTCTGGCCAAGCTGGGCGAGGTCTGGGTGGCAATGCCTTCGCCGGCCGGGCATGCCGATGACTTGCCGGAAATTGCCAGCCTTCTGCTGACCAATTTTGTCGAACGCGGCGAGGTGCAGCCGCGCCGGTTCTCCAGCGCAGCGCTCAATGCATTGCGTACGCTGCCCTGGAAGAATTTTCCGCAGGCCAGTTGGACCGACCTGTATGCACTTGTTCGCAACCTGGCGCTAACCTCCCTTGATGAGGAAATTTCGGCCGAGGATGTCGGCCGGGTCATGCCGCAAGCTGAAAGCTGCTGCGAGGCACAGCAGGAATCCCTGCTGCCCCTTTTTGACCAGCCATTGCGCGAGGCTCGTGATGCCTTCGAGAAACTTTATTTCGAGCACCATTTGCGTCTGGAAGGTGGCAACATGACGAAACTGGCCGAGCGCTCGGGGCTTGAACGCACCCATTTGTACCGGAAGCTCAAGCAGCTTGACGTGAAGTTGAGCAAGCGCGGCGAAGAATGATACCGGCCTGACGCCGGAACAGATCGGGGAAGTGCATGAAAGTCATCATCCTGGGGGCAGGACAGGTGGGCGAGAGTGTCGCCGAAGGCCTGGTTTCGGAAGAGAACGACATTACGGTCGTGGATATGGATGGGCCGCGTCTCGCCAAGTTGCAGGACAGACTCGATCTGCGTACTGTTTGCGGCAATGCCGCCACGCCCTCGGTCCTGCGTGAGGCGGGAGCCGAAGATGCGGATATGGTCATCGCGGTCACCCAGAGCGATCAGTCGAATCTGGTCGCCTGCAAGCTGGCCCAGAGCGTGTTCAACATTCCGACCCGAATTGCCCGCTTGCGCTCGCGGGATTTTCTCGAAGATGCCGGGTTGCTCTCGACAGAGAATTTTGCCGTTGATTTTGCGCTCTGCCCCGAACAGGTAATTACCGATTACATCCGACGTCTGATCGAGTTTCCCGAAGCGCTGCAAGTTTTGAATTTTGCGCGTGGGCGGGTCAGCCTGGTGGGGGTGCGCGCCTTCGAGGGTGGTTTGCTGGTTGGCAAGCCGATCAAGCAGATGCGCGAATTCCTGCCGATTGGAACAGATGCCCGGATCGCTGCAATTTTCCGGCGTGATCAGCCCGTTTTTCCCGAGGGCGATACCCTCATCGAAGCAGGTGACGAAGTGTTTATCCTGGCGGCAGCAGAGCACATTCGTCTCGTCCTGCGTCAACTGCGACGCATGGCCAATCCGGTGCAACGCATCATGATCGCGGGGGGCGGAAATATTGGCCTGCGTCTCGCCCAGACACTGGAAAAACGTTACGAAATCAAGATTGTCGAGGGCCGCAAGGAGCGTGCTGAAGTTCTCGCCAGTGAATTGAGCAATTCCCTGGTGCTGCTCGGCGATGCGACCGACGAGGAATTGCTGGAACAGGAAAACATCGCGGAAATGGATCTTTTCCTGGCGCTGACCAATGATGATGAAGACAACATCATGTCCGGCAGCCTTGCCAAGCGCTTGGGGTGCAAGCGCGTCGTCGCCCTGATCAACCGGCGGGCCTATGCCGAAATGATCGAAGGCGGGCCGATCGACATCGGTATTTCCCCGGCACAGGTATCCATTGGCACCCTGCTGGCACACGTTCGCCACGGCGATGTCGCCGAGGTTCATTCGCTACGCCGGGGCGCTGCCGAGGCACTGGAATTGATCGCGCATGGTGATGCGAAGACCTCGAAGATCGTCGGTCGTCGCATCGATCAGGTGGAATGGCCACGCGGGGTGACGGTTGCCGCGCTCGTACGCAATTTCGACAAGGCGCTCGTGGTTGGCCAGACCGACGAGTGGACTTCGATCACCCGTTATGGCGAGGTGGTCATCGCCCACCACGACACCGTGATCGAACCGGAGGATCACGTCATTGTCTTCTGCACCCGGAAAAAACTGGTGAAGAAGGTGGAGAAACTCTTCCAGGTCGGATTCCATTTCTTCTAGGCGACCATGACACGCTTTGCACCTGTCTATCGCGCACTGGGCATGATCATCATGCTGTTCGGGCTGACCATGCTTGCCCCGCTGGCTGTTTCCTACCTGAACAACGATGGTGCCCAGTCTGCTTATGATGAGGCATTTCTCCTGACGATGGTATGCGGCGGATTACTCTGGTATCGCTATCGTAGTTGCAAGCGCGATCTCAATATTCGGGACGGCTTTCTTATGGTTGTGCTGGTGTGGACAGTTCTTCCGGCATTTGCTGCCGTTCCGCTGATGGTTCATTTGGGCATAAGTCACACCGACGCCTATTTCGAAACGGTTTCTGGGTTGACGACTACCGGATCGACAGTGTTGTCCAATATCGACAAGCTGCCGATGTCGATCAATCTGTGGCGCCACCAACTGGTGTGGGTCGGGGGAATGGGGTTGATCGTTCTGGCCATCGCGATTCTTCCCTTGCTCGGGATTGGTGGCCGGCAGATGTTCAAGGCCGAGACCCCCGGGCCAATGAAGGACTCGAAGATGACGCCACGTATTGCCGAGACGGCAAAAGGCTTATGGCTCGTCTATGTTGGTGTTTCGATTGCCTGTGTTGTTGCCTATCGTTGGGCAGGTATGAGCTGGTTCGACGCCGTCTGTCACGCCTTTTCGACTATGGGACTGGGCGGTTTCTCGACGCATGACGCCAGTTTCGGCTATTTCGACTCCCCTGCCATCGAGTTGGTTTGCGTCGTCTTCATGCTGATCGCGGGCATGAATTTCGGTACGCTGTTTCTCGCGGTAAGTCAGCGCAGCCTTAAACCTTACTGGCGTGATCCCGAAGCTGGCTGGTTTCTTGGCATCTGTCTTCTCAGCATTCTGGTGATAGCCATCTATATCTGGAAGGATGGTGCTTATCCGGATGTCGAGACCGCATTGCGGCATGCTGCGTTCAATGTAGTTTCGATTGCTACAACGACTGGATATGCCAGTGTGGATTTTGCACTCTGGCCGATGTTTGCGCCGCTATGGATGCTCTTCCTGTCGAGCTTCGCAACCAGTGCGGGATCGACGGGCGGTGGCATCAAGATGATGCGGGCGCTTCTCCTCTACAAGCAGGTATATCGGGAACTGCTTCGTGCCATGCATCCCAATGCGGTCTATAACGTGCGAATCGGCGGCCAGATCGCGCCGCAGTCCATTCTCTTTGCCGTGCTGTCCTTCGGCTTCATGTATATGGTCAGCATCGTGTCGCTCACCCTGGTGCTTTCCTTCACAGGGCTCGACATCATCACGGCCTTTACCGCGATTGTCGCCAGCGTCAACAACACCGGGCCGGGGCTTGGCCTGGTCGGACCATCGACGACTTACGAGGTTCTTGAGGATTTCCAGACCTGGGTGTGCATTTTTGCAATGCTGCTTGGCCGCCTCGAAATATTTACCCTGCTGGTGGTGTTGACGCCTGCCTTCTGGCGCAAGTGACCCGGCATCGATAAAAGCGGATAATCCCGCCTTTCCGAATTTTCTGGCGGAGTTTCCCGTGAGTCGACCCAAAAACGATACTTTTCTTCGTGCCCTTCTCAAGGAGCCGACCGAATACACGCCGCTCTGGCTGATGCGCCAGGCTGGTCGCTATCTCCCGGAATACTGTGAGACGCGCAAGCGTGCCGGCAATTTCCTGAATCTGTGCAAGTCGCCGTCGATGGCCTGCGAAGTCACCTTGCAGCCGCTGGCTCGTTACGATCTGGATGCAGCCATCCTGTTTTCCGACATCCTGACGGTGCCGGATGCCATGGGCCTGGGTCTTTATTTTGCCGAAGGCGAAGGCCCCAAGTTCGAGAGGCCGCTGCGCGATGAGTGGGCGATCAACGATCTGACCGTACCTGATCCCAACGATCACCTGCGCTATGTGATGGATGCTGTGGTCGAAATCCGCCGCGCGCTCGACAATTCGGTGCCGTTGATCGGTTTCTCCGGAAGCCCGTATACGCTGGCCTGTTACATGGTTGAAGGCCAGGGGTCGAGCGATTTCCGGCATATCAAGGGCATGCTTTATGACCGCCCGGACCTGCTGCACCGCATCCTGTCGGTGACCACGGAATCCGTTATTTCCTATCTGAACGCACAGATCGACAGCGGCGCGCAGGCCGTCATGATCTTTGATACCTGGGGTGGCTCGTTGTCGAATGCGGCATACGAGGAATTTTCCCTGCAATACATGCGGCGTATCGTGGAAGGCCTGAAGAAGGAAAAGGACGGTCAGCGCATTCCCAGTATCGTATTCACAAAGAACGGTGGTCTCTGGCTGGAGAAAATCGCCGGCATCGGCTGCGATGCGGTCGGTCTGGACTGGACGATCGATATCGGTGAAGCCCGTCGGCGTGTTGGCGACAAGGTCGCCTTGCAGGGCAATCTGGATCCGAATGTGTTGTTTGCCAAGCCGGAAATCGTTGCGGCCGAAGCGAAGAAGGTTCTCGACAGCTTTGGCCCGGCCAATACCGGACATGTCTTCAATCTTGGTCACGGTATTTCGCAATACACACCGCCGGATAGCGTTACGGCGTTGGTCGAAGCCGTGCATGGACACAGCCGCGTATTACGTAAGGCGTAGCCATAAGAGGGGTGCGAGACGTGACTTATGCACAGCGTTTCGCATCCCGCTGAAAAATTTCCACGAAAACCCCTTGACAGTTTGTAACTAATTTAACTAATTGAATTAATTGAATTTTCGTGTTTGCGTAATATTTTGGCAAAGTAAGAAAATCCTTTGCGCCTCAAGGCTTAACGTTACTTTTCAAGAGCAATCCACAAAGTTATCCACAGCTTTTGTGGGTAAGTAAAAAACCCCCTTTAAAAGCAGGGGGTTTCGCATTTTTTGGAGAAACGACGGCAATTGCCGGCAACTTCATGCCTGTTCTACGCGTCGCCCTCGATCTTCCCCTGCATCGCCTGTTCGACTATCAGGCGCCAGCGGCATCACGTTCCGCAATCGGACGGCGGGTGCTCGTTCCCTTTGGCCGGGGAGCGCGGATCGGTGTCATTGTTGATGTGGTCGACAGCACGGATTGGCCGTTGGATCAACTGAAAATGGCCGGTGAAATCCTGGAAGACATGGCAGCATTACCGCCGGATTTTTTCAGGCTGTGCGAGTTTGCCAGCCAGTATTATCAGGCGCCATTCGGCGAAGTCGTGATGCAGGCGCTGCCCGCTGGCCTGAAACGGGTTGCACCGCCGGTGCGGCGCAATGCCCGTAGTCCTGCACCGGCAGCACCCTCGCCAAAGCCGCTTCTGACGGCCGAGCAAGCGGTGGCGGTTGAGGCCGTCGAGCCGGCAGCGGGATTTTCCGCACATCTTCTGCACGGGGTTACCGGCAGCGGCAAGACCGAGGTTTACCTGAGGCTTATCGAAAAAACCCTGGGTATCGGTCGCCAGGTGTTGCTGCTGGTTCCCGAAATCAATCTGACTCCGCAGCTTGAAGAGCGGGTTCGTTCGCGTTTTCCGGATACACGAGTGGTTTCGTTGCACAGCGAGCTTGCCGAGGCGGCACGGGAAAGGCATTGGCGCGCGGCTTTCTCGGGAGAGGCGAGCATCGTGCTCGGTACCCGGCTGGCCATATTCACGCCCATGCAGGCCCTCGGGCTGATCGTGGTGGACGAGGAGCACGATCCATCCTTCAAGCAACAGGATGGCATGCGCTATTCCGCTCGCGATGTCGCCGTTTTCCGGGCGCATCAGGCGGGCATTCCTATCCTGCTGGGCTCGGCGACCCCGTCACTGGAATCCTGGGCGAATGCTGCAGGCGGACGCTACGGTCTCCTGAAGTTGCTCGAACGCGCCAATCCGGAAGCCAGCCTGCCCCACGTCAAGCTGGTTGATACACGAAGAATGCCGCTCAAGGAGGGTGTGAGCGATGCGCTGATTTCCGCCATTCGCGACCGTCTGGAGCGTGGGGAGCAGAGTCTCGTCTTTCTGAATCGGCGGGGCTATGCACCGGTGCTGGCCTGTCCGGCTTGTGGCTGGGTTTCGCGGTGCACGCGCTGCGCGGCCAACATGGTGCTGCATTTGGCGGATCGCCGCCTGCGCTGCCACCATTGTGGTTGCGAGCACCGGGTGCCGAGAGCCTGTCCGACCTGCGGCAATCAGGATATCCATCCCTTCGGACGGGGAACCCAGCGTCTCGAAAGCTGGTTGCAGGAGCAGTTTCCGGAGGCCCGCGTGCTTCGGGTGGATCGCGATTCGGTGAAAAGTCGCAAGCAGTGGGAGGTGATGCTCGATCGCATTCATGGCGGCGAAGCGGATATCCTGGTGGGTACGCAGATGCTGGCCAAGGGGCACGACTTTCCCAGACTGACCCTGGTCGGAACACTGGGTGCCGATTCTGCGCTGTTCGCTGCGGACTGGCGTGCGCCGGAACGGCTCTTCGCCCAGTTGATGCAGGTTGCCGGCCGGGCAGGGCGCGCCGAGTTGAAGGGTGAAGTGCTGATCCAGACCGAGTATCCCGATCACCCGCTCTACGCTTCGCTGATTGCCCACGATTATCCGGGCTTTGCCGCCAGCCTGCTCAAGGAGCGGGAATCGGCCGGCTTTCCCCCCTATGCGTTTCAGGCCATGTTGCGTGCGGAAGCGCCAGACATGGCGGATGCCATTGCCTTCCTCAAGACGGCTGCGAGTTTGCCGGTCGTGGGTGAGCATGAAAACGTGCTGGTTTACGATCCGATTCCCATGAAGCTGTCGCGTCTGGCCAATCTCGAGCGTGGCCAATTGCTGGTCGAATCGCATTCCCGCCCCATCCTGCAGGCATTCCTGCCTCGCTGGCGGGAGGCCATTGAAGGAATCAAGGCGCCCAACAGGTTACGCTGGCACATCGAGGTCGACCCCCTGGAATTTTGATGGGCATGCCTCTTGCGGAGATGTTTTCCCAATCTCTGCCAGGAGGGCATCATGAAAATTCAGGATTCCAGCGTACAGCTTTCGGCGAGCCGCGAGGCGACACAGTCGAGAAGCCTTGAGGTCAAGACGGAACAAGGTTTCCGGCGCATTTTCGACAGTCTGGCGACACCCTCCGAAGAGGATGTCAAAGCCGCGCGCCAGCGGGTTCAGAAACTATTGCAATCCCTTATCGACGCCATCCTGGCGGCAATCGATGGCAAAAAATGTGAGGCAGACTTTGCCGCCCCGGAAGTGATGCCGGATGAAACAGTTGCGGCGCCGGCGGGAAGGGAAATCAGCTGGCACCGGGAGATCACGGAGAAGGTCAGTGAGTCGGAAAGCACGACGGTGTGCGGCAAGGGCTGCGTCAGGACTGCGGATGGACGGCAGATTGAATTCGATTTTGCGCTCGATCTGAAGCGTGACTACAGCAGCGAGAAGCATGTCGAGGAGAGCGGCACCGTTGTCTTGCGCGACCCGCTGGTGCTCAGCTTCGACGGAAAATCCTGCGAACTGACCGCCGAGCGCATCGATTTTGATTTGAACGCCGATGGCACGCCGGAGCAGATTCCGGGGGTGGGCACGGGGAGCGCGTTTCTGGTTTTTGATCGAAACGGAAATGGTAAAGCCGATAACGGCAGTGAGTTGTTCGGTGTGGCCAGTGGTAACGGGTTTGCCGATCTGGCCTTGCTCGATACCGACCACAACGGCTGGATCGACGAAGGCGACAGTGCTTTCAGCCAGCTTGCGCTGTGGTCCGGGGATGGTTTTTCATCGCTCGGACAATCGGGGATCGGCGCGCTAGGCACTGCTGCGGTCGACGCGAAATTTTCGCTAAAAACGGAAACGAACGAATTGCTCGGAGAAATCCGTGCGGCCGGCGTGTATTTGAGTGAAGCGGGGCAGGTCGGCCATTTGCAGCAGGTCGACCTGGCCGTTTCAGGAACGTCGCCCGGAGAGCGCCAGCCAGCCCAGCGCCAGCAGTTGTCCGCCTGACAGTGTGAACAGGGCGGCGCGGTAGGCTTCCTGAATACCCCAGCCGCCCGCCTGCAAACTGTCTACCAGGGCACCGATGCCCCATTGCAGGCCGAAAGCGCCGACGAAAACCAGCAGGTTGAGCGCTGTGTTGGCGCGTCCCGAAAGTGCCGGCGGGAAAGCCTGCGCGACCAGCGAGTAGGAAATGTTGGAAAGCGAGAAGCAGATGCCGAGGACGGGCCACAGCCAGTCACCCCCCAGACCGGGCTGCCAGCTGATCAACAGGAAGGAGCCGAGGCCGAGCGTCATGGCCAGGAGGTAGACGCGTTCCAGCTTGATTCCCCGGCGTACCAGCTTGGTCGCGAAAAAGCCCATGAACAGGAAACCACCGAGCATGGCTGTACTGATCAAAGTCAGGCGACCGGCAATCTGGGCGGGGTCCATGCTCTCCATGACCGCCATCCAGCGTGAAGCCCAAAGTCCCTGAACCGCCATGAAGCCTCCGGTCATCCAGAAACCCATGGGGCCGTAACGCCAGAAGTGCCGGCTGACAAAAATTGACCTGACCCCGGCCAGTTGTTCGCGGATGCCGGCACCCTTGATTTCGCTGGCCTTGTCGGGAACCGCGAACCAGATGACAGCGGCAACCAGAAGTGTGACACAGGCCAGTGCGAGGGCGATTTCGCTCCAGCCAGTGAAGCCGAGTGCAAACTCGAGCGGTTTGGCGGCGGCAAGGGCACCAAGACCGCCGGATGCCATGATCCAGCCGGTAAGAGAGGCCTGGCGTTCGGGTGGAAACCACTGGGAAAAGGCCTTGAATGAAGCCATCAGGCAGGCGGCAACTCCGAGACCGATGAGCGCCCGTCCCGTGGCCAGCCCGGCCAGCGAGTTTGACATGCCAAAAACGGTGGCGCCCGCCGCCGCGAGGATCAGTAGCGCTGACTCGACGCGGCGTGGGCCGAAGCGGTCGAGCAGCATGCCCAGCGGCAACTGGGCCGCGCCGAAGGCCAGAAAGTAGGTGCTGGTCAGCAGGCCGAGCGCGTTATCGCCCAGGCTCAGCTCGCGGGCGAGCACCGGCCCGATGACCGCGTTGGCGGTGCGGAAGAGATAGGACAAAAAATAGCCGGCGGCAAAGGGCAGGAAAAGTCTCAGCCACAAATGACGGGGTGCGTTCTGAATCACTGTTTCTCCGGTTTCACGTGGAACGGTGAGGGCTTTTCAATGTTTTGCCTCAGCCATTGAATTCGGGCATCAATTTTTGTTTTCCATTGCCCGGCGAGGCCAGCATACTGGCTTAGTGCTTCGAGCGCGTCCAGCGCTGGCCGGTGTTCCCGCCAGAGCTGCATGGAGTCGGCAAGACTAGCTCCGTGGGTGGCCCGGCTTGCCAGCTGAAGGCTGTCACCGGGGCAGACGCGTCCAGGGGAAAGAACCCTGAAATACCACCCGGTCAGACCGCTCTCGGCGATAAAGGCGGCCATGCCGTCGCATGCGAAGCGCTCATCGATTTTCCAGCAAGGGTTGCGTGGCTGGCAGACTTGCAGACGGCAGTCGCCAAGTTGCCAGACATCACCGATGCGCACATTGCTTTCGTCCAGATCGGGGCTTGAGATGTTTTCTCCCATGCTGCCGGGAACCAGTTGTGCGGCGACTTCCGGGAACCGTGCCGCGAGTTTCGCGTAATGGCTGGCCGGGTAGAGGTGGATCGCCTTTTCCGGCCCGCCATGGACACGACGGTCAGCCTGCCGGTCGTTCGTAAAGCCTTCCAGCCCGACTTCCGCAGGAGCCTCAAGGCGATCTTTATAAATGCCGGTAGGCCGGCCGGATTCAGGCAGGGCCCGAATGGTGCCGACAAAAAGGGTGATTTCTGACATCCCCGGATTTTGCCATCAATTCCAAAGCCAGGCAGCGCCACGCACCCCCGAGGAATCCCCATGTCTGGGCGGCAGGAAACGCGTGCTAAACACATCCGAGAAAATGTAAGGGGCACAGCAGGCGGGCAGATTGCGATAGAGCCGCTGCATGCCGGACAGGCCACCACCGAGCACGATGACCTGTGGGTCGAGAATGTTGATGACGCCGGCCAGTGCCTTGCCCAGACGTTTCTCGTATCGGCGCAGGGTGGCTTCGCAGGCGGCGTCGCCCGCCTGCGCGCGCCGGTCAATGTCTTCGGCACTCAGCATTTCCCGGTTGAAGCGGGCGTGATCGGCGCTCAGTGCCGGGCCGGAAAGGTAAGTCTCGATGCAGCCGCGGCGCGTGCAGTAGCAGTGCGGCAAAGGCAGGTCGTCGTCGTCCGGGAGCGGCAGCGGGTTGTGACCCCATTCACCGGCGATGGCGTTGGTCCCGGTCAATACCCGCTGGTTGACGACAATGCCGCCACCCACGCCGGTGCCAAGAATCACCCCGAAGACGATTTCGGCGTCCTGGCCGGCCCCATCGACGGCTTCGGAAAGTGCAAAGCAGTTGGCATCGTTGGCGAGTCGCACCTCGCGCTGCAGGCGTTCCTCCAGGTCTTCCCTGAGCGGGCGGCCGATCAGGCAGGTGGAATTGGCGTTCTTGATCAGTCCGTTGGCCAGTGATTCTGCACCGGGAATGCCGATGCCCAGCGTGCCGGTTTGCCCGAGCTGTCGCTCGGCGTTCGATACCAGTTCGCAGAGGGTATTCAGGGTTTCGGCGTAATTTCCCTGGGGGGTTGCGACGCGCTGGCGCAACAGGGTCGAACCATCTTCGGCGAGGGCAATGATTTCGGTCTTTGTGCCGCCCAGGTCAATGCCGAGACGCAAGCTCAAACCCGGACGGCAATGCCCTTGACGTTACCGTAAGTGGTGGTCAGGGTGCGTAGTACGCTGGCGCCGGTTTCAAGCAGCAGCATGAAAAGATTGCGCTCGGTGTAGAGGCAGACGGGATTGGTGATGCCGTACTTCTTTTCCAGGGCCGGAGCGAGGTGGGTGAAGCGCTCTTCCATGGGCAATTCGGCTGCCGGATAGCCATCGCCGAGTTCTGATTTGAGACCGAGAACGGAAAGGTAGAGTTTGCCGCCGATCTTCAGCTTGAGGAGCAACTGGCGAATAACCTGGCGGGCCTCGTCATAGGGCATGCTGCAAATGCCGCGGCGGACGACGATGATGTCGAACGGTTCGCCGGGCAGGCTTTCGGGTAGTTCGCGCAATGTGCAGGTGGCGAATGAAACGTTCTCGAGCAGCCCGGACGCGAGGATGCGTCCTTCGATCTCACGTTGCATTTCGGCGTTGTCAGCGAATGTCACCTGGGCGCCGAGGCGGGCGAACTTGACGCCCATCTGGCAGTGTCCGGCCGGCATGACCAGCACGCTGACGCGCCTGTCCACTCGTTGCCGCTTGACGCATTCTTCCAGCGACAAGCGCTCGATTTCGTCATTTCCCGTCTCAAACGGATTGGCAGTAGTATCCATGTTCGTTTTGTCTCCCCGCCAGCTCATTCTGCATTAAGGTCGGGCGGTCTGACAACCCGGACAGGTCAATAAAAAGGGAAAAAATATGCTGGTGCAATTTGTTTCGAGTGAAACGGGGGAGGTTCTGATGTACGCCGAAACGGCGAAAATGCTCTTGCAGATCATCGGCAAGGAGACGACGGCGCGGGGTACATTCACCCAGGCCGAGATGGCCGGTGCCGCCGCAGCCCTGCGTGAGGCGATACGTCAGGCCGCAGTGCCCCCGGAGGAAGATGATGAAGAGAGCGACAAGAAGAAGGAGCCGGTGGTCGGTCTCAGCCAGCGGGCCTGGCCGTTGCTGGACATGCTCGAGCGCACCGGGCGTTCCGGCCCGGACGCCAACATCATCTGGGAAGCTTCGGCTGATTTTTAGGGTGGAAATACCCTAGTCCGCAGGGTCGATGGCAAAGCCTTGTGCGATGCCATCGATGACGGTGCGCAATTCGCTTTCGAAATGCTCGATTGCTGCGGCGTCGGGATTGGCGTCCTGGCGCAGCGCGTTTTCCAGCATGCGCGCCGCGTCTTGCAGCCCGGTGGCGCCAATCGATCCGGCCAGCCCCTTGGTGCTGTGGATGCGCCGTTCAGCCGTGGCGTAATCCCCGGCGACGATCGATGCCCGGACGAGTTTTGCCTCGTCACGAAAACGTTCGTGAAAATCACGCAGAATCTTTTCGTAGAGCGGCGCCTTGTTCATCATCCGGCGCAAGCCATCCTGCTTGTCGATACCCGGTAGTTCGGGCAGTCCATCGGTTGGGGTCATTTTTTCTCCGGCGGGCGGCATCTTCCGGCAGCCTCGCGACGTTTTCTTGTTTTGTGGCTAGAACAACTCGATGTCGTCGTTTTGTTCCTTCATTTCGGCCATGAACCGGTCGACAGCTTCCTGCACCGGTACGCCCTGCATGACTGCGTCGAACATGGCGATTTCCTCGCGCGTCGAATACTTTACCTTGATCTTGTTTTGCAGGTCGACCCATTCTTCCGGGTTGAACAGGCGGCGCTTGTCCGCGACCAGATCGCTGAGATCGCCCAGGCTGATGCCGACGTGGGCAAGACGCTGAACCAGCTTGTCGTAGAACTGGAAGGCGATGATGGCCTGATGCACCATGCCGGCGACGTGCTCCGAAACGCCGCTCAGGTTCTGCTTGGCGACGCCGACAGCTCCGTCATCGGGCAGGGTTTGCACAGTGTCGGAAATGGTCCGCATGTAGCCGGCCATGGTGGTGAAAGAGTCAGTCAGCACTTCGACGGAAGCGTTGCTGTCCTTCATCGCGGCCTCAATCTGGACGGCAGCAAGTTCGAGCATGAGGACAGTCTCACGCACCTGGCTCCAGTTCAGGTCGGGCTGGTGGGCAGAAGTGCCGCGCGGCGTTCTCGTATCGTCGTTCATGGTCTCTTCTCTTAACGTGTTGGAACTTTAGCGCAATTTTGCGGGCTGGCGAACAGGATGTCGCGTCTCCCATGAGGGCGGGCTGGTTTTTCCAGTGCCGGGCATGCTAGCCTGCGGCCTTCCCCGACTTGCGGATATTTTCTGCGCAAAACCAGTTTCATCGCCATGGTCTGGCGAGGCAGCGTTTTCCCCAACCTGAGGTTGTTTCTGCTTGATTAGGTTTTCCTGTTTCCGGCGCTGGGCGCTTCCATTTTTTGGCCATTTTTTCGCGTTGACCGCAGCATTCGCGCAAAGTGCCGAAGTGGCTGTCGACGTCGGGCATGGTCTTGCCGACACTGGTGCGATCAGCGCACGCGGGCGGGCCGAGTTTCTGTTTAACCGCGATCTGGCGCGCGTGTTGCAGGTTGCGCTGGCGGATCACGGGCTGGCCGTTCGCCCGGTCAATTTCGACGGGGCCATCGGCAGTCTTGCCGAACGGCCGACACAGGCCGCCGGTGCCGATTTCTTCATTTCCATTCATCACGATTCGGTGGCGGAAGCCTATTTGCGGCCCTGGGTTTGGGAGGGGCAGGAGCTGACGTATACCGAGGTCAAGCGCGGTTTCGGGTTGTTTGTCTCGGCGGCAAATCCGGATCCTGCCGGCAGCCTGCGCTGTGCCTCAGCGATGGGGGCTGCGCTGCGCCGGGCGGGTTTCGAGCCGTCGTCATGGCATGCGCGCAAACATCTGCCTGCCGATGCCGACAATGGCGTCTGGTATTACGACAATCTCGTCGTGCTTTACCGGACGACGCTGCCCGCCGTGCTTTTCGAGGCCGGCGTGATCAAGCATCGCGATGAGGAACTGGCATTGCTCGATCCAGAAAAACAGGAACGCATGGCCGACGCACTGGCCATGGGTATTGCCGCCTGCATGTCGGTCAGAGAAAAATCGGTTCGGGAGTGAGATCAACGCCGAAGCGGGCTTTCACGTCCGCTTGTACAGCCGCCATCGTGCGTCGTACATCGGCCCCGCAGGCGCCGCCCCGGTTGACCAGTACCAGCGCCTGTTTTTCGTACATGCCGACCGGCCCGAGGTCCTTCCCTTTCCAGCCTGCCTGTTCGATCAGCCAGCCGGCTGCCAGTTTGACCCGGCCATCCGCCTGCGGGTAGCGGGGCAGGCCGGGGTGGGCAGAAAGCAGGCGATCGGCCTGCGCCTTGTCGACCACGGGATTGTGAAAAAAGCTGCCGGCATTCGGCGTCACGGCCGGATCGGGCAGTTTGCGGCGGCGAATCGCGATGATGGCATCGGCGATGGCCTGCGCCGTGGGTTCGACAATCTGGCGTTCCGCCAGTGCCGCACTCACATCGGCGTAAGCGATCAGCGGCGTCCATGCCTTGTCCAGGCGGAAAACCACGGAAGTAATCGCCACATGACCGTTCAGGTGCCAGCCTTCCTGCTTGAACAGGCTGTCGCGATAGCCAAAACGGCAAGTGCTGCGGTCAACCTGAAAAAACGCCTTATTTTCGAAATCCCAGGCGGTCACGGAATGCAGGCGCTCGCCGACTTCCAGTCCGTAGGCACCGATGTTCTGCACCGGCGCGGCGCCTACCGTGCCGGGAATCAGCGAAAGATTCTCCAGCCCCGGCCAGCCCTGCGCCAGCGTCCATTGCACGAAGTCGTGCCAGTTTTCACCGGCGCCGGCCTCGATGTACCAGGCCTGCGCATCCTCGCGCAGCAGGCGTTTCCCGGGGATCGCCATATGCAGCAACAAGCCATCGAAATCGCCGGTCAGCACAAGATTGCTGCCGCCCCCGAGGACGAAGCGGCGTTCGTCGTAAGGCAGCGCCGCCAGTTGTCCGGGATCGGTGACTTTCAGATAGCGCGCCGCGCGGCCGGGCAGGGCGAGGGTGTTGAAAGGGCTGAGGTCGATGGTGGTTTGCATGATGTTCAGTCACCCAACAGTAATTTCGCCAGCGCATCCGGGCGGGAGGTTGCCTTCCAGCTTGTCCGCATTTCTGCCGGGGTCAGGCTGCCGTAGCCCCAGGTCACGGCGATGAAGGGCAGGCCGTTGGCGTCGGCCGACTCGCCATCCTCGCTGCGGTCGCCGATGTAGATCGCCTGATCCTTGGCAATGCCGTGGTCGGCGAGCAGGCGGGCGATCATCGCCGCCTTGTTGGGCAGGCGCGGCGAAAACAGGTCGAGGGCGTAAACGTGGGCGAAATGGCCACCCCAGCCGAGGTGATCGAGGATCAGGCGGGTCGGGTGGATGCGCTTGTTGGTGGCAATCGACAGCGTCAGCCCGGCGCCGGCCAGTTCGGCGAGCAGCTCGCCAACGCCGGCGTAGGCAGCGGTCGCCTTGTAGCCCTCACTGTCGTAACTGGCCTTGAAGGCCTCGGCCAGCCGCGCGATCAGCGCCGGGTCGTCGCTGCCCGACAGCAGTTGCAGGGTCTCGTTGAGCGGCGGCCCGATCACGCTCTCGTCAATCGCCCGCACCGGCGCGACACCGGCTTGCGCGAAAGCATCGCGGAAGCTGGCCAGGATGGCCGGGGCGGAGTCGATCAGGGTGCCGTCGAGGTCGAAGAGGATGTGCGGATGGCGGGGCATGGTGGTGGGCGTTGGTGTGGGTGGCGAAGGATAGCGCGTTTAGCCGAGGCGGGCGATGCGCCTGGCCGCTTCGTCGATGTGCCGGTCCAGCGCCGCGATGCAGGGCCGGAAGCGCGGCGAGAAGGCGGCGGTGTCGCTGAGCCGGGCGAAGAAATTCTCGGCCAGTTGCAGCGCCTGGCGCCAGGTATCGGCATCGACGGTGGCGATCAGGGCAGCCGGTGCCAGCGTATCGACCAGGGCGCCGCCGGGGCGCGGGGCAAAGCCCATGGGTAGCACGTCGTAGGCCGGCGCCAGCTGGTACGGCCGGCCCTGGCGGCTGACGAAGGACAGGTTGCCGGCGTGCATGTCGGTATTGCCGATCAGTGTGCCGAAGGCCCAGAGCAGGGCGGCACCGGCGACGGCCCCCGCCTCGACCTGACCGGTGGCGGCCAGGCGGGCGACCAGCGATGGCCAGGGTGCGGCGGCATCGCCGACGAATTCGGCGTCGAGCGCGCGCAGCGAAAAGACGCCGACGCGACCCAATTGCCCGACGCGGTCGAAGCGCGGCACTTCCAGGAAGCGCTGGCCGGCGAAATCGAAGACTTCGCTGGTGATGCCCAGCACCGCCAGCGCCAGATGCTCGGTCAGCAGCAGGTCGCGCCAGCGCTCGCTGACCGGGTTGTCATCCGCCGCCGAAAACTTCACCAGCACATGGCCGCGCTCGCTATAGGCGCAGAACTTCGGCTGCTCGCCGCCGGCCGACGAGCCGGCCAGTTCGCCGGCACTGGCGGCGCGTGCCAGCGCCGGATAGCTCGTCGCCCGGTCAACCGGCTGCGGCGCCGGCATGGCCAGGAAACGCTCGCGCGCCGCTTCACCGATGAGCAGGTTGCCGATGGCGTCGTGGCCCTGCGCCAACAGCGCCTGTAGCACCTCGGCGTCGCTCCACCGCTCCGGATTCGCCGGCAGGCCGAGGCCGGCCGCGTGGGCCGCCGCGTAGGCGCGGCCGAGATAGCCCTGCGGCCGCATGTCGAACAGCCACCAAGGCAGGCCGTCGCTGTGCAGCGTCACGCCATCGGCCTGGAGCATGACGAAACCCGCCGGGCGCACCGGCAACAGCCGGCCCAGCGCGCGAATCTGCCCTTCGTCGCTGACCCGGAACACCGGCGCGGCGACGGCCGCCCGGCCGGCATCACGCAGCGCGTACTGAATAGCCGGTCCGGCGCCGATACGAACCACTTCATCACCCAGCACCGCCAGCGCCCGCGACACCGTCGGCTGGCTGATCCCCGTCTTTTCAACGAGTTGGCGCGCGCTCAAGGGCCCTTGAGCGAGCAGCAGGCGAATGGCGTCGGCGTGGCGCGACATGATGTGAATAGATTAATGAATAAATAAACGAATAGATATTCTAGACGGCCAATGGCCAGGCGTCACGAAATTCTGGTTGGAAAAGCCATCTTCTTCCGACAAACCGCCGTGATTGGGATGTTCTGTAAATGCAATTGGGAGATTCTGGCGCGATGCTGAACCATGGGCAGGCCCGTCCTGCAACTTCAGACAGGAGGAAGTGCAATGAGCCAGGAACAAGCGCGCGCGAGCCAGTGCAAGCGCTGATCGGTAGCCGGATTTTTGTCTTGCGGGGCCAGCGGGTAATGCTCAATAGCGATCTCGCCGAACTCTATGGCGTCCAGACCAAAGTGTTGGTGCAAGCAGTCAAACGCAAGCTCGAACGCTTCCCCTTTGATTTCATGTTTCAGCTTGAAAAACAGGAGCTTGCCGTTTTGAGGTCACAAATTGTGACCTCAAGTTCGACCCATGGCGGTCGCCGCACGGCGCCATATGCCTTTACCGAACAAGGCGTCGCCATGCTCTCGTCTGTGCTGAACAGCCCGCGTGCCATTGCGATCAACATCGAGATCATGCGTACCTTCGTGCGTGTCCGCGAATTGGCGAATACCCACGGCGAACTGGCCGAGCGCCTCAATGAACTGGAGGAAAAAACCGAAGCCCTGGCCCTCCAGCAGGACAACTTCGCACACACCACCCGCGCTCAGCTCAAGCAGGTATTTGAGGCGATTCGTCAGTTGATGACCCCGCCGGAACCGAGCAAGCGGCCTATCGGCTTCGTGCAGTCAGCAGACGAAGCCGGAAAGTCGAAAGCTGTCAAAGAAAGGCGTGAGTGATTGCTGGCAATTCATTACGCCTGGAACGAATCCCGCCTCGGGTTGGTTGTTGCTCGCGGCGTGTTAGCAGACAGTCGATCCCTGTACAGATATGCTTTAGGCGCTTTAAATGCTTCATCCTCGATTACTCGAGCCTAGCCTCTCTTTCCCTTCTCCTGTTTTGCCTTTTGCTCACCAATGACTGCTCTCGTCTATGCCCTTCAGCCTGAGGAGGTTTGTATCGCGATGGATACCCTCGTCACTGGAGCCCGTGACCAAATGCCTTTGGCTTTTCAGCGCAAATTTTTGCCTTTGCCGGAATACGATTTGTTGATTGCCGGTACGGGGCATGCGGGTTTCATTAATGGTTGGTTCCAGTACCTACTGGCTAATATGAATGTTGTGTCGATAGATGAGTTGAATGAAGAAGCCCCGAGCATTCTTCGTGCATCGGTTGATGCAAACGGGGGATTGGATGGCTTTACTGCCACGATTTATCATTTCGGCTATTCAACCAGAGAAAACCGCTATGTCGGTTATGCCTATCGTTCCGAACATGACTTCCGCTCCGACAGACTCCAGTATGCCCTTGGATACAAGCCTGTAGTACAAATCATGCCGCCCGAGGAAATTCGCTTCCCCGATTTTTTCATTGACATCATATTGAAGCAGCAGCACCAAGATTTGCTTCAGCCAATAATCGAAAGACAAGGGATAGGTGGCGAAATCGAGTTTGCAGTTATGTCGGAGCACGCAATCCGCGTAGAAACAGTACACCGCTTCTCATCATACGAAGCTGAGTCAATACATATTCAAAAACGGGCAGAGCCATAACTTATGCGGCCCATGGACGCTCAGGAATAGATGTTGGTGTCGCGAATTTGCAGACACGTTATCGCCAGACTGCGCCAGCTTGTCCGTCTTCATTGCCTTCCTCCTGCCTCCTGGCTACCATGCGCCCGGCGTTGTCCGTTTTGGCGCGCCTGACTTGATAGAGGTTTGGATGTTGGAGCTTGCCGTCATCCGATAACCCCTTTCCCTGCGGTTGCAGGGAATTGCGGTTATCGGGATCGAAAGACCGGGCAGACCACCCGCTGGTGGTTTGCCGTTTCTGTTCGTTCAAATGACGCCAATGGAAAAGACCAACATGAGCATTTCCAAACCGATGGCCGCGCCTTTGTCCGCGCCGGCCGACAACTCCACTTTTTCTGCTGCCGACTGCCGGGAAACCGCTGCGCCGCCCGCCGTGCCTTGCGGCCCGGACGAGGCGATTGCCCGGGTGACGGCGGTTGACCGTGACCAGTACCTGATCCGCAGCGCCGCCGGCGAAATCCCGGCGCGGCTCACCGGCCGGGCGGCCTACAGCAGTGTTTCCGCCGTCGACCTGCCCTGCGTGGGCGACTGGTTGCGGGTCCGGCTGCACGATGACGGCACCCACGCCAGCATCCTGGCAGTGCTGCCGCGCCGCTCCTTTCTGCGCCGCAAGCGGCCGGGCAGCGCGGTCGAGTTCCAGATGATCGCCGCCAATATCGACCTGGCTTTCATCGTCCAGTCCTGCCACTTCGACTTCAATGTGCGCCGGCTGGAGCGCTACCTGGTGCTGATCTGCGAGGGGAAGATCGAGCCCGTCGTCGTGCTGACCAAGACCGACCTGATCGCCGCGGCGGAGTTGGAGCAGCTCATCGCGCAGATCCGCCAGGCCGGCATCGTCGCCCGCATCGTCGCGCTGAGCAATGTCAGCGGCGAGGGCGTTGAAGCGATCCGCGACCTGATTCAGCCCGGCCAGACCTGCAGCCTGCTCGGTTCGTCCGGGGTTGGCAAGACGACGCTGGTCAATCGGTTGCTCGGTGACGAGGGTTTGGCGACCGGCGCGGTCAGCCAGTCCGGCGAAGGTCGGCACACGACGACGCGCCGCCAGCTGATTCCGTTGCCGGGCGGTGCTTGCCTGATCGACATGCCGGGCATGCGCGAACTGGGCATGCTCGATGTCAGCGAGGGCATCGCCGACAGCTTTGCCGACATCCGGGCGCTGGCGGGGGATTGCCGTTTCGCCGACTGCACGCACGAGCGCGAGCCGGGTTGCGCCATCCAGCGCGCTATCGCCGAGGGCGAAGTGGACGCCGAGCATTTCCGCAACTACCAGAAGTTGCTGCGGGAATCGGCATTTCACGAGATGTCCCTGCACGAGAAACGCGACAAGGATCGGGCCTTCGGCAAGCTGGTGCGCGCCGTCGGAAAGGCGAGGGGGCGGCGGCACGAGGTTTGAGGCTAGCTGTGAGAATCGGCGGGGGCTTACCGGGCAAACGGCAGCCCTCGCCGCTGCGGGCAGGGCTACTTGCCCGCCTTGTCCTCAGCAGCCGTCAGCGGCCTTGCCGCCGCTGACGGATCGTTCTCGTCCGGTTCGATGCCCCAGTCGCCCCAGGTATACCAGTCGTCGCCGAGCATTTCGGCGGGGTGCCTGGCCACGGCCTCGTCTGGATTACAGCAGCGGCGCCAGCCAGCGTTCGGCTTCCTTGACCGGCATGCCCTTGCGCTGCGCCCAATCCTCCAGCTGGTCCTTGCCGATCTTCGGGATGGCGAAGTACTTGGCGCCGGGATGGCCAATGTAGAAGCCGGAGACGGAAGCCGCCGGGGTCATCGCACAGGATTCGGTGAGGCCCATGCCGATGGCCGGAGCGTCGAGCAGGGCGAACAGCTCGCGCTTGGCGGTATGGTCGGGGCAGGCCGGGTAGCCGGGGGCGGGGCGGATGCCGGTATAGGCTTCGGCGATCAGGGCGTCGTTGTCCAGCGCCTCGTCCTCCGCGTAGCCCCAGAAGTGAGTGCGTACTTGCTTGTGCAGCCATTCGGCAGCAGCTTCGGCAAAGCGGTCGGCGAGGGCCTTGAGCATGATTGCCGAGTAGTCGTCGTGGGCGGCTTCGAAGGCGGCGACGCGGTCGGTGATGCCAAGGCCGGCAGTGACGGCGAAGGCGCCGGCATAGTCGTTTTCACCAACGAAATCGGCCAGTGCAGTGTTGAAGCGGCCGGCCGGTTGCTTGATCTGCTGGCGCAGGCCAACCCAGCGGGTGGCCTCGACGCTGCGCGATTCGTCGGTGTAGAGAACGATGTCTTCGTTCTCGCCGCGGGCCGGGTAGAGGCCGAATACGGCGCGGGCGGTCAGCCATTTTTCGGCGACGATTTTCGCCAGCATCGCCTGTGCGTCGTGGAAGAGCTGACGGGCGGTTTCGCCGACCACGTCGTTGTTGAGGATGGCCGGATAGCGGCCGGCCAGGTCCCAGCTCTGGAAGAAGGGCGACCAGTCGATGTAGGGGACGAGGTCGGCGAGCGGAATATCGAGCGTCTGGCGGCCGGACTGCGCCGGTTTGACCGGCGTGTGCGCTTCGTTCCACGTGAAACGGTTGGCGCGTGCCTCTTCGAGCGACACCAGCGTAGCGCCCTTGCGGCCGGCGTGCTCGGCGCGCACGCTTTCGTATTCGGCGGCGATCTCGGCGACGTAGCCGGCCTTCTGTTCGGCGGAGAGCAGCTTGGTGGCGACGCCGACGGCGCGCGAGGCGTCCGGCACATAGACCACCGGGCTGTCGGTGTTGGTGGCGATCTTGATGGCGGTGTGGGCGCGGCTGGTGGTGGCGCCGCCAATCAGCAGCGGCTGGTTCATGCCGTGCCGCTTCATTTCCGCGGCGACGTGCGCCATTTCCTCCAGCGACGGCGTAATCAGGCCGGACAGGCCGATGATATCCACGCGATGCTCCAGCGCCGCCTTGAGGATGTTGTCGCAGGAAACCATGACGCCGAGGTCGACGACGTCGTAGCCGTTGCAGCCGAGGACGACGCCGACGATGTTTTTGCCGATGTCGTGCACGTCGCCCTTGACGGTGGCCATCAGGATCTTGCCCTTGGAGCCGAGGCCGGTGCGGCTCTTCTCGGCTTCGATGTAGGGCAGCAGATGGGCGACCGCCTGCTTCATGACGCGGGCCGATTTGACCACCTGCGGCAGGAACATCTTGCCGGCACCGAAGAGGTCGCCGACGTGGTTCATGCCGGCCATCAGCGGGCCTTCGATGACGGCGAGCGGCGGCTTGCCTTCGCTTTCCAGCTTGGCGCGCACTTCCTCGGTGTCGGCCACGACGAAATCGGTGATGCCCTTGATCAGCGCGTGTTCCAGGCGCTTTTCGACGGACTGCTCGCGCCACGACAGATCGGGGCCGCTGTCCTTGGCCTTGCCTTCCTTGACGGTCTGGGCGAAATCGACCAATGCCTCGCCGGCGCCCGGGTGGCGGTTCAACACCACGTCCTCGACCTTGGCGCGCAGTTCCGGCTCAAGGTCGTCGTACACGCCGAGCATGCCGGCATTGACGATGCCCATGGTCATGCCG
>CAZOWA010000003.1:0-137876 GCA_964583695.1 uncultured Dechloromonas sp.
GATTCCTCGGTCGGCGTGGTGATCGCCTCGTCGTAGGCATTGGTGTGCAGCGAGTTGCAGTTGTCGTAGATGGCGATCAGCGCCTGCAGCGTCGTGCGGATGTCGTTGAAATCCATCTCCTGCGCGTGCAGTGAGCGGCCGGACGTCTGGATGTGGTACTTCAGCTTCTGGCTGCGTTCGTTGGCGCCGTACTTGTTCTTCATGGCGACTGCCCAGATGCGGCGGGCGACGCGGCCGATCACCGAGTATTCGGGGTCCATGCCGTTGCTGAAGAAGAAGGACAGGTTCGGTGCGAAATCGTCGATCTTCATGCCGCGTGCCAGATAGCTTTCAACGTAGGTAAAGCCATTGGACAGCGTGAAGGCAAGCTGGCTGATCGGATTCGCGCCGGCTTCGGCGATGTGATAACCGGAAATCGACACCGAGTAGAAGTTCTGCACCTGGTTGTGCACGAAGAATTCCTGGATGTCGCCCATCATCTTGAGCGCGAATTCGGTCGAGAAGATACAGGTGTTCTGACCCTGGTCTTCCTTCAGGATGTCGGCCTGAACGGTGCCGCGCACGGTCTTGAGCGTCCATTCGCGGATCTTCTCGGCCTCATCCTCGGTCGGCTGGCGACCGTTGTCCTTTTCGAACTTGGCCATCTGCTGGTCGATGGCGGTATTGAAGAAGCAGGCCAGGATGATCGGCGCCGGACCGTTGATGGTCATCGACACCGAGGTGCTCGGGGCGAGCAGGTCAAAACCATCGTAGAGCACCTTGAGGTCGTCGAGCGTGGCGATCGAAACACCGGAATTACCGATCTTGCCGTAGATGTCCGGGCGCTCGTCGGGATCGCAGCCGTAGAGCGTGACCGAGTCGAAGGCGGTCGACAACCGGTGCGCCGGCATGCCTTCGGACACGCGCTTGAAACGGCGGTTGGTGCGGAAGGCGTCGCCTTCGCCGGCAAACATGCGAGTCGGATCTTCGCCTTCGCGCTTGAAGGCAAACACGCCGGCCGTGAAGGGGAAGGAGCCAGGAACGTTCTCGCGCATCAGGAAGCGCAGCGTTTCGCCGTCATCGCCAAACTTGGGCAGGATGACCTTCTTGATCTTGGTGCCGGACAACGACTCCGATACCAGCTTGGTGCGGATTTCCTTGTCGCGGATTTTCACGACGTATTCGTCACCGGAATAGGCCTCGACGGTGGCCGGCCACATGTCGAGCAGCTTTTTGGCCTTCGGATCCTGCTGGCTGTCCTTGAAGGCAAGCATTTCGTCGAAATCGCCGGTGTTTTTCTCGCAACCGGAGAAAATCTGCTTGGAAATTCGCAAGGCCTGGCGTTCGCGAGCAATCTTCACCTGCTCTTCCGTATGCGCGTGATAGCCACGAACCGTGTCGGCGATCTCGGCCAGGTAACGGACACGCTGCGCCGGCACGATGGCACGCTGCGCGGACGACTGCTTGACGGTCACGATCGGCAGCTTGCCGGCTTGCAGCGTGAGCCCTTTTTCGCTCAAGGCCGGCACCAGCGCCTGATACAGCGCCGTCACGCCGTCATCGTTGAAGCGGGCGGCCTGCGTGCCGAACACCGGCATATCATCGGTCGGTGTTGTGAACAGTTCGCGGTTGCGCTGGTACTGCTTGCGCACGTCGCGCAGCGCATCCTCGGCACCCTTGCGGTCGAACTTGTTGATGGCGACGAAATCGGCGAAGTCGAGCATGTCGATCTTCTCAAGCTGCGAAGCCGCGCCGAACTCCGGCGTCATGACATACAGCGACAGATCGACGAAGGGCACGATGGCCGCATTACCCTGACCGATGCCCGAGGTTTCGACCACGACCAGGTCGAAGCCTGCCAGTTTACAGGCGGCGATGACTTCAGGCAGCGCCACCGAGATTTCGGAGCCGGTGTCGCGCGTCGCCAGGGAGCGCATGAAGATGTTCGGGTGCTCGATGGCGTTCATCCGGATACGGTCACCGAGCAAGGCGCCGCCCGTGCGCTTGCGCGACGGGTCGATGGAAATCAGGCCGATCTTGACGGTATCGCCCTGATCGAGGCGGAAACGGCGAACCAGTTCATCGGTCAACGACGACTTGCCGGCACCACCGGTGCCGGTAATCCCCAGCACCGGCACCGTCTTCTCGGCAGCAGCCTTGAGCAAGGGCTCCTTGAGGGCGGGTGCCTCGCCGTTTTCGAGCAGCGTGATGATGCGGGCGAGTAGACGCTTGTCACCCGCCTTCAAGCCGGCCAATGCCTGCTCGGCCGTCGGCACACCTTCATCGGCCAGATCGAAGTCAGACTTCTGCACGACCTCGTTGATCATGCCTTGCAGGCCCATATGGACGCCGTCTTCCGGCGCGTAAATGCGGGTCACGCCGTATTCGTGCAGCTCCTTGATTTCGGACGGCACGATCACACCACCGCCACCGCCAAACACCTTGATATTGGCGCCACCGTTGGCCTTCAGCAGATCGATCATGTACTTGAAGAACTCGACGTGGCCGCCCTGATAAGAGGTGATGCAGATCCCCTGAACATCTTCCTGCAAGGCCGCATTGACGATTTCCTGGACCGAACGGTTATGGCCGAGGTGGATCACTTCCGAACCGGTCGACTGCAGGATGCGGCGCATGATGTTGATCGACGCGTCATGCCCGTCGAACAATGAGGCAGCGGTAACAAAACGAACCTTGTGCTTCGGCTTATAGGGAGAAAGCTTCTTGGCAACGGAGAGATCAGTCATGACGCCAGCCTTGTCGAAAAGTTGGAAAGGCGTCCATCTTATGCCGCTCGCAGGCTTGCACCATTGTGGTGAAAGACGACAATCGTGCAAATTCCGCCAAGGTGCTAGAGTGCTACGGTCAACCGGAAAATATGGGCAAATTTGTCGTGACCACGACCACAAGGAAGCAAACCACTGTTGCGATGGGATTTGTGACCGGCATGCTGGCCGGTCTGGAGCGGCGCCACATTGATGCCACACCTTTGCTCAGTTCAGTCGGCATCGATATTGCAGACACCGCCAGCCGGATTCCCGTTGCCCGCTATGCCGCGCTTTACAACCAGATCAACCGCCTGCTCGACGATGAAGGCTTCGGTCTTTTTAGCCAGCCGATGCGCGCCGGCAGCTTCGAATTTCTCTGCCGCGCCTGCATTTCCTCCCCCACGCTGGCCGAGGCGCTGCATCGCGCCAGCCGTTTCCTGCACCTTGTATTACCCGACCTGGCCATCAGCGTGCGGCGTGCGCACGGCAAGGCCGAACTGGTCATCAGCGAGGCCCGCAAACTGTCCACACACCCGGAAGACCCCGGCCGTATCTTCGCTTTCGAATGGCTACTGCGTCTTCTGCACGGCCTCTCCTGCTGGCTCGCCGGACGCGGCATTGCGCTCGACAGCGTCATTTTCCCCTACCTGAAGCCGGCGCATTTCGGCGACTACGCACTGATCTTCACCGCCGACTCACGCTTTGCGCCGACCGTACCGGGCGGCACCGGCACACTGGTCGCCAGCTTCAACCCCAATCTGCTCGATCTCCCCATCCGCCGTGACGAGGCTGCACTCACCGTCTTTCTCGACGGCGCACCGGGCAAGATCACCACGCTCTACCGGCGCGACCGGGAAATGGTCATCCGCGTCCGCGACCTGCTACGCGCAGCGCTACCAGCAACGCCGACGCTCGACGACGTCGCCGACCGCCTGCATCTCTCACCGCGCACCGTTCACCGTCGGCTTGAAGAAGAAGGCGCCAGTTTTCGTGCCATCAAGGACGCGCTGCGTCGCGACATGGCACTGGCCCGGCTGAGCAAGACCCGCGACTCAATCGCCCAGGTTGCCACCGATCTCGGCTACGCAGACAGCTCAGCTTTCTATCGCGCCTTCGTCGACTGGACCGGCATGGCGCCTGCCCATTACCGGCGGCAGTGGGCCAACAAGGGACAATGACTTGATAGCCGCAGCGAAAGGAGGAATGCTGCGGTCAACCGGAAAAAACGCGAAAAAAAGGCAGGTCGCCGAACCACAACCTGCCCTTTTGGAAAAACCAGATCGACTAAGCAACGCTCAGCAAGCTGTCGTCCCAATCCGCATGCTTTTCCAGACCGAGCAGATTCGCAGTCGTGGCGGCAAGATTGGACAATCCTGCCCCGGCGGAAGGCTTCAAGCCCAGACGCCCGCCGCTGACGTTGTCGTACAGGATCAACGGCACCGGATTGAGGGTGTGCGCCGTCTTCGCCTTGTAACTGCCGTCCTTGTTACGAGCGGGTTGGCCGGTCTTCTTGTCAAGCTCGAACATCTCGTCCGCGTTGCCGTGGTCGGCCGTAATCAGCGCCACACCGCCCGCCGCGTCAACCGCCTTGAGCACCCGGGCCAGGGAAAGATCGACTGCTTCCACCGCCAGAGTCGCCGCGGTGAAATTGCCGGTGTGCCCGACCATATCGCCATTCGCGAAATTGCAGCGCAGCACCCGGTATTGGCCCGTGCCAATGGCCGCAATCATGGCATCGGCGATTTCCGCTGCCTTCATCCATGGCCGCTGCTCGAAAGGAACCACGTCGCTGGGCACTTCCTGCCAGGTTTCGCCTTCGAACTTGCCGGAGCGGTTACCGTTCCAGAAATAAGTGACATGGCCGAATTTCTGCGTTTCGGAACAGGCAAACTGCGCAATGCCCGAACGGCTGAACCATTCTGACATGGTGTTCCTGATGGCCGGCGGCGCGACCAGGAAGCGCTTGGGCAGTTGCAGGTCGCCGTCGTATTGCAGCATGCCGGCGTAGGTCACCCTGGGCAGCCGGGCACGATCGAACTTGTCGAAGACCTGCTCTTCGAAGGCGCGGGTGATCTCGATGGCGCGATCACCCCGGAAATTGAAAAAGACGACCGAATCGCCGTCCTCGATACGCCCGATGGGTTGGCCATTCTCGGCGATGACGAAGCCCGGCAGATCCTGATCGATGGTACCCGGATTCTGCTCGCGCAAGCCCTGCACGGCTGCCGTTGCATTCGCGAATTGCTGGCCTTCGCCTTCAACGTGAATTTTCCAGCCTTTGGCGACCATCGGCCAGTTGGCATCGTAACGATCCATCGTGATGTTCTGGCGACCGCCACCGGAAGCGATGCGGGCATCGAAGCCGCCCTCGCTGAGTTCGGCCAGAAACGCCTCGAACGGGACAACGTACTCAAGCGCACTGGTTTCCGGTACATCGCGGCCATCGAGCAGGGCGTGAATGCGCACCCTGCCGATACCTTCCTGTTTGGCACGCACCACCATGGCTTTGAGGTGATCGATGTGGCTATGCACATTGCCATCGGAAAACAGGCCAAGAAAATGGATGACGCCACGCCCCGACTTCGCACCGGCAATGATCTGCTGCCAAGCCTCGCCCTGCCAGATGGCGCCGGACTCGATGGCATCCGCGACCAGCGCAGCGCCCTGGCTGTACACCTGCCCGGCACCGATGGCGTTGTGACCAACTTCGGAATTGCCCATGTCGTCATCGGAAGGCATCCCGACCGCCGTGCCGTGCGCGCGCAAACGAATGTTCGGAAAGTTGGCAAAAAGATGATCGAGTGTCGGCTTGCGGGCGGCCGCGATAGCACTGCCGACATCGCTTGCCGGCAGGCCGTAGCCGTCCATGACAATGACGACGACCGGGCCTTGCACCCCCTCGAAAGCAGAAAGTTTTTTCAACATGGAGAAATTCCGAAAAAGACAACGAGACCCGCTCTGAGGCGGGTCGCTTATTTTACTAGACTGGCAGACGCCCCGGCATGACGCCGTCCGGGCTGCAGCCAGCGCTGCAGGCAGGCTTCAAAACGCGCCACGTCAACCGGCTTGGCGAGGTAGTCGTCCATGCCAGCCGCCAGGGCTTCCTGGCGATCACCGTCCATCGCACCGGCAGTCATGGCAATGACCGGGATGGAGCGCTCTATCCCGGCAATGGCACCATCCCGAATCGCCGCCACCGCCTGGAAGCCGTCCATCACCGGCATGTGGCAATCCATGAGCACTAGATCAAACCCTCCTGCCGCCAGCTTTTCGAGTGCTTCGAGTCCGTTGTTGGCGACCTCGACAACATGCCCCTGACGCTCGAGAAGTTTCGTGGCCAGCCGCTGGTTGGTCGGATTGTCTTCCGCCAGCAAAATCCTCCCGCGCCTTGCCGCGTCCACCAGCGAGTGTCGGGTAACGATGGCCTGATCCACCGCGACATCAGCCGACTTTCCGATCAGCGCCTGCAAACCGCTGGCCAGCAAGTTCATTTTGACCGGTTTGGTGAGGTAGGCATCAAAACCAGCCTCCCGGCTCAGACGCGCATCTCCCCGGGAGGTCAGCGAAGTCAGCATCATCAGCGGGGTCTTGGCCAGGGCCGGATCGGCACGAATGTGACGCGCCATCGACAAGCCGTCCACGTCCGGCATCTGGAGATCGATGATGGCAACGTCGAACGGCGCACCCGCCGCCTGCGCTTCCTGCATGGCGGCAAGCCCGGCCTGGCTGCTATCGGTCAGCGTCGGGATGCAACCCATGTCCTCAAGCTGCAATTCAAGCACCCGCCGGTTCGTGGCATTGTCATCGACAACCAGGATGCGCCGCCCCGCGAGATCGGCAACCGCCACGGTGTGCCCGGAACCCCTGCCCTGCTGGGCACGCAGGCTCACTTCGAACCAGAACACCGAGCCTTTGCCATGCTCGCTGCTGACACCAATTTCACCATGCATCAACTCGACCAGCCGCTGCGAAATGGCCAGCCCCAGGCCCGTGCCACCAAAGCGGCGAGTCATCGAGGCATCGGCCTGGCTAAAGGCCTTGAACAGGCGCTCCTGCTGCTCCGACGAAATGCCGATGCCGGTGTCACGTACTTCGAAATGCAGGCGCACCTCATCGTCAGTTGAAGGATGCTGACTAACACGAACGCTGACTTCGCCCCGGTCGGTAAACTTGATTGCGTTGCCAACCAGGTTGGTCAGCACCTGGCGCAAGCGGCCGGGGTCTCCCCGCAACAGCGACTGGACATCGGGCTCGATCAACGCTGCCAGTTGCAGGTTCTTTTCCGCAGCGCGGAAAGCAACGATGGACATGACATCCTCGATCGTCGCCCGCAGGTCGAAATCAATTTCCTCGATATCCAGCTTTCCGGCCTCGATCTTGGAAAAATCGAGAATGTCATTGATGACGCCGAGCAGTGCGCCGGCGCTGCTGTTGATGATACTGGCGTACTCTTTCTGCTCTTCATCCAGCTTCGTATCGAGCAGGAGCGCAGTCATGCCGATCACCCCGTTCATCGGCGTGCGTATTTCGTGGCTCATGTTGGCCAGGAACTCGCTCTTCGCCCGACTCGCTGACTCGGCCACGTCACGGGCATAAGTCAGCTCTTCGTTCGCTGCAGCCAGTTCGTGGGTGCGCTCGCTGACCCGCTGTTCGAGATGGCCCGTGTAGTCACTGACAGTTTCGGCCATGCGGTTGAAGGTGCTGGCAAGTTCATCCAGCTCGGCAGCTCCACCGGCTTCGACCCGCGCCCCGTAATCGCCACTGGCAATCGCCCTCGCCCCGTGTACCAGCCGACGCAATGGTCGAATCACCATGCGATCGAGCAGGAATACCACCACCACAATGGTCAACAGCATGGCAACCGCAATCAACGCTCCCAATTGCGAGAACTGACTGCTGCTGACCAGCTGATTGGTATCCACCACAGCCAGGTTGATCCAGCCGATTTCCTTCAGGTAGGTCATCGCAACCAGTTCCTGGCGACCGGAAAGGGTCAGCAGGCAAACCTCGACAGGGCTGCCTGCAAGCACGCGCGCCATTTGGGCCTTCAGCATCTGCTGTTCGGCAGGATCGGGGACCAGCGAAAAAATCGTCCGCCGCTCAGCCGCCTGCTTGGCGCGCGTGTTGAAGTCAATCAGTGCGGCATCCGGATGAATCTGGATCGCTCCGTCTGCATCGAGCAGGATGCCGTAAACACCTGGGGTCTGGGAGGCGACCACGGAGCGGGTGAAGTCGCCCAGATCGATGCCCGTCCCCGCCATGGCCACAACCTCCTCACCGCGACGCACCTGAACGTTGATCCAGACCTTGGTCTTGCCCAGAACGAGATTGGGGTCCACATTCAGCTGTACCTGCTGCGTGCTGCGTATGGCCGTGAAGAACCAGGAATCCTCCTTGACCTCCGGCCTGACCACTTGCATGATGCGGCCGCCAGGATAGGCATTGGCACGATCGTTGAAGTAGTAGTTCCCGGACTTTACCGGTATAAAAAAGAAGCTGCCGTCGCGAAAATGATTGCGGTAACTCTCCAGCTCGGCCAGCGCCTGCTGTTTGAGTTCGGGATCCCCTTCGTTTTCCGCCCATTTTTTCAGCAGCGGAGAATCTGCCAGTTTGCGCGACAACGCCACTTCGGTCAGCAAGGGGCCGAGAATGCGTTCGCGGTCGAACTGGGCCTGTCGCTCGGCGAAATTGCGCCCCAGTTGCCCGACGATACGGTCGGTCGAGTATTCGAAGAAAAGAATGGCCAGCGTGCCGATGAGAAGGAACACGACCACCAGCGCAGCGACAAACCGCCCTCTCAGGGGACGACGCCCCTCCGTGTATTGAATTGGGGATTGGGTCATGCGTTATTGGAATAATGTAATCAGTGCACTATCGTCCTGCCCGGGACGGATGTAAAGCATTTGAAAAGAGGCCCTGAAAGCACGATTGGCGCTTCCCGAAAACGGACGTCGGCGCTAGCATCCCCACATTCTTCAAAGACCGGAGTTCAGGATGCCGAAGTTGCTCAAACCCAGTGAAATCGTCGCCAGACTGAACGAGCACGTCATTGGCCAGGACGAAGCCAAGCGCACGCTGGCGGTGGCAATCTACGGGCACTTGCGGCGTATGACCGGCGCAACCGCGGACAGCATCGAGGTCACCAAAAGTAATATCCTGATGGTCGGCCCAACCGGCACGGGAAAGACCCTGCTTTGCGAAACACTGGCACGGGTTCTCGATGTACCTTTCGTCACGGCAGATGCCACCTCGCTCGCCCAGACGAAATATGTCGGCGACGAGATCGAGGTCATCATGAACCGCCTGATCGATCGCGCCAATGGCGACCTGGAACTGGCCCAGCGCGGCATCATCTTCGTCGATGAGGTAGACAAACTGAAAGCCATGGGCGGACCGGAGCGGGCCAGTTCAGGCGAAAGCGTGCAGCATGCCCTGCTCAAGATCATGGAAGGTGCGCCGGTTCGCCTCAACGGCGACCGTCATATCGATACGACGCACATCCTTTTCATCTGCGGCGGCGCCTTTGTCGGGCTGGAAAACATCCTGGCACGAACCCACACCTTCGGTTTCATTTCGACAGGCAGCAGCGACGACATCAACATCCTCGATCGCCTGAACGCCCGCGTAAAACCGACCGATCTGCTTGAATTCGGCCTGATTCCGGAATTTGCCGGCCGTCTGCCCATCGTCACCCGCCTGCACGACCTGAGCTGCGACATGCTGATCCGCATCCTGACCGAACCCAAAAACGCCATCTACAAGCAATTCCGCGCCCTGCTGGCGAGCGACGGCGTCGAACTGCGGGTCGATCCCGTCGTATTCCGACAGATCTCCGAACTGGCCATCGAATACAAGGCCGGCGCGCGAAGCCTGCGGGGCATCTTCGAGGAGCTGATGACGGACATCATGTACATCGTGCCGGACAAACCATCCATCCGGCAGGTCATCATCCGCTCCCTTTTCGAGCGCCCCGAGTTTGTCACGGTCAACCCGAAAAATCCGCAATAAACGGGAATCCCGGGTCAGCCTCGCCTGAACTACATGTTCGGGTAGTTCGGCCCGCCGCCACCTTCCGGCACCGTCCAGTTGATGTTCTGGGTCGGATCCTTGATGTCGCAGGTCTTGCAGTGCAGGCAGTTCTGCCCGTTGATCTGCAAGCGCGGCTTGCCTTCGTCCTCGCCGAGAATTTCATAGACACCGGCCGGGCAATAACGCGTTTCCGGCGAACCGAATTTCACGTAATTGACGTCGATGGCCACGCTGTCGTTCTTGAGGCGTAGGTGGCACGGCTGGTTTTCCTCGTGGTTGGTCGCCGAGAGGAAGACCGACGACAGGCGGTCGAAGGTCAATGTGCCATCCGGCTTTGGATAGGCGATCTTCGGATAACGGTTCTTGTCGCCCAGCTGCGTGTGGTCGTCGTGATGACGCAACGTCCACGGCGCCTTGCCACCAAACAGATAGGTATCGACCGCCCCATAGGCCAGCGCGCCCCACAAGCCCCACTTGAAAGCCGGGCGGATGTTACGCACCTTGTACAACTCGTCCCATAGCCAGGACTGCTTGATCTGCACCGGATATTCCGTCGCCTCGGCCCCGGCGTTCTCCTTCGCCAGATGCGCGACAACGGCCTCGGCCGCGACCATGCCCGACTTCATCGCCATGTGCGTGCCCTTGATCTTCGGCACGTTGAGGAAGCCGGCCGTGTCGCCGACCAGCACGCCGCCCGGGAAGCTCAATTTGGGCACGGATTGGTAGCCGCCTTCCGACAACGCGCGAGCACCGTAGGAAATGCGCCGGCCGCCCTCGAAATAGCCGCGAATCGCCGGGTGCGTCTTGTAACGCTGGAATTCCTCGTACGGCGACAGCCAGGGATTCTGGTAATCCAGGCCGACAACGAAGCCGACGGCGACGAGGTTGTTTTCCAGGTGATAGAGAAAGGCACCGCCATAGGTGTCGCTCTGCAGCGGCCAACCGACGGTATGCACGATCAGCCCCGGCTGATGCTTGGCCGGATCGACTTCCCACAACTCCTTGATGCCGATGCCGTAGGTCTGCGGATCGACGCCATCGCGCAGGTTGAACTTGCCGAACAGCTCCTTGGTCAGCGAACCGCGGCAACCCTCGGCGAAGATCGTTTGCTTGGCGTGTAGCTCCATGCCCGGCTGGAAGTTATGGCCGGGCTGGCCATCCTTGCCGATACCGAGATCGCCGGTGGCGACGCCCTTGACCGAACCGTCCTCGTGATAAAGCACTTCGGCCGCCGCGAAACCGGGATAGATTTCGACGCCGAGCCCCTCGGCCTGCTCGCCAAGCCAGCGGGCCAGGTTGCCCAGGCTGATGATGTAGTTGCCGTGGTTGCCCATCTGCGGCGGCGTCGGAAGTTTGTAAGCGCCCGCTTCGGTCAGAAACAGCAGCTTGTCTTCGCCGGCCGGCGTATTGAGCGGCGCGCCGCGTTCCTGCCAGTCGGGGAAAAGCTCGGCCAGGGCATGCGGTTCGAGAACGGCACCCGACAAGATATGGGCGCCGATTTCCGAGCCTTTTTCCAGCAGGCAAACCGAAATTTCCTTGCCGCTCTGCTCCGCCAGTTGTTTGATGCGGATCGCCGCCGAAAGCCCCGAAGGGCCGCCACCGACAATCACGACATCGTATTCCATCGCATCGCGATCGGTACGCATGGTCAGGCTCAGAACAGGTTTTCCGGCAGCGCGAACACCGAGTCCGCACCACCGGTCATTTCAGCCGCGTAGGCCGCAGCAAACGGCAGCTGATGCGCCGCAAAATAGTTCGCGGTCGCCAGCTTGGCCTTGTAGAAGTCGTCGGTGCTGCCTTCGGCCAGACGCTGGACGGCGATGGCTGCCGACTTGGCCATGAGCCAGCCGCCGACCACGATGCCGGTCTGCTTGAGGAAGGGCACGGAACCGGCATGAACCGCTGCCGGAGCACTTTCGTAGTTGGCGAGGATCCAGTCGACCGCCTGCTGCTGGGCAGCGATGGCCGCCTTGAGGTGGGCGGCGATGCCGGCCAGTTGCGCATTGCCGGCCAACTCGTCGGCCGTCGCGGTCATTTCGGCGATGAGCGCCTTCATGGCCGCGCCCGGCACCTTTTCGCGGGCCAGCTTGCGACCGACCAGGTCGTTGGCCTGGATGGCCGTCGTGCCTTCGTAAATGGTGGTGATGCGCGAGTCGCGGTAGTACTGCGCCGCACCGGTTTCCTCGACAAAGCCGACGCCACCGAAAACCTGCAGCGCAGACGACGAGAGCTCGACACCCTGCTCCGTGCTCCAGCCCTTGACCACCGGGGTCAGCAGGTCGATGCGGGCCTGCGCGGCCGCATCGCCGGCATGGGCGCGGTCGATCTGCGCGGCAGCGTAGTAGGCCAGCGTACGCATGGCTTCGGTGCGGGCCTTGCACTCCATGAGCAGGCGACGAACGTCCGGGTGGTGCAGGATGGTCTTCTTTTCGTCCGACTTGTCGCCGATGATCTTGCCCTGCACGCGTTCGCGGGCATACCACAGCGCATGTTGGTAAGCGCGCTCGGCAATGCCGACGCCTTCGAGGCCGACGTTGACGCGGGCATGGTTCATCATCGTGAACATGTAGCCGACGCCCTTGTTTTCTTCGCCGATCAGGTAGCCGACGGCGCCTTCTTTCTCGCCGTAGGACATGACGGCGGTCGGGCTGCCGTGGATGCCGAGCTTGTGTTCGATGGAGGCGCAGATCAGGTCATTGCGCTTGCCGAGCGAACCGTCGTCATTGACCAGGAATTTCGGCACGAGGAAGAGCGAGATGCCCTTCAGTCCCGGCGGCGCATCCGGCAGACGGGCCAGCACGAGGTGAATGATGTTCTCGGCGACGTCGTGCTCACCCCAGGTGATGAAGATCTTGGTGCCGCTGACCAGATAGGTGCCGTCGCCGACCGGCTTGGCCTTGCTGGAAATGGCGGCCAGATCCGAACCGGCGTTCGGCTCGGTCAGGTTCATGGTGCCGGTCCAGGTGCCTTCGACCATCTTCGGCAGGTATTTCTGCTTGAGTTCGTCGGAGGCATGGTGGGCGATGGCTTCGATGGCGCCGCCGGTCAGCATCGGGCACAGGCCGAAGGCCATGTTGGCGCCCTTCCACATTTCATTGACGGCCATCGAGACAACAGCCGGCAAGCCCTGGCCACCGAATTCCGGCGAGAAGGGCATGGAGTTCCAGCCGGTTTCGATGAACAGCTTGTAGGCTTCCTTGAAGCCCGGCGCGGTGGTAACCACGCCATCCTTGCAGACGTGACCGGTGCGGTCGCCGACGCGGTTGATCGGATCGAGAACGCCGGTGGCGAACTTGGAGGCTTCGTCGAGGATGGACTCGACGAGTTCGACGGAACATTCCTCGTTGCCGGGCAGCGCGCAAATCTCTTCGAGACCGGCCACTTCATTGAGGACGAACTGCATGTCGCGAATCGGTGCGATGTAGGTGCTCATGGTTTTCCTTTTCGATTAAGCCCCTGCCATGCAGGGGACATGCATTCCAGCCACCCGGAAACGAAACCGGATGGCTGGAACGGGATCAATTACTCGATGGCGAGCGCAGACTGGGCGTGCTGACGCAGGACGTATTTCTGAATCTTGCCGGTCGATGTCTTGGGCAAGGCGCCGAATACCACCTGCTTGGGCACCTTGAAGCGCGCAAGATGCGCCCGGCAGTGCTCAATGATATCGGTTTCAGTGCAACTCGCTCCGTCTTTCAGTTCGACAAAGGCTGCCGGCACTTCGCCCCATTTTTCGTCAGGCTTGGCAACCACCGCTGCGGCAATGACTGCCGGATGCCGGTAGAGCACATCCTCGACTTCCAGCGAGGAAATGTTCTCACCGCCGGAAATGATGATGTCTTTCGAACGGTCCTTGATCTTGACGTAGCCATCACTGTGCACGACGGCAAGGTCGCCCGTGTGGAACCAGCCGCCGGCAAATGCCTCTTCGGAAGCCTTCTCGTTTTTGAGATAGCCCTTCATGACCAGATTTCCGCGGAACATGATTTCGCCCATGGTCTCGCCATCCCAGGGAACCGGATCCATCGATACCGGGTCAAGCACGGCAATCGCTTCCTGCATGTGATAACGCACACCCTGACGACCATTGCGGGCAGCCCGCAGGTCAATCGGCAGCTTGTCCCATTCCGGATGTTTGGCACAAACGGCGGCCGGGCCATAGGTTTCGGTCAGGCCGTAGACGTGGGTGATATTGAAGCCCATCTGCTCGGCACCCTCGATAATGGCAGCAGGAGGTGCCGCACCTGCGATCAGGCCGTTAACCTGATGCTCGATGCCTTCCTTGAGTTCGGCAGGGGCGTTGATCATCATGCCGTACACGATCGGCGCGCCACACATATGGGTCACCTTGTGCTCCTTGATCAACCCGAAAATCAGTACCGGATCGACCTTGCGCAGACAGACGCTGGTGCCCGCATTGGCTGCCAGAGTCCAGGGGAAGCACCAGCCGTTGCAATGGAACATGGGCAGCGTCCACAAGTACACGGAGTGCGGCGGCATGCCCCAGGAAATGATGTTGGAAGCGGAATTCAGGTAGGCGCCCCGATGGTGATAGACCACGCCTTTCGGGTTGCCCGTGGTTCCCGAGGTGTAGTTCAGGGCAATCGCATCCCACTCGTCCTCCGGAAGCTGCCACGCATAATCCGGGCTACCCTCCGCCAGGAAAGCCTCGTAATCCTTTTCGCCCAGTTGTTCACCGCTGGTGAATTCAGGATCCAGAGAGTCGATGACCAGAGGCTTGGGGCCTTCGAGCAAGGCCAGGGCCGCCTTGATGGTGACGGAGAATTCAAGATCGGTAATGAGCACCTTGGCTTCGCCATGCGTCAGCATGAAGGCAATGGCTTCAGCATCAAGACGCGTATTCAGCGTATTGAGTACGGCGCCGCTCATCGGCACGCCGAAATGGCACTCGAACATCGCGTTGCTGTTCGGCAACATAACGGCAACCGTATCGCCCTTGCCGACGCCACGTCCGCTCAATGCAGATGCCAGCTGACGACAACGCTCATAGGATTCTTTCCAGGTGTACTGGCGATTCCCCTGAATGACGGAAACACGCTTCGGGTAGATGAAAGCCGAGCGCTCGAGAAAGCTCAGCGGGGAAAGCGGAACATGGTTGGCCGGATTCTTTCCGAGCCCAACGGCGTAGGGATTAGCCACAAACGTCTCCTCACAATTTTCTGGCAAAAGTGCTGTTCTCTGATTGGGCTTTTTTTATTTACGCGAGGATGGCAAAACACTCTTGCACAACTATTGGCGGAATGTATCGAATCATTGCAAACCATGCCCGCGCGTACCCACTGGATTAAAATTCGCCCGATGATCCCGATTCCGCCCCGACCCGCTACCGAGCAGTGCCACGAAATGCTGCAGGCCGGCCTGGATCTGCTCGATCAGGGCATCACCGTCTTCGACGCCGATTTGCGCTTGGTGGCATGGAACAAGCCGTTTCTCCGGCTGCTCGATTTTCCGGATGAACTTGCCGTGGTCGGCATGCCTTTCGAGCGTTTCATCCGTTACAACGCCGAACGCGGGGAATACGGACCGGGTGATCGCGAAATCCAGATCGCCGAACGCGTCGCAGCGGCAGCAACGTTTGCGCAACATGTGACGGAAAGGCAACGGCCGAACGGACGCGTCCTTCTGCTGCGCGGAGAACCGCTTCCGCACAAGGGCTTCGTCACGCTCTACAGCGACATTACCGAGCAGCGCTACATCGAGAATCTTGCGGAACATCAGAATATCCAGCTCGAAGAACGCGTCCGGCGGCGTACGGCCCAACTGGAAAACGCCAACGCCAACCTGACCCGCGCCAACAATGAAAACAGCCGTATCGCAGCCGCGCTGCGGCGCAGCGAAGAACGCCTGCGCCTGATCAACGACAACATTCCGATCCTGATCGGCTATTTCGACAAGGATGAAATCTACCGTTACGCGAACAAGGGCTATTCCGACTGGTACGGACTGCCTGAAGGCGCCGTTACCGATCGCGCCGTACTGGATGTCATCGGCCCGCAGGTCTATGGGCAGGTCAGGGAATTCGTGCAAAAGGCGCTGACCGGTCAGCAGGTAAGCTACGAATACCAGATGGATCGCAATGGCCAGACCGTCTTTGCTCGCAGCACACTGGTCCCGGAAATCAATGCCGAAGGCGAAACCCTGGGCTGCTTCGTCTTTTCCCATGAAATCACCGAACAACGGCGCATGCAGGCAGCCTTGATCCAGGCCCAGAAAATGGAAGCCATCGGCCAGTTGACCGGCGGACTGGCCCACGATTTCAATAATCTGCTCACCGTCATCATCGGCAACCTGGCAGCTTTGCAGGACCAGCGCCCGGACGATGCGCTCGTCAACGAATTCATCGAGCCCGCATTGCAATCGGCGCGGCGCGGCGCCCAGTTGATCAAGCGCCTGCTCACTTTTTCCCGGCAACAGCCACTGGCACCCCAAACTACCGAAATCGGGCGACTGGTCACCGATCTCGCCCGACTTGTCCGTCGCTCGCTGCCTGAATCGATCACCATTTCGACAGATCTCGGCGGGAACTCGCTGCATGCCCTGGTTGACCCGGCCCAGCTGGAAAGCGCCCTTCTCAATTTCGCTCTCAATGCGCGCGACGCCATGCCGGCAGGTGGATATCTGCACATGGCCACGCGCACGACTGAACTCGCCGACACGGAGGCAAAGGGCTTCGACGTAGCGCCCGGTCGATATGCCGTAATCGAGGTGTCCGACAACGGCTGTGGTATGGATGCGGCAACGCTCTCCCGTGTGTACGAACCTTTTTTCACGACCAAACGCTTCGGACTGGGTAGTGGCCTCGGCCTGTCGATGGCCTACGGTTTCGCACGTCAATCCGGCGGCGGCATTTGCATCCAGAGCCAGCCCGGCCAGGGCACGACCGTCATCATGGTGCTGCCGCTGACCACCAATGAGCCGGACGCCGGGCAACCGGAGGAAGACGTACCAGCGTGCCAGAGCGGCGAACTGGTCCTCCTTGTCGAGGATGAGCCGAGTGTCCGACGCGTTGTACGACAACAGCTGATTGACATCGGCCATCCGGTCATTGAGGCGGAAGACGGAGTACAGGCGCTGGAAATGATCGCTCACATCCCGGACATCGGGATCCTGGTCAGCGACATCATCATGCCCGGCAGCCTGAACGGACACCAGCTTGCCGAAAAGGCCCTGGCGCTCAGCCCCCGGATTCGCATCGTCCTGATGAGCGGATACACCGATGAAGAAGCCTCGGCGGGCATCAGCGGGTTGCCCATTCTCGCCAAGCCCTTTGACCGGCAAGACCTTTCTCTCGCTCTGCAAGGCACCTACAGGAGCCGAAAATGAAAGACACGGATTCCCAGAAACTGATCGCCATCGTCGAAGATGATCCAGATGTGGCACGCATCATCGAGCAGGTACTCGGCGATTTTGCGTTTCGCACGGTCTGGTGCCGCAGCGCGGGCGACCTTCTGAAACGCCTGCGTTCTCTGGCGCCCGACCTGTGCATCATCGATCTCGGCCTGCCTGACATGGATGGCATCGAAGTCATGCAGCGTGTTCGTGCGCAATCCGAATGCGGCATTGTCATTCTGACCGGGCGCGCCCATATCAGCGACCGTGTCATGGGGCTGGAACTGGGGGCTGACGATTATGTCCTGAAGCCCTTCGAGCCACGCGAACTGGTGGCCCGCGTCCGCAGCATCCTGCGCCGCCGCGAAACCAGTGAAAACAATCCGGCCCGCCAGATTGCCGAGTTTTCGGGCTGGAGCTTCAACCTCGGCAACAATACCCTGCACGCCCCCAACGGCACCGAGCACGTGCTGAGCACGTCGGAGGCCGAACTGCTCAAGGTTTTCGTCAACAACCCGAACCGGATATTGCAACGCGAACAACTCATGGGCAGCCGTGACCTCACGCCAACCGACCGCAGCATCGACGTCCGCATCTCCCGCCTGCGGAGAAAACTCGAGCCCGACGCCAGCAGCCCGGCGCTGATCAAAACCGTCTATGGTGCCGGCTACCTCTTCCTTGCCACGGTCAACTGGAAAAACACGGCAATTTCGCCTTCGCAAAGTCACTGAACATGCCCTACCTCTCCGTCGTTACCGTCCTCTGGGCGTTTTCCTTCAGCCTGATCGGCGTCTATCTGGCCGGCAAGGTCGACAGCGATTTCGCCGTGCTGATGCGGGTAGCCATCGCCGCGCTGGTCTTCATCCCGATCACCCGCTGGCAGGGCTTACCCCACAAGCTGATTGCCGGCTTCTGGCTGGCCGGCGCCTTGCAGTTCGGCGTCACTTACCTTTGCCTCTACCGCAGCTTCAACGTCCTGACCGTTCCCGAGGTCTTGCTGTTTACCGTACTGACTCCGATTTACGTGACGCTGCTCGACGATGCGCTGGCCCGCCGTTTCAATCCCTGGTCGCTGGTCGCCGCTCTGGTCGCAGTCGGCGGTGGCGTCATCATCCGCTTCGAACGACTGGAAGGTGAATACCTGATCGGTTTCCTGCTGCTGCAACTGGCCAATGCGACTTTCGCAGCCGGCCAGGTGCTGTGCCGCCAACTGCTTGCCCGCTATCCGACTGAACAACCGCTGCACCGCTTTTTCGGCCATTTCTTCCTCGGGGCCATGGTGCTTGCCCTGCCGTCATTCCTGCTTTTCGGCAATCCCGACAAGCTGCCGCAAACAGCAATCCAGTGGGGCGTGCTGCTCTGGATGGGGCTGTTCGCCACCGCGCTTGGCATGTTCTGGTGGGTTAAGGGGAGCACCCGCGTCGACGCGGGCACACTCGCCATCATGAACGAACTTCACGTCCCCGCCGGCTTGCTGGTCAATATCCTGATCTGGAACCGCGAGGCCAACCTGCCCCGCCTGGCGCTGGGCGGTGCCATCATCCTCGCCTCACTCTGGCTCAACCGCCTCGGCCGGGCAAGCCCCCCTTCAGCCAGTCTGGCGACGTAAAGGGCACGTTCCACGGTCAACCCGAAAAATCGCCGGATTTTAGGAACGCACCCTGGACGCTGCTTACTCGTCTTCGTCGTGCAGCTGGAAGCGGCTGGCAAGCTGCTGCTGGATATTCGGCGGCACAGCCGAATAGCGGGCGAATTCGATGCTGTAACTGCCTCGCCCGCCGGTCAGCGACTTGAGCCGTGACTGGTAGTCATTGAGTTCTGCCAGCGGAACTTCGCCGGTAATCGCCGCCATGCCATGCCCGCGCCCGTCGGTGCCGGTGATGTGTCCGCGCCGGCTGGCCAGATCGCCGCTGAGATCGCCGATCGCCGCCTCCGGAAGAACGATTTCAATGGTGACAATCGGCTCAAGCACGATCGGGCGAGCGGCACGAATCGCCTCAATGACTGCCTTGCGCCCTGCCACCACAAAAGCGACCTCCTTGCCGTCAACCGCGTGGGTCTTGCCGTCGAATACGGTGACTTTCAGATCATCGACCGTGTAGCCCGCCACCACCCCGCCTTCCAGCCCCTGACGGATGCCCTTCTCGACAGCCGCCATGAACACACCGGGAATGACCCCGCCCTTGACGGCATCGACGAACTCGAAGCCCTCGCCACGGCCCTTCGGCTCGATACGCAAATGCACCTCGCCGAACTGCCCGGCACCACCACTCTGTTTCTTGTGGCGATGCATGCCCTCGGCCGGGGCGGTAATCGTTTCGCGGTAGGGAATTCGCGGGGGCTTGGTGTCGACTTCCAGCTTGTACTGACCAGCCATTTTTTCCAGCTTGGCCTTAAGATGGATCTCGCCCAGGCCGCGAATCACCGTTTCATTGCTGCTTGGATGACGCTCGACAATGAACGTCGGGTCTTCCAGCGCAAGCTTCCCGAGAATATCGAACAGTCGCTGCTCATCCCCTTTCTTGCGCGTTTCCACAGCCAACCCGGCCATCGGCCTGGGGAACTCCAACGGCAGCAGATGAATGTGATCTTCATCGTGCGAGTCATGCAGCACACAATCGAATTCGATTTCATCGACCTTGGCGATGGCGCCGATGTCGCCCGGCACAAGCTCGTCAACTTCGACGGTATCCTTCCCCTGCAGCTGGTAAAGATGACCCACCTTGATCGGTCGCTTGCCGTCGCCGACGAAGAGCTGCATGTCCTTGCGGACGGTGCCCTGATGCACACGGAAAACGCCGATCTTGCCCATGTACGGGTCGGCCACGACCTTGAAGACGTGGGCCAGCACGTGTTTGAATGCGTCCGGCACGGCCTGGAAAGGTTCGGTCTTGTCGCCCGGCTCGCCCTTGTAAAACGGCGGAGGGTTGCCTTCGGCCGGATTCGGCGCCAACGAAGCCAGCACATGCAGCAGTTCCTTGATGCCGGCGCCGGTCTTGGCCGAGGTGAACAGGATGGGAATCAGGTGACCTTCACGCAGCGCCTTCTCGAAGGGCGCATGCAGCGCGGCCGTGCTTGGGTCGGCACCATCTTCGAGGTATTGGGCGAGCAGATCTTCGTCTTCCTCGACGATCTGGTCGATCAGCGCCCGGTGCGCCGCGGCAATGGATTCGAAATCGGCATCGCCCGCATCGTGTTCGAGCACTTCGACAACATCGGCCGCACCGTGCGCCGGCAAATCGAGCAGCATGCACTGCTTGCCGAAACGCTCGCGAATGTCGGCGACCAGCCCGGGCAGATCGAGGTTGTCGGCGTCGATCTTGTTGATCACGATCATCCGGCACAGCTTGCGCTCGGCGGCGTAGCGCATCATGCGCTCGGTCATCAGTTCGACGCCGCTCTGCGCGTTAATCACCACCAGGGCCGTATCAACCCCGGCCAATGCCGCGATTGATTGCCCGGCAAAATCCGGGTAACCCGGTGTATCAATCAGGTGGACGTGCGTATCCTCGTAGCCAAAATTGACGATGGCGGAATTCAGGGAGTGTCCTGCTTCCTTCTCCTGCGCATCGAAATCGCAGACCGTACTGCCTTTTTCGATGCTGCCACGCGTGGAAATTGCTCCGGTTGCCAGCAGCAACGCTTCGGCAAGACTTGTTTTACCGGCTGCACCATGACCGACAAGGGCAACGGAACGAATGGAATTGCTTTGATAGTTAGGCACGGCTCCCCCTGAATCATATTAGAAACGAGCATGCAAAGAGGAAAATCCCCAAACCTGCCAGGGCAGACAGCCACAGGCATTGCAGCCATTCTATTCCGATCGTTGGGGAAAAAACACGGCCCTAATCGAAATCGAGAGAAAGGACGTTCTGCTCGACAACCGAACCATTCTCGGCAATATAGCGGGCCTTTGCGGGCAGATATCCCAACTGCGGAATCAGCCAGAGTTCTATCGCATCTTTCGTTTTCTCGCCACGCAGAATCAGCTTGGTTGCCAGAATATCTCCCCGCCCCGGAATACGAAGCGTCTCAAGGCCGTCCACAACGTAGGTGTAGGTCTCAATAGACACTCCATCTGTCAATGACAGCTTCCCCCCACCCGAATCCGGTGGCTTGTGCATGAATTGATAGAGCAGACTCTGACGGTCAGGAAGCCCATCCGGCATGCGCCCGGCCAGCGGCCGCTCGCGTCCGCTGGCTCCAGCGGGACGGGGAGAAAAAATCCCTTCCGGAACATTGCCCTTGAGTTCGAACACATTCGGACTCAACCCCTTGCGCAATATCCTCCCGGCAACGTTCATCTGCCAGGCAGGTTGCACCCCGCCGACGCTCTGCGATGGGGTTTCGCTCGCAGAAAGAGTGAAATAGTCATCGTCCGTTGCGAGGTAATGATGCTGCCCGACACCGAGCACTTTGCCATCGGCTCCGGAAACAATCTCGAACGACAAATCAACCCGTTTTGCAGGCCCTCGCGGCCCCGCCTGGGACATGCCCGGCGGCAACTCACGGGGCGGCGACGCAACAGCCTCTTTCCTGGCTTCTGACCTCCCTCCGGCAGTCGGCTCCGGCTTTGGCTGGTTCTTCGGTTCAGGGAGCGATTCTTTTTCCACCCTCGGCACCGGCTCAGTGACGACTTCGGTGCTTGCCGGCGTCGCAGCAGCTGCAACATCCTCGGGCGCGCTCACCGCAGGAGCTGTCGCCCGCGGCGTCACCAAAGTGACATGCAACTTCCCTTCGGAACTACTGACAGAACGTGACAGCAAATTGCCATAACTTCCCATGAAAAAAACGTGCAGCAACATTGAAGCAATTACTGCGAAGATCACCCTCCGGGGGGAATAGCGCTTCGCTGAATCATTGCGACTCAGAAATTCATAAAAACGGGAAAGCATTTTCTCCATGGTGGCCCTATCTTAGGCCAAACATATTCTAGCCATACCCACAAAAAACTGCGGCACCGTCACCGGTGCCGCAGCTGTACAGGCAGCCGAACCGATTATCGGATCAACTCACGCCACGAGGTACGCCGTATTGAATCCGACAATACCGGTTCGCCGGGGCGTTGTGTCGTCATGCCGCCACCTGAAAGCCCGCTGACCACGATCAGTTTGCCGCTCTTGGTCATAATCAGGGCAGGAGCCGAGGCAAGTTCGTTGGCAAGGAAGATGCCGGCGATACCGTTGTTGCTTGCCGAATCTCCATTTCCAGCTGCGTAGTTCGGCCCGCCGGTCAGGTAATTCAGATAGTAGGAGTAACTCTGCCCGCCAACATCACAAGCCAGGAGGCTGGGTGCATTGGTATTGAAGACCAACAACCCGAGACCCAAGGCCGGATCGACGTTAACACGCTCGGCGTCACCGACGAGGTCAACATACCAACCATTATCTGAAAGGAAATTGACCGCATGGTTCGTACTCGTACGGACCACCTGACCATTTGTGCAAAGCCCCGAGGTAATTACAGTCGTATCACAAGTCGTTTCGGTCTGAACCTGCCCGACAAAGCCAGCCGTGCTCGTTCCGACTACACGCGGCGTGCCGCCCGGATTATCGAAAATCGCAGTGGATGGCGTGGTCCCAGCAGCGCGAGGATCCTTGATGGCGTAGAACGACTGCTGACTGTCGTCCGAAGCATCCGAGGCAGCAAGATAACGTCCCGTGCCCACGAAAACCACCTTGTAATCCTGAATCAAACCGACTTCGGGTTTGGTGGTGACTGGCTGCGGATTCCCAGCTCCGTCTTTCAACGTAGCCAGCAACTGGGCATCGTAGCCAGCGGCACCGATCGTGTTATTGACATCGAAACGCCAGACGTTACCGAGAAGATCCCCGCCATATACCGCCTCAACACGATCGTCCGTTCCTGGGTTGACCACCTGGGCGATGATTTTGGCCAGACCACTCGGACTGGAAACACTACCCTCGCCAGTCGATATGGGCGATACGCCTGAAATCTGCGCGCCCGTCGCGGCATTCAGCATGAAGAGCCTGCCCACGCCATCTCCAGTTGCAGCATCATCGTTGGGAATGTTGTTGTAACCACTGGCAAAGATTACAACCCAAGTTCCGTTCTGCAACTTGACCACCTGAGGATTACTGAACGAGTAACCAAGATTGGCATTGGTGAATTCCCACAACGCCTTCGGATTGTCTGGATCAGTGATGTCGAGTGCGAAATATCCCCTGCCACCGTGCCCCAGGCCAGACACCAGGATGGTCTTCCAGACCGCGGTCGCCAATGTGCAATCGCTGACGCAGATATCTGCAACAACAGGCGGGGCATCCACGAAATACCGGTGTTTATCCTTGTATTTCTTGTCAGCCAACTTGAAGAGATGCGGCATTACCATGGACGGAATATAAGCCCACGATTCCTGACCAATGGTCGTATCTGCGGCCACTGCGGTGTTTGCCGCAGTAGTCGCCGCGGCAGCAGCCGAAACCAGCGTTGCATTCAGCGGATCAACAGATACTTTGGCATTCGCTTCTGCTGCCGCTTCAACCAGCGCTTCGGTTGCAGCCGTTCCCTTGGCAGCAAAGGCGTGCAACATGCCATCGTTGGCACCGATGTAAATCATCGCCTTCCGCGAAGCTTGCGCTGTAACAAACGCCGTATATCCCGGATCACCATAACTGTTCTGCGGCTTGCTCACGTAAGCAGCTTGCGAGTTCACCATGTCACCCAGCACATGTTGCCGCTGGCGATAGTACTTGGTGTTATCAAGCAGGGTGCCTTCATTCGTGCGGTCGCCCCGCAGATAATTCACCAGCGCACTACCAGCTGCGCTGCTCTGGTCGGCAGATGAAAGACACGTATCCGTCGAAGCACAAAGGAACTGCGTCAGACCTGAGGGAGCCGTCGAAATATGCGGTGTATTGAAATAACTGTTACTGCCGAAATTGCTCGCGGTAAATGCTTTCAGCTTGGTGCCCGCCACACTGTTGTCATAGACATAGATCGTTCTCGACGCGGCTGTCTTCGCATCAAGCTTGGCCTGAGAGGACCAGTCCGGCACGGGCGAAATGACACCGGTGAAAGGATCCATCATGTAGCGAGCCAACTCGCCGGTCCAGTCCGACGTTGTGTACGTCGTGCGGAAGATATAGCTATCTCCAGGGATCAGATTAGGCGTACTGACCGACGGAGCCGCTGCGGCACCACCTGCAGCCGCCACGCCGGCAAGCGCCGAAGTAATGCTGTTGGCCAGAGAAACCGGATCGGTCGCACTGAAATACGCACCGTGACCATTGACCCCGGCGTGCCACAGGTCGTCGATCGTGGTCTGCTCGTTCTCTGAAGGATACGGCCAGTTACATTCCCCCGTCGATTGCCACGAACACACCCCGTTGGCAGGATCAACGGCAATACCGTCGTCTGCCGTGTAGGGACTGACGCCCTTCACCGTGGTGTAGTCGCCTGACGTATCCACCTGATAACTGGGCGAATATTGCATGTAACCAGAAGCCCCGAGACCAAGCGTGAATGTGGTCATGTGCTGCTTGTTATTGTTATCCACACCACTCGTCGGCACATTGTTCATGGTATCTGGCGTGCCAGGCCCTCCTGCCGGGCAAATATCGCTACCTGACGTAGCCGGCGCCACTACTGCACCGACGCAGTTATTCAGGTCGGGAGTACGCAGGTCGGTCAGATAGTAATAGGAGGCAACGTCAGCCAGGGTATTCAATGTCCCACCACTAGCCCAGGCACACGTCACAGTCTGCCAAAGCGGAGCCGAAGGCGTCTGAGCCGTACAACCCATGACCGTGGTGCTCGTATTGGTTGTATTGCAGGTGGTCTTGACATAGGAGTTCGATGACGAAGCAGCTTCGTCCGCACAGGTTTCTACCGGGGTCGGACCCACATCGATCAACATCGGGCACTCGGTCTGAACCTTGGTCGTGCCATTTGTTCCCGGCGTACAGGCAGCCACAGGAGTCGGTGCAGCCGCAGTTCCCTGAATGTCGGTGGACCTGCACTGAACGATCTTCCCGGTCGCATCGAACAGCAGTGGTGGCGTCCCTGCGGCAGTACAGGTCGGAGCAACCGGCTGCCAGCCCGTATCACTCACCGGACAAGTCACCTCGGTGGTGAAAGGCGACACCAACGGCTTCGCCGCAGGCAAACACGTAGGCGTGTTCGTAACGACTGGCGCCTGATAGGTACACGTCGTCGCAGTACTGACCACGATCGGGCTGCCGGTAGATGTCGGTGCAGTAGAGCAGCTATCAACCGTATTGACCACTGGACCGGTAACGACATCGAACGGCCCGGCCACGCAATGTTTCGCAACCAGTTGCGAATAAGGCGAGCCTCCCGATTGCGGAACCTCGGTACACGTACCCACCAAGGTATCTACCGGAGAAGAATAAGCGCACTCCCTGGCCGGGCCGACGTAAGATGGCCCTGCCGATTGCGCCTGCGTGGTACACGTTGCCGTCGCGTTCGACCACCCGGAAGGTGTTCCGTAGGCGCAGGAAACGGCCGGGCCCGAATAGTTGGGCGCCGAGGACTGCGGAACCGTAGTACACGATGTGACGTCATTCGTCACTACCGGCGTTCCGTTATAGACGCAATCCACTGCCGGCCCGCTGTATGGCGAAGACGTCTGCCGGTTGGCGGTGCAACTTGTGGCATTCAGATCCGTTGCGCTGGCGGTGCCGGAGTAAGCACATACGACTTCCGGCCCGACCTTCGGCGAGGCCATTGCCGGCGATTGTGCCTGGCTGGTACAGGACGAGAGGTTTGACGCAAAGGTTGTCCCCGCTGCGTACTCGCAACGGACCTCAGGTGCCGAATAGGTTCCCGATTGCGCCACCGGAGTACAGGAGGTCGCGTTCGAATTCGTTACCGTGTAAGTACCTTGATAGGCACAGGCGGTATACGATCCGTTGTTGTAGTTCGGGCCGGATTCAGCCGGGTCGACAACGCAGGAGTTCAGATTATTGGTGACCACCCCCGCGCCATAACCACAGGTGTAATAGGCAGTATAGGTCGGTCCGGAAGAAGCCGTACCCGCCGTGCAGGTGCTCAGGTTCGTTGCATCAAGGACCGCGGTGGCGTAATTACACGTTACCGCAGGCCCCGTCCACACCGTACCGTTGTTCCCCGGCGTGGAGGAAGCAGGCACCGCCGTACAGGTGGATACCGTCGTCGTCGTTGCAGCGCCAGCGTTGTATACACAATCCGTTCGTGGTGCGGACGCCGATGGAGAAGGCACCACCCACGTACAACTCGACTGGTTGAGCTGCGTCGACGCCGGTGTAGTCATGTAAGTACACTCGGTTGCCGGACCATTCCAGGTCGTCCCACTCGCCGGAGTTCCACTGAGCGCAGCCCGCGCAGTGCAACTGGTCAAATTATTGGTGTAACTCGACCAGCTACCCGCATAGCTACAGGTAACCTTCGGCGCGGAAGCCGCGACAGCAGGGGTATACCAAGTACAACTCGACTGGTTCGGACTATCGCTCGGTGTGCTGTCATAGGAACAGGTGACCGCCTTGTTGTAAACCGCGCCATCGCTCGGTACCGATTCAGCAGGATCCGCCGTACATGAGGTTTTCCCGCTGACGTTCGTGGCGGTTTGATAAGTACAGGTTGTCTTGGGTGCCGAGTTCGCTACTGCAGGCACCACCCAGGTACAGGTATTCAGATTCGTACTTGTCGAATAAGCCGTGGTTTCCGTAGCACAGCTGGTTGCCTTGCCCCACACCTGACCGTTCGCCGAATTGGTTTCCTTGCCGTCCGCCGAGCAACTCAGCTGGTTGTTGGCAAAGGTTTCCGTTTCGTAGACACAGTCGGTCCTCGGCGCAGAAGCCGGGGTCGCGGGAACAACCCAAGTACAACTATTTTGCCCGGCAGTCGTTGCGGGGGTGGCGTCGTAAGCGCAACTCGTCGCGGTGCTCCACACTTGTCCGTTCGCCGGAGTGGTTTCCTTGCCATCAACGTTGCAGGAGGTCTGCCCGGTCTGGAATGTTTCCGCCTGATAGCTACATTCGGTCTTCGGCGAGGAAGCCGCAGTTGTGGGAACAACCCAGGTACAACTGCTTTGATTGGTCGCCGTCGTGGTCGGGCTACTGTCGTAGGAGCAAACCACCTTGTTGCCGGTCATGGTCGACGCAGCTGTCTGATCCTTGGCCGTACAGCTTGTCTGTCCGGTCAGTGCAGAGGGAGTTGCGGAGTAGCCGCAGGTCACCGAGGGAGTGATCGTCGTCCCGGAACCCTGCGCAACAACGGTACACGTTCCGACATCCGCTACCGTGGGTGTGGTTTCATACGAGCAGGTCACCGGATTGGCAACAGTGTAGTTAGGCGCAACGGAGGCAGCCACATTGGTACAGGTACTCAAACCAGTAGCAATCGTCGGCCCGACGTACTTGCACTCGAAATCCTTCGTGGAAGCCGTGACGGTGCCCGTATTGCAGCTACTGACATTGGCCCAGTCGGTCTGGATCCAGTTTTCACCAACCCGTTCCTTCCAGCGGCCCTGAAGCTGATAGGTACTGGATTTGACTTTGTAGGTACTGCTCTGGAGTTGATAGGACGTCGCAGTTACATTGAAGATCTTCTTGGTCAAGAGCGACGTGCCCTTGGTAACGTTATAAACCTTCTTTGAAAGCAGTGAAGTGCCCACCTTGACACGGTAGGTGTTCGACGTCAGCAACTGTGTACTCTCGGTTACCTTGTATTCGCTCTTGGTCAGCGCCTTGGTACGCGACCTGACGTTGTAGGTCCTGGCCTCCAGCGGGGTTTCCACACGGGTCAGGTTGCGGATGTAACGCTGCAACGGGTACACCGTTTGTTGTATCTGGTACGTGCGTTCTTCGAGATTGCGCGTGGTGGAAGTCAGCGGATAGGTCCGCTTTTGCAGCCGGTATTCGCTCTTTACGAGCGGGGTCGTCTGGGTGCGCAGCGTAGTGGTCTGCTCTTTCCACGGATAGGTGGTCGTCGTAACGACCGACTCCGTGAGTCGGCTCGTGCTGGTCTGTTGCTGTTGGGTTTTCTGTTCAACAAGGAAGGTATGAAGACCGATCTGCTCGGTTTTCATTGTGGTCTGCTGGACGGTCTTTGTCTGTGTTGCCCCGTCGTAGTATGGACGGTCGAGATTGCCGTCCTGCTGGCCGATATCTGTCGTGCCGTCGATGCGCTTGGGAACGCTGGTATCGTTCCAGTAGCCATCCGTAGACAGAATGGTGAAGTTCTGCTGACAGGAGTACTGCATCGGATCGGTAACACTCTGGCCATTCAGCGTGCTCAGCTTCCCGGCATACATTCTCCCTGCATTGGACAATGCAACACGAAGCGGCGTGTAATCCGTGGGGGTGGCATTGAACAGCTTGGCATACCAGCTGTATTTTTGCGTCGGATCAAAGGCATTCAGGTTAAGGAAGTCGCTGCCTGTGCCATTGTTGATGCTGTAGTAACCCACCCGGAATTTGTCGTCGACCCCGGAGAAGGCAATACTGGCTGCAGATTTCATCATCTGCATGCGGGTCCGGTAATAGGCGTACCAATTGGCGTAATTGGTCATTTCTTCAGCATACGTACAGGTCGTACCCGCACAATCCGTGCGGTTCGGGCTCTTGGCTGCCGTTCCCGGATAAACATAACTGGTAACCGAGGGGGTAATCACCGTAAGGGTTGAGACCCCGGGAACGTTTCCACTGGAGAAAGCAGCAGTGGTCGCGGTCACGCCGGTAACTACGGGCGACGACGTTGTCGTCCCCGGCGCTAACACGATGACATCACTACCGCTAGCAGTAGCGCTATAGCCCACTGTCGTACAGTTGGTGGTTCCCGGCAGCGAGAGGGTACAGGCATTGATTTGCGTTGCAACAGCACTGGCAACGTCGCCTGTCGTTGCCCCGGTCGCACTTGCCGAAAGTATCTGGGCGGCATCAACCGTAATTCCCGTTACGGTTCCTGATGCGGTAAAGGTGATTGTGGAAGACCGCGGCCCCGGCATGCGGCCATGCGTGTATGCCGTGACACCATTTGCGGTATTGGTCGGCGTATCTGCAATATTACTGGCCTGGCAATAGCCGTTGGCTGATGCAGTCGTACCGTAAGCCTTGGCTGAGGTAGTACACCAACGAAGCTTCGCCGGGAAAGTGTAAGAACCCGTCGCAGTGGCTGAGGCTGTACAGCTTCTCAACTGCGCTGAATTGCAATACTCGCCCGGAATGGCGGTGTAGTAAAACGCATTGCCTTCAAGATTGGCAGTCGACGTCGACTGAATGCCATACCCGTCTTTCTTCACTGCCCGCCAGTTCGGCGATACCGCTGAGGCCGTCGCATCACCACCTTCTGCTACCGACTTCCCAGTCTGGCTGGGGTAGGTTGTGGTGTCGAGCGCGCCGGCATTTGTGTACATCACCGGCGGACGATACCGGGTGGACGGGTTGTAGGCGACGCCATTGTAGGCCGCGTTGAAAAACCGGCTGGCCGGCGTGTAAACGGCAGAGCCAATCTTGTACGGCCCCGCCCAGTCCGGCAGGAAGTCCGACTCCATACTGAGGGAATCGTCCAGCACGAACAGGACATTCGGCAATGCAGTCACCGCATTGCTTGAGGTAAATGGCTGTGTGGCCAACGCAGTTGCCCCCGCCTGGACATCGTTTGTCACAGAGAGAAAAACCATCGCGGCGGCCAAGAAACCGGCGGTAGCTGGATGGGAAATTTTAGTGTTCATGGCGAACTCCCGGCACTATCTGGCAACAATTGTTTGCGTGTAAGTCAAGGTGTTACGCGGCCCTTCGATACGGCTGGTAACCCGGTAATAATATTGAGTGGCCTTATTCAGCCGGGCACTGCCAGCACCCAAGCTGTTGCCCTCGCCGCCCGACAAAACGGTTTTTGACGTTACACAACCCGTCGGATCAAGCATTGGATCACCCGTGGTCTGACACAGGCGCTGAATGGTGTAGGTGACTGTATTTCCCGCGGCATCGGTCGGCAAAGTGCAACTGCGATCAACACAGGTCTTGGTAGCAACTGGCCGAGTGGTTACCGGATTCGGATTGATCGTAGCCGTCCAATATGCATCCCAGTCGGTGGGGTTGGTCACTGCAGCAGCATAGGCGTTGGCGTAGTCATTGACCTGCAATTGCTCGGTAGTCTTGTCGTTCAGGAATGAAACGATGGCATCCTCAACCCCGGCGCCTCCCGCTTGGGTTGCTGCCTGCTGAAATGCCAGATTTCCTGCAACCATGCTCCCGGTATCGACCGAGCGCACCAAAGCAATACCGGCGATGGTCATGACGACGAGGATAACCAGCGCCAGCACCAAAACAACGCCACCCTGATACGCCGCCGGATGGCGGCCTATCGGACCGGACATGATACGAGACGTACCGTTCAGCATTCTGCGGCACCTCCTGCTGCAACAACATTTCTCAAGGGCACAACGCTTTCAAAAACCTTGTAACGAAAATCCTGCCACGTCGGCCAAGTTGCGTCGGGACTGGGCAGCGAAATCGCCGCGGCGCCACTGGCGGTCCAGGTTGGTGCCGTGCCGGTGACGTGCTGCGTATGACTGGGCCAATCGAGGTTTTTTTCCGGCTGGCTACTCCGTGCCACAAGCACAAGCCTGACCGCCGGAATCTGCCCCCAGCCACAGGTAGGAGATGTCTGATTCCCAGCAGGCAGGTAAACGGCTCGCATACTGACGATGTTTTCGGCAATCGGCACCCACAGTGCATTGACCTGAGCAGAGGTCATGGCCGAAGTATCCGCCGAGCAATCCCTATCCATGTAATCGCACATCGTGAGATTTCCGCCACGAATTGCATACAGACGAACCGTAGGTGCAACCCCAAGAGAAAAAAGACGCCCCCCCTCCATCCCGACAACCCCTGCTTCGACGTTTACGTTCGGCCGGGCGACACTACTGACCCTGGTTTTCGAAAAACTGCAGGCCGCAGCTCTGGTGGCCGGCGTGGAAAAAACAATCTCGGTGTTAGCTACACCATTCCAGAAAGACTCGGAACCCTGAATGGCATACGAATTAGCTGATGGCTGCGATTCAATCAGCGCACCTTCAACCGAGCCATTGCCCGCTCCGGAAACCACTTGCAGGACATCGGTATTTGCATCGTGAGTAATACCGGCAGGATTGATGCTCACCGGAGCCAGTAGCAGAGATCCTCCACCGTTAATCAGTCCGGTAATGCTGCAGCCAATGGTAGCCCCATTGCTGATCCCCCACCCACTTTGCTGGATATCCCGCTGCAGCGTGGCCAAAGCGATGGCCCCACTCGTCAGGGAGTCACTGCCACTAACCGTGGTGCGTTTCTGCCCCTCGGAAACCGCAAACATCTGCATCATGACCAGTACGCCAATGATGCCGATGACCATAGCCACCATCAGCTCCACCAGACTAAGACCGCTTTGCAAAAATAGCGTCTTTTTCGGGTTCACCGCGGGAGACAATCCCGCCACCTTGAGCGACCGCAAGCCATCAATTTCAAAAGTGCGATCAGAATTGAGGGTCACGATAGGCACCTAGATAATCAAAAACGTAACAAGATAGGCGTGATTACTGCCCGCCTCATCATTCGGTGCATGCCACCGAACAGTAATAGACACCTGCGTTGCCGTCGGGGGAGGCCCAACTGCGCCCGGCGTGACCTGAACAATGGGTGGAAAATCGACCGTTCCCGGCAGGCGGCCAGCCACTCTACCGGCCCAGGCAGTGTAAGCAGCGCCATCAGTAACGACATTCGAAGGCCCGGCCTGCTCACCATCTCCCTGAAAATTGGTTTGCACATTTGCACCCACGCGATCACTGGCCCACATTTCACCAATCAGATCACTGGCCAACGCGCTTGCCTCACTGCGATACTGCGCGTCACGCCCAGCCTGAGCAGTTGACGCCTGAAGGCTGACAAGACCGAGAATACCAAACGAAAAAACCAGAATGGCAATCAATGCCTCTAGCAACATGACGCCGGATTGCCCTCTGGGCGAACTAATACTCAGCATTTTTGAGGATCTCCCGTGGGCAAATCCGTCGCATTCAAGCCATCGGGCACGCAGACCCGAATCTGCCCCCCGGCTGAAACCATGACCCGAAGGCAACGTGTCGCACCGGTACAGTTACCAGCAACGCCAACAGGTTTGACATCGATGCCATCCGCCGCGCTCGTAAGACGCCCCAATCCATTAAAGGAGAAGAGAGAATTCCCACCCGTTGCGGTTACCGAGACACCCCCCTTTGCCTCCTGCCCAGAGCGACGCTGGATAATACGGGGCGCCGGGTTGTTCGTTGCGTCGTTCACCGAAACAGCTTCGTTAAGCATGGCGTGTCCGCAAGCACCATTGACATCATCATAACTAACCACCCAACTGGTTCCTGATGCAGAAGGCGCGCAGTCATCGCCCACGCTAGTCGTTAACTGAAAGCGAATTGTTGCATTACGACGCACCGCCTCGGCACGAGCCAACGTAAGGCCATCGTGAATGGAACCTGCCGTCGTACGAATTCGTGAATTCTGGGTCCACTGGCTGAACGAAGGCATACCCAAGGCCATCAGGACGGCGAGAATCACCACCGTTACCATCATTTCAACCAAGGTAAACCCACGCAGTCTTAGCATCATTGACACGCCCCATTTTTGCCCGATATCCAACAATTCGCGTTCGTAGTCCAACCCGATGCAACTCCAGTAGTTGCGCGCGCGTTGGACTGATTGATAGTAAAGACAAAACCATTCATCGCATTGCGCCCAGTCGCGGTAACGGTATAAGTTGCGACACCAAGATTGCTACAGGCAAAAGTGAAATCGGGCATGGCAGGAGGAGGGGGCGCGACAGTGCCTGCAGTGCAGGCACCCACAAAAGTACGCTGATCCTGAAAATACTGTTCCATCAGGCCCCGCTGTGTCGACAACGTGGTGGTCGCCTCCGTAATTTTGCTACGCGTCACGTAATCTCTGTAGTTGGGAAGAGCGATTGTCGCCAAAACACCAATAATGGCCACAACCATCAGTAGCTCAACAAGCGTAAACCCCCGATTACTGCTCATGACAAAGTCCTTCCATTTAGTTGATTTCGAGTTTAGCGGCACTTCATTCCAGCCGCTTCATTAAACAGACAAAAGGTTAAAGATCAACGGTGAATGGTTTTCTTGGGACGCACCCACCCGGTTAATGTCATCTGCTTTGCCCTTGATACCGTAAGTGCATCGGGAGGCGCATCCTTGGTCAAGGTCGTACCGGCTCCCAGCGTAGCCCCCCGCCCCACCGTCACCGGCGCCACCAACTGGGTATCGGAACCGATGAATACATCATCTTCGATCACGGTCTTGTGTTTGTTGACACCGTCGTAGTTGCAGGTGATGGTGCCCGCACCGACATTGACCCGCTGCCCGATTTCGGCGTCGCCAATGTAGGCGAGATGATTGGCCTTCGACTGGGCTGCTATCAGGCTGTTTTTTACTTCAACAAAATTGCCGATGTGCACCTCGGGGCCAAGCCGCGTTCCGGGGCGCAAACGTGCGTAAGGACCCAGCACACCGTCCGGTCCGATCTCCGCATCCTCAAAGTGACAAAATGCCGCCACCCGGACACCTGCCCCCACCTTCACGTTTTTCAGCACACAATAAGGGCCGATTTCTACGGCGTCAGCCAACTCGACTTGGCCCTCGAAGACGCAACCGACATCGATTGCCACATCCCGACCATGGATCAGCCCCCCCCTGACATCGATCCGGGCCGGATCGGCGAGGCGAACTCCAGCGACCAGCAGGGCTTCGGCGATATTGCGCTGATGGATCCGTTCCAGTTCGGCCAATTGCACCTTGCTGTTAACGCCAAGTACTTCCCAATCATCTTCCGGCTGCGCCGTATGCACTGGCATCCCTTCGGCAACGGCCAGCGCCACGATATCGGTCAGGTAGTACTCGCCCTGTGCATTGTTGTTTGACAGGCTGCCCAACCATTCACCAAGACGATCCGTCGGAATCGACATAATTCCGGTATTGACCTCGGTAATGGCTTTTTCTTCAGGCGAGGCATCTTTTTCTTCAACAATACGCAAAACCTTACCTGCCGAATCGCGGACTATGCGTCCATAGCCTGTTGGATTGGACATATTCACGGTCAATATCGACAAACCATCCTTGCCCGCCTGCATAAGCCGTTTGAGGGTTGTTGCCCGGGTAAGGGGGACGTCACCATAAAGCACGAGGGTCTGCTCTCCCCCTCCGAGTTCGGGCAACGCCTGAGCTACAGCATGCCCTGTTCCCAGCTGTGGTGCCTGTAGTGCCCAGGAAATATTGGCCGAATTTACGGTTGACCGTACGGTTTCACCACCATGGCCATACACAACAACCAGTTTTCCCGGAGAAAGCGTGCGCGCCGTATCGATTACATGTTGAACGAGCGCTTTTCCGGCAACCGGATGCAATACTTTGGGCAAATTGGAGTGCATGCGCTTGCCCTGGCCAGCGGCGAGAATGACGATATTCATGGTATTCGCTTCAAAGTTGGTTGATTCAAGGGGTTCAGGCGTTCTTCTTTTCGTCTTGCCCGGTCAATATTTCAGCAAGCAAAGCTTTGCCTCGAGCCGAGACCCCCCAGTGCAGGACATTCTTGTCGTTAATGCGTGTTTCGATCACGCCCAACGATTTCATGATGGTCAGCCGCTGACTGACAAAATCCCGGGCAAGCCCGGTGCGCTCGCAAATGGCCGCGAGGTTGCCATAGACAAAATTGGCCTCGACCAGCGTGCGAAGTATTTCAACATCGTTGTATGAAAGAACCTCGCGGGGCTGCGGTTCTGCTGATTTTTCGCTTTCCACGCGCTCCGCCTGGGCGACGGACTCTCGCTGGTGTGCCTGTTTCAGACTTCGAACCTCTCGACCCACCTGGTCGATTTGGCCTAACAGTCGCTGGGCAATGTTGTCCATCAGGCGACGCGCCGCCACCACGTAAATCAGGCAAAAACCGGCGAAGGTGAAGAAATCAACGGGCTTGGTACGGGCGCCTTCGAGAAGCGTCGAGGAAATCATGTTCAGGAAAAGTGGGACCGTCAGTGCCGCCACGACACCAAGCACTGGATATCTCAGCCATTCCCTGCGCCCGGCATCTTGCGAACGTTCGGAAAGAAAGTAATTGGCGCCACCACCCAGCACCCCTGCGACAACCATGATCAACAGGATGAGCAACATGTGGCCATCGATCACGCCTGACGGCGTGGAGACCTGAAAAGCTGTTTGTAGTTCGGCTGACATTCCCTACCCCCTAGCGAACCATTTTCCCATGATCAACAAGTACATGTCCAAAAAACAAGGCCCTGCCGGCTTGCGCGGGCAGGGCCTTGTCATCGGCAGCGTTCTTAACGAGGGAGAGTCGAGCTACCCATCAGGTAAGCATCCACTTCACGTGCAGCCTGACGCCCCTCGCGAATCGCCCAAACCACCAGCGACTGGCCACGACGCACGTCGCCGGCGGCAAAGACCTTGTCTACATTGGTCTTGTAGCAGCCCTCACCGTCAGTCGTTGCCTTGGCATTCTGACGCGCGTCTTTTTCGACACCAAAGGCATCAAGCAAGCCGCCAACCGGATTGGTAAAGCCCATGGCAAGGAAGGCTGCATCGCACGGCAGTTCGAATTCCGAACCGGCGATCTCACTCATCTTGCCATCGACCCATTGGAGACGAATGGCCTTCAATGCCTTGACGTTGCCCTTGCCGTCATCGACGAAGCCCTTGGTGGCTACAGCGAAATCACGCGTACAGCCTTCATCGTGCGAGGACGAGGTACGCAGCTTGTACGGCCAGTACGGCCAGGTCAGCGCCTTGTTTTCCTGCTCCGGCGGCATAGGCATCAGTTCGAACTGGGTTACCGAGGCAGCACCGTGACGGTTCGAGGTACCGACGCAGTCGGAACCAGTGTCGCCGCCACCGATGACGATGACGTGCTTGCCCTTGACGTTGATCGGATTGGCGATGCCCTGTTGGACTTCCTTGTTCTGCGGAATCAGGAATTCCAGAGCTGCATAGACGCCCTTCAGCTCGCGCCCCGGGACCGGCAAGTCGCGCGGAACTTCGGAGCCGGCAGCGAGGATTACCGCATCGAAATCCTTTTTCAGTTGATCGGCCGAGACAACTTCCGTCGCATCGTTGTTGATACCAGCTGGCAGTTTCTTGTCGCCGACAATCACCTTGGTCTTGAAGACGACGCCTTCCGCTTCCATCTGGGCAACACGGCGATCGATCACCGACTTGTTCAGCTTGAAGTCGGGGATGCCGAAGCCAAGCAGGCCACCGATCCGGCTGGACTTCTCGAACACGGTCACGGCGTGACCAACACGGGCCAGCTGCTGGGCTGCCGCCATGCCAGCCGGGCCGGAACCGACGATCGCGACTTTCTTGCCGGTCTTGACTGCTGCCGGCTGCGGGACGACCCAGCCCATTTCCCAACCCTTGTCGATGATCGCATGCTCGATCGACTTGATGCCCACCGGTGCGGCGTTGATGCCGAGCGTACAGGCGGCTTCGCAAGGCGCCGGGCAGATGCGGCCGGTGAAGTCCGGGAAGTTGTTGGTGGAATGCAGCACATCCAGGGCCTGCTTCCAGTTGCCGCGGTAAACCAGATCGTTCCAGTCAGGAATGATGTTGTTCACCGGGCAGCCGCTGTTGCAGAACGGAATACCACAATCCATGCAGCGCGCGCCCTGGGTCTTGGCATCGTCGTCAGACAGGGTCTGAACGAATTCCTTGTAGTGCTTCAGGCGCTGTTCGACCGGCTCGTAAGCCTCGGACAGACGCTCGAATTCCATGAATCCAGTCGGCTTGCCCATTATGCGGCCTCCTTCTGTGCAGCAGCGGCCATCTCGGTGAGGGCGCGCTTGTATTCGTGCGGATAGACTTTGACGAATTTCTCGCGGCTGGCATCCCAGTCGGCGAGCAATCGTTTGGCGGTCTGGCTGCCGGTATACTCGGCGTGACGGGTGATCAGCTCCTTGAGCTGGGTTTCATCAGCCAGGTTACGGTGCAGCGGCTCGCCGGCTGCATGGCGATCGGCAGCAACCACCTTTTCCAGAGCAACCTGGGCCAGGTTGGCGCGCTGCTTGAACGTACCATCTTCATCCAGCACATAGGCGATACCACCCGACATGCCGGCCGCGAAGTTGCGACCTGTCATGCCGAGAACAACAACCGTGCCACCCGTCATGTACTCGCAACCATGGTCGCCCACGCCTTCGACAACCGCCGTACCGCCGGAGTTACGAACGCAGAAGCGCTCGCCGCCAACACCCGCGAAGAAGGACTCGCCCTCGGTAGCACCGTACATAACGGTGTTGCCGACGATGATGTTTTCTTGCGTGTTACCACGGAAATCCTGGCTTGGCTTGATGATGATACGGCCACCGGAAAGCCCCTTGCCGACGTAATCGTTACCTTCACCGGTCAATTCGAGCGTAACCCCACGTGCCAGGAAAGCACCAAAGGCCTGACCTGCAGTGCCGGTCAGCTTGACGTGGATGGTGTCGTCCGGCAAACCAGAATTGCCATAGCGCTTTGCAACTTCGCCGGAAAGCATGGTCCCGCAGGTGCGGTTAACGTTGATGATCGAGGTTTCGATCTGGACCTTCTGGCCCTTTTCCAGCGCTGGCTTGGCCTGTTCGATCAACTTGTGGTCGAGCGCCTTGTCGAGACCGTGATCCTGCTCCTCGGTATGACGACGCGGTACGTCGGCCGGAACGGACGGCTGATAGAAAATCTTGGAGAAATCGAGACCCTTGGCCTTCCAGTGCTCGATACCCGGACGAGTGTCGAGCAAATCGACACGACCGACGAGGTCGTCGAACTTACGAATACCCAAGTGCGCCATAATTTCACGTGCTTCTTCAGCGACGAAGAAGAAGTAGTTCACGACATGTTCCGGCTGGCCGGAGAAACGCTTGCGCAGTTCCGGATCCTGGGTGGCAACGCCGACCGGACAGGTGTTCAGATGGCACTTGCGCATCATGATGCAGCCTTCGACCACCAGCGGAGCGGTTGCGAAACCGAATTCGTCGGCACCAAGCAGAGCACCGATGACGACGTCGCGGCCGGTCTTCAGCTGACCGTCGACCTGAACGCGGATACGCGAACGGAGGCGGTTGAGAACAAGCGTCTGCTGCGTTTCAGCCAGACCGAGTTCCCACGGCGTACCAGCATGCTTGATTGAGGAGACCGGCGAAGCACCTGTGCCGCCGTCAAAACCGGCGATCACGACGTGATCGGCCTTTGCTTTGGCGACACCTGCAGCCACCGTACCGACGCCGACTTCAGAAACCAGCTTGACCGAGATGGAAGCGCACGAGTTGGCGTTTTTCAGATCATGAATCAGTTGAGCCAGATCTTCGATGGAGTAGATGTCGTGGTGCGGCGGCGGAGAGATCAGCGTCACGCCCGGCACGGAGTGACGAAGTTTGCCGATGTACTCGGAAACCTTGGTACCCGGCAACTGACCACCTTCGCCAGGCTTGGCGCCCTGAGCCATCTTGATCTGAATCTGGTCAGCATTGACCAGATATTCCGTGGTTACGCCGAAACGCCCCGAAGCGACCTGCTTGATGGCAGAACGCAGGGAGTCACCATCTTTCAGTTCGATATCCCGCTCGATACGACTGGCACCGATGATCTCCGACAGCTTGGTACCGCCCTTGACCGGGGAGAAACGCTTGGCATCCTCACCACCTTCGCCAGTGTTCGACTTGCCACCAATTCGGTTCATCGCGATGGCCAGCGTGGTGTGGGCTTCGGTCGAAATCGAGCCGAGCGACATGGCGCCTGTGGCAAAACGTTTGACGATTTCCTTGGCAGGTTCCACCTCGTCCAGCGGAATCGCGGCGCCCTGCGGCTTGAAATCAAACAGGCCGCGCAGCGTCAGGTGACGCTTGGTCTGATCGTTGATCAGCTTGGCGTATTCCTTATACGTCTCATACTTGCCAGAGCGCGTTGAATGCTGCAACTTGGCAATCGAATCCGGGGTCCAGGTGTGGTCTTCTCCGCGAATGCGGTAAGCGTACTCACCACCGGCGTCGAGCATGCTGGTCAGCACCGGATTGGCCGAGAAGGCTTCTTCGTGCAGACGGATGGCTTCCTCGGCCACTTCGAACAGACCGATGCCTTCGACGTTGGACGGCGTACCGGTGAAGTACTTCTCGACGAAGTCCTTCTGCAGGCCGATGGCTTCGAAGATCTGGGCGCCGGTATAGGACATGTAGGTCGAAATGCCCATCTTGGACATGACCTTGCACAAGCCCTTACCGATGGCCTTGACGAAGTTCTTGACGTACTTGTCTGCCTTTTCGGCATCCCCCTTGGCCAGGCTCTCGATGGTTTCGAGGGCAAGGTAGGGGTGGACCGCCTCGGCACCGAAGCCACCGAGCAGTGCAAAGTGATGCACTTCGCGCGCAGACCCGGTTTCGACCACCAGGCCAGTGCTGGTGCGCAGGCCCTTCTTGACAAGGTGCTGGTGGATCGCAGAGGTCGCGAGCAAGGCAGGAATGGCAACGTTGTCCTTATCCAGCTTGCGGTCAGAAACGATCAGGATGTTAGCACCGGAACGAACGGCGTCCTCTGCATCGGCCGCCAACGAGGCAAGGCGTGCTTCAACTCCAGCCTTACCCCAGGTTACCGGATAGCAGATATCCAGCTCGATCGAGCGGAACTTGCCGGAGGTGTACTTTGAGATGTTGCGCAGCTTTTCGATCTCGGCGCAGGTCAGCACCGGCTGGGAAACCTCGAGACGAATCGGCGGATTGATATCGTTGGTGTTCAGCAGGTTCGGCTTCGGCCCGACGAAGGATACCAGCGACATGACGAGCTCTTCGCGGATCGGGTCAATCGGCGGATTGGTCACCTGCGCGAACAACTGCTTGAAGTAGGTATAGAGCGTCTTGTTCTTCTTCGAAAGTACCGGCAGCGAGGAATCCGTACCCATCGACCCCGTGGGTTCTTCGCCATTCTGAACCATCGGCTCCAGAATGACCTTGATGTCCTCCTGAGTAAATCCGAAGGCCTGTTGGCGGTCAAGCAAGGATGCGTTGGCAGCAATGCACGATTCTTCGGCTGAAGGTACTTCATCAAGCTTGATGCGGATCTTTTCGATCCATTCGCGGTAAGGCTTGGCCTTAGCCAACGAATCCTTGAGTTCCTTGTCGTCGATGATGCGACCTTGTTCCATGTCGATCAGGAACATCTTGCCCGGCTGCAGGCGCCACTTCTTGACGATCTTCTTTTCCGGAATCGGCAGCACGCCGGATTCGGAGGCCATGACCACGAGGTCGTCATCGGTGACCAGATAACGGGCCGGGCGCAGACCGTTACGGTCGAGCGTCGCGCCGATCTGGCGACCATCGGTGAAGGCCACTGCGGCGGGGCCGTCCCACGGCTCCATCATGGCAGCATGGTATTCGTAGAAGGCACGACGATTCTCGTCCATCGTCGTATGCTTTTCCCAGGCTTCCGGGATCATCAGCATGACGGCCTGGGCCAGCGAGTATCCGCCACCCATGACGAGAAGCTCGAGCGCGTTGTCGAAGGAAGCGGAGTCGGATTGCCCCGGATAATGCAGCGGCCAAACCTTTTTCAGATCTTCGCCGAGGATCGGAGAGGAAATCGCCTGTTCGCGTGCCTTGAACCAGTTGACATTGCCGCGCACGGTGTTGATTTCACCGTTGTGTGCGATATAGCGGAACGGGTGGGCCAAATCCCAGGTCGGAAAAGTGTTGGTGGAGAAACGTTGGTGCACCAAAGCAAGCGCCGATGTCGTCCGCTTGTCTTGCAAATCGAGGTAGTAAACACCCACTTGGTCGGCCAGCAGCAGGCCTTTGTAGTTGACCGTACGTGCAGAGAAGGATGGCACGTAAAATTCCTGGCCGTGCTTCAGCTTCAGCGACTTGATTGCATTCGCTGCCCGACGACGAATGATATACAACTTGCGTTCAAGCGCATCGGTAACGAAGACATCCGGACCGCGACCGACGAATACCTGTTTGATCACAGGCTCTTTGGCTTTGACGGTCGGCGACATGGGCATATCGGCGTTGACCGGCACATCGCGCCAGCCCAGAACAACCTGACCCTCGGATTTTACAGAACGTTCGATTTCCTCGACGCAGGCATAGCGCGACGCAGCCTCCTGCGGCAGAAAGACCATACCTACGCCGTACTCGCCAGCGGGCGGCAATTCAACGCCTTGCTTGGCCATTTCTTCACGGTAAAACTGATCCGGAATCTGAATCAGAATGCCGGCGCCATCACCCTGCAACGGATCGGCACCCACGGCACCGCGGTGATCCAGATTTTTCAGGATCAACAAACCTTGCTCGACGATGCTATGACTCTTCTGGCCCTTGAAGTGAGCAACAAAGCCCACGCCGCACGCATCGTGCTCATTAGCTGGGTCATACAGACCCTGCCGCTCAGGTACTGCCGGTTCCATCACACGCATTCCTTCATATAACTTGGCCATCAGGTGATAAGCCAATAAGAAAAAAGTCCGGCGTCATGAAGCATGTGCCGGTCTACAGGAAATTTTGAGGCAACCATCGAATATACTGGTAAACCCCTGTTGATTCAAGATGCTGCAATGCACCAACAGCGCGCCCTGAAACTCTGAAAACACCATTCAGGTGCATCGCGCAGCTACTGCCGCACAAATCTCCTGTTCGGTAGAGCTGTCTGAAAGTACGGCACACCCGATTCCCTGGAGAAGCACCAGCCTTAATTTGCCACCTTCAACTTTCTTATCGTGCCGCATCAACTCAAGATAACGTGCTTCCCCGAGCAGTGGCGAACGAACCGGCAAACCAGCCCGAACAAAAAGACCTTCTACCTTGGAGAGATCGTTACGGGATAGCCAACCTTTCTGACTCGACAACTCGGCAGCAATGAGCGTACCGGCAGCAACAGCCTCTCCGTGTAACCACTCCCCGTAACCCAAACCAGTTTCGATCGCGTGCCCAAATGTATGCCCCAGATTGAGCAACGCTCGTTCACCGCTCTCGCGCTCATCGGCCGCAACCACCTCAGCCTTATTCTGGCATGAGCGATGCACCGCAAACGCCAACGCTTCCTTGTCCTTGATTAGCAATCGCTCAACATTTTGCTCTAGCCAGTCAAAGAACTCCGGATCGCGGATCAACCCGTATTTGATAATTTCAGCAATCCCCGCCCTTAACTCGCGTTCTGGCAGGGTATCAAGCGTATCAATATCGGCAAGGACCAATTTCGGCTGATAAAACGCACCGATCATGTTTTTGCCCAACGGATGATTTATCGCTGTCTTTCCGCCAACGGATGAGTCAACCTGGGAAAGCAGGGTTGTGGGAATCTGAATAAATGGCATGCCACGCTGGTAGCAGGCAGCCGCAAACCCCCCCATATCGCCAATAACTCCACCACCAAGCGCAATCAACGTGGTGCTTCTCTCACAATGCGATCCCAGCAACGCATCAAAAATCAGATTTAGCGTTGACCAGTTTTTGTACTCCTCTCCGTCAGGAAGAATCACTGGAAGCACCGAAATTCCAGCGCTTTTTAGTGTTGACTGCAACACTTCCAGGTACAGAGGAGCAACCGTCGTATTGGTTACAACAACAACCCTCTTATGCTTCAAATAGGGCAAAATCAGCGAAGGGTCGGAAAGAACTCCGCTGCCGATGTATATGGGGTAAGAACGCTCCCCAAGCGCCACATTCAGAGTCTGGCTCATGATTTACCCAAGCGTTGGTATTCCCGTAATAGGTAGTGCACGATCCCGGAAGCCATCAAATGCGATCCGTCGACAACCAGATGAGCTGTTTCTCGATACAGGGGATCCCGAATCGCGTAAAGATCATTTAATTTCGCCATGGGGTCTGGAACCTGCAAGAGGGGTCTGTTTCGGTCGTGGCGCGTTCGTTCATAAAGCATAGCTGGCGGCACATTGAGATACACAACCCACCCTGTTTCGCGAAGACGCTGGCGATTTTCGGACGCCAAAACGACCCCTCCACCCGTCGCAACCACAACACCATCTACGCTTGATAGTTCCGCAATGGCCTGAGCTTCTCGACGACGAAAGCCCTCTTCCCCTTCGATCTCAAAAATTATGGGTATGGGAACCCCGGTCTTTTCGACGATTTCGTGATCCGAGTCGTAGAAAGGACGTCCGAGGCGTTTGGCCAACTGACGGCCAACCGTAGTCTTTCCTGCCCCCATGAGGCCTACGAGATAGATGTTTCGGTAATTCTGCACACCCGAATTCTATCTGACTACGCGTGCTACAGCAGCACCATCGCTAAGGCGAGAAAGGGGCGAACTTCGTGACTTCGAAGATGCGCCCCTTCTTTCGCTATTTCCGAGTTCGGAAATTAGTCAAATTTCAATTTTTCAGAAATGATTCTCGGAGTAATGAATATGAGAAGCTCCCGGCGGTTACCCAAATCGTTCTTATATTTGAACAACCATCCGAAGTAAGGGATATCTCCAAGGACAGGCACTTTCTCTACGCTATTCTCGGTCTTGGTAATGAACACACCACCGATGACAACCGTGCCTCCGTTGTCGACGACCACATTAGTTTCCACAACCGAACTCTTGATTGGCGGATTACCCAAGACAGACTTCGTCCAGTCCGGCTCTTCCTTCTTTACCACCAGCGCCAAGCGTACTGTACCCTCCGGCGTAATCTGAGGCGTTGCCTCAAGCGTCAGCTTTGCCGGCTTGAAACTGACCGTTTGGGTAACAGTACCACCACTGGCCGAAGTCGTTACATAAGGAACTTCTGTACCGTCTTCTATCTTGGCCTTTACGTTATTTGCAGTAATAACCCGCGGACTGGAGATTACCTTGCCCAATCCATCATTTTCCAACGCAGCCAACTCAAGATTCAGGATTCGTGTGAGGCTGGAATTAAACAAAGAAAGAGCCATCGTTCCACGACCCGCCGATGTATACGAGGGCAAATTAACGTTTACAGCATTCGTAGGCGTAGAACTCCCCCCAAACGTATTGCTCCCCCCTCCCAGATAGACACCACTTGCTCCCAACTCGGTTTTACCACTCGACAGGAAATTCAACTTGAAACCGATGTCACGATTGAAGGAGTCATTCGCCTCTACGACCCTGGCTTCAATCAAAACTTGTCTCGCACCAACGTCAATCGCTTTGATAAACGCCCTGACCTCATCGAGCTTTGACGGAATGTCATTCACAAATATCTGATTGGACTGATCGTCCGAAATAGCGCTTCCTCGTTTACTTAATATCCGCTGCGAAGTAGACCCTTGACCGGCCAGCAATTTAGCCACTTCGCCAGCCTTATGGTAGTTGAGCGCAAACTGTTCGAGTTTAATTGGCTCAAGTTCACTGATCTGCTGCCTGGATTCGAAATCAAGTTTCTCACGGGTTGCGATTTCGTCTCGGGGCGCGATCATGATGATGTTGCCCTTCTTCCTCATATCCAGCCCCTTTTGCTGGAAAATTATATCGATCACCTGATCTGCAGGCACATCCTTCAACACCAACGTTGTCGTACCTGTCACGGTTTCGCTAATCACGGAATTGAGACCCAACTCTTCCGCCATCAACCGAAGCAATGCCCTGACATCACCGTTTTGATAATTAATGCTTACTCTTGGACCCTGATAGCCGACCTTACTGCTTTGCACCAATTTATTTGGATCTTCGATAATTTTCTTAACTTCAACCACAAACTGGTTATCTGCCTGGTAAGCGTTATGCTCCCAGAGTCCCTTCGGTGAGATCGTCATTCTGACGTTGTCTCCAGCCGATTTAGTCTCCACACTAACAACGGGTGTAGCGAAATCTAAAACGTCGAGCTTCCTACGAAGGTTCTGTGGAGCCGACGTCTTCATGAAATCAACGATCAGGTTCTCGCCCTGCTGACGAATATCGATCCCCGTACCTGCATCACTCAATTCGACGATAATGCGCCCCTCTCCATCCTTACCGCGGCGGAACTGAACATCACGCAGCGCATGCTTCGAACCAACGACACTCTCCTCGGAAAAACGGGTCACTGAATGCGTCGGCACCTCCCCCGCTCTAACAATCGGAGACAGCGTCACATAAAGGGACTTCCCATCGAGCCTCGTAGAGTAATTCATGTTTCGGGTTAGGTTCAGAACCAGGCGAGTGCGCTCCCCTGCTTGAACCACATTAAAACCCCGCAAATCCCCCTCATTGACGAGCTGACCATTTTTCCCAAGACCATTTGCTGTTTGAGGAAAATCGAAAGCCACTCGCGCCGGGTTAGCCACACTAAAGCCTGCTGGCGGAGATTGCAATGCCTCCTTTAAGTCGATCTTGACAGCAATATCATTGCCTTGCTGGGCGACATTTATTGCTTCAATAGAGTTCTCAGCCGCCGCTTGCGCGTGAACCTGCAGAGCCAAGGCGAGGCAGGCCGACATAACGACCTTTATGTAAATAGAATATTTCATTTCTTGTTCCCATCCTTACTCTGAAGATGCAGCGAGCTATTTCGCTCTGTCCATTCTCCCGCAGAATCTTGTATCAATTCTCGCAACTCGATTTCAGAATCTGTAATTTTCGTCACCACACCAAAGTCCAACCCGAGATATTCCCCAACCTTAACCTGTTTCACCTTGTCTTCTACTTGGACAACTGCCATTGGTTGTTTATTTAGATTGAGGTAGCCGATCATCCTCAACGATTCCAGTGGATATTTCTCTAATAAACTATTTCGTAACTCTCTAGCCTCGAAGTCGGGCTGAAACGCCCCTCCCTTACCCGATCCTTGCTTATATTTCGACTCAGGCTCAATTTTTCCAGGCCGAAAAGGATCAAGAACTCCTTCGACCTCGTATGGAACTGCGATGTAAGGTTTTACCTCAGGTAACTTGGGTATAACCCCACGAAGATCCTTAGTATTTTCAGTCATCCAGGCCCGCATATCATCATGATCACCACCAAAGCAGGCTGAAAGCAAAATACTTAATAACAATAGCGTTAGGCGCTTCACTTCTTGGCTCCTTGTGCTTGTTTCTTTTGCCGGGCCAACTCTTCGTCATCTAGATAACGAAATGTTTTGGTGATTGCATCAAGAGAGAGCTGTTGGCCATTACTGGCTGGGGCCAACGAAATGTTATTCAAGGTAACAATTCTCGGAAGCTTCGCGATATCAGCAGCAAATGCTCCAAAATCATGGTAGCTACCGTTTATTTTTACAGAAACGGGAAGCTCAGCGTAGAAATCTTTAACAACCTCTTGCCCAGGCTTGAACAGTTCAAACTGTAATCCACGACCAAGCCCCGCCTGATTCACTTCAATCAGTAGCGCTTCAATCTCCGATTTGTTAGGCAACTGCTTAAGTAAAGCACCGAATGACCGATCAATTTCCGCCAACTGCTGAATGTAAAGATCAAGATTCACCGCCTGACGCTTTTTGTCAAGATATTCCTGCTTCAGTGCTTCCTGCTCTTTTTCTTTTGTTTCCAACTCAAGAAGTTGATCACTCCAAAAAAACCACCACCCCCCTGCCAAGACAAGCAGGAAGACTGCAGCAAGCATGGTCATTCTCGGAACAAGTGGCCATGATCCCGGATCATTCGGGTTCATGTTCCTAAAATCCGCGGTTATTGCCGCCAAATCAATATTAGGCAGAGAAGAGGCTTTCACATTCATTTTTTACCCTTCCCTTCCTCTGGTTGAGTTCGGGTTAACACGAAATTCATCGCAAATTCGTTCGTTCTGCGACCATTTAAAACCAGAGCCTTCGTTTCGATCAACTGCGGCTTTTCAAGCCAAGACGACGATTCGATGTTGCGCATCAGGGCTGAAACACGTGCGTTGGACTGCGCGTAGCCCGTGATATTTACATTGACCCCATCCTGCTTAAGGGATTTTAGGTACACCCCTTCAGGCACCTGCCGCACTAACTCGCTGAGGAGATACACCGTCTCCCCTCTGTCTCTTTGCAAGTTCTCAATAACCTGTTTGCGTGCCAACAAAGCCTGGGTTTGTTCTTTCAGACGCTTGATTTGCTCAAGATCCTTGTCTAGAACGGCAATTTCACTTTTCAAGAAATCGTTCGTTCCCTGTTGTCTTTCTATCGCCGCACCAATGAATGTATAAATCCCAAAGACAACCAGCACTGCAAGCGTCGCAATCAGACCGAATTGGACATAAAAACGCTCACGCCTGGCTTTCTTCGCCTCTTCGCGGTGCGGAAGGAGGTTGATGCGTATCATGATGGATCAAACCTCCGCAGCGCCAGACCACACGCAACCATTAACGACGACGAATCTGCAAGCAGCGCCTTGGCGCGCACACGGTCGGACAAAACCATGTTGGCAAAAGGATTGGCAATCATCGTATTGACCTGGGTGCGCGTTGCTACAACCTCATCAATACCGGGGATGACTGCGCACCCACCGGCCATGATGATATGGTCGACTTGGTTGTATTGAGTCGAGGTAAAGAAAAACTGCAGGGCCCGCGACACTTCAAGGGCAAGATTTTCCATGAACGGGTTAAGCAATTCGGCCTCATAACCTTCCGGCAAATTCCCAGCCCTTTTCGCCGCCTCAGCATCCTCATAGGTCATGCCATAGTGCCGGGTAATATCCAGAGTCAGCGCCCCGCCACCAAACGCCTGTTCGCGCGCATAAACCTGCTGCCCGTTACGCAGCACGGTTAAATTCATTACGTTGGAACCGGCATCAATCAACGCCACAATTTGATTGACCCCGGAATCTGGCAACTGGCGCTCAATCAATTCGTAAGCTGACAGCGTGGCAAGAGATTCCACGTCTATAACCACGGCCTTAAGCCCCGCAGCATCCGCTACAGCGACGCGATCTTCCACCCGCTCCTTCTTGGAGGCGGCTATCAACACCTCCAGCTCATCCGGTACCGATGGAGCTGGCCCGATGATTTGATAGTCGAGATTGACCTCGTCGATCGAAAAGGGGATGTATTGATTCGCCTCGGACTCGACCTGAGCTTCAAGCTCATCCTCTCGCAAGCCGGAAGGGACGATGATTTTTTTTGTAATCACCGCCGAACCCGGTAACGCCATGGCCACATTACGCGTAGACGTACCAAGTCGCTTCCAGGCACGCCTCACGCAGTCGACCACCCCCTCGAGATTGGCAATATTGCCATCGGACACCGCGTCTTTAGGCAATACCTCAATGGTATAGCGCTCGACACGATAGCCATCCTTCCCATTGGCGGTCAACTCAACCATCTTGACGGCCGATGAACTAATGTCCAGACCGATCAAGGAACGCGCCTTGGGGTTTAACAACGCCGATATATCAAAGCCCACCAGACCCCCAAAAGTCCTTACGGAATACGAAGTTAGCAAAACTATCAATAATTCACTTCAGATGCTAGCAACATCTACTTGGTGTGTAAAGCACTTTTACGCCACAAATTGGCTCAGCGTATAATCGCCGCAACTCAATTCACCAGCGAACCATTTTGACCCGACTACCTCTGGCACTGCGCCTTGCACTTTATCCGCTCGGCATAATACTAGGTTTGCTGGCAATCGGTGTGGCAATCGCCATGATCGTTCTTGTCTTGGCCTACCCCAATCTTCCTTCACTGGAAGTACTGACCGACTATCGTCCCAAAATTCCTTTGCGTGTTTACACCGCTGATGGACATCTGATTGGCGAGTTTGGCGAGGAGCGAAGAGCTGTTGTCCAGATACAGGACGTCCCTCCTGTCATGAAACAAGCCATCCTCGCCGCTGAAGACGATCGTTTCTATCAGCACGGCGGTGTCGATTACCTTGGAATCATCCGGGCCTCGGCGGCAAATCTGGCAGGAGGAGGAAAACGGCAGGGGGCTTCAACGATCACACAACAGGTCGCGCGCAACTTTTTCCTGACTGGAGAAAAGACTTATACACGTAAACTGTATGAAGCACTGCTTTCCTTCAAGATTGAAAACAATCTCAGCAAGGATCAGATTCTTGAGTTGTATATCAACCAGATATTTCTTGGACAGCGTGCATACGGATTCGCAGCGGCAGCACAGATATATTTCGGAAAACCACTAAAGGATGTTTCCATTGCCGAAGCAGCCATGCTGGCGGGCTTGCCCAAAGCTCCCTCGGCCTACAACCCGGTAGTTAATCCCAAAAGAGCAAAAATCAGACAGCAGTACGTTTTGCGTCGAATGCACGAGCTAGGCTTCATCAACGACACCCAACATGAGGCGGCACTGAACGAACCTCTTATCGTCAAACGGGAACTTGGCGAATATCCGGTTCATGCGGAATATGTAGCAGAAATGGCACGCCAGATCACTGCCGAGCGCTTCCCTGACGACGTTTACACCCGCGGCATAAAGGTCTACACCACGCTGATCAAGGCTGAACAGGAAGCTGCCTACACCAGCCTGCGCAAAGGTGTCATGGACTATGACCGCAGGCACGGCTACCGTGGTGCTGAGTCCTATCTCGACCTGAAAGACATCAAGTCCGACCAAGATGAAGCGATTGACGAAGCATTTCAGGACATTCCCGAAGCTGGTGATCTGATTCCCGCACTGGTTCTGGAGGCAGACCCCAAGCAGATCAAGGCTTACCGCCGGGGCGGAGAAACACTTGTCCTGAACGGCGACGCATTGAAATTTGTTGCCAAGATGCTTGAAGCCAATGCCCCTCCGAACAAGCGCATCAAGCGCGGCGCGATCATCAGAGTACAGAAGGACGAAAAAGGCAAATGGCAGATCGCGCAGTTGCCCGAAGTCGAGTCCGCTTTTGTCGCGGTCGACCCGAAAAACGGTGCTATTCGGGCATTGGTCGGCGGCTTTGACTTTAACCGCAACAAGTACAACCACGTCACCCAGGCATGGCGACAGCCCGGGTCAAGCTTCAAGCCATTCATCTATTCTGCATCACTGGAGAAAGGATTCTCTCCAAACAGCATCATCGAAGACGCACCTATTGTTATTTCTGCAGCCGAGACTGGTGCGCAAGCCTGGACACCTCACAACTACGACGGCAAATACGAAGGCCCGATGAGCATGCGAGCAGCGCTGGCCAAATCGAAAAACATGGTATCCATCCGGATACTTCAAGCGATCGGCACCCAGTACGCTCAGGACTACACCAGTCGATTCGGATTTGATCCCGAAAAACACCCTCCTTATCTGACCATGGCGCTTGGCGCGGGATCAGTAACGCCCTGGCAGATGGTTACGGCATATTCGATATTTGCCAACGGTGGATTCAAGATCAACCCCTACGTTGTTCGTGAAATACGCGACGAGTCCAATCAGGTACTCGCCCGCTCATCGGAGGTTGTCGCCGGTGACGAGTCGCTTCGTGCGATTGACCCGCGTAATGCCTTCCTGATGGATTCCATGTTGCGCGACGTTACCATCTACGGCACGGCAGGCAGAGCTTCCGCAACACTTAAGCGTCACGACCTTGCCGGCAAAACCGGAACAACCAACGAATACGTTGATGCCTGGTTCTGCGGTTATCAAATGACGGTTGCCGGTTGCGCCTGGATAGGTTTCGATCAACCCCGAAAGCTCGGAGACAAGGAAACCGGGGGTGTAGCGGCATTACCAATCTGGATCGGCTACATGGGCCAGGCACTCAAGGATGTCCCCGTTCAGCTACCCAGCGCACCAGAAGGACTCCTTTCCGTTGGCGAAGGACGAGATCGCGGATTCATCTATAGCGAAAACGCAAAACCCGCCAATGACCAAACGGATACGGAAAGCCCAAGTCCTACCCCTGCACCTTCGAATAATGAGCCCTCTGCTACAAGACAACCGGCGCACCAACCTGCTGACTGACCAACATTGACAGTTTTGCCAGCAGTTCCGCACCGTCCCGGGTATCCACCCAGGCGGTGCCGTTCCAGCGAAAGTGAAACCCCCCGCTACGCGCCGCAATCCAGATTTCACATGCGACAGCGTGCCGGTTGACGATGATTTTGCTGCCATCGGCAAACTCGATCTCCAGAACATTGCCAGCTTCAAGTTCGAAATCAAGATCGGCACCACTCGACTCCAGTGCTGCCTCAATAGAGGCCATCGCCGCATCGGCCAGACTGTTGAATTCGCGTTCACCCATCGTGTGCTACCATTTCCTTCTTTGTTGACAGCCCTTTTTCCATGTCCAGAATTGCTGCCGTACTGTTGATCCTTGCCCTTGCCGGATGTGGCATGAAAGGCTCGCTTGAGCGACCGACCGGCCCAGCCCCCGCACCCTTGCTGGAAAAAGACAAGACTCCAACACCGATAGTGCTGGATGTTAGCACGGACACAAAAGCCCAGACCCAATGACACCCTTTACCCTGAAGAATGGCGTCCTGCACGCCGAATCCGTCGCCCTTCCTGCCCTGGCCGATCAATTCGGCACTCCGGCCTACGTTTATTCACGCGCCGCGCTGGAAAGCTCGCTGCGTGAATTCCATGACGTCCTGAGCGCCCACACGGCGGGCAAGGAATCACTGGTCTGTTATGCCGTCAAGGCCAATTCCAATCTTGCCATCCTGAACGTTTTCGCCCGCCTTGGTGCCGGCTTCGACATCGTATCCGGCGGCGAGTTGCAACGTGTCCTGGCGGCCGGTGCCGATGCCAAAAAAGTTGTCTTTTCGGGTGTCGGCAAAACTGCTGCCGAAATGAAGCAGGCGCTGGATGCCGGCATTTTCTGCTTCAACGTCGAATCCGCGGCTGAACTCGAACGGCTCAACGAAGTTGCCGGCCAGTGCGGTAAGAAGGCGCCAGTCAGCCTGCGCGTCAATCCGAACGTCGACCCGAAGACGCACCCCTATATTTCGACCGGCCTCAAGGAAGCAAAGTTCGGCGTTGCCTACGATGACGCCCTGGCGCTATATCGCCGCGCCGCCGCGCTACCCAATATTGACGTCGCCGGCATCGACTGCCACATCGGCTCCCAACTACTCGATCCGTCACCGTTCGTCGAGGCCCTTGACCGTATTCTCGCCTTGATCGACCAACTGGCGACGGAAGGTATTCGCGTTCACCATCTCGATCTCGGTGGGGGCCTCGGTATCAAGTACAAGGACGATCAGGTTCAGCCGACAGTTGACTCCTATCTCACGCCGCTCCTCGACAAATTGGCCGGGCGCGGCCTCAAGGTCGTTCTCGAACCGGGCCGTCGCCTGGTTGGCAACGCCGGCCTGCTGCTCACACGTGTCGAATTTCTAAAGCCGGGCGAGGGCAAGAACTTTGCCATCATCGATGCCGCCATGAACGACCTGATGCGGCCGGCGCTCTACGAAGCCTGGCACGACATCCTGCCCGTCGTTCCGCGCCAGGGCGATGTTCGCGCCTACGATGTGGTCGGTCCGGTTTGTGAAACCGGCGACTTTCTCGGCCAGGCCCGCCCGTTGTGCATCGAAGCCGGCGACCTGCTGGCCGTGATGTCGGCCGGCGCCTACGGCATGGCGATGAGTTCCAACTACAACACCCGGCCACGCGCCGTTGAACTGATGGTCGATGGCGAGCAGGTTTTCGTCATTCGTCAGCGCGAGACGGTCGAACAACTCTATGCCGGCGAGCAGGTCCTGCCGGCTTGAACTGTGTCCGTGTCGACAAGTGGCTTTGGGCTGCGCGCTTTTTCAAGACGCGCAGCCTCGCCACCGATGCAGTCAGTGGCGGCAAGATCAGGCTGAATGAACAACCGACCAAACCCTCCCGCGAGGTAAACATCGGCGACCGACTGGAAGTTTTCAACGGTGACACACGCTGGCAGATTGTCGTCCGGACACTCTCCGAAAAGCGCGGCCCGGCCAGTGAAGCTCGCCTGCTCTACGAAGAAACTGCCGACAGCATCGCGGCGCGTGAGGCGGAACAATCCCGGCGCAAACTGGAACGCGAACCCGCCGCCGATATTCATGGCCGGCCAACCAAGCGCGACCGTCGCCAAATCGGGCGCTTCAATGCCTCATAGGACCATTGCCAAGGCCAGTGGTAGAAAGACGAACGCGGCAAGATTGCCAATCAGGACAATCGATGCCACGCGCTCCGGCTCCTGCCTGTAGCGTTCGGCAAAGAGAAAGTTGAGTACCGCCGGCGGCAACGCCCCGAAAACCAGCAACATGGCCGCCTCCTGACCTTTCAGGCCGAGCAGCTGAATGACCCCGGCAGCAATCAGCATGCCGGCAATCGGACGTAACACAGCACCACCGCTGGCAACCTTCCACTCACGGAAGGAAACGTCGGTCATTCGCACCCCAAGGGAAAAGAGCAGCAAAGGCACCGAAACGTCGCCCAGCATCTTGATGGCGATCAGCAAAGGCTGCCAGACCGGAATATGGAGGAATGCCACGGTCAACCCGAAAATTGCGGCAAAAACGACAGGCACGCGCCACAAGGTCAACAGACGTGTTTTCGGGTCAAGTAGGCGGGCACCGAAGGAAAAGTGCAAGGTATTCTCGACCATGAACAGGATCACCGCCGCCGGCAACGCCTCTTCGCCCCAGGCCAGCACCGCCAGCGGCAAACCGATGTTGCCGGAATTGTTGAACATCATCGGCGGCACCAGTGTTTTCGGCTGGATACCGAGCAGCCGGGCAATCGGCCAGGAAAGCAGACCGCAGCTAGCCAGCACAATCAATCCACCGAGGGCCAGTGGCCCGAAACTGGCCAAATCGAAGGACTTGCCAGCCATGGCTGCAAAAACCAGCGCCGGCACGAAGACATCCATGTTCAGGCGATTGGCCACCGCCATTTCCGGCTTGTGGTGGCGTGCATAGAAATAGCCAGCAGCAACGATCCCGAAAATCGGGAAAAGAATCGCCAGCAGACGGAAAACCAGGCCTTCAGTTGTCACAAGACGTAGCGTGACAGGTCTTCGTCAGCCGCCAGTTCGCCAAGTCGCTGGTTGACACTGCTGGCATCGATGACGACTTTCTCAATGCCGGCTTTTCCAGCGGTGAAGGAGATTTCTTCCAGCAGTTTTTCCATGACGGTGTGCAAACGCCGCGCCCCGATGTTTTCGGTCTTCTCGTTCACCTGAAAAGCGATTTCCGCCAGACGACGAATACCGTCATCGGCAAACTCGAGTTGAACACCCTCAGTTTCGAGCAGCGCCTGATACTGCCGGGTCAGGCAGGCATCCGTCTGGGTCAGGATACATTCAAAATCGGCAACCGACAGTGAGTCGAGTTCGACCCGAATGGGAAAACGCCCCTGCAATTCGGGAATCAGGTCGGACGGCTTCGACAGATGAAAAGCCCCCGACGCGATGAACAGGATGTGATCGGTCTTGATCATACCGTATTTGGTCGACACCGTCGTACCTTCGACCAACGGCAACAGATCGCGCTGCACGCCCTGACGCGAGACATCGGCGCCCTGCATTTCGGAACGGCTGGCAATCTTGTCCAGTTCATCCAGAAACACGATACCGTTCTGTTCAACGGCGGTCACGGCCGCCAGTTTCACTTCCTCGTCGTTAACCAGCTTGGCGGCTTCCTCGTCGGTCAGCAGTTTCAGCGCTTCCTTGATTTTCAGCTTGCGCGATTTCTTCTTGCCACTGCCCATGTTCTGGAACATTCCCTGAATCTGCTGGGTCAGCTCTTCCATGCCGGGAGGCGCAAAAATTTCGGCCTGCATGCCGGACGCGGCGACTTCAACGTCGATTTCCTTGTCATCCAGTTCACCTTCGCGCAACTTCTTGCGGAATTTCTGGCGTGTTGTGCCATCGGCCGCGCTGGACTCTGAATTTTCGGCAAAAAATCCGGGGCTGCGAGCCGGCGGCAACAGAATATCAAGGATGCGGTCCTCAGCAGCATCCTCGGCCCGCGCCCGCATTTGTTTCACTGCGCGTTCGCGATGGCTTTTGACAGCGATTTCGACCAGATCACGAATGATGGTTTCCACGTCGCGGCCGACATAGCCGACCTCGGTAAATTTGGTTGCCTCGATCTTGATGAAGGGCGCATCCGCAATGCGTGCCAAGCGTCGGGCAATTTCGGTTTTCCCGACACCGGTCGGGCCGATCATCAGAATATTTTTCGGCGTAATTTCCTGACGCAGCGGCTCGGCCACCTGAGCGCGCCGCCAGCGATTGCGCAAGGCAATCGCTACCGATTTCTTGGCGTTCTTCTGGCCGACGATGTGCTTTTCGAGTTCCGAAACGATTTCCTGCGGCGTCATCGCGGTCATTCCAGCGCCTCGATCGTGAAATTGCGGTTAGTGTAGATGCAAATATCGCCAGCGATTTCCAGCGACTTGGTAACGATGTCACGTGGGCTGAGATCGGTATTTTCAAGAAGTGCCCGTGCTGCACTCTGTGCGTAGGAGCCTCCCGAGCCAATGGCCACGATACCCTGCTCCGGCTCGAGAACATCGCCGTTGCCGGTAATGATCAGTGAAACATCCTTGTCGGCAACAGAAAGCATGGCTTCCAGACGACGCAGGGCACGGTCGGAACGCCAATCCTTGGCAAGTTCGACGGCAGAGCGGGTGAGATTGCCCTGATGCTTTTCCAGCTTCGCCTCGAAACGCTCGAATAGTGTGAAGGCATCGGCGGTTCCTCCGGCAAAGCCTGCGAGAATGCGCCCCTGATACAGGCGGCGCACCTTTTTTGCCGTTGCCTTGATGACGATATTGCCCAGGGTAACCTGTCCGTCGCCAGCCATGGCGACAGAGCTACCGCGGCGCACCGACAGGATTGTCGTGCCGTGATATTGCTCCATGTTGATTCCTGACTTTTAAAACTTGGGAACGATGATACGCGCCTGCTTGGTAAGGCCGACAACGGCCATCAGTTCGGCAACGAGTTGATTCGGGCACCGAATCAGGATTTCCCGGCCCGCTGCCTTGTAGGGCACCAGACGATTAACCAACTGGCCCGCAGAGAAAAAATCCATACGCCGCACACCGACAAAATCAAGAATCGGCTGCTCCTGCATTTCAAACAATGTGGTCAACTCTTCAAAGCGGGCGTTTTTGAGATCACCGGAGAAGTAATAGGCCTCGTCCGGAGGGGCGCTCGGAGCAAGCGCTACCGCCGGTTTTACACCGGCGGGCAAAGCCTCCCACGAAGGCGGGGACAACTCGAAAGTCACGGCGTAATCAACCGCACGCTCCTCGAAAGCTTCCTGTGTGCCATGGCGCTGCAGGAGTTCGAGCAACAGTGCCCAAGAAGCCGCATGAGCCGGCTCACCGACCACCAGGCGTTCATTGAGCCGCCGCATCAATCCCTCGACATGTTCCAGTGTCAAGGGAACACGTCCCCGGCGAGCCTTGGTCAACATCTCGGCAAGCTGCCCGGCCACTTCGTCATCACAGCCGATCAACTTGCCGCAATCGACGTGAACCGGCTTACCCTCGGCGACCAGCTTGGCCAGTTCCGCCACCGGCTGCGTGCCGTCCGCGGTCAGAACACCTTGCAGGACGAACTGCCCGGGGCCAGCAACGGCCCCGACAGGCGTAACGACAGGTTCCCGCCAGGTTGGGGGCGAGGTTTCGCATTCATTTGCGTATTCGACGCTCAGCTTTTCGAAGGCGGCGCGATCACCGGTCACCTGCAAAAGATCGAAAAGCAGAATCCAGAAACGCTTGCTCTCCGGCTTCTGATAGCTGTGGATGAGCATTTCCAGGAAAGATCGTGCTGCAGCCTCCTGTCCATTGGCAAAAAGGACGACAACCTGCTCGACATCCGCCTGGACCGGATCCCCCCCGTGCTCGACGTCAATCGCCATGACGCTCGATTCGGTGAACCCGTTTTCAAATTCCTCATCGGAAAAATCGATTTCTTTTGCTGCTGACGCTGCTGGTGCTGCCGCCTGTGCAGCAGGAGGAGAAACAGGCGCACCAAAATCGAGATCGGGCAATTCCTCGCCAAGAGGGACGACCTTCTCGGCAACCGGTTTGATTGGTTTCGCTTCCGGCAAAATGGCAGCACGCGGCCGTGCCGACGGACGCTCCGGCATTTTTTGTGCTGGCTTCTTGAAAAAAGAAAAAACCATATCTACTCCGCTGATGAGACAGCAGTTTTAGCACGCCCAAGCGCGGCACGCAATCATCAAAGCACAAAACGGAAACGACACCGAGCACAAAAAAATAACGCCAATGTCATTTTCGAAAAATCTGCCAAAAACGCGCGCGCAAATTTTATTAATCGACCTGCACCAACAAGCCTTTGAGGTACTCACCTTCGGGAAAGTTCAAGGCCACCGGATGATCAGCGGCGCCCGCCAGACGCCGAACAATACTTGCCGACCTTCCGGCATCGTGCGCCGCCCCCGCGACAATTTTCTGGAACAGTTCCAGACCGATTCCGCCCGAGCAGGAATAAGTCATCAACATGCCGCCCGGCTTGAGCAGTTTGAAGCCAAAGACATTGATATCCTTGTAGGCTCGCGCCGCACGCTCGGCATGGGCGGCCGAAGGCGCGAACTTGGGCGGGTCGAGCACGATCACGTCGAACAGGCGACCTTCCTTGCGAAAGTCGCGCAATGCCTGAAAAACATCGGCCTCCTGCCAGGCAGCCCGCTCGGTAGGCAATTGCGGATTGAGTGCGAGATTCGCCCTCGCCTGATCGAGCGCAGGGCCAGAGGAATCGATGGAAAGCACGTTCGCCGCGCCACCCGCCAGCGCCTGCAAGGAAAAACCACCGGTATAACAAAAGCAGTTGAGGACATCCTTACCGGCAGAAATCTGCCCGAGCAGGGCACGATTTTCGCGTTGGTCCAGATAGAAACCCGTCTTGTGGCCGCCGGCGATATCGATACCCAGACGTACTCCATTTTCCTCGATCGACAGCGGCGTCTGCGGCGCCTCGCCGTAAAGCCAGCCGGTCGTCGGCTCCAGGCCTTCCAGTCCGCGCACGTCGGAGTCGGAACGCTCGTAGACGCGGGCGCAGCCCGTCGCCTTGACGAGCGCGGCGACGATGGCATTGCGCCATTTGTCGGCACCGGCCGAGGTCAACTGGATCACCACGGTATCGCCGTACTGATCGGCGATCACACCGGGCAGACCATCGGATTCGGCATGAATCAGGCGAAGACCCTGCTGGCCGCGCAATTCGGGCATAGCCTGACGACGCGCCACAGCAGCACCAATGCGCCGCTTGAAGAAAGCATCATCGACCGATTCTTCCGGATCGAAAGTCCAGAACCGGGCGCGGATCTGTGATTTCGGACTGTACGCCGCCCGCCCAAGCGGGCGCAGGTTGTCAGCCAGCACTTCGACAGTATCGCCCGGTCGTGCGCGCCCTTCCAGACGCCCGACGGAGCCAGCGAACAGCCACGGGTGATGCTGCTTGAACGCAGAGCGTTCCTTGCCGGGCAGAAGAATCAGTTGCGCCATGTTTTCGCGACCTCAAATGCAAGAAGCCCCGGTTACCTTGCAGTAACCGGGGCCCAACAAACCTCAAGCAGCTCAGGCGCCCAGTGCCTTACGATTACGGGCGTGACATTCGGCAGCGTAGATGACCTTGAACATGGTCTTGCCGGTGCCCTTGAACAGGCGCTTGCTGGACTTGGAAATGCTGCGGCGTTCCAGGGAAGAACGGCGGGTGCGATTGATGGCCATGACTAACTCCTTGATTCCGGCGAATTTTCAAAACCGTGGATGATAGGGCCTGAAGCATGAAAGGTCAATTGAAGCGCGAACAGACAAAGGGAAAATAAGGCGTTTTTTCCGGTTGACCGTGGAAGCATGAAAAACTATCGCTTTGCACGCGGATGCGCCGAATCGTAAACCTTCGCCAGATGCTGGAAATCGAGGTGCGTATAGACCTGTGTCGAAGCAATGCTCGCGTGCCCCAACATTTCCTGAACCGCCCGCAGGTCACCGGACGATTGCAGCACGTGCGAAGCAAAGGAATGACGCAGCATGTGCGGATGGACGTGGCGAGGCAAACCCAGCTGCACGGCCCGGCGGGCCAGTCGCAGTTGGATCATGCGATGACTGATCCGTCCGCCGCGCTGACCAACAAACAGAGCCGGCTCGGCCTCCCCGGCCAGCGAATCACGCACCGCTGACCAGGCCGCCAGCGCCTCGCGCGCCTTGCCACCGACCGGCACGATACGTGCCTTGCTGCGCTTGCCGAGAACACGAATTTCACCTTCGTTCAACGCGGAATCGAGCGCCGAACAGTCGAGCGCCGCCAGTTCCGCCAGACGCAAACCCGAGGAATAAAACAACTCGAACATGGCCGTATCGCGTGCTGCCAACACCGGATCGCTCTCGTCGTCGGATTCGAGCAAACGCGCAGCCTCATCGACCGACAAGGCATTGGGCAAATGTTTGGGCGACCGTGGTGAGCGCACCCCTTCGCAGGGATTGGCACGCACCACGTCACCCCGCCCCAACCATTTGAAAAAACCCCGCCATGCCGAAAGCAGACGTGCCAACGTACGTCCTGACAAGCCCTGACCGTGCAATTGCGCGATATAACGCCGAATGTGATGGACCTGCAATTGTCCGAGCGGAATGTCACCCGCCAAACCGAGCAGGCGGACCAGATCACGGCGATAGTTACTTACCGTGTGCGGCGATTGCCGACGCTGCTCGCTCAGTTCCGATAGATAGGCTTCGACTGCGGTAGCCTTTTCCACAATGGCTTAGAGAACGGTCTTCGTCACCCGGGCGAGCGCCGCCGAAACCATCTCGCCGAGACGTTCAAGGTAAAGCGTCCCCATATCGGCATAGAAACGCTGTGCTTCCTCGCTACCCAGGGCAATCATGCCGATCGTGCCACCACCGTTGCGCAAGGCAATCAACGCCTGGGAGCGGATGTGATTGGCATGCTCACCAAACCACGAGGCTGTACCGAAACCAGCGGTCGAACCGCAATAGGGACGACCGAGCGTTTCGGCAAATACCTGCAATTCTTCGCTGACAGCCGCAAATTCCGGCAGATCCTCGATTCCATCCGGGTTGTTCCACAAACGCAAGGCGACGTGCGGCACGGAAAAATCGTCGCGCAGATGGAAATTCAGGAGGTGAATGACGGCCTGGAAGGTTTCGGCAGCAATCAGGGCGACCGACAGGCGATGCACCTTCTCGCTGATGGCGTCGTTTTCCTCGCCGAAGGCAATCAGTTCGGCCAGTTTGCTTTCCGTTTGCCGATTCTTCTCGCGCAGGGTCAGCATTTGCCGCTCGGCCAGCGAAATCGCCCGACCGCCATGCGGATGCGGCAGGAAAATCTGTGAAATCAGGTCAGCGTACTGCTCGAAAAACCCTGGGTTGTTTTTCAGATAATCGGCGACATCTTCAGGAAACAGCGCGCTCATAGTTCAATTTCTCCAGAGAAGACCGTCACTGCCGGACCAGTCATCAGAACGGGGCGATCAGCGCCGCCCCAGACAATATTCAACTCACCGCCGCGCGTCGACACGCGCACCGGCGAATCCAGCAGGCCGCGCCGAATGCCGGCCACGACGGCGGCACACGCCCCCGTACCACAGGCCAACGTCTCGCCCGACCCGCGCTCGTAAACCCGCAACTTGATGGCGTGACGATCAAGCACCTGCATGAATCCAGCGTTCACCCGCTGCGGAAATTTCTGGTGATTCTCGATCAGCGGGCCATGTTCTCCAACCGGCGCACCGTCGACACAATCGACCACCTGTACGGCATGCGGATTACCCATCGAAACCACGCTGATCTCCAGCGTTTCATCCGCTACGTCGAGATGATGGATGATCACATCGTCGTCGTGCAGGAAGGGGATGTCCTTTGGCAAAAAACGCGGAATTCCCATGTCGACCGTGACATTGCCATCAGCCTCGAGACGCGGTGCGATGATGCCCTTTTGCGTTTCGACACGGATTTCGCGCTTGTCGGTGAGCCCCTGCTCATGCACGAAACGCACGAAACAGCGGGCGCCATTGCCGCACTGCTCCACCTCGCTGCCGTCGGCATTGAAGATTCGATAACGGAAATCAACACCTGTTTGCGTCGGCTTTTCAACGAGAAGAATCTGGTCGCAACCCACGCCGAAATGGCGATCAGCCAGATAGCGCAACTGCTCCGGAGAGAGCGATACGTGTTGACGAATTCCATCCAGAACAACGAAATCGTTGCCCAGACCATGCATTTTCGAGAATTTGAGCTTCACAAGCCGCTCCGCTGATTGGTTAAAAAAAGAATAGCAGAGACAGTGGGTTATCTCAAACTCTTAAAGTTTTTTCTCCATGATGAAATCGTCCATCACGAACCCGTGCCCAATATCATCCACAATCGATTCACGCACAACGAAACCATATTTCTTGTAAGAACCGATAGCCTTTTCGTTACGTTTGTTGACTGCCAGAATCACGCAGGGATAGCCCAGTTTCCGGGCACGCGCCGCGACATGCTCGATCAACTGACCGCCAACACCCTGACGCTGCACGTCCGGATGGATGTATAACTTGTCGAGCTTGAACTCGCCCTTGCGGATTTCACTGAACGCGAAACCGACGCGGCGCCCCTGATGGAATGCCTGATCCAGCCATTTGTCGGCATCCTCCAGGTCGTCATACAAACGTTCGTGGCCGTAACGCTGTTCCAGCATGAAATCGATCTGCTCCTGCGTGATGATCCCAGGATAGGTTGCCTGCCATATTTCACGGGCCAGCGAAGCTATCGCCGGCACATCGGGGGGGGTAACGGGGCGTATTTCAATGTTCAGGCTGTTCATTTGTAAAACCTCTGCTCTCCGGCTGGCCGGGTCTTGAAACGTTTGTGCACCCAGAAATACTGTTCCGGCATGCGCAGTATCTGGTCTTCGATAAAGCGGTTCATGAATGCCGTATCCGCCTCGACACTCTCACCGGGATAGCCTTCCCAGGCCGGCATGATGTCGACTTCGTAGCCGTCAGCCACCTGCCGCGTTACGCAAGGCAGCACCTTCGCTCCCGTCAGACGCACCAGCCGGGACACTCCGGGAATCGTTGCAGTCTGCACGCCGAAAAACGGCACGAAAATCGACTCCTTGCGGCCAAAATCCATATCGGGCAAGTAAAGAAACGGGCGCCCTGCCTTCATGGCCTTGACGATTCCCCGCATGCCCTCCTGCCTGGAAAACAACAGCACGCTATCAAACCGCGTCCGGCCATCATAAAGCAACTTGTCGAAAACCCGGTTCTTCTGCCGGGAGTAAACGCTACAAATCTGCGCATTCATGGTGATGCCGGTTCCACCGGCATCCAGACCGACAAAGTGGGGCGAAAGCAGGATCACCGGCTGGCCGGACAACGCCTGCAAGTGCTCCAGTCCGTGCACCCGGACAATTCGCGACAGACGCTCCCGGGAAGCCCACCAACCCAACGTCCTGTCCAGCAGCGCACGACTGAAGACAATGAAATGGCGTCGCGCCAGATCCTGACGCTCCGCCTCGCTCTTTTCCGGAAAGCACAATTTCAGATTAATCAGAGTGATCCGGCGCCGCTCATGCCCCAGAACGAACAGCAATCTGCCGAGCAGGTAACCCAGACCACGCAACATGGGCAAAGGCAGCCAGTGCAGCAACCACAGAATAAAAACCGGGATTCGATTCAACAAGGATTTCAAGAACAGCTCATTCTGCCGGCGGCGGCTCGGCACCACCCGGCTTCTTGTAACGGTTGTAGCCCCAGAGATACTGACTCGGACACTGGCGCACCAGTGACTCGATCTCAAAATTGATCTGCTGCGCCCGCTCGACCGTGGATCCAGACAACTCGGTGCTCGGCGGCAGGAAGTGAATACGATATCCACGACCATGCGGCAATCGCTCCCCCCAGGTCAGGAGGGAAACAGCGCCGGTTTCGGTCAGTCGCGCCGCCAGGGTCATTGTGTAAGCGTAACGCCCAAAAAATTTCAGCCAGACCCCCTCGCCGGTTTTCGGTGCCTGATCGGGCAACATGCCGACCATCTGCCCCCGCTTCAAGGCCTTGATCAGCGAACGCACCCCGGACAAATCAGCCGGCGCCAGATGCAGGCGTTCCCGTTTGCGCCCTGCAAGAATCAGTTCCTGAGCCGCATCCGACTTGGGTGGCCGGTACAGCACCGTGATGTCACCCAGGGAAGAAAGGTACTGGGCCGTGATCTCGAAGCACCCCAGGTGCGGCGTCAGAAAGACAATCCCCTTGCCAGCCCGCAGTGCCGCCTCGACATGTTCCAGACCGACCACTTCACTCACCAGCGGCAAGGCCTTTTCCAGCGGATACATCCAGATACGCGCCAATTCCAGCATCTGTTTGCCGGTTTCGGCAGCCACAGCACCACGCAACGCCGGATTGATCCCGGCTTGCGCCAGATTCTCCCGCAAATGCCGCCGGTAGGTGGGCGAAAACCAGTAGACCAGGCGACCAAGGCCGCCCCCCAGCAAATGCAGAAGGCCTAAAGGCAACAGGGAAAGGAGGCGAAAGATAAAGACCATGCGTATCCGAGGGTTGAAACCTTCGGGAAAAAGCTTAACATTATGGGATCGCCGAGTTAAACAGACAACTTGCGGGGCGATTCACAAATTCTGCTAAAGCGTCACCTGCTCATGGTCCGAAGCCGGTAACGCCGGAACGGAGGACCACTGGAAACATCATGAGCGAATATCTCTTTACCTCGGAATCTGTTGGCGAAGGCCATCCGGACAAGGTCGCCGACCAGATTTCCGACGCCATCCTCGACGCCATCCTGGCCCAGGACAAGCATTCCCGCGTTGCCGCCGAAACGCTTTGCAACACCGGTCTCGTCGTGCTGGCCGGTGAAATCACCACCAACGCAAACGTCGATTACATCCAGATCGCGCGCAACACCATCAAGCGCATCGGCTACGACAACACCGAATATGGCATCGACTACAAAGGTTGCGCCGTACTCGTCGCCTACGACAAGCAGAGCCCGGACATTGCCCAGGGCGTGAACAAGGCCTACGACGACAATCTCGGCCAGGGCGCCGGCGACCAGGGCCTGATGTTCGGCTACGCTTGTGACGAGACTCCGTCGCTGATGCCGCTACCGATCTACCTGTCGCACCGTCTGGTCGAGCGCCAGGCTCTGTTGCGCAAGGACGGCCGCCTGCCCTGGGCGCGTCCGGACGCCAAGTCCCAGGTCACCATCCGCTACGTCGACGGCAAGCCCCATTCCATCGATACCGTCGTGCTATCCACCCAGCACTCGCCGGACATCAGCCTGGAAGACCTGCGCGAAGCGACCATCGAACAGATCATCAAGCCGGTGCTGCCGAAAGAACTGATCAAGGGCGACATCAAGTTCCTGGTCAACCCGACCGGCCGCTTCGTTGTCGGCGGCCCGCAGGGCGACTGCGGCCTGACCGGCCGCAAGATCATCGTCGACACCTACGGCGGGGCCGCTCCGCACGGCGGTGGTGCGTTCTCCGGCAAGGACCCCTCCAAGGTCGACCGTTCTGCCGCCTACGCAACCCGCTACGTGGCCAAGAACATCGTCGCCGCCGGCCTCGCCTCGCGCTGTCTGGTACAGGTTTCCTACGCCATCGGCGTCGCCGAGCCGACTTCGATCATGGTCGAGACCTATGGCACCGGCAAGGTCAGCAACGAAACAATGACCGCACTGGTCCGCAAGCACTTCGACCTGCGCCCGAAGGGCATTGTCAACATGCTCGACCTGCTCCGTCCGATTTACGAAAAGACCGCCGCCTACGGGCACTTCGGTCGCGACGAGCCGGAATTCAGCTGGGAAGCCACGGATCGCGCCGCCCTTCTGAAAGCCGATGCCGGTCTTTGATGTTCCGTTTTGACTGTAAAAGGGGCGCTACAAGGCGCCCCTTTTTTCGTTAGAATCGCCGGATATGTTAAAAAAAATCCCCGTCGAACAATTGACCCTGGGCATGCATCTGCAAGCCTTCTGCGGCGCCTGGCTTGACCATCCGTTCTGGCGTACCAAGTTTGTTCTGACAGACCCCAACGACCTGACCTTGATCGCTGAGAGCCCGATCAAGGAGGTCTGGATCGACATTTCCAAAGGCAACGATGTTTCGGTCACTTCAGGTGAAAACACATCCGTTGAAATAGTCACCGCCATCGAAATACCGGCAGAAAAGCCTGTCGTGCAGGAAAAAGCATCCTTCAACGAGGAATTCAAGCGGGCATCAAGAATTGTCACCAAAGGCAAGGAAGCTGTCGTGTCCATGTTTCAGGAAGCGCGCATGGGCAAGGCCATTGAAGCTGAAGCCGCGGCACCGCTGGTTGAAGAAATATCCAATTCGGTCATGCGAAATCCCGGCGCCCTGATCAGTCTCGCCCGCCTGAAAACGGCGGACGATTACACCTTCATGCACTCGGTCGCCGTCTGCGCCCTGATGATCGCGCTGGCGCGCCAACTCGGTCTCGACGAACGACAAGTCCGCGAGGCGGGCATGGCTGGATTACTGCACGACCTGGGCAAGGCGATGATTCCGCTGGAAGTGCTCAACAAGCCGGGCAAGCTTACCGACGCCGAGTTCGACCTGGTCAAGACCCACCCGGAAGAAGGCCACAAGTTGCTGCTCGAAGGCAGCAACGTGAGCGAAATCACCAAGGACGTCTGCCTGCATCATCACGAAAAGATCGACGGCAGCGGCTACCCGAAAAAACTGAATGGCGACACGATCAGTCTCTACGCCAAGATGGGCGCTGTCTGTGACGTTTACGATGCCGTCACCTCGAACCGCCCGTACAAGGCAGGCTGGGATCCGGCAGAGTCGATCAAGCGCATGTCCGAATGGCAGGGACATTTCGATCCACTGGTCTTTCAGGCCTTCGTAAAGAGCTTAGGCATCTACCCGATCGGCTCGCTGGTCCGGCTCGCCTCCGGCAAGCTGGGTGTGGTCATTGAGCAAGGCGAGCAGTCCTTGCTCAAGCCGAAGGTCAAGGTCTTCTTTTCGACCAAGTCGCAGGCCTACATCAAACCGGAGATCATCGACCTAGCACGTAGCGCCGAAAAAATCGCCGGTCGGGAAGATGCCGGGAAATGGGGCATCAAGGACGTCGACCGCTACTGGGCTGGCGACAAAGCCTGAAAAGACATTTATAATCCGCCACCTACCGAGGGGCGCTGCAGGAGATCACTCCCAGGCTCGGTTCAAAACTGCGCTCACTGATCAACCCTGCCGGGCGCAGGGGGCCGCCGGTGAGCAACAATGCCGCACTTCCCCTCCCCGTCACAGTTTTTAGGAGCTTACTGTGGCCGCTACCAAAGATTGCGTTATCGCCGACATCAACCTTGCCGACTGGGGTCGCAAGGAAATCCGTATTGCCGAAACCGAAATGCCGGGCCTCATGGCCATTCGCGAGGAATTCGCGAAGACCCAGCCGCTCAAGGGCGCGCGCATTACCGGTTCGCTGCACATGACTATCCAGACCGCCGTGCTCATCGAGACGCTGACCGCGCTCGGCGCCGAAGTCCGCTGGGCCTCGTGCAACATCTTCTCGACGCAGGATCACGCCGCCGCCGCCATCGCCGCCGCCGGCATCCCGGTCTTCGCGGTCAAGGGCGAAACCCTGGTCGATTACTGGGACTACACGCACCGCATCTTCGAATGGACCGATGGCGGTTACTCGAACATGATCCTCGATGACGGCGGCGACGCAACACTGCTGCTGCACCTCGGCGCCAAGGCCGAGAAGGACATTTCCGTGTTGGCCAAGCCGGGTTCGGAAGAAGAAACCATCCTCTTCGCCGCGATCAAGGCCAAGCTGGCTGTCGATCCGACCTGGTACTCGGTGCGCCTGGCGCAGATCAAGGGCGTGACGGAAGAAACCACCACCGGCGTCCATCGCCTGTACCAGATGCATGCGCGCGGCGACCTCAAGTTCCCGGCGATCAACGTCAACGACTCGGTCACCAAGTCCAAGTTCGACAACCTCTACGGCTGCCGCGAATCGCTGGTCGATGGCATCAAGCGCGCCACCGACGTCATGGTCGCCGGCAAGATCGCCGTGATCTGTGGCTACGGCGATGTGGGCAAGGGTTCGGCGCAAGCCATGCGCGCGCTGTCGGCACAAGTCTGGGTTACCGAAATCGACCCGATCTGCGCCCTGCAGGCCGCCATGGAAGGCTATCGCGTCGTCACCATGGAATACGCCGCCGACAAGGCCGACATCTTCGTCACCACGACCGGCAACTTCCACGTCATCACCCATGACCACATGGTCAAGATGAAGAACAACGCCATCGTCTGCAACATCGGCCACTTCGACAACGAAATCGACGTCGCCTCGCTGGAAAAGTACCAGTGGGAAGAAATCAAGCCGCAGGTCGATCACGTCATCTTCCCGGACGGCAAGCGCATCATTCTGCTCGCCAAGGGTCGCCTGGTGAATCTTGGCTGTGGTACCGGCCATCCGTCCTACGTGATGTCCTCGTCCTTCGCCAACCAGACCATCGCCCAGATTGAGCTGTTCACCAAGACTGCCGACTACCCGGTCGGTGTCTACACGCTGCCCAAGCACCTCGACGAAAAGGTCGCCCGCCTTCAGCTGAAGACGCTCAACGTGCAGTTGTCGACGCTGACGCAGCAACAGGCAGACTACATCGGCGTGCCGGTCGAAGGCCCGTACAAGGCCAATCACTACCGCTACTGATTGCCGCGAACGCGGAGGATGCCCCTTCGCGTTTTGCTGCGACCGGAACCGGCGAGGCGACAATGAGCATGAATTCCTTCCACGCGCGGCAGAAACGTCCGCGCCCCCCCCGCGAGCCGTCGTATGAGCGGCCGGCGGGTGTGGTGCGGGTGGATGCATTGCTCGTCGCCCGCAAACTTGCTCCGTCACGAACAGCCGCCCAGGCGCTGATCCGGCAAGGCAGGGTGAGCTGGACAGGGGGTCAGATCACAAAACCGGGCATGGACTTGCCGGAAAATGCCGAGCTGACCATTGCCACCGATGCTGACGCCGGCTATGTATCACGCGGTGGACTCAAGCTGGCCGGTGCACTGAAACAGACCGGGCTGGCAGCCATCGGCAAAATCTGTCTGGATGTCGGCCAGTCCACCGGTGGCTTTACCGACTGCCTGTTGCAAGCCGGCGCTCGTCATGTCGTCGGCGTGGATGTCGGTCACGGGCAACTGCATCAAGCCCTGCGCGACAACCCGGCGATCACCGCCCTTGAAGGAATCAACTGTCGCAGCCTGACTGCCGCCGCGCTGGGCAAGAATTTCCCCGAAGGCGGCTTCGATCTGATCGTCGGCGATGTTTCATTCATCTCGATGGCGTTGATCCTGCCCCAATTACCTGCGCTCCTCTCGGACGACGGCGACCTCTTGCTGCTGATCAAGCCACAATTCGAAGTCGGACCGGATAATATCGGCAAAGGGGGCATCGTACGTGATCCGGCGCTCTATCTCGACGTTGAACGGAAGTTCGCCGATTTAGCCCAAAATTTCCGGTTGACCGTGAAAGCCTGGCTGGACAGTCCGATTACCGGCGGTGACGGCAACCGCGAATTTTTCATCTGGTTGAAAAAATGAACACTGAAATCTCCATCGAATTTTTCCCGCCGCAAACGCCGGAAGGCGTTGAAAAACTGCGCACCGTACGTGCCGAACTGGCCAAACTGAACCCCGCCTTTTTCTCGGTAACCTACGGTGCCGGTGGCTCCACCCGCGAACGCACCTTCTCCGTCGTCAAGGAAATCGCCGCCGAAGGCTTCGACGCCGCCCCGCACCTCTCGTGCATCGGCTCGACGCGCGAATCCATCCGCGAAATCCTCGGCGAATACAAGGCTGCCGGCATCAGGCGCACGGTCGCCCTGCGCGGTGACCTGCCGTCGGGCATGGCGAAAACCGGCGAATTCCGCTACGCCAACGAACTCGTCGAATTCATTCGCGCCGAAACCGGCGACTGGTTCAGCATCGAAGTCGCCGCCTATCCGGAATGGCACCCGCAAGCGCGCAGCCCGAAGGACGATCTTGACGCCTTCGCACGCAAGGTCAAGGCCGGCGCCAATTCGGCCATCACCCAGTATTTCTACAACGCCGACGCCTATTTCCACTTCGTCGACGAAGCCCGCGCGCTGGGCGTTGATGTGCCCATCGTGCCCGGCATCATGCCCATCGTCGGCTTCACCAAGCTGGCCCGCTTCTCAGACGCCTGCGGCGCCGACATCCCGCGCTGGATGCGCAAGAAGTTCGAGAGCTTCGGCGACGACGCCGATTCCATCCGCGCCTTCGGCCTCGATGTCGTCACCGAACTTTGCGAACGCCTGCTCAAGGGCGGTGCGCCTGGCTTGCACTTCTATGCGATGAATCAGTCGGCGCTGACCACGGAAATCTGCAAGCGTCTCGGTTAAAAAAACACTTCCACGGTCGACCGGAAAAAACGGCCATTTTTCCGGTCGACCGCAACACTCCGTTCAAAGGCTCAATTCGACTACCGGACGACATCTTTCGAATATGCTGCAATTTCGTTGACGCTCCTTGACCCCATCTATATAATTCGCGCTCCCAAGGCGGGTCGGTAGCTCAGTCGGTAGAGCAGCGGACTTTTAATCCGTTGGTCGCGAGTTCGAATCTCGCCCGACCCACCAGTCGGAAGGGAAAAATTTTGGGGCGCTAGCTCAGTTGGTAGAGCAGCGGACTCTTAATCCGTAGGTCGACAGTTCGAATCTGTCGCGCCCCACCAAAATTCAGAAAGCCCCGGTGAAACCACCGGGGCTTTTTCACGTCGCCATCAGGACAGATCACATGAAGTATCTGCCGATTATTTTCGCCGCGCTTGCGGGATGCTCATCCTGGCACTGGGAAAAAGCGGGGGGCGACTACGCGCAGGATGAAAAATTCTGCAAGCAGCAAACCTATTCCGGCACGGATGGCATGGTCACCAAGGAAATTGTCCGCCGCATGCATGCCTGCATGGAAAAGCGTGGCTGGAAAAAGGTGGACAATTGAGCGACGGGGCAACACCGCCCCCACCCGCTTATCCGCGCTGCAACGACTGCGCGCACTATTACATCACCCACGACAGCCGCCTGCCCTACGGCTGCCACGCCCTTGGCTTCAAAAGCCAGCAACAGCCTGTACGCGTAGTCATATCGGCCTCGGCACAGCAATGCCAGTATTTTCAGCCAAAAAAATAACGGGTGCCGGCAATCAGGAGCCCGGCAGATCGAGCGTTTTGGCAAACAGCCGCTTTTCGGCGGCGCTCAGCTTCTTGATGCGGCATTCCGCCTTTGATGCGCTTGAGCGATCGGCATACAGCTGGCAACCAAGCAGCCTGAGCGGCGGATGTGCACGGGTGTAGCGCGCCCCACGCCCTTCCTTATGGGCGGCATAGCGTGCCACCACATCGACGGCAATGCCGGTGTAGATGCTGCCGTCCACACACTCGATCAGATAAAGATACCAAGGTTTGGAACTGCTCGGCACATGGCCTCCACTTGCGTGAAAAAGGCCAGCCTCAAAGCGCTGGCCTTTCGCTTGTTGAAGGATGGCGGTGTTACTTCCGGCCGAACTTTTCGGCCAGCTGGCTCAGTTTCTTCGCACGCTGCTCGGCTGCCTTGGCTTCCGCCTCGACGGCCTTGCGCTGTTCGGCCTGCTTCTTGAAGCGCTCGCGCAAGGATTCGGCGGCGTGCTTGCGATTTTCATCCGTCACTTCGCCGGCCGGGCTGCCGTCCAGATTGAAGCGGGTCGTCGCCTTCTCCATTTCCTTCAGGTAACGCGTCGAAATGGTGTGGCTGCGCATGGCGAGACGCAGCGATTTCTTGCTGACCTCGGGCATCTGGGCGAAAACCTGCTTGTCGATACCGATGGCCAGCGGGCTGAAATTGCGGAACACATCGAAACGGAACTGGAGTTCCTTGAGCAGCGCTCGAACGTCGATGGGTTTTTCGGTTTTGGTATTTTCTGTGGTGGAAGCTGCGGTCGTCATCGTCTTGAACTATCGGGGCGAGGCACGAAGGTTAGCACGAAGCGCGCTCCCTAGCGTGCCCCGCAGGGCGTTCAAACGCCGTTTTTACGGAACCAGGCCAGCATGCGCTGCCAGCCATCCTCGGCCTCAACCTTGTGATAGCTCGGCCGATAATCGGCATGGAAGGCATGAGGCGCGTTGTCGTAAACGTAAATTTCCGAAGCCTTTGCGGCCGCACTACCGGTTTGCAGCGCCTTTTCCATCGCTTCGACGGTTTCCAGCGGGATACCGGTATCGAGACCACCATACAGACCAAGCACCGGGGCATTGAGTTGCCCGACAATATCCATCGGATATTTCGGCGTGAATTCGTTGGCCGCACCAACCAGCCGACCGTACCAGGCAACCCCCACCTTTACGCCGGGGTTGTGCGCCGCATACAGCCAGGTGATGCGCCCGCCCCAGCAAAAACCGGTAACCGCGAGACGCGCCGTGTCGCCCCCATTTTTTTCTGCCCAGGCAACGCAGGCATCCAGATCGGCCATCACCTGCGCATCAGGCGTCTTGCCGGTAATGCTGTTCAGTATCTCGGGAATGCTCGCAATCTTGCGCGGATCGCCCTGGCGCGCGAACAGTTCCGGGGCAATCGCGTAATAGCCCAGCTTGGCAAGACGCCGGCAGGTATCTCGGATGTATTCGTGGGCACCAAAAATCTCGGAAACCACCAGCACCACCGGCGCCTTCGCAACAGCAGCCGGTGCGGCGCGATAGGCCACCATCTCGCCATCCTTCACCGGCACCTTGATTTCGCTAGCCAGCAGTCCGGCTTCATCCGTCTTGATGGCCGTCTGCGCCATTACCGGCTGGGTCGCCAGGGCAAAACCAACGCCCAGACTGGTCACGAGAAAGCTCCGGCGGTCAAAGGATTGCGCGGGGACAAGGCTGTCGAATTCCGGATCGGGGGTCATGGCGGGTCTCCTTTGTTTTCATTACATCAACACGATGTCGTACTGCTCGGGCGAGTAACTGGGTTCGGACTGCAATGAAACGGCCTTGCCGATGAAGTCGGAGAGCATGGCGAGCGATTGCGATTCTTCGTCGAGGAAGAGATCGACCACCGCCGGGCCGGCCAGGATTCGGTATTCGCGGGCGTTGAACTGGCGGGCCTCGCGCAGCAGTTCGCGAAGGATTTCGTAGGCCACGGTGCGCGCCGTTTTCACCTCGCCACGTCCACCGCAGGTCGGGCACGGCTGACACAGCACATGGGCGAGCGATTCGCGGGTCCGCTTGCGGGTCATTTCGACCAAGCCGAGCTGGGTAAAACCATTAACTGTCAGTCGGGTGTGATCACGGGCCAGCGCTTTGTTGAATTCGTCGAGCACGGCTTTCTTGTGTTCCTCATTCTCCATGTCGATGAAGTCGACAATGATGATGCCGCCGAGGTTCCGCAAACGCAGCTGGCGGGCGATAGTGACAGCCGCTTCGAGGTTGGTCTTGAAAATGGTGTCGTCGAAATTGCGCACACCGACAAAACCGCCGGTATTGACGTCAATGGTGGTCATCGCCTCGGTCTGGTCGATGATCAGGTAGCCACCGGATTTCAGGTCGACGCGCCGTGCCAGCGCTTTCTGGATTTCCTCTTCGACGCCATGCAGGTCGAAGAGCGGGCGCTGGCCGGTGTAATGGTCGAGCAGCGGCATGACGGCAGGCGTGTACTCCTTGGCAAAGACGGTCAGCTTCTGGAAATTCTCCCGCGAGTCGATGATGATGCGCGCCGTGTCCGGATTGACGAAGTCGCGCAGCACGCGCTGGCCAAGGGAAAGCTCCTGGTAAAGGACGGTGGGTGGCGCAGAAACGCGCGCCCGGTCGCGAATGTCGGCCCAGGTCTTGCGCAGATAGGCGATGTCGGTGGCAAACTCTTCATCGCTGGCATTTTCGGCCATGGTGCGAACGATGAAGCCACCCGGCTCGTCGTCGGGAACGAGGCGGGTGATTTTCTCGCGCAGGACCTCGCGCTCCGCTTCTGCCTCGATGCGCTGCGAGATCCCGATGTGTTTTTCCTGCGGCAGGTAGACCAGCATGCGGCCGGCGATGGAAATCTGCGTCGACAGTCGCGCGCCCTTGGTACCGATCGGGTCTTTCACGACCTGAACAACAATACTCTGCCCTTCCGCCAGAATTTTCTCGATGGGCCGCTCGGTCGCCGTTTCCCGCGGTTGCCAGATATCGGCCACGTGCAGGAAGGCGGTACGCTCCAGGCCGATTTCGACGAAAGCCGACTGCATGCCGGGCAAAATGCGACAGATGCGCCCGAGATAAACATTGCCGACCAGCCCGCGGCTGGCGGTGCGTTCGATATGCAGCTCCTGGACGACCCCTTGTTGCATCACGGCAACGCGGGTCTCCTGCGGCGTGAAATTGATCAGTATTTCTTCGCTCATACACTCTACAATTCGCGGTTTTTGCTGGATTCTACTATGCGCAAGGCGCCTGAACTTCTCGCCCCTGCCGGCTCACTCGAAATGATGCGCACCGCCTTCGATTTCGGTGCCGACGCAATCTACGCCGGACAGCCGCGTTACAGCCTGCGCGTGCGCAACAACGCCTTCGGCACCCTCGCTGCCCTGAAGGAAGGCATCGACGAAGCTCACGCCCGCGGCAAGCAGTTTTTCGTGGTCAGCAACATCTTCCCGCACAACGCCAAGCTCGCCACCTACCTCGCCGACATGGCGCCGGTCATCGCACTCAAGCCGGACGCGCTAATCATGTCTGACCCCGGCCTCATCGATATGGTTCGCGAAAACTGGCCGGAACAGGCGATCCACCTTTCCGTGCAATCGAATACCGTCAATTGGGCCACCGTCCGCTTCTGGAGAAAGCTCGGGCTGACCCGCGTCATCCTGTCACGCGAACTGTCGCTCGACGAAGTGGCCGAAATCCGCCAGCAATGCCCGGATATCGAACTTGAAGTCTTCATCCACGGCGCGCTGTGCATCGCTTACTCGGGTCGTTGCCTGCTCTCCGGCTACTTCAACCACCGCGATCCGAACCAAGGCACCTGCACCAATTCCTGCCGCTGGGATTACAAGGTATCGACCTCGGACGGCGCTCCGCTGCCTGCCGGGCAGCCGGTCAATTTCTACAGCCATGCCGAGCAGGAGATCCTGCTTGAGGAACGCCAGCGCCCGGGCGAACTGATGCCGATTGAGGAAGACGAACACGGCACCTACATCATGAATTCGAAAGATTTGCGCGCCATCGAACACGTCCATCGCCTGGTCGAGATCGGCGTCGATTCGCTGAAAATCGAGGGCCGCACCAAAAGCCCCTACTATGTCGCCCGCACCGCCCAGACTTATCGCCAGGCCATCGACGATGCAGTCGCTGGCAAGCCACTCAATCCGGAATTGTTGCGCGAACTCGACGGCCTGGCCAATCGCGGCTACACCGACGGTTTCTACCAGCGCCACCACGATGCCGACTACCAGAATTACCTGCGCGGCCATTCCGAATCGGACCGCAGCCTCTACGTCGGCGATGCCGTCGACTTTGACGAGACCCGCGGCCTGATGGAAATCGAGGTAAAGAACAAGTTCAGCCTCGGCGACCGTCTTGAGTGCATTCACCCGGCAGGAAACCACACCTGCACACCCACACGCATGGAAAACAGCAGGGGGGAAGCAGTCATGGTCGCCCCCGGCAGCGGCCATCGCGTATGGATTGATTTGCCGGCACGGTACACCAATTCCTTCGTGGCGCGTTTTGTCTAACTAATCGTTAAAAAACAGGCCAAAAACTCTTTTTGTGCAGCGCACAAAAAGGTAAAATGCCCGCCCATGAGTAAAAATTCAAATCGCATGCCGCTGATCGATGCCCTAAAGGCAATTGCGGCGATGCTCGTCCTGCTCAACCACTTTTCGTCATACGGCCCACTTGCTGCGGCAGCACGCGACGCTTTTCCTGACCTTTCCGGCTGGCTGTTCGATTATGGCCGGATGGCAGTTCAGGTGTTTCTCGTCATTGCAGGTTTTCTGGCAGCGCGCGGCCTGTCGGCACATGGCGAGGCGCTTGCGGACTTCCCGCTGCCCCTGATCTGGAAGCGCTACCTGCGTCTGGTTGTACCCTATCTCGCCGCCATCGGTCTCGCCATCGCCGCTGCTGCCATCGCTGACCACTGGATGGACGACAACGCCATCCCCGACCGCGCCACCTTCAAACAGTGGCTAGCACACGCCCTGCTGCTGCAAAGCCTGCTCGGCTTCGAATCGCTCTCCGCCGGCGTCTGGTACATCGCCATCGATTTTCAGCTGTTTGCGCTCATGGCGCTCCTGCTCTGGGCCGGCCGAATCAGGCGTCTGGCACCGGCGCTGGTGATCTCGACGGCTCTTGCCTCTTTGTTCTGGTTCAACCGCGACGCCAGCTGGGATAACTGGGCCATTTACTTCTTTGGCTCCTACGGTCTCGGCGCTGCTGCCTGGTGGGCTTCCGAACGCAAACAACTGTCCGCGTCCTGGCTGGGCGTCATTGCGACCGTCGTCATCGCGGCGCTCATCGTCGACTTCCGACTGCGTATCGCGCTCGCCCTCGGCGTTGCACTACTGCTCGGCTTTGGCCGGCGCAATGGATTCCTGGAACGCTGGCCTGAATTGACCGCCCTCGCCTTCCTCGGGCGCATTTCCTACTCGGTCTTCCTCGTACACTTCCCCATTCTGCTACTGGTCAATGGCCTCTACACCAAGCTCGAATGGTCTTCGCCAGCGTCTGCCATTTTTGCCCTGTTTTTCGCGTTCACCGCAGCAATCGGCACCGCCACGCTGTTCTACCGCTGGATCGAAAGCCAGGAAGCGAGCCGGCGCATCACCGGCGGCCTCGGCCGCCTGCTCGGACTGTGTAGCGAAATCCTGCGCAAGCTGCCGGTCCTCGGCACACGGATACTTCGCCGGGCCTGATTATAAAAATCAGTCGGCCAACTCGGTCCGCCCCCGGAAATACTCCAGCGCCTCCGGATTGGCCAGCGCCTCGACATTCTTAACCGGCTGCGCGTGCACCACATTGCGCACGGCCAGTTCGACGATCTTGCCTGACTTGGTGCGCGGAATATCCAGCACCTGCACGACCTTGGCCGGCACGTGGCGCGGCGTCGTGTTGTCGCGGATCTGCTTCTTGATGCGGTCAATCAACGCAGCATCAAGCACAAGACCTTCCTGCAACTTGACGAAAAGCACGACGCGCACGTCGTCGTTTCTGCCCGGTGGCCAGTCCTGACCAATGACCATCGATTCGAGGATTTCCGGTAGCTGCTCGACCTGACGGTAGATTTCCGCCGTGCCGATGCGCACACCACCCGGATTCAGTGTGGCATCGGAACGGCCGTAGATGATCATACCGTCGTGCGCCGTCAATTCGGAAAAATCGCCGTGGCACCAGATGTTTGCGAAGCGTTCGAAGTAGGCGGCGCGATATTTGGCGCCGTCCGGATCGTTCCAGAAACCGACCGGCATAACGGGGAACGGCCGCGTACACACCAGTTCGCCCTTTTCCGAACGCACCGGCTTGCCTTCGTCGTCGAACACATCAACCGCCATGCCCAGCCCGCGACACTGGATTTCGCCGCGATAAACAGGCAGCACCGGGTTGCCGAGCACGAAGCAGGAGACGATGTCGGTGCCGCCGGAAATCGAGGCGAGCAGGATGTCCTGCTTGATCTCGCGATAGACCCAGTCGAAACCTTCCGGCGAGAGCGGACTGCCGGTCGAAAACATGGCGCGCAGTGCGGTGAGGTCGTGCGTCTTGCCCGGCGTCAGGCCGAGTTTGGCAGCGGCGTCGATGAACTTGGCCGAGGTGCCGAAGTGGGTCATTTTTTCGGCTGCGGCATAGTCGAAGAGCACCGTGCCACGGGCCGCAAACGGCGAACCATCGTAAAGCAGCAAAGTCGCGCCCGCGGCCAGTCCGGATACCAGCCAGTTCCACATCATCCAGCCGCAGGTCGTGAAGTAGAAGAGACGGTCGCCGGGCCGCACGTCACTGTGCAGCATGTGTTCCTTCAAATGCTGGAGCAGCACGCCGCCGTGACAATGGACGATGCATTTCGGTACGCCGGTGGTGCCGCTGGAAAACATGATGAACAGCGGGTGATCGAAGGCCACCCTTCGGAAAATCAGCTCATTTTTCGGGTTGACCGCAGCATCCATGATCGTCGGCCAACTCACCGCTTTGGCAATGCTGCTCACCTCCGGCGCGGCATCCAGGTATGGCACGACGACCACCTTGAGCAGCGACGGCATCTGCGCCACGACCTCGGCATTCTTGGCCAGACAATCGACGGGCTTGCCGTTGTACCAGTAACCATCGACACAGACCAGCACCTTCGGCTCGATCTGGCCGAAGCGGTCGAGCACGCCCTGCACACCGAAATCCGGCGAAGCCGATGACCAGATGGCGCCGAGCGCCGTCGTCGCCAACATGGCAATCAGGGTTTCCGGCAAATTGGGCAGGTAGCCGGCCACGCGGTCGCCTTCGCCGACCCCGGCGGCAATCAGAAAAGACTGGAAGCGCGCCACCTCGGCATGAAGTTCGGCGCGGCTCAGGCGGCGCTTGACCTTGTCCTCGCCCCAGAAGACCAGCGCTTCGCCGTCATCGTAACGTTTCAGCAGGTTCTCAGCGTAATTCAGGCGCGCTTCGGGAAACCAGCGGGCACCGGGCATGCTTTCGCGGTCAACCAGAATTTCCGCCCCTTTTTCGCCTACCACGCCGCAGAAATCCCACAAGCGTGACCAGAACTCCTCGGGCGCATCGACCGACCACTGCCACAGATCGGCATAACGTCCATGCCCCATGGCCTGCATGAACATGGCCATACCCGTATCACCGACTGTCTGCGGGTTGGGTTTCCACAAGGGGGTCGAATCGATTGCGTAACTCATCTTGTCTGCGAAGCCTCATTCTGCGATGAGCGGCAAAGATAGCAGCATTTGCCCGCACATGACTGTCATCGACCAGACACTTTCAACACGGCGATTGACGGCACGCGACGACGCAGACAAACTCAACGCCCTCGATGCCACTCCGTCGTCCGCATGTCATTCGCCTGGACTATCAAGCTCCTCATCAGCACTCTGCTCCTGCCGCCCACCAATGGCGTCTTCCTGCTCTGCATCGCCGGCCTCTTCCGGCGACGGCGCTGGGCTTTGGGGCTCGCCGTGCTGGCCACCTTGCTGCTCTTGCTGCAGAGTGTCTCGATCATCGCCGACCCGCTGATCGCTACGCTGGAAGACCAGTCGGCCGCGATCACGCCGGACACCGCCCGGCCGGATGCCGGAGCCATCGTCATTCTCGGCGGAGGCTTATCCACCGATGCAGCCGAATATGGCGGTGACACGACCGGCGACCAAACCCTGGTCCGCCTGCGCTACGGAGCCAATCTGGCGCATCGCTACGAACTGCCGGTGCTGGTCACCGGCGGACAGACGCCAAACACCAGCGCCACGGAAGCCTCCATCATGGCCGCTATCCTGCGCGAATTCGGTGTGACACCGCGCTGGCAGGAGGATGGTTCGATCGACACCGCCGCGAATGCCGCACTGTCCGCTCCTGTCCTGAAAGCAGCCGGAATCAACCGTATTCTCCTCGTCACGCACGCTTACCACATGCCACGCGCGAAAATGCTGTTCGAGCGGGCCGGACTTGAAGTCATTCCCGCTCCCACCGCATTTCGCGATCACCCGAACAGCGGGCAGTGGCTGCTGACTGATTTTCTCCCCCGCGCCAAAGCCCTGCGCACCTCGTACCATGCACTGCACGAGTGGCTGGGCATCGCCTGGATTTCACTGACTCACCCCGCTGCTGAAGGAGCCCCACAATGACCCAAGTCGTCCTTACCGAAACTCACGGCAAAGTAGGCCTGATCCGCATCAACCGCCCGGAAGCGATGAATGCGCTGAACAATGCCGTGGTCGACGGCATCGGCGCCGCCATCGACGCCTTTGAAGCTGATGACAACATCGGCTGCATCGTCATCACCGGCAACGAAAAAGCCTTCGCCGCCGGTGCCGACATCGGCTTCATGAAGGATTTCGACTACATGCACGCCTACCAGACCGATTTCATCACCCGCAACTGGGAGCGCATCAAGACGACGCGCAAGCCGGTGATCGCAGCGGTGGCAGGTTTTGCGCTGGGCGGCGGCTGCGAGATGGCGATGATGTGCGACATGATTTTTGCCGCCGACACGGCCAAATTCGGCCAACCGGAAATCAAGCTCGGCACCCTGCCCGGCGCCGGTGGCACGCAACGCCTGCCGCGCGCCGTCGGCAAGGCCAAGGCCATGGACATGTGCCTGACCGGACGCATGATGGATGCCGTCGAAGCCGAGAAATCCGGCCTCGTCGCCCGCGTCATCCCGGCCGATCAGTTACTGGAGGAGACCCTGAAAGCTGCGCAGACCATCGCCGGGTACTCGCTGCCGGTGGTCATGATGATCAAGGAATCAGTCAATCGCGCCTTTGAATCGTCGCTCAACGAAGGCCTGCTCTTCGAACGCCGCGTCTTCCACGCGAGCTTTGCGCTGGAAGATCAGAAGGAAGGCATGGCGGCCTTTGCCGAAAAGCGCAAGGCCACGTTCAAGAACCGCTGACTGGGGCGACAGCCGATCAGAGCGGACGAAAACCAATGCGTTTGAGCAACTCGCCGGTTTCGCAAACAGGCAGCCCCATCACGCCAGTGTAGCTGCCGGACAGATGCTCGATGAACAGCCCGGCGCGGCCCTGAATACCGTAGGCGCCGGCCTTGTCCATGGGTTCGCCGCTCATCACGTAATGGCGGATTTCGTCTTCATCTATGGGACGAAAACGCACTTCGCTGCGCGACAGGACGAATTCCGTCCGACCAAAATGATTGATCGCCACACCAGTCAGGACGCGATGGGTCTGACCGGAGAGGCGACGCAGGATGGCCGCAGCATCGGCCATATCGACAGGTTTTCCGATAATCTCCCCACCCAGTTCGAGCGTGGTATCCGCCGACAGGATCGGGCGTGCCGGCAACTTGCGCTCATGCACGATGCGCAGGCCGAGTTCTGCCTTGGCTCGGGTTACCCGCTCGACGTAAACATCGGCAGCCTCGCCGGACAAAGGGGTTTCATCAACTTCGAAATCGGCACGCGCACCATCGCGGAAAACCAGAGTATCGAAGTCGATGCCGATCTGATGCAGCAATTCACGACGACGCGGGCTGCGCGAAGCAAGATACAAACGCATCATCCCTCCCGGTGATAAGGGTGGTTCTTCAAGACACTGACAGCACGGTAAAGCTGTTCGCACAGAAGCAGGCGAGCCATACCGTGCGGCAGGGTCAGGCTGGAAAGACGCAGGCGGTCATCGGCCTGCTGCTTGAACTCATCGTCCAACCCATCAGCACCGCCAATGAGCAGGGCGACATCGCGACCGTCCTGCATCCAGGCTTCGAGGCGACGGGCCAACTTGAGTGTCGTCAGATCGTCACCCTTTTCGTCGAGCACGACAATCCGGCTCCCCGCTGGCAAAACCTCGCGGATGCGGGATTTCTCAGCAGCCAGCAGTTGTTCCCGGGTTTTCGAACCGCGCGGCTCAGGCTTGATTTCCGTCACGCTTGCCGGCAGTTCGCGCGGCATACGCTTGAGGTACTCGGCGCAACCTTCGCTCACCCAGGCGGGCTGGCGATGGCCGACGGCGAGTACGCTCAATTTCATTCAGAGGCGCCCTGCTCCGCCGCCTTGCGTCGCTGGCTCGGCGTAGCCTGCCAAAGCTCTTCGAGGTTGTAATGCTGACGTACCGTAGGCTGCATGACGTGCACAACAATGTCACCCAGATCGACCAATACCCATTCGCCGCCATCTTCGCCTTCGGTCGACAACACCTCCCCGCCGGCTTCCTTGACCTTTTCCTGCACGTTGTTGGCAAGCGCCTTGACCTGGCGATTGGAATCGCCCGTAGCGATGACCAGCCGGTCGAACATGGAGGTCAATTTAGCCGTGTTGATGACTTCGATATCCTTACCCTTGATGTCTTCGAGGGCGGAAACGACGATTTTTTGTAACTTGCGTAGGTCCATTAGGGATTTCTGTAGAGAGAATGGCGGTCAATATAGTCGAGAACGGTATCCGGCAGCAAATAGCGCGCCGAAAGGCCGTTGGCGACCAGTTTTCGTATCTGGGTTGCCGAAATGGCAAGCTGGGTCATGGCAAAAGTGACGATGCCGCCAGCCGGCGACGCCTTCAGCGCGCCCGCATCGGGCAGGCGTCGATCCTTGAATTCTGTAGCCAGTTCATGCGGCAGGCTGGTCAGCTCAACCGGAAAACCGGGGCGATGTGATACCGCGACATGGGCCAGCGAAAAAATGTCGCGCCAGCGATGCCAGCTCGACAGTCCGCCGAAAGCATCGGCCCCGACCAGCAAAACCAGCGACTGCCCATGACCGAGTTCGCTACGCAGGCGTTCGAGTGTATGAACGGTATAACTCGGCGCATCTGCCTCGACTTCAGCCGGGTCTACCGAAAAAAGGGCATTTTTTTCAGTTGACCGCAGCACCATCTCCAGACGCTGCCGGGCAGTTACCTGCGGCGTGCCGCGGTGCGGCGGTTGGCCGGCGGGAATCCAGCGCACGCCGGCCAAGCGCAGCTGGCTGATCGCCTCCTCGGCCAGACGTAGGTGGCCGAAGTGCACCGGGTCAAACGTGCCTCCGAAGAGACCGAGCGGCTCAGACAATTTCGGAAATCCCGAAGATATCGCGATAGCTGACATAAAAGCTCGCGAAGATTGCCGGGGCGATGACCAGAATCATCGGCACCATGATCAGTCCGGTAGCAAAGCTCTGCACCCCCGGAACCAGCCCGATCAGAAAACCCAGCAGAATGCCCGGCACAACGCCGGCCACAAGCAGCAAGCCAAGGCTGTAGGTGAGGAAGGGGCGCCAGTTCATCCAGCAGGCCACAAAGCTGAAAAAGAGCGACTTGCCGATCGACAGCCGATGCCAGGCGGCCAGCATCGGCGCAAACCAGTACGCCATCATCAGCGGCACAAGCAACATCATGACAACCAACGCCGAAACTGTGAAATCGGCATCTTCGACAGCGGCCTGCTCAAGGCGGTTGCTGGCCATCATGTAACGCACCAGATCGCCACCGTCGAACAGCGCAGAGACACCGATGATGCCTACCGTGCAACACAGATAAAGCGCACCCAGGCCGACCAGCGTCCTGGTGTTTTGCTTCAGGCCACCATAGAGTGTCTGCAACCCGACGGGCTGGCCGCGCTCCAGATTGCGGGCTGCCTGCATCAGTCCGACGGAAAGACCGGGGATCAGAAGCGAAGCCACTACCGCACCAATGACGGGCAGCACGTTGAGAAAAATGACCGTAAACCAGTAGGCCACCACCAGCATCGAATAAAGCATGGGGTTACGGCGGAAAATCAGGAATCCGGCACCGATCCAGCGCCAGCCGGCCACAGCTGGCAGAGTTTGAGCGCGCATCTCAGGTACCTGTAAAAATGTCGCGATACGACGCGTAAACCGCCGCCGAAACGACCGGCAACAGCAGTATCAGCCCAAGGCCGAGAGGCAACATGGCGAAGAACAGGGCAACGATGAGGAATATCCCGAAAATCACCATCGCCAGCCAGTTTTTGGCACCGGCCTCGAAACTCGCTTTCATCGCCGGAATCGGTTGCATTCCATGGAAGAATACCAGCGCCGGTGCAAACCAGGTCGCCATGATCACAGGCACTGAAAGCACCATGACCATCATGCTGGCCAGCATGAAGCCGCCCAAAGCGACGCCGAAGCCGGCGACGCGACCGGTTACCGCGCCACCCAGCATACCGCCGCTGAACAGCATGAAAGCGATGAAGGCGATGCCGAAAACGCCGAGCGCGAAGAAAACGCCAACCATGACCAAGGGCCCCGCATTCTGGCGAAAGCCGACAAACAGGTCAGAGATTTCTGCCGGCTTACCTTCCGCCAGATGCCGGCAAAGCTGCAACATGCCGGCCCCGAACAAGGGCACCAGCAAATGGGTGGCAACCTGACCGAACAGCGGCACGATGGAAATCGCCATCAGCATGATGAGCAGCAAAACCGAGCAGCCGATCCAGACACCGGGATTGGCCAGAAAGAAGGCCCAGCCCTGACGCAGCCAGTCGAAACAGGCACCGGGATCGACCACCCGGCTTTGGGCGTCGAAAGCTGCGGGAGCCAGCGGAAATTCGTTACGTTCGGTCATGGGCGGATGCTAACGGGGCCAAGCCTCCGGGGCAAGGCGCAAGCGCCTCAACAAGGTTTCAAATTGAGCCGGATCCTTGATTGTTACCACCTCGCCATCGCGTGGCCGGTGCCTGACCTCCAGCCGCAGAAGCCAGAAACGCAAGGCGGCGGCACGTCGTAGGACAGGCCAGGCTGCAATCTCCTCTTCGCTCAGCAGGCGCCCACTCTGGTAGCCGGCAAGCAATTCCGCCAATCCCGCATCGTCGAGACACCAGTCGTTGGCAACCACCGCAAGGTCGAGGAGCAGAACATCTTCACCGGCGAAATAGAAATCGAGTACGCCTGACAATTCGCCCAGCCTGTTCCACAACACGTTGTCGCGGAACAGATCGGCGTGGATGACGCCACGCGGCAGGGCTGAAAAATCCTGCGCAGCCTGAAATACCAGCTCATCGGCCAGCAGTTCACGTTCCCCGGAAGCCAGCAGGGGCAAGAGCATCTGCCCAGCGCGCTGAGCCCATGCCGCACCACAGGGATTGGGCAAGGGGCTGGGAAAGGCTTCACCGGCAGAGTGCAGATGCGCCAGCATTTCGCCCACTGCCCGGCAATGCGCCGGGGTCGGTGCAAGCACGTCGGCACCGGGCAGGCAACTGAGCAAAGCTGCCGGCTTGCCGGCGAGCGGCCGCCAGCGCCGTCCCTCGCCATCGGCAAGCGGCTGCGGACAGGGAATGCCTCGCCCGGCAAGATGGTCCATCAGGGCAAGGTAGAAATCGAGCGCGTCCGTCGCCATCCCCTCGAACACGGTCAGCACGAAACGACCACAGGCCGTGGTCACAAAATAATTGGAGTTCTGCATGCCAGCCGCAATGCCGGCATGGTCGATCAACTCACCCAGCGCAAGGGGCTGGAGCCAGGCCGCGAGTTCGGCGCGCCCGACCGGGGTATAGACGGACAAGACTTACCAGCTGTGAATGACCCACATCGGTGGCTTGGTAACCGGCCCCGGAATATTGGCCTCGATGAAATTGCCGTCGCCCTGATTGTCGACCAGGTAGTAGGGCGCGCCCACGGCGGGGGTCACCTTGACCATGTAGAGCTTGCCCTTGATACGAAATTCCTCGCGGGTTTCCTTCTCGCTCTTGACGATGGTCACCTGCGGCTCCAGAGCGGCATCGAAGGCTTCCATGCCCGGCGGAGGCGGTGGAACCGCAGGCAGCGGCTGGAGATCGTTTTGCGCCCAGACCGGCAGGGCAGCAAGAAGCAGAAGGGGAAGAAGGCGGCGCATGGAAATTCCTTGGTAGGTACTGGCCCGATTTTATTACAGGTTGAGCATCAACTCGCGTTCGCTCGGCAAGGGCGCGAAGGAGCGCGACTCGTAGTGTTTGAAAATAGCTTCGACGACTAGCTCCGGCTGGTCGATGAGCTGGATCAGGTTGATATCTTCCGGATCGACCATCTTTTCCTCAACCAGTCGATCCTTGAACCAGTCGATCATGCCTTTCCAGAAGGCGCTACCGACCAGAATGAGCGGGATCTTGCGCGCCTTGCCGGTCTGGATCAGGGTCAAGGCCTCCATCAACTCGTCCAGCGTACCGAAGCCGCCGGGCATCACGACATAGGCGCTGGCAAAGCGGACAAACATGTATTTGCGCGCAAAAAAGTGACGAAAAGTCTGCGAAATATCCTGATACGGGTTGTTCTGCTGCTCGTGCGGCAACTGGATATTGAGGCCGACCGAAGGCGATTTCCCGAAGAAAGCCCCCTTGTTGGCGGCTTCCATGATGCCCGGACCACCCCCCGAGATCACCGAGAAGCCGGAATCCGAAAGCAGACGTGCCGTTTTTTCCGTCAGTTCGTAATAAGGCGAGCCTTCCTTGACGCGAGCGCTACCGAAAATGGTGACGGCCGGCTTGATCGCGGCCAGACGTTCGGTGGCCTCCACGAACTCTGACATAATGCCGAAAATCCGCCAGGACTCACGGGCCGATGCCGATTGCAATAGGGCCTCGGATTCCACGCCCATCACCAGTTTTTCACTTTCCGTCACGTCTATGCCTCTCTTGTTGTTGGTGGACGGTTCGTCCTACCTTTATCGCGCCTTTCACGCCCTGCCCGACCTGCGCAACAAAGCGGGCGAACCAACGGGCGCCATCTACGGCGTCCTGAACATGCTACGTCGATTGGAAAGCGACCACAAGGCGGACTACAAGGCCGTTGTCTTCGATGCCAAGGGCAAGACCTTCCGTGACGACTGGTATCCGGAATACAAGGCGCACCGGCCGCCGATGCCCGATGACCTGGTCAGCCAGATCGAACCGTTGCACGCTGCCATCAAGGCAGCCGGCTGGCCGCTGCTGATGGTCGACGGCGTCGAGGCCGACGACGTCATCGGCACGCTGGCAACCCATGCCACGGCAAGGCAGATCCACACCCTGATTTCGACCGGGGACAAGGATCTCACCCAGCTCGTCAATCCGCTGGTCCGCTGGTACAACACGATGAGCAACGAACTGCTCGATGAGGCTGGCGTCGAGGCCAAGTTCGGCGTGCCGCCGGGCAGGATCGTCGATTATCTGACGCTGGTCGGCGATACGGTAGATGGTGTGCCCGGCGTGGCCAAATGCGGACCGAAAACGGCGCTCAAGTGGCTGACGCAATACGGCTCGCTCGATGAAATCGTCGCCCATGCCGACGAAATCGGCGGTGTCGTCGGCCAGAATCTTCGCGACCACCTTGGTTTCCTGCCGCTCGGCAAAAAACTGGTCACCGTTGCCTGCGACCTTTCCAATCTGCCGGCACCCGACACCCTGGTCACCACTCCGGCCGACACGGCCACCCTGCGCGAGCTCTATACCCGCTACCAGTTCCGCTCATGGCTGGCCGATATCGACGGACCGGAAGCGGCCGCCGACATTCCGGCGCGTACGATCTCCGACACCGCCGCTCCCGTACTCCAGGGAAAAATCGACGTTGCCTACGAAACCGTCCTCACCTGGCCGCAATTCGATGCCTGGCTGGCCAGAATCGAAGCTGCCGAACTGACCGCGCTCGATACTGAAACGACCAGCCTCGACTCCTTCGAGGCACGCATCGTCGGCATTTCGCTGTCGGTCAAACCGGGAGAAGCCTGCTACATTCCGCTCGGCCACACAGCGCCCGGCGTCGCCGACCAGTTGCCGCGCGATGAGGTGCTGGTCAGGCTCACGCCCTGGCTTTCCGCGGTGAACCGGAAAAAAGTGCTGCAAAATGCCAAATACGACCAGCACGTCTTCGCCAACCACGGCATCGCGCTGGCCGGCATCGCCCACGACACCATGCTGCAAAGCTACGTCATCGAGTCCGACAAAGGCCACGACCTCGGCCAGCTGTGCAAACGCCACCTCGGCCTCGACACCATCGCCTACGAAGACCTCTGCGGCAAGGGTGCCAAGCAGATCACTTTCGACCAGGTCGACATCGAGCGAGCCGCTACCTACGCCGCCGAGGACGCCGACGTCACCCTGCGCGTTCATCAGACCCTGCACCCGCAATTTGCTGACGAACCCGGCCTGAACCGCATCTATACCGACATCGAAATGCCAGCCCGGCAGGTCATCTGGCAGATGGAACGCAACGGCATCCTGATCGACGCCGCCATTCTCGGTCGACAAAGCCACGAAATCGGCCAGAAGATCATGGCTCTCGAAGCGCAGGCCTACGAACTTGCCGGCCAGCCTTTCAACCTCGCCTCGCCAAAGCAACTCGCCGACATCCTGTTCGAAAAGCTCGGCCTGCCGGTCAAGAAAAAAACCCCGTCCGGCGGCGCGTCCACCGACGAGGAAGTGCTTTCCGAACTGGCCCTCGACTACCCGTTGCCCAAGCTGCTGCTCGAACACCGCAGCCTGTCCAAGCTCAAGGGCACCTACACCGACAAGCTGCCGCGCATGATCAACCCGCAAACCGGGCGGGTGCATACGCATTTTTCGCAGGCCTCCGTCGTCACCGGACGCCTCGCCTCCAGCGACCCCAACCTGCAGAACATCCCGGTGCGTAGCGAAGAAGGCCGCAAGATCCGCACCGCCTTCATCGCACCGGCCGGTCACAGCATCGTTTCCGCCGACTACTCGCAGATCGAGCTGCGCATCATGGCGCACCTCTCCGGCGACGAACGCCTGCTCGAAGCCTTCGCCCAGGGCGAAGACGTGCACCGCGCCACCGCTGCTGAAATCTTCGGCATCACCCCGCTCGAAGTCGGCCCCGACCAGCGCCGCGTCGCCAAGAGCATCAACTTCGGCCTGATCTACGGCATGAGCGCCTTTGGCCTGGCCCGCCAGCTCGGACTGGAACGCAGCGCGGCGCAAACCTACATCGAGCGCTATTTCGCCCGCTACCCGGGCGTCGCGCAATACATGGAAGAAGCGCGCGAGACCGCCCGCCAGAAAGGCTACGTCGAAACCGCCTTCGGTCGCCGCCTGTGGTTCCCGGACATTCGCTCCAGCAATGGCAACCGTCGCCAGGGCGCCGAACGCGCCGCGATCAACGCGCCGATGCAAGGCACCGCCGCCGATCTCATCAAACTGGCGATGATCGCCGTACAGGACTGGCTGAACCCGCCCAACGACGCTTTTCCACGGTCAACCCGAAAAACCCGCCTTATTTTGCAAGTGCACGACGAGCTGCTTCTCGAAGTCCCCGACAACGAACTCGCCGAAGTCCGCGCCCAGCTTCCCCGCCTGATGTGCCAGGTCGCAGAACTGAAAGTGCCGCTGGTCGTGGAAATCGGCGTGGGGGCGAACTGGGAGGCGGCGCACTAAGCCGCTGACTCCTCTATCGGAAAACCTTAAGTTTCATTTAATCAACGCCCCTTAGCCTTGGAACTGTACAGTTCCTCAAGGTGTTTTCCATGTCGGGCGCTCTTCGCAATGTTCTGCAGTCACGCCGTCTGCCGCTGACGGTCAATCACACCGTGCTGGGCTCGCCACGTCGCAAGGATGCGGAAACGTTTGTCCGTGGCGCATTCAAGGCACGTTACCAGGCTGAGGTCAGCAGTTTCGCCCCCAACCTCATGTTGCTCGAGCAGGGCGAACGCACAGTGGCGGTCACGGGCTGGCGCTGCGCCGGGGATGAACGGCTGTTTCTCGAATGCTATCTCGACGAGCCGATTGAAAACGCCGTCGAACGCCTGGCCGGACAGCCGGTTCGCCGCGAGAAAATTGTCGAAGTCGGCAATCTGGCAGCTGAACGGGCCGGCGGCAGCGTCGATGTCATTCTGACCCTGGGCAGGCACCTTGATCAGCTCGGTTACGAGTGGGTGGTTTTCACGGCGACCCGCGAGCTGATTGGCATTTTTCACAAACTTGGCCTGCCGCTGCTGGCTCTTGCGCCGGCCGATCCGGCCCGCCTGCCGGAACCGGTCGATGACTGGGGCAGCTATTACGAGAGCAACCCGATAGTCGTCGCCGGCCGGATTCGTCTGGGACTGGAGCGGGCTCAGCGCGATGAGTAAGAACGTGATCAGCGAATTGCTGGCCAACCGCACGGACGATTCCGTCATTTTCCAAGGCTCGGAGCGCACCAGGTGCGCCGCCGAGGTACGTCAGGAAGTCGAGCAACTCACCGGCCGTCTCACCGACACCCGCGTCCTCGCGGTACTTGCCGACAACAGTCCGGCCTGGGCCATCGCCGATTTTGCCGCATTGCAATCCGGCATCGTGCATTTGCCTTTGCCCGCTTTCTTCAGTCCGGCGCAAATGCGCCACGCGCTGGAACAGACGGCAGCCGACACGGTGCTGACTGACCAGCCGGAGCGCATCGGTGCGCTCGATATCGGTTTTGCAATCACCGGTTCCTGGCAGGGGCTGACCTGGATGCGCCGACTGGTGCCGGCTGCCGATCTGCCGGCTGGCACAGCCAAGGTGTCTTTCACTTCGGGCAGCACCGGCGCACCGAAAGGCGTTTGCCTGAGTGCCGACGGACTGTTCGATACGGCTCGCGCACTCACCGAGCGCCTGTTCGACCTGCCGCTACAACGCCATCTCGCCGTTCTGCCGCTCGGTCTGCTGCTTGAAAACGTGGCCGGACTCTACGCGCCGCTCTGGCGCGCCATGCCAATTCATCTGCCGTCCCTGCGGGAGCTCGGCTGGCAGGGCATGGCCGGCTTTGACCCTGCAGCACTGAATGCTGCGGTCAACGCGAAAAAACCGGGTAGTTTGATCCTCGTCCCGGAACTGCTTAAAGCTTGGTCGCTTTACCTGGCGGCCACCGGAAATCGTCCGGATGCGGCATTGAGCTACGTAGCCGTCGGCGGTGCCCGCGTCGATCCGGCACTGCTTGCCCAGGCAAGGCATCTTGGCATCCCGGCCTATCAAGGCTATGGGCTCACCGAATGCGGATCGGTAGTCAGCCTGAACCGGCCCGGCGACGATGCCGACGATGTCGGACGTCCACTCGGCCACGCCGAAATCCGTATCGAAGACAGCGAAGTGATGGCAAAAACCCGCGCCTTTCTGGGTTACGCGGGGACTTCCGAAGATGCCTCGGGAATCGAATTCCCGACCGGGGACCTGGGCGAACTGACCGCCGATGGTCATCTCCGGCTTGCCGGACGACGCAAGAACCTGCTCATCACCTCGTTCGGCCGCAACATCTCGCCGGAGTGGGTCGAATCGGTACTTCTGGCCCAACCGGCAATCGCCCAGGCCGTCGTCACCGGGGACGGCCAGCCAACGCTGACCGCCGTCCTGGTCGCCTTTCCAGGTGTTCCGGATGCCGCTCTCGGTGCAGCCGTCGCGGCCGCCAACGCCCAACTGCCCGATTATGCCCGCATTGGCCACTGGCTGGGCAGCCCGCCATTTTCGCCGCAAAACGGCATGGCCACCGGTAACGGTCGCCCCGTGCGCAGCGCCATCATCAACCACTTTGCCGCCGATATCGCGGCGCTAAATCACACAGAGGAACCTCGCCATGTCGTTTTATGATCACCTGAAGGAAGCCACCGCCGACGCACGCAACGAGCTGCTTGCAGCCCCGGTCATCACCGACTGCCTGCAAGGACGGGTCAGCCACGAAAGCTACCTCGCATTCCTGAGCCAGGCCTACCATCACGTCAGCCACACTACCCCGCTGCTCATGACGCTAGGCGGATGCCTGAGTGGTAACAGGGCCTGGATGCGCCCTGCCGTGGCGGAATACATCAAGGAAGAAATCGGGCATGAGGAATGGATCCTCAACGACATCGCTGCTGCCGGCGGGGATGCAGAAGCGGTACGCAACAGCCAGCCCGACATGCCAGCGGAAGTAATGGTTGCCTACGCTTACGACATGATCAGCCGGCGCAATCCCGCCGGATTTTTCGGCATGGTTTATGTGCTCGAAGGCACCAGCGTCGCCCTCGCCCTGATGGCAGCCGACCGCATTCAGGAAGCCCTGAAGCTGCCCGACAACGCCTTTAGCTACCTGCGCTCACACGGCACGCTGGATCAGGAACACACGCAGTATCTGGCGGAAATTCTGGAGAAATTCACACCGGAAGATCAGGCCGCAGTTATCCATGAAGCTCGTGTTCTGTTCAAACTCTACGGCGACATTTTCCGGGCCCTGCCCCGTGCCGGAAGCTCGTCATGCAACTGAAAAACGCCCGCATCCTGCTCACCGGCGCGACCGGCGGGCTCGGCCAGGAGTTGGCGCGGCAGCTTTCGGAGGCCGGCGCGGCTCTGTTGCTGAGCGGTCGTGATGCGCAGCGTCTACAAGCGATCAGCACGGCACCCGGCACTGAAATCTCGGTGGTGCAGGCGGACCTTTCCGACGACGCAGGTATTGCCGCCGTCACCGCCGCTGCCCGCCAGTTCGGCGTCAATGTGCTGATCAACAATGCCGGCGTCGGCTGCTTCGGGCTGCTGGAGCAACAGGAATGGCCAGCGGTGGAGCAGGTACTCAGAACCAATCTGGAAACACCGGTCCGTCTGACTCAGGCGCTGCTTCCCCTGTTGCAGTCGCAAGCTGCCGCGGCTGTCGTCAATATCGGCTCGACCTTTGGCAGCATCCCCTTCCCCGGTTTCGCCGCCTATTCGACCGCCAAGGCCGGGCTGCGCGGCTTTTCACAAGCCCTGCGCCGTGAACTGGCAGACACACCGGTTCGCGTCATTCACCTCGCTCCCCGCGCCATCACTACCCCGCTCAACTCAGCGGCCGTCAACGCCCTGAACCAGGAACTCGGCAACCAGAGCGACAGCCCGCAAGACGTTGCCCGACAAGTCGTGCAGGCGCTTCAGGAAGAGGCCCGGGAACGCCATTTCGGCTTTCCGGAAAAACTGTTTGCCCGGCTCAACGGCCTTGCTCCACGCATCATAGACAACGCCCTGGCGGGCAAGCTTTCCATCATCAAAAAGCACGCATCCAACCTATAAGATCGTCGAAAGGACACGTCATGTCACTCCACAGAGCGCTTTTCCTGTTACTCGCCCTTGTCTTCAACACCTCGGTTTTTGCTGCCAGTGCAGATGAAGTCATCCGGCCGATTCAGGATCAATGGGCCGAAATCAAATACCGCCAGCCGGAAAGCAAGCAGGCAGACCTTTACCGCGAACTCGCCGTGAAGACCCACAAATTGGCAGAGGCCAACCCCTATCTGGCCGAAGTGCTGATCTGGGAAGGCATCATCGTTTCCAGCGAGGCGGGTGCGCGTGGCGGGCTTGGCGCCTTGTCCCTGGCCAAGGAGGCACGTCAACTGCTGGAAGAAAGCCTCAAACTCAACGAAGGTGCGCTGAACGGCTCCGCCTACACCAGCCTCGCCACGCTCTACGCCAAGGTGCCCATGTGGCCGATCGGCTTCGGTGACAAGAAAAAGGCCGAGGAATTGTTCAAGAAATCGCTGGCCATCAACCCGACCGGGATTGACCCGAATTTCTTTTACGGCGAGTATCTCATTGATCAGGATCGTGTCGCCGAAGGCCGCTCTTATCTTGAAGCCGCCCTCAAGGCCCCACCCCGCCCCGGTCGCGAACTGGCCGACAAGGGCCGCCGCCAGGAGATTCAGGCCTTGTTGAACAAGATAGCAAAGGATGCAAAATAAGTGAGACTCCTGCTGGTTGAAGACGACACATTGCTCGGCGACGGGATCCGCGCCGGGCTGATGCTTTCAGCCTATGCAGTAGACTGGGTGCGCGACGGTGAAATGGCGCGTCGCGCGCTGCTCGATCACGAATACGATGCTTGCGTGCTCGATCTCGGCCTGCCCAAGCGAGATGGCCTTTCCGTATTGAAGGAACTGCGCCAGCGCGGCAGCCAGATGCCCGTCCTCATCCTCACCGCGCGTGACAGCCGCGAGGACAAGATCAGCGGCCTTGACCACGGTGCCGACGATTACCTGACCAAACCCTTCGATCTCGCCGAATTGCAGGCACGCCTGCGCGCCCTGCTCCGCCGTGCCGGTGGCGTTGCCAGCCCCGTGCTAAGCCATGGCAACGTCATTCTCGACCCAGCTACCAAGCGCGTCACCCTGCAAGGCCAGGAAATTCAGCTTTCTGCCCGGGAATATGCGCTGCTGCTCGACCTGCTGAACCACCCGAAGCATGTGCGTACTCGCGCCCAACTCGAGGAAAGCCTCTACGCCTGGGGTGACGAAGCGGGCAGCAATACGGTCGAAGTCTATATTCATCATCTGCGCAAGAAGCTCGGCAGCGAATTCATCCACACCGTGCGCGGTCTGGGATACCAGTTGGGAACATCTGCGTGATGAACCCGCCGCTGTTCTCCGCCCGGCGTTTTCATTCGCTGCGCTGGCGGCTGCTTCGAGCCGTATTCGTCGCCGCCCTGATCGCCATGGCACTGACCGGCGTTTTCAGCTACACCCAGGCACAACACGAAGCCGAAGAGCTGATGGATGGCAACCTCGCCCAATTGGCCCGTCTGCTCCTCGCGTTGGTACGCGACAACGAGGAGCATCTAGGTGACCTGGCAGCACGCTTGTCCACCGTGCGAGGCACCGCAGAAAATATTTATGAACCACCACTGGAATTCCAGATCGGACGAGGCGACGGTACCGTTCTCTTACACTCCAGTAACCCGCCGGAACTGCCCATGTTGGGGATTCCCGGCTACAGCGACATTGAACGGCAACACGCCTCATGGCGTGTCCTCAACGTGGTCGCCCCTGACGGAAAATACCGCGTTCAGGTTGCGCAGTCGATTGATGTACGCGACCAGGTTGCCCTTGAAGTTGCAAGTCGAACGGCTTACCCTTTCGGAGTAGTCGCGCCAGTTCTGTTGCTCCTCATTTACTACTCGGTACGACGTGCTCTGAGGCCACTCGACGCACTGGCCAGCGACGTTGGCTCACGTACACCCGAATCGCTCTCGGCCTTGCCGGATCGAAATGTGCCGATGGAAGTTCAGCCTCTGGTCAACGCCCTGAATCGCCTCTTTTTTCGGCTCGGCACCACACTTGAAAACGAGCGGCGATTTACCGCGGACGCTGCTCACGAATTGCGCACCCCGCTTGCCGCATTGAAAATTCAAACGCAAGTCGCACTCCTTTCCACTGATCCCGAGACTCGAAAACACGCCCTGAATCAACTTGAGGCCGGCGTTGACCGGGCCAGTCATCTCGTTGACCAACTCCTCCGGCTAGCCCGCCTCGACCCGCTGGCGACATTACCGAAGTCAGCGTCCTTCGACCTCGGCGAGGCAACCCGCGAAACAATTGCCTCCGTACTCGAAAGTCAGAGCGAAGCAGCTCACGACATCGACATCGAGATCCCCGACATGCCAGTCACCATCGATGGCGACCGCGACCTGATCAAGATCGCCATCCGCAATCTGATTGACAATGCCCTGCGCTACACACCTTCAGGCGGCAGCATCGGTATCAGAATCGTGCAGGATGGCCCCGCTCTGTCACTTATCGTTACCGATAGCGGCCCCGGCGTTCCAGAAAAAGAACTGCCCAACCTGGCCCGACGCTTCTATCGGAGTCGCGAAAATACCGTCGAAGGAAACGGCCTGGGCCTCGCCATTGTGTCGAGAATTGCTGAACTGCATGACAGCCACTTCAGCATGGCGAATCGAAAAAGCGGCGGTTTCGAAGTCAGTCTTTCCTGGAAATCCCGCACGCAAACATGAGGCTGCTTCATTTATGATGCACGCCTCCCGAAACTGCTCACAAGAAACAAAACAATGACTGCTACCTCCATGGGCATCCGGCCCGCCACCCCTTGGCGCAATCTTGGTCTGGCCTATTTTTTCTTCTGGTATTTTTCCGGCATCACCCATGTACTTCTTTTATCCGGAGGCGCCGGAAGCGGCTTTTTCCCGGTACGTCAGGGGCTGATTTACAGTTTGCTCTGGCTATTGCCACTCCTGCTCTTCCCTGCGAAGACTCGCCTCATCAGTGGGATCATCGGCATCGTCCTGTGGCTTGGGTCGGCAGTCAATCTCGGCTATTTCGCCATCTATCGACAGGAATTCTCTCAAAGCGTCCTTTTCATCGTCTTTGAGAGCAATCCGGCCGAAGCCAGCGAATATCTCGGCCAGTATTTCAAATGGTGGATGCCGGTCGCGCTCATCGCCCATACCGCCTTTTCCGTCTGGCTCTGGCGCAAATTGCGTCCGGTGGTATTCCCGAACAAGACCGGAGCCATAATCATTGCCCTGATCTCACTGGCACTCGTCGTGCCTCCGCTATCAAAATCATTCAAAAAGGATCGTCTCGATCAGGAGCAAATCAAGGAAACCATCTATGGTCGGATGGAGCCAGCGCTTCCCTGGGCTTTCCTCATCGGCTACAGCCGATATTCTGAACAACTGTCACAAATGCAGGACCTTCTTGAGCAGACGAAGAACGTTCCGCCGGTAAGCAATTTGCGTGATGTCAATGCAGGCAAGCAGAGCACTCTGGTACTGCTTATCGGCGAATCAACGAATCGCGGACACATGAGTCTGTACGGATATGCGCGACCGACATCGCCAAAACTGCAAGCCTTGGGCAAACAAATCAGCGTATTCAACAATGTGGTCGCATCGCGCCCCTATACCATTGAAATGCTGCAGCAACTGCTGACATTTGCTGATCAGGAAAATCCGGATATCTATCTGAATTCACCCTCGATCATGAGCATCATGAAACAGGCCGGATATCACTCCTACTGGATTACGAATCAGCAGACCCTCACCAAACGCAACACCATGCTGACCACCTTCTCACAGCAGATGGATGAACAGTTCTATCTCAATCACAACCGCTCACAGAATTCCTACCAGTTTGACGGCAATGTGCTTGAACCGCTGCGAGAGGTTCTCAACGCTCCTGAACAGCGAAAATTCATTGTCATTCACTTGCTGGGCACCCACATGCGTTACGAGTTCCGCTATCCGCCGGAATTCGACGTCTTTAGGGACAAAACCGGTCTGCCGGCGTGGGTAAGGGACGATCAGGTTCAGCAAATCAACGAATACGACAATGCCGTTCTCTACAACGACTTTGTCGTTTCAAAGGTGATCGAGGCTGTTGCCGCGAAAGGTGGCGCCGCCCGCCTGGTCTATTTCTCGGACCACGGCGAGGATGTCTATGATTGGCCGGACCATAACTTCATCGGGCGAAATGAAGCCAGTCCAACTCCGCCAATGTACAACGTGCCATTTTTCATCTGGTCTTCGGATGAGTGGAAATCCAGAAACCCCGCGAACTTCGACTCTTTCCTTGATCGCCCCTACCAGACCTCACACTTCATTCATACATGGGCAGATCTGGCCGGGCTGAATTTCGATGAAAAGGATGCCAGCAAAAGCCTCGTCAGTAAGGCGTTCAAGGAACGTCCTCTTCTGGTCGGGAATCCTGCCCATCCGCAAACGCTCATTGATCTGAGAAGCGTCAAATAAGCTTTCTGGCTAGCTCGATTCAAAAATGGGAAAATCGCCCGCCTGCCGGGCGACCTTTTCTCCGTCGGGCTTAAGTGCACAGGAACGGGCGATTTGATAATGACGGATTACACGGACGAACACTGGAAAGAAGCGCTTTCCAAAAACAATCTCGCCGATTTTGATGCGCTCTGGTCTCTGGAGGCTGGCTGGTTCGAGGAACCCAACCGGCGGCGTGGCGGCTGGAGCGGTGTTTCCTCGTTCGAACTACCGCTTCCCGAAGGCGGTTCTCATACGGTTTTCCTGAAGCGCCAGGAAAATCACAAGACATTCTCGTGGAAACATCCCATCGCCGGGATTCCGACTTTCGAACGGGAATTTCAGCGCATCATGCATTTCAGGCGCTGCGGCATTCCCACGCTGGAGCCGGTTTTCTTCGCCGTGCGCCGGCACGCTGGTGGGCATCGCGCCATTCTGGCAACCGCGGCATTGACCGGTTTTATCTCGCTCGACGACCGAGTCAGACAATGGGTAAACAACGGCGCACCACCGCGTGCCGTTCGCCAGCGTTTCATGCATGCAGTTGCCGATCTGTTGCGCAGAATGCATGCGCACCAGATGCAGCACAACTGCTTCTTTCCGAAACACGTTTTCACTCGCCTCAACGAGGATGGGAGTGTCGACGCCCGCGTCATCGACCTTGAAAAATCACGCTGGCAATTTTCCCGCCGGACTTGCGCCTTGCGCGACCTCTATTCCCTGGCACTAGGTTCACTCGCCTGGAGCAAGGCCGATCGGCTGCGTTTTTTGATGGCCTATCTCGGCACGGAACGACTGACCTCGGAGGCGAAATCCCTTTGGCGAGAGATTTCGGCCCATGCCACGCAGAAAAACCGTATTAACGCCAAAAGCACCGGCGCTGCGGGCAAATTCAGTTCTTCTGACGGCTAAACCGGCCCAGATTCTGCATGATTTCAACCGAGGCTGGACGGACCGCATTGCGTGCCTTGTCCGGATCGGCTATCGGCCGGTCGTCGCCATCACTGACTTCGTCACGTACCGCACCCGTCGCGTTGTAGGGGAATGTAACCTTGTAGTCATTCCCGATATAGGCAATCCGGTTCCAGTCGGCGGCCACGGCGTAATCTCGCCGGAAATCGGGAGCCAGCAGGTTTTTCCCCTGTGAATAATCCGCCGGATCATTCCTGACGCCAAGCAGCGGCAGCAGCGTCGCCGGGATATCGAGATGGCTGGAAATGCCGCTGACCACCCGAGGCGCTTGCCCCGGAGCGTAGATAACCGCTGGGGTACTGGTCTGGAAACGGTTGAATTCGGCGCTGTGCCCCCAGCGGCTTCGTTCCATGAATTCTTCGCCGTGATCACCCAAAACAATGACCACCGTCTGGTCGAGCAGTTTCTTCGCCCGCAAATGTTCAATGACCCGGGCAATTTGCCCGTCCACGTGATGCGCCGCGTTGATGTAGCGATTCTTGATCGGGCCGATGTCCTTGGCGAAATCGGCCGTCAGATAGTTGAGGTCTTCGAGATAAGGCTTGGCAATTGCCGCCGATTCTGGAAATTCGTAGTTGGCGTGGGTGGACTCGAAGAACATGTAGCTCATGAAGGGGCGAGCAGCATCACGCTTGTCGATGAACTCCAGCATGCTGTCGATGTTCATTTCATCGCGTCGCCATGAGGGCTGCCCTCCGGACAGTTCATGCATGTCAGCCTCGTTCATATGCACAAACACCGTCTTGTCGAAAGCTGGATAGGTAAAGCGCTGACTGGTGTAAAGACCGAACTGATAATTCTGCTGTTGCAGAACATCCATGAGCACCGGCGAACGGCGAGCGGCAAGCATGGGAAACCAGTAGTTGCCGTACAGACCGTAGAACATCGAGAAGACACCCATCTGGGTCATATTGCCGCCGCTGAAATGCTTTTCCAGACGAACCGATTGCTCAGAAAACTTCCAGAGCTCCGGCATGATTTTCGGGTCGAGCATGTCAAAACGCAGGGATTCGGCAACCAGCCAGACGACGTTGAGTGGCTTGGCCGGCGGTTGAACATCGAGCGCCACAAGGGGATAGCTCAACTCGATTGCCTTGACCTTCATGCCTTCTTCAGTTTTGCCACTCTCGACACCCAGCGCAGCGGCCACCTTGCGGAAGGTCATCGGTAAATAGAGGGGATAACGCTCACTGGCAAAGAGAATCGGCTGAAAATTGGCCGCATGGCTGAAACCGTAAGCCACTCGCTCGCCCAGCGTGAGACAAAGTACGATGACCAACAGACGACGACCACTCAGGGCAACCGGCCAAACACCAAAAGGCTGTTTCCTTCGCAGCGTCAAAAAGTAGAGCGCTCCCTGCATAAGGAAGAAAGCGATCACGACGGCGGTGGCCGTCAGTTCGGTACTCCGGCTGGCGCCCAGTGAAGCAATGCCGCCTGGAGCCAAAACGAGATCCAGAACGAACCCGTTGATGTGGAAACCATACATCTCGCGAATGATGCGATCGGCAAAAAGCAGCACGTGGGTCAGTCCGGTCAATCCGATGGCGATGCCGCCCAGCGTCCAAGGCGCCCATGTGCGTTCGCGGAACAACACCAGCCCGCGGCGGGCTACCGCCAGCAGGATTACCGTCGGCAACAGATAGATTGCCGCATAGCTGAAGGTGGTGGCCAACGACCACAACGCCGTCCGCCAATCGGCGTACTGCGAGGCGGTGCTGAAAAAGAATACGTGCAACGCAACCGCCAGCCAGGAAAACTGCAGAAAGCGCCGCAAGGGCTCACCGGAAAAAACGTCGGACTGATTTTGTGTCAAAGCCACGCGAACCCCAGAAAATTCAAATGGTTCAGGATAATTCCTGACGATTAAGCAAGTCTTAAATATGGAAAGAAATCAACGCACCGTAGTCCGGTCGGTAGTCCAGGCAGCTTGCCAGTTCCCTGCCGTCAAAATGCGCCCGTAAGACGCGGATCACGCCGGCGTGGGTGACCAGCACCGCTTCAGGCACGGACAGCCCGGCAATGAATTCGAGGCTGCGCGCCAGCACCTGACGCGTACTTTCGCCGCCTGGGGGCACGAAATCGGCCACGTCCGCCGCCCAGGCATCGAGTTCGTGACGGGGAATGGCATCCCACATCAGTCCTTCCCACTGACCGAAGTTCATCTCGCGCAAGCGCTCGTCGAAAACGGGTTGCGGATGCAGGGCTTCGGCCAGAATGCGGCAACGTTGCGCCGGACTGCTCCACAACGGCAAACCCGGCGACAGGGCGGCCTGCAAACGTGCGATCTGTGCCTTGTCATTTTTGGCCGGAATTTCGAGTTGACCGTAGCAAATGCCCGGCGCGATCTCCGGCTTCGGATGACGGATCAGATGCAGGATCATTGCGGCAAAGTCGCCAGCACGCCGAGGTAAAAAGCAATTTCGCTGACCTGCTGGGTAGCGCCCAGACAATCGCCGGTGTAACCGCCAAGCCAGCGCTTGAATTTGAGGGCCAGCCAGACGGTCGCCAACGCCGCCAGCAGCACGCCGAACAGCGCCTTGAACGGCGGCAGCATCACCAGTCCAGGCAGCGTAAAGACGAGAGCAACCAACATTTCGCCCACCGACAGTTTGGTAGCCAGCGGCTTGGCTTTGGCCAGCAAGTCGTCACGCACGTAGTCGAGCGTCGCCAGCAACACGGTCGAGCAAAACCGCGACACGGCGTGGCCGGCCAGCAGCACGACAGGCAGCAGGGCAGCGTCCATGTTCAGCAACAGCACGAACTTGCCGCTCAGCGCCAGCCACATCGCCACCACGCCATAACTGCCGACGCGCGAATCCTTCATGATTTCCAGAATGCGCAGCTTTTCCCAACCGCCGCCCAGGCCATCGACCGTGTCCGACAACCCGTCTTCATGAAAAGCGCCGGTCGCATAAATAGTCGTAGCCATCGAGAGCAAGACGGCGACAGCCGGCGGCCAGAAATACGCCGCGCCAAGATAGACCAGCCCCCCCAGCGCACCGACCAGCAGGCCGACCGCCGGAAAATAGCGGGCCGACCGGTTCAGCGCCTCGGCCGAATGACCAACCCAGGCTGGTACCGGCAAACGCGTGAAGAAGCGAATGGCGCCGAAGAAATACTCAAGATCGCGGCGCAGCATCAGGTATTCGTGCTCTTATCGGAAACGCCGGCCGATTCGAAACTGGCCATCTCATTGAGGAAATTGACCGATGCCTGCACCAGTGGATAAGCCAGTGCTGCCCCGGTGCCTTCGCCCAGACGCAGGCCGAGATCGAGCAAGGGTTCACCGCCCAGCGCCCGTAACTGGGCCTGATGCCCGGCTTCGGCGGAACAGTGACAGAAGACGCAATAGTCGGTGAACGCCGGCACCATCCGGGCGGCGACCAGCGCTGCCGAACCGACGATGAAGCCGTCGATGAGCAGCAGCATTTTCGCCTCGGCCGCGGCCAGCATGGCACCAACCATCATGGCCACCTCAAAACCACCGAATTCGGCCAGCACTGCCAGCGGGTCGTTACCGCCGCCGGCTTCCCTATAACGCGTCAGCGCCGTTTCCAGCAGCGCCTGCTTGCGGGCCAGTCCGGCGTCGTCCAGCCCGGTGCCCCGCCCGACGCAATCGGCCAGCGCCACGCCGCTCAGGCAATGGGTAATGAGCGAGGCCGAAGCCGTATTGCCGATGCCCATTTCGCCAAAGCCGACGACATTGCAGCCCTGCGCCGCCAGATCGCGCACGATGGCCGCGCCGCGCGCCATGGCCTCGTCGCACTGACCGGCAGTCATCGCCGGCATTGCCAGATAATTGGCCGTCCCCGGCGCCACCTTGGCATCGATCAACCCGGCCCGCGGCCCGAAATCATGCGCCACGCCGGCATCGACCACAGCCAGCGCCAGCCCGTTCTGGCGGGCGAACACATTAATCGCCGCACCACCGGCAAGAAAGTTTTCCACCATCTGCCAGGTGACATCCTGCGGGTAGGCAGAAACACCAGCCTTCGCCGCACCGTGATCACCAGCGAAGACGAGAATCTGCGGCTTGCTCAGTTGCGGATCGAGACGCTGCTGAATGAGACCAGCTTTTTCGGCCAGTTTTTCGAGTTGACCGAGTGCCCCTAGCGGTTTGGTCTTGCGATCGATCTTGTTCCGCAAGGCAACAAGCAACGCCGTGTCTGGGGTGGAAATCTGAAAGTTCATAGCCGAATGCCGCAAAAATCGGAATTATCCTTTAATCGGCTGCCGAATACGCAATTTGCACTGCTTCGACTGGCATTTCACGATACAGGACAAGCCGGTAGGTCATGACACAAATGACCCAGTCGATCAGGAAGGTCCACACGTTGTGCGACAGGAAGTGAGCACCTTGCATGGTGCGGCTCAGCGAAAAAACAGTTCCCAACCCCAAGGCCGTTACCAACCCGAGCCTTGCCCAACGGGGCCGCCGGTCACGAAAAACGAAATAGAACGCAAGCAGCGAGAACCCGCCGGAGGCATGCCCGCCAGGCCAGCATTTTCCCGGCTTGCTGGTTGGCGCCCGCGGACCCAGCAGGGGTGAGTGGGTTTCTGTTCCGCCGAATTCCGTAAGACTCCAGGGACAATGCACCTGGGTCAGGTTTTTCAGGGGCATAACGATACTGGTCGACATGGCCATGGCAAGCACTACGTAGCCCAGTTGCCGCCGCCAGAGGGCAAGGCGCGTGGGAAACAGACTCAGCAAAAATCCGGCAATGGCAAATACACCTACCGCAATGACGCCCTGCTTGGCGCGATCATGCAGGATATTTTCGAACCATGAGAAATGCTGCCCCACAAAGCCGGTCTCCGGACTGTAAAACATGTTCTCGATGCGAAAATCAAGGCTGGCTGGATCAAACACCAGCAGCAAGGCCATCAGGACTAGCGGCAGACCCAATGCCAGGGAAAAATTGAATGGGCGGGAAATAACTTGAGCACGGTCATGCATGTTCAACCTGCCTCTCAACGCATACCTGGAAGATTACTGGGCAGCCAGGCAAGCAATCCATGCGTAAAGTCGTAACTCGCCCCCTGATAATAGGCAAGGTCACGCTTGACCAAGGAATCCCGCGTGTCTGCTCTCGATTCATGGCTGACATTCAGCGCATCGTCATGCCGGCGAATCATCCGGCGCGGGCTCAAAATGGCGAGATCCTTGCCATCAAACAAACCAAGATGCTGATAATTGCCGATCAGTGCCCTTCCAGGCTGCGCATCTGCGCGCAACACATTGCGACCGAAAAAAGTCGAGGTGTAATCCATGTTGAGCAAAGCCAACAGGGTAGGTGCGATGTCAATCTGGCTGGCCAGCGATCCGAATTCCCCCGGCTCGACATTGCCCGGCGAGTAAATGAATAGCGGTATGTGATAGTTGGCGACCGGCAAATCTTCCTTGCCGGCACTGCCTGCGGTGTGATCTGCAACAAAGACGAAGACCGTCCTGGCAAACCAGGGCTTTGTACGCGCCACCTTAAGAAATTCGCCGATGGCGTAATCGGTGTATTTGACCGCCCCGGTACGCCCCTGCCCGGACGGAATATCAATCCGGCCTGCCGGATAGGTGTAGGGCTGGTGATTGGATGTCGTCATCAGGTGCAGGAAAAATGGCTTGCCAGCCAGATGATCTGCATCCGCGACCTTGAGGGCCTGTTTGTAGAGATCCTCATCAGCCATCCCCCAGGCATTCTTGAAACTGATTTCCTCTTCTGGAACATTGCTTTGATCAACGATCCGGTAACCGTTGCCGCTGAAAAACGCGTTCATGTTGTCGAAATAGCCGCGACCGCCATAAACGAATGCGCTGTCGTAGCCCTGCGCGTTGAGCTGCTGCCCGAGGCTGGCAAAGCCGCTCTCGCGACCGATGCGCTTGACCACCGAGCGTCCCGGCGTGGGTGGAATCGAGAGCGTGATTGCCTCGAGACCACGGTCAGTACGCGTTCCGGTTGCATAAAAATTGTTGAAAAACAGACTTTGCTTGCGCAACTCGTCCAGATTCGGGGTGAGGTTGCGTTTATCGCCGAAGCTGCCAAGGTATTTGGCGCTCAGGCTTTCGATCGTGACCAGCACGACATTCAATCGCCGGGGTGCACCCGGGTTGTCGATCTCCCGTCGAATATCCATCGGATCATTGCCGACGAAACGGGCATTCGGCTCGGCAACCTCCTGCCGCAGGCGATTGGCGACATCCTCCTTCGGCAAGGTTGCATAGAACTGAGGGTATTCCAGTTCATTATTGCGAAAAGCGGCAAAGAACTGATACGGCCCATTGCCTGCCAGCTCTCGCTGATAGGCATTACCCCCGATACTCCGCGGAAAATCCTGACCTACGACCAGGCCAAGCATCGCCGTGAGCAGCACGAAACCAATGAACAGCGGCCAGCGCAGACGCCACGGCAAAGCCTCGGCTGTCAACGCAACATCGAGGCGACGATTGAGCAGCCATCCCATCACCAAGGCGATGACTGACAACACTGACAGCACCCGAAATACCGGGTAAGACTCGCGGATGTTCTTCAGTACCTCGTCCGAATACACCAGGTAATCGACAGCGATGAAATTGAAGCGCACCCCGAACTCATCCCAGAAGAACCATTCGGCCACGGCGACAAAAAGCATCGCAAAAAGTCCGATTACAAATATTGCCTGCATCAGGTGCCGATGCCAGACCGCATTCCATATCCGACGAGGGCAAAACAGCATGTAGAGGGCCAACGGCAAGCCTGCATAAAGCAGAAATACCGCGTCATAGATCAGGCCAATGCCAAAAACACGAAGAAGATCCGAGAAAGAGGCCTCGGCATCCGTAAAATGTGCAAAGAACAAGACACCTCGGGTCAGAAAAAATATGCCGAGCCAGACCAGGAAAATGAGTGAAAGATAGCGAACCTGAGCGGGTCTGAATTGTGGCATCGTGTGGCCTTGTCCGGATTAACGTGCCGGATTGTGCAAAAACGGGCGTCAGCCGTTCGTGAAGGCTTTGTGAAAAAAACGTGAATTGAGCGGGGGGGCAGCTGGCAATGCGAATTCTGGTCATTGAGGACAATCCGGACATCCTGGCCAATATCCTCAATTTCTTTCAGCTCAAAGGGCATGTCGTCGATTGCGCCCAGGATGGTCTGGGCGGCCTGCATCTGGCCAGCACGCAGGAGTACGACGTCCTAGTTCTCGACATCATGCTGCCCGGGATCGATGGCTACCAGTTGTGCAGACGGCTCCGCGAAGATGCGGGCTGCACCACCCCGATCATCATGCTGACGGCACGTGATGAACTTGACGACAGATTGCAGGGATTCAGCGCCGGCGCCGACGATTACCTCATCAAGCCTTTTGCCCTCGCCGAGTTGCTGGCTCGGACCGAAGCGTTGTTCCGGCGCAGTCGGGGCAACTCGAAACGTATTTTGCAGGTTGCCGACCTCTCCTTCGATCTCGACGATCTGAAAGTCGTGCGTGCCGGACAGGAACTCAAGTTCAACACCACCGGTTTCAAATTGCTGGAAATCCTCATGCGCAGAAGTCCGGCCATTGTCCGGCGGCAAGCGCTGGAAGAAGCCCTATGGGGCGACGACGTTCCTGACAGCGACAGTCTGCGCAGCCATATTCACCAATTGAGGCAAACTGTGGACAAGCCTTTCGACAAACCCCTCATCCACACGATCCATGGCGTTGGCTATCGCCTTGCGGAGAAACCCGATGCAGTCTAAACAACCACTTTCCCGCCGGATTGTTCTGGCCTTCGTTTTGATCACGATCCTGGTCAGTGGCACCTTTTCGCTGGGCATTGTCAGCATTGTTCATGTCATTGAGGAGGACCTCGTCTCCCGAGAGCTAGACAGGGATCTCAACAACGTCGTTCATGAAGAGCTGGAAAAAGGTCTGCCTCCCTGGCTAGACGCTGACACCCGTTTTTTCTCGACCGATCGGCCTGGATATGCCATTCCAGAACAATTCGCAAATGTCCCGGATGGGTTCGATGAAATACTCGATGGTGATGAGTCCTACTACGTTTACACACGAAGCCTGAACGGAGAGCGCTACATGCTGGTTCAGACCCAGCATGAGTTTGAAGAGCGTGAGCAGATGCTTTTCAGTGTCGTATTCGGCGGTTTCATTCTCGCTGTCGCCAGTGCGTGGTTATTGGGCTGGCTGACCGCCCGCCGAATCATGGCACCAGTCGTGGAGCTGTCCGAACAGGTGAGTCACATCGACTACCTAAATACAGCTGTGCCGCCCCTTGCCAACGACTACGCCGATGATGAAATCGGACGTCTGGCGGCGGCTTTTGACAGTACTTTGGGCGAATTACGCCGCTCACTGGAAAGAGAACGCCTTTTTACCAGTGACGTCAGCCATGAACTGCGAACCCCGCTGACCATCGTGGCCACTTCCTGTGAACTGCTGGAAGCTACCCAACTTCCTGAACAAGTTAGCGAACAAGTTGAACGAATCAGTCGAGCCACGACAGAAATGCGCGACCTGGTCGAGACCTTTTTGATCCTGGCGCGCCCGAAACCCGACCAGGAACCACTGGAAGCGGGTGCAAGCCTCGGTGGGATATGCCACGAGCAAAGCCGGCGCTGGGAAGCCCTGATCCGAAACAAGGGGCTGAGCTACGAATTTCTCGAAAACATGCCGGAAGACCGACTTTACAACGCCACATTCCTGCGCACCGTAATCTCCAACCTGCTGCGCAATGCCATGCACTACACCGACAACGGCTTCATTCGCCTCACTCTCGAAAAAAACACCCTGCGGGTCGAGGATAGTGGTTCCGGCATACCCTTCGAACAACAAAAGAGCATTTTTGAGCCATTTTCACGTGGCCAACGAACCCGCGGCGAGGGCCTTGGCCTTGGTCTGTCTCTGGTCAAACGAATTTGCACACATCAGGGCTGGAACATCAGCGTCGACAGTCTGCCAGCAGGTGGCACCTGTTTCACCGTCGATTTTCAGCCTGCCTCCTGAAAGAGAAACATGCGCGAATTGATCCTCGGCGGCGCACGCTCGGGCAAAAGCCTGCTGGCCGAACAACGTGCCCGTGAATCCGCCGAACAACGGGGAATGAAAGTCATCTACCTCGCCACGGCGCAGGCCCTCGACGGCGAGATGGCCCGCCGCGTCGCTCACCATCGCGAACGCCGCCCGGCCGAGTGGGGCTGCACCGAAGAACCGCTTCACCTCGCCGCACGCCTGCGCGAACAGGCAGCGCCGGATACCTGCCTGCTGGTCGACTGCCTGACGCTCTGGCTGTCGAATTTGCTCTTCGCCGGCAAAGCCGCGACGCAGGCCGAAGCCGGCGAGGCCATCGATTGCCCGTTGTTCCGCGACGAAACGGCGGCGCTCATCGACCTGCTGCCTACCCTGCCCGGCCACATCATTCTCGTTTCCAACGAAGTCGGTTGGGGCGTCGTGCCCATGCATCCGGTCTCGCGCCTGTTCGCCGATGAACAGGGACGGCTCAACCAGCGCGTCGCCGCCGTCTGCGACCAGGTCACACTGGTCGCCGCCGGCCTGCCTTTGGCCCTCAAATCCCCAGCAAGGGGCTGAGTTTTTCCCAGTCCAAGGCCGCCTCGACCGAATCAGCCAAGCGGTCGAGATCAGCCTCACGACGGGCGGCAAAATCGACCTGTTCGCTTTCCTGCATGCCCGCCCAGGCGAGCAGCGCCGTCAAGGCTTCCGGGTGATCGAAGACGCCGTGGCAATAGGTCGCGAAGACCTGGTTGTCGGCGGAAATGGCCCCGTCACGCGCGCCGTCTGCCAGCGTTACTGCGCTTTGAGCAAGGCCTTCGCCGCGCGTCACACCGAGGTGGATTTCGTAGCCGGTCATGGCCGGCTGGCCCGGCAGCGACAAGTGACCACTCACATTGCGCAGCTGCTTCTCGGCTTCCAGCGTCGTTTCCACATCGAGCACACCCAGCCCCGGCGTGCTGCCCGGCTGGCCTTCCAGCCCCTGCGGATCGTGGATCATCTGCCCCAGCATCTGGTAGCCACCGCACAGGCCGACCACCTTGCCGCCATAGCGCAGGTGTTTCTGGATCGCCGTCGCCCAGCCCTGTTCGTGCAGCCAGTCGATGTCGGCGCGCACGGCCTTGGAGCCGGGCAGAACAATGAGATCGGCGGCCGGCGGCGTCTCGCCCGGGCCAATCCAGCGGAAATCGACGTCCGGATGCAGACGCAGCGGGTCGAGGTCGTTGTGGTTCGAAACGCGCGGATAGGCCGGCGCGACACATTTCAATTTTGGCGCTTTTTTCCCGTTGACCGTCGAAGTCGCAATCGCGTCCTCGGCGTCGAGCATGAGGCCGTGCAAATACGGCAGAACGCCCAGAACGGGCTTGCCGGTGCGCGCTTCCAGCCAGGTCAGGCCGGATTCAAGCAGCGCGATGTCGCCACGAAAACGATTGATGACGAATCCCTTGACCCGCGCCTGCTCGGTCGGCGACAGCAGGTCCAGCGTACCGACGAGGTGGGCAAAAACGCCACCCCGGTCAATGTCGGCGACGATGATCACCGGGCAATCCACCGCCTCGGCGAAACCCATGTTGGCAATGTCGCGGTCGCGCAGGTTGATCTCGGCCGGCGACCCGGCGCCCTCGACCACCACGCAGTCGTAAGCTGCCGTCAGTCGCGCCCACGACTCGAGCACCGCCCCCATCGCCCGCGGCTTGTAGTCGTGATAGGCCTTGGCATCAAGGTCGAACGCCACCTTGCCATGAATGATGACCTGCGCCTTCCTGTCCGTCGTCGGCTTGAGCAAAACCGGATTGAAATCCGTATGCGGCGCCAGCCCGCAAGCCAACGCCTGCAAAGCCTGCGCCCGACCGATCTCCCCACCATCCACCGTCACCGCCGAATTGAGCGCCATGTTCTGCGGCTTGAACGGTGCCACGCGCACACCCCGGCGCTGGAGGATACGGCACAAGGCAGCGACCAGCGTGGACTTGCCGGCATCAGAGGTGGTGCCTTGCACCATGAGGGACAGTGAACGCATGAGAACCAATCATAACCACGAGACGGCGCGAGAATAAACTGCTTTCCCGAACACCCCCAAGCAAAATGCCGGCATTGGCGAATACAATTTCCGTCACTGTTATCTCCCGTTGCCTGTGACAGCGATTACACCGTCTAACCGACCGAGATCGTCCTTCCCCATGAATAGCTACTACCTGGCCCAAGTCAATGTCGCCCGCGCCAAAGCCGAAATGAATACCGAGACCATGCGGGGTTTCATGGGCCAGCTCGACGCAATGAACCATCTGGCTGATACAGCGGACGGATTCATCTGGCGGATGATCGGCGATGGCGGCGACTACACCTCCATCCGCCCCTTCGACGACCCGTTGGTGATCATGAACGTCAGCCTCTGGCGGGATATCGATTCGCTGAAAAATTACGTTTACAAGACCGTTCACATGAACATCGTTCGGGACCGGCACACCTGGTTTCACAAGATGAACGAGTTCCAGCAGGCCCTCTGGTGGCACCCCGTCAGCCACCAGCCCACCGCTCAGGAAGCAAAAGAAAAACTCGAACGTGTTCGGCTGCTGGGCGCCACTCAAGAAGCCTTCACCTTTGCCCAACCCTTTCCGCCACCCGATCAAAGTACGCGCTCAGGCTAGCTTGTCATCGCCTCAACCCGCTCCCTCCTGCTATCCTCTCTCCTTTATGTCTCCGGGTGCTGTTCGGTCACGCTGAACAGAGAATCGGGAAGGCGGTGCGATTCCGCCACGTGCCCAGCGCTGTGAGGAGGACGGGCGATGCGGTTGCCACTGGTTTCGACCGGGAAGGCGCATCGTTCGGTTGATGCCAAGTCAGAAGACCGGCCGGGAGATGGTTGCAGGCTGCGTGGACGGCAGCCTTTGTTTTTCCTGAAGGGGACTCCATGGAAAACCTTTCCGCGCCGCAGGCGCAGGCTTTTTCCGACGCCGAGCGGGCGGCGGTTTACCAGGCGATTTTCAGCCGGCGCGATGTGCGCGGGCAGTTTTTGCCGACGCCGGTGCCGGACGATTTGCTCAGCCGCGTCCTGATGGCCGCGCATCATGCGCCGTCGGTCGGTTTCATGCAGCCGTGGAATTTCGTGCTGGTGAAATCGGATGCGGTGAAGCAACGCGTCCACAACGTTTTCGCCGAGGCGAATGCCGAAGCGGCGCGCATGTTCCCGGACGAAAAGCGCGAAATCTATTCGAAGCTGAAGTTGCAGGGCATTCTCGAAGCGCCGATCAACCTGTGCATCACCTGCGACCGCTCGCGCAGCGGGCCGGTGGTGCTCGGCCGCACGCACATGCCGACGATGGATCTGTACTCCAGCGTGTGCGCCGTGCAGAACCTGTGGCTGGCGGCGCGTGCCGAGGGGCTGGGCGTTGGCTGGGTGAGCATCTTCCACGAGAAAGCGCTGCAGGACGCGCTCGGCATTCCGCACCACATCGTGCCGATTGCCTATTTGTGCATCGGCTACGTCAGCCATTTCAAGGACAAGCCGGAGCTGGAAAAGGCCGGCTGGCTGCCGCGCCTGCCGATCAACGATCTGGTCTATTTCGAGCAGTGGGGCGATTCCGATTTTGGGCAAAATTTCCCGTTGACCGTGGAATTGGCCCGCATGCAGGCGGACATTCAGGAAAAGGGCGTTTTCCCGGCATGACGCTCACGTTTGACGCCTTCGCCATGCCGCTGGCGGCGCTGAGTGCCGTCTTGCTCGACCGCCTGCTCGGCGAGGTATCGCACTTTCACCCGCTAGTCGGTTTCGGCAACCTGGCGTCGGCCATCGAAAAGCGGCTCAACCGCCGCACCATCGTCGGCGGCGTGCTGGCCTGGCTGCTCGCCGTCGGGCCGTGGGTGGCACTGGCGTTCTGGCTGCGGCCGCTGGCGCCGTTTGCCGTCGATGTCGCGCTGCTCTATTTCGCGATTGGTGCGCAAAGCCTGTGCGAGCACGCCGAGGCCATCGCCAAACCCTTGCAGGAAGGCCGGCTCGACGAGGCCCGGCAACGCGTCGGCTGGATCGTCTCGCGCGAGACGGCGACGCTCGACGAATCCGGCGTCGCCAAGGCCGGCGTCGAATCGGTGCTGGAAAACGGCAACGATGCCATCTTCGGCACGCTGTTCTGGTTTGCCCTGCTCGGCGGGCCGGGCGCCGTGCTGTTCCGGCTGGCCAACACCCTCGATGCGATGTGGGGCTACCGCACCGAGCGTTTCAACCTGTTCGGCCGCTTCGCCGCCCGTTTCGACGACGCCCTCAATTTCATTCCCGCCCGCCTGACGGCCCTGACCTACGCCCTGCTCGGCCACACGCGCACAGCCCTGGCCTGCTGGCGGACACAGGCGCCGGGGTGGGACAGCCCGAACGCCGGACCGGTGATGTCGGCCGGTGCCGGCAGCCTGGGCATTCTCCTCGGCGGCGTAGCCATTTATCATGGACAGGAAGAAACCCGCCCGCCACTCGGCGCCGGCCCCGCCCCCGTGGCGGACGACCTCGAGCGGGCGATTGCCCTGATCCGGCGCAGCCTGTGGCTGTGGCTGGCCATCTTTTTCGTGATTGGATTTTTGCATGCTTGAACACGGCGGACGCCTGCGTGTAGCCGCAGCCCGTTACAACATTGCCGCGGATCGCTGGCTCGACCTGTCAACTGGCATCAACCCGCACCCCTGGCCGGTACCGCCCTTGTCGCCGGCCTGCTGGCACCGATTGCCGGAAAGCCCGGACGGGCTTGAGGAAGCCGCTGCAAGCTACTACGGCAACGCCAACCTGTTGCCGGTCGCCGGTTCCCAGGCTGCCATCCAGTGCCTGCCGACCTTGCTACCGCGCGCCATGGTAGCCTGCCTGAGCCCGCTTTATGCTGAACATCCGCATGCTTGGCAAAAAGCCGGCCATCGCCCGCGCTTCCTGCAAAATGCCCTCTTGCCGCGCGCGCTCGCCGCTGCCACGCCTTACATCCTGCTCTGCAATCCGAATAATCCGACCGCCGAGCGCCATCCTCGCGACATCGTTCTCGATACTGCCCAGCAACTCCGGAAACGCGGCGGCTGGCTGATCGTGGACGAGGCCTTCATCGATGCTACACCGGAGGAAAGCGTGACGCCCCTGGCTGGTACGGCGGAGGCACCGAATCTCATCGTCTTTCGTTCCATCGGCAAGTTTTTCGGGCTGGCCGGTGCGCGTGTCGGTTTCCTGGTTGCCGCCCCCGATCTGCTCACGCGCATGGCCGAAGCGCTCGGTCCATGGAGCGTTGCCGGACCGGCCCGCGAAGCGGCCACCCTCGCCCTGCAAGACTACCGCTGGCAAGCGGAAATGCGTTCCAGACTGATCGATGCAGGCGAACGTCTGCATGCCCTGCTTGCCCCGTTTGGTGACGTAAGGTCAACCGCCTTGTTCTCCACGCTGACCACCCAGCACGCCGCTGAACTGCATGAGCATCTCGCCGTGGCCGGGATTCTTGTCCGCCGTTTCGAGCAGCAGCCCTTGCTGCGCTTCGGCCTGCCCGGCGACGATAGCGCGTGGCAGCGCCTGGACAGCGCATTGACCCAATGGAAAACAAAGTGAAAATTTGCCGTTTTTTCGTGTTGACCGCAGCATTCGCCCTCTTCGGGACGGCACACGCCGATCTTGTCTTCAAGGACGATACCGGTCAGGAAGTACGCCTCAAGGCGCCAGCAAAGCGCATCGTCGCCCTCGCCCCACACTTGGCGGAAAGCCTTTATGCCGCCGGCGCCGGTGATAAACTGGTCGGCGCCGTCGATTACTGCGACTACCCGCCCGAAGCCAAAAAGCTGCCGCGCGTCGGGGGTTATTCGCGCCTTGACCTCGAAGCAGTTGCCGCCCTCAAACCCGATCTGGTGCTAGCCTGGGAAAGCGGCAACAACATGCCGCAGGTGGAAAAACTGAAGGCTCTTGGCCTGACTGTCTACGTTTCACAACCGAACCGCATGGAAAACATCGCCGACCAGCTCGAACGCCTCGGCCAGCTGGCCGGCACCGAAGGGACAGCGAAGGCCGCAGCCGATACCTTCCGCAAGCGACTGGAAACCCTGCGCAGTACCTACGCAAACAAGCCCAAGGTACGTGTCTTCTACCACATCTGGAAAGCGCCGCTGACGACGGTCGGTGGACCACAAATCATCAGCGATGCCATTCGCCTGTGCGGTGGCGAAAACATTTTCGGGAAGCTGAATCAGATGGCGCCGACAGTGAGCGTCGAGGCCGTGCTCGAAGCCGATCCGGAAGCCATCGTCGCCACGGGCATGGGCGACGCCCGACCGGAATGGCTGCAGGACTGGAACAAATGGCCACGCCTGAGTGCCGTCAAATACGGCAACCTCTTCCACATCAACCCGGACATCATGCAACGCCACACGCCGCGTATTCTCGACGGCACGGAAAAGCTGTGTTCCTACCTCGATCAGGCGCGGAACCGAAAAGCGGGTCGTTAGCCGGCGTTATCAAGCGCGCCGGGAACGGCAATCGCTTTTTTCCAGGCATCGGCGAAACACGCTGACTGTGCACCCAGCTTTACCCCATGACGACCTGTCGCTACCAGACACAAGGCGATACCCGCAGAATCGACAACGCTCACACCATCCAGATCGATTTCATCAACACCTGTGCGCGTCAGGGCATGCATGAAGTCATTGCGCAAAGAGCCGTTCAATCCACCGATGATACGCATCACCTTGCGCCCCCCTGTTTCATGCATCGACAGCACCGATGCATGGCCTTTTGCCAGTGCGCCGTTGATCGCATCTTCAATCTGCACCTGATTGATCGGCCCCGCCTGAAACCGGGCGCCAAATACGTCGCCCCCGATCCGGCTCACCACGGTAATCGGCACATCGATCACTGGTGAACCGAAGACCGTGAATTCGCAGCCCGCCACCTGGCCGATCTTCAACGACAACGGCGCCCGGAACATGATGCCGGAAAGCGAGAGATTCTCGATCACCCCCTGAGTGACCGCTCCATCATGGCCAATCTTCAAGGAAGGTGGCGTTCCAAACCGGATGCGCTGATGTCGTCTTTGCTCGATCATGGTATTGAACTTTTCTTGAGAATTATTGTCGCTCTGAAGTTTAGCAAAACATCGTCATGTAGCCAGCCTTGTTATGACATTTCGTCGTTTGACTTTTGGTGGCCTGCTCGGTATCGTCCGATTGAAGCTGACGAAGTGTCAGCCGCGCCGATTTGAGCTCTGATTGCGGGCGCTTATAAATACAGCTAAAACGGGAACCGCCCAGTTCGCGTTTTTATTGCCAACTGGGTTTTTTGTTTTTCAGGATCAGCATGCCAGGACAATCCGTCGGCGTCGTCACAGCACAGCACGCCCACTTCGACCAGCCCCTGCACTTGCGCAGCGGCGGAATTCTGCCCGCCTACGACCTCGTCTACGAGACCTACGGTACGCTCAATGCGGCCAAGTCGAATGCCATACTCGTCTGCCACGCACTCTCCGGACATCACCACGTCGCCGGGCATTATGCCGACCAGCCCAACAACATCGGCTGGTGGGACAACATCGTCGGCCCAGGCCGACCGCTCGATACCGACCGCTTCTTCATCGTCGGCCTGAACAATCTTGGTGGCTGCCACGGCTCGACCGGCCCCTCTTCGCCCAACCCGGCCACCGGCAAGCCGTGGGGTGCCGATTTCCCCATCGTGTCTGTGGTTGATTGGGTACATGCCCAGGCCCGCCTCGCCGACCTCCTCGGCATCGACACCTGGGCCGCGGTCATGGGCGGCAGCCTGGGCGGCATGCAGGCACTGCGCTGGAGCATGACTTACCCGGAACGCGTTCGCAACGCCATCGTGATCGCCGCTGCGCCAAAGCTTTCGGCCCAGAACATCGCCTTCAACGACGTCGCCCGCCAGGCCATCCTCACCGACCCGGATTTTCACGGCGGCCATTACTACGAACACAACACCCGCCCGGTGCGCGGCCTGCGTCTGGCCCGCATGCTCGGCCACATCACCTACCTTTCCCACGATCAGATGGGTGAGAAATTCGGTCGGGAACTGCGCAACAGTTCTTTCTCTTTCGATTTTGATGTCGAGTTCGAGATCGAATCCTACCTGCGCTACCAAGGCGACAAGTTTGCCGGTTATTTCGACGCCAACACCTATCTGCTGATGACCAAGGCACTCGATTACTTCGACCCCGCCCGGCTCGACGATGGCAATCTCACGGCGACCATGGCACGCAGCACCGCCAACTTCCTGATTGCCTCATTCACCACCGACTGGCGCTTCACGCCCGCCCGCTCCAAGGAAATCGTCGCTGCCCTGCTTGCCAACGGACGGCGTGTTTCCTACGCGGAAATCGACCTCAATTTCGGCCACGACTCTTTCCTGATGGACGACGCGCACTACCACGGCGTGGTCGATGCCTACCTGAGGAACATCAAGCTATGACGCACACGCTCGGACGCCCCGATTTTGACCTGATAGCCGGCTGGATGGCCCCCGGCGACCGCGTCCTCGACCTGGGTTGCGGTGACGGCTCGCTCCTCAAACTGCTTATCGAAACCCGTGGCGTACAGGGTTGGGGTGTCGAAATCGACGACGCCAATATTCTCGCTGCGGTAAAGAACGACATCAACATCATCCAGGGCAATCTCGAAAAAGGGCTCGACGAATTTGCCGACCAGGCTTTCGACCACGTCGTGCTTTCGCGCACACTGCAAACCGTCCGCCACACCGAGGGCATCCTGCGCGAAATGCTGCGAGTCGGCCGCGAAGCCGTGGTCTCCTTCCCGAATTTTGCCTACTGGAAAAATCTGCGCTCGGTACTCGACGGCCGCATGCCGGTTTCCGAAGACCTACCCTACGAATGGTACGACTCGCCCAACGTGCGCTTCTTCACCCTGCTCGATTTTGAAGCCCTGTGCGAACGCATGGGGCTGATCATCCGCGAACGCCGCGTGCTTGATGAAGAAGGCAATCTGGTCGAGGCCGCCAGCAACCGCGAACTCAATTTCCTCGGCAGCTTGGCCGTCTATCGTCTGACCTGTACCCGCTGATGCCTGCCTGGCTTGCCGCCTTGCTCACCCGGAAGATGCTCATCTGCATCTTCACGGGCTTCAGTTCCGGGCTGCCCCTGTACCTGCTGCTCAACCTGCTGCCCGCCTGGCTGCGCAGCGAGGGCGTCGATCTCAAGACCATCGGCTTCTTCGCCCTGATCCAGTTTCCCTATACCTGGAAATTTCTCTGGTCACCCCTGCTCGACCGCTTCAGCATTCCCGGCTTCGGTCGGCGACGGGGCTGGATGCTGGTGACCCAGATCGGACTGTTGCTGAGCATCGGCTCACTCGGCGGTTTCGACCCCAAGGAAAACATCTGGCCCATTCTCTGGCTGGCCACATTGCTCTCGCTGCTTTCTGCCACCCAGGATATCGCCGTGGATGCCTTCCGTCGGGAAATCCTCGGCGACAACGAGCTTGGACTGGGCAATGCGGTTCACGTAAACGCCTACCGCATCGCCGGACTGGTTCCCGGTTCGCTTTCGCTGATCCTCGCCGACCGTCTGCCCTGGGATCAGGTTTTCTGGATCACCGGCGCCTTCATGATCCCCGGCATGGTCATGGCCTGGCTGGTCAGCGAACCCGCCGTCAAGGGCGCCCCCAAGACCTTGCAACAGGCGGTCACCGAACCCTTCCAGGAATTCATGGGGCGTCAGGGCTGGCGCGGCGCGGTCATGGTGCTCGGCTTTATTTTTCTGTACAAGCTGGGCGACAGCCTGTGCACGGCGCTGGCCACCCCCTTTTACCTGGACATGGGTTTCACCAAGACCGACATCGGGCTGATCGCCAAACACGCCGGGCTTTGGCCGGCGGTCATCGGCGCCCTGCTCGGCGGACTGTGGATGGTCAGACTGGGCATCAACCGCGCACTCTGGCTCTTCGGCATGGTGCAGTTGATTTCGATTTTCGGTTTTGCCTGGCTGGCCGCGCAAGGCCATTACACGACAATCGGCGTCGATGAGCGCATTGCACTAGCCACCGTCATCAGCCTTGAGGCGCTCGGCGTCGGGCTGGGTACCGCCGCCTTCGTGGCCTTCATTGCCCGCGCCACGCATCCCGCGTATACGGCAACGCAAATGGCACTTTTCACCAGTCTGGCCGCCGTTCCCCGCACCTTCATCAACGCCTCGGCGGGATGGCTGGTCGAATCGCTGGGCTGGCTGAATTTTTTCTGGCTATGCGCTTTTCTCGCCATTCCCGGCATGCTCCTGCTGCTCAGGGTCGCACCGTGGCACGAAAGTGCCGCAGAAGCTAATCGCCCCGCTTGAGGCGCCGACGGTCAAGCCACCAGGCATAGGCGGGGAGAAGCAGTACCGAACCGGGCAGAACCAGCACGACAAGATACGGTGACAGATGAGCCATGCGGCGCATGTGAAATAGAACTTCAGCCTTTTCCGCTGGAGTCCATTGCCCGCCGTTACGGACCTTCATAAGCAAGGGCATCATGCCCCGCGTTGCCATTACTTCGGACACCACGCGCCGGACCTCGCGACGCTGCGAGGACAGCAGTTGCTGCCACCAGGCTGGCAGCCTGATGAGTCGATCTCCTTCGACACTCACGCCAGATGGCTGCCCAGGAAAGCACGGGCTGCGCGCCAGCCACGCCAGAGGAAAAGACCTCGTCTGGCCCATCGCCACGCTCGTTTAGGGCGAGCAACGACAGCCGCTGCAACTGCCGCACCGATGGCGGCAGGGTGGTGCTTTAGCCAGTCCACGCCGCGCATCACGGCATCGCCACGTTCCAGCGCGCGTTCAAGGGGTTGGGCATGTTCCGCCAGCGAAGCACGCTGGGCCTCGATACGCGCCTTGAGCACACCGCGGCGGGTGGCCAGTTCAAGCAGGCGGTCGTTCATTCCGGTGCTTGTTGGCGCCGGCGAAGCTGGGCGATATCTGCATCCAGTTCCGACAGGCTGGCACGAAAAAGCCTGCTGGGCTGGCTTGCCTGGCTTTTCAGCGAGCCGACAAGAAGCAGTCCGCCGCCAATGAACAGGAATGCAAAAATCCCGAACACCAAGACACGCTGTTCCCAGAACGCAAGTGCCAGGCAGAAGACCGCCATGATGATGCCGACGGAAAGCAGAAAGGCAGCGCCGATCGCCTTCGACCAGAGCGACATGAGGCGATACTTTTCCTCTTCGAGCTCGGTCACCAGCAGTTCGGCGCGCGTCCTGCCGATCGCGACCACGGTCGCGATCATGTTTTTCAGCGAGACGAAGAGGCCTTCGCGGCGCTCTTCCCCGCCCGCTTGCTGCGTCATGCGTTTAGCGACGACCGATCAGGACGCCAAGCGCCAAACCGAGCGCAGCGGCAACGCCAACCGCTTTCCACGGCTCTTCGTGCACGAAATCGTCCGTGGCGCGGGCAGCGGCCTTGGTCTTGTCGACCAGGGCAACCTCGAGATCTACCAGACGCTCCTTCGCATCGCGCAGACGCAGGGAAAGACGCTCACGCAGGTCGCTGACCTTTTCACCAGCAGCACCGGCCGTTGCGCGCAGCAGTTCTTCGGTATCGGAGATAACAACACGCAGGTCGGCAACCAGCTTGTCCTTGTTTGCAGAGGTGAGTTCTTCAGCCATTTTATTGCCTCGTTTTAAGAGAGTTGAGCAGAGGGTACAGGTTAGCCCGTCCTTGCCGTGAAATCAATTCGCATTCTTTGCGCTCGCCCAGGCGTAGTCGATCATCAGCGGTGCATGGTCGGAAAACCGCTGAACCTTGTGGATGTCGGCGCGCTCTGCCGTCACTGCGATACCCGGAGTTGCAATCTGGTAATCGATACGCCACCCGACATTCTTGGCCCATGCCTGCCCGCGATTGCTCCACCACGTGTAGGAGTCGCCGGTCGCCTCCGGGTACAGCCTGCGGTAAACATCGACCCAGCCCAACTCGGAGAAGACTCGGGTCAGCCAGGCTCGCTCTTCCGGAAGGAAACCAGAATTCTTCTGGTTCGATTTCCAGTTTTTCAGGTCAATTTCCTGATGCGCAATGTTCCAGTCGCCACAGAGCACGACTTCACGACCCTCTGCACGCAATTTTTCGAGATGCGGGAAAAAGACATCGAGAAAACGGAACTTGGCTTCCTGGCGCTCGGGCGACGATGAGCCGGAGGGCAGGTAGAGCGAAATAACCGAGAGATTGCCAAAATCGGCGCGGATATAACGCCCTTCGCTATCGAATTCGCCACCATCGAAACCTTCAACAACGCGGTCGGGCGCCTGCCGGCTCCATATGCCGACGCCACTGTAGCCCTTCTTTTCCGCGCAGTGGTAATAGGCATGCATGCCGTCCGGCTGATGCATTTCCGGGGAAAGATCCGGCAGTTGCGCCTTCAGTTCCTGCAAGCAGACGATATCGGGCTGCTGAGAAGCCAGCCAGGGAAGCACATTTTTACTCCAGGCAGAGCGGATGCCATTGAGGTTCAGGGAGATGATGCGTAACATTGGGGCAGTTTGCTCGGCCTATGGCCATAAAGTTGGGAAAACCATGGATTTTCGTCAGGATTTCATCGAGTTCGCGCTTGGCTGCAAAGTTCTTCGCTTTGGTGAGTTCAAAACCAAGGCAGGGCGGCTGTCACCTTATTTTTTCAACGCCGGCTTGTTCAACGATGGCAACTCGTTGGGGCGCCTGTCCGAATTTTACGCGAAAGCCGCCGAGACCGGCGGGGTCGAATTCGACATGCTGTTTGGCCCGGCCTACAAGGGCATCCCCCTCGTTGCCGCGATTTCGGTGGCACTTGCCCAACGCGGGAAAAACTTCCCGTTTGCCTTCAATCGCAAAGAGGCTAAGGATCACGGCGAGGGTGGCAGCATCGTCGGCGCACCTTTGCAGGGCCGCGTGCTGATCGTTGATGATGTCATTTCAGCCGGGACATCCGTGCGCGAATCCGTCGAACTGATCCGCGCCGCAGGTGCCACTCCGGCCGGAGTACTGATTGCCCTTGACCGGCAGGAACGCGGACAGGGAGAGCTTTCCGCCGTTCAGGAAGTGCAGCGCGATTATGGCATCCCGGTGGTCGCGGTCGCCGGGCTTTCTGACCTGATGGCTTACCTTGAACACCATGCGGAGTTTTCCGCCCATCGTGCGGCGGTAGCCAATTATCGGGAACAATACGGAATCAATGGCTAGAAAATCGCTTCTTGCAGGAATATTTCTCGGGCTGACTTTTGCCAGCCTGGCACACTCGGCCGAATTTTATTGCTGCCAGACACAGGGAAGCAGCCGACGGATTTGTGGCGACACCCTGCCGGATGCATGTCGCGGCAGTGGCTACCGTGTTTTCGACAGTGCGGGAAATCTCCTTCGTGAAGTCGGACCACCGTTGACACCGGAGCAGAAGGCGGAGCAGGCTGCCGAAGCACGCCGCAAGAAGCAGATCGACGAAGCCGCACGGGAACAGCGGCGCAAGGACCAGGCATTGCTGGATACATACGCCACGCCGCAGGACATCGACCTGGCACAAAACAAGGCAGAAACGGACATCAGCCTTGCCATCCAGAATGCACAAACCAACATCGACGAAGCGCTGATCAAGCGAAAGAAGTTCGAGAACGAGGCCGAGTTCTACAAGAAAAAGGCCATGCCGCCCAGTCTTTCCAAGGAACTGAACGCGCTGGACCACCAGATCCGGCTGCAGCAGGAACTGATCGATCTGAAAAATCGCGAATTCAGCGTCGTCAAAGCAAAATACGATGCCGACCGCAAGCGCTACTACGAACTGACCGGGCGGGCTTCGGCACCGCCCCAGCCACGCCCCCGCTGATCAGCCTGCCAGTTTGGCGCGCAACAGGTCATTGACCTGTTGCGGATTGGCCTTGCCCTTGGCCGCTTTCATGACCTGACCGACGAGCGCATTGAAAGCTTTTTCCTTGCCGGCACGGAATTCGGCAACATTGGCGGCATTGGCAGCCAGCACCTCGTCCACCAGCGCCTCGATGGCGCCCGTGTCGGTGATCTGCTTCAGACCCTGCTTTTCGATGACCTCGTCGGCTGTTGCGCCTTCGCCGTTCCAGAGCGCATCGAACACTTTTTTCGCAATGTTGTTGGAAATCGTGTTGTCGGCAATGCGCAGGATCAATCCACCCAGTTGTTGCGCGTTCACCGGAGACGCCGAGATATCCAGGGCTTCCTTGTTGAGGCGCGCGGCAAGATCGACCATGACCCAGTTGGCGCAGGGCTTGGCGTTGGCTTTGCCGGCGACTTCCACGGTCAACTCGAAAAACCGGGCAATTTCCTGGGATGCTGTCAGGGTCGTTGCGTCGTATGCGGAAAGACCGAATTCCTCGACGAAGCGCTCGCGCATCTGGCCCGGCAGTTCCGGCAACTCGCCTTTCACGCGCGAGATCCAGTCGCCTGAAATGATCAGCGGCAGCAGGTCGGGGTCGGGGAAATAACGGTAGTCGTGCGCGTCTTCCTTGCTGCGCATCATGCGCGTTTCGCCGGTATCCGGGTCGAACAGTACGGTGGCCTGCTGGATTTTGCGACCTTCCTCGATTTCATTGATCTGCCATTGCACTTCAAAATCGATCGCTTCCTTTAGAAAGCGGAAAGAGTTCAGGTTCTTGATTTCGCGCCGCGTACCGAATTCGGCCTGGCCTTTCGGTCGTACCGAGACATTGGCGTCACAACGGAAGGAACCTTCCTGCATGTTGCCGTCGCAGATGCCGATCCACTGGACCAGCGCATGCAGGGTCTTGGCGTAGGCGACCGCTTCGTCGCTGGAACGCATGTCGGGTTCGGAAACGATTTCCAGCAGCGGCGTGCCGGCGCGGTTGAGGTCGATGCCCGACTTGCCATGGAAGTCTTCATGCAGGGACTTGCCGGCATCCTCTTCGAGGTGGGCACGCGTCAGGCGAACGACTTTCTCGTAAGCCTTGTCGCCCTGCCCGACTTGCAGGGTCAGGGCACCGCCCACGACGACCGGCAGGTCCATCTGACTAATCTGGTAACCCTTGGGAAGATCAGGGTAGAAATAGTTCTTGCGGGCAAAAACGGATTTTTCGGCAACCTGGGCACCAATGGCCAGACCGAAGCGGATGGCACATTCGACGGCCTTCCTGTTGAGTACGGGCAGGACGCCGGGCAACGCGAGATCCACCGCGCAGGCCTGCGTATTCGGCTCGGCACCGAACGCCGTCGAGGCACCCGAAAAAATCTTCGAAACCGTCGCCAGTTGCGCGTGCGTTTCGATCCCGATCACCACTTCCCACTGATTCATATTGTCATCCGTTCAGAAACAACGCCCTGATTTTGCCTCGACCATGATCGGCCAGAGGTAACTGAAAGCATCCTTTTCACAGGCATTGGCGCAGCCATTGAAGGCAATGGTCACTTTCGCCCCCTGCTCCCACATGCGCGCCGTGCAACCTTCGTCGGTCTTGTGCCGCAGCAGCACCTGCGGCAGCTTTTCGGCCTGCTCGAAATCCTTGAGGTTGAAGCGACAGGTACCCCGCTGCCTGATGTTGATCTGGGCGCTGAAGGCCTTCACCTGCGCATCCTTCACCAGCAAATCGAGCTTGGTCGATGTGCCGATGGCGTCGCGGTGCGAACAACGCGACTTGATATTCAAGGGACGGGTCGGCTGCGGCTTGATCTGCCGGTTCGCCAGATATTTCAGCTTGTCCGACTTGATTTTCGGCTCAGGCTGGACCAATTCCGGCGGCGGCGGCGCGACGGGCGCCGGCTGTTTCTCGACCTCGGCACACCCCGCCAGCAGCATCAGGGCCAGCCACGGCCAGACCTGCCGCATGTTTATGCCAGACCAGCCGGGCGGCGCTGATGCCAGTCCGTCGCCTGCTGGTAACGATGCGCCACGTTGAGCAACTGCGCTTCACCAAAATAATTGCCGATGAGCTGCAACCCAACCGGCAGTCCGCCAACAAAGCCACAAGGCACCGACATGCCGGGCAGGCCGGCCAGATTCACCGCGATGGTGTAGATGTCCGACAGGTACATCTGCACCGGATCGGCCGCCTTTTCACCCAACTTGAAGGCAGTAGACGGCGACGTCGGCCCCATGATCACGTCACAGGACTTGAACGCCTCGACGAAATCGTTGGCGATCAGTCGGCGGATGCGTTGTGCCTGCAGGTAGTAAGCATCGTAGTAGCCGTGCGACAGCACGTAAGTGCCGATCAGGATGCGCCGCTTGACCTCGGCGCCGAAGCCTTGGGCGCGGCTCTTCATGTACATGTCGTCGAGATTGGCGTAATCCTCGGCGCGGAAGCCATAGCGCACACCGTCGAAGCGCGACAGGTTGGAACTGGCCTCGGCCGGCGCGATAACGTAGTACGCCGGCACCGACAAATGGGAGTTGGGCAGCGATACTTCAACCATCGTCGCACCAAGCTTTTCATACTCGGCAATCGCTGCGCGCACGGCCGCCATCACCTCGGCATCGCAGCCTTCGCCGAAGAACTCCTTGGGCAGGCCGATGCGCAGGCCGCTGAGCGGCTTTTCGAGATCGCGGGCGTAATCCTCGACGGGGCGATCCAGCGAGGTCGAATCACGCTCGTCGAAACCCACCATGGTGTTAAGCAGCAGCGCACAGTCTTCGGCACTGGCCGCCATCGGGCCACCCTGATCGAGCGAGGAGGCGAACGCAATCATGCCGTAACGGGAAACCACACCATAGGTCGGCTTCAGACCGGTCAGGTTGCACAATGCGGCCGGCTGGCGAATCGAACCGCCGGTATCGGTACCGGTTGCGGCCGGGGCCAGACGCGCGGCAACCGCTGCGGCCGACCCGCCGGAAGAACCACCGGGTACCCGGCTCGTATCCCACGGATTACGCACCGGGCCGAAGAACGAGGTTTCGTTCGACGAACCCATGGCAAATTCGTCCATGTTCGTCTTGCCGAGCGAAACCAGACCGGCTTCGGCATGCATTTTCCGGATGACTGTCGCGTCGTAAGGCGACACGAAATTGGCCAGCATTTTCGAGCCGCAGGTCGTCGTCCAGCCTTCGGCGCAGAAGATGTCCTTCTGGGCAATCGGGATGCCGGTCAACGGGCCGGCCGTACCAGCAGCGATGCGGGCATCGGCGGCCTTTGCCAAATTCAGGCTTTTTTTCGCGTCGACCGTGACAAACGCGTTCAGGGTCGGATTGAGACGCTCGATGCGGTCGAGAAAAAGCTGCGTCAGTTCGACGCTGGAAATCTGCTTCGCGGCCAGGGCCTGCGACAGTTGCTTGAGGCTGGCGTGAATCATTCGATCACCTTCGGCACGAGGTAGAGACCGGCTTCGGTTTCCGGCGCCACGGCCTGATAGGCCGCACGACGGTCGCCTTCGGTCACGGCATCTTCACGCAGTCGCTGACTCAGATCCTGGGCGTGCGCCATCGGCTCGACACCACGGGTGTCAACGGCCTGCATCTGTTCGATCAACTCGAAAATGCCATTAAGATGGCCCTGTGTGGAAAGCGCTTCGGATTCGCTGACCTCGATACGGGCGAGATGAGCGATACGCTGAACCTGTTCTAATGTAAGCGACATGGGGGACCGAAAGACCTTATTGCAGCGCACAAAGTCTTAAAATGGAAAGCGTTATAAGGTATCATAAAAGTTTTCCCTACCGCACCCCCCCAAGCGGAGTCACAGCAGATGTTCGGTTTCCTCAGCAAATACTTTTCCAACGATCTGGCCATCGACCTCGGCACGGCCAACACGCTGATTTACGTGCGTGGTCGCTCGATCGTTCTCGACGAACCCTCGGTCGTCGCCATCCGCCTCGAAGGCGGCCCCAATGCCAAAAAGACCATCCAGGCCGTCGGCAAGGAAGCCAAGGAAATGCTTGGCAAGGCACCGGGCAGCATCACCGTCATCCGCCCGATGAAGGACGGCGTGATCGCCGATTTCACCGTCACCGAGCAGATGCTCAAGCAATTCATCAAGAAGGTGCACGACTCGAAGCTGTTCAGCCCGAGCCCGCGCATCATCATCTGCGTACCGTCCGGCTCGACCCAGGTCGAACGCCGCGCCATCCGAGAATCCGCGATCGGCGCGGGCGCCAGCCAGGTTTACCTGATTGAGGAACCGATGGCTGCCGCGATCGGTGCTGGCCTGCCGGTGGCTGACGCAACGGGCTCGATGGTCGTCGATATCGGCGGCGGCACCACCGAAGTCGGCGTCATCTCGCTGGGCGGCATGGTCTATGCCGGCTCGGTACGCGTCGGCGGCGACAAGCTTGACGAAGCGATCATCAATTACATCAGCCGCAACTACGGCATGATGATCGGCGAAAACACCGCCGAAAACATCAAGAAAACCATCGGTTCCGCCTTCCCGGGTGCCGAAGTCAAGGAAATGGAAGTTTCCGGCATCAACAAGGCCGAAGGCATCCCGCGCAAGTTCACGATTTCTTCCAACGAAATCCTTGAAGCGCTGACCGACCCGCTCAACCAGATCGTTTCCGCCGTGAAGTCTGCGCTGGAAAAGACCCCGCCCGAACTCGGCGCCGACATCGCCGAAAAGGGCATGGTCCTGACCGGTGGCGGCGCGCTGCTGCGCGACCTGGATCGCCTGCTGATGGAAGAAACCGGCCTGCCGGTCATCGTCGCCGACGAGCCGCTGACCTGCGTTGCCCGCGGCTGCGGCATGGCACTGGAAAAGATGGACAAGCTGGGCAGCATCTTTGCCTCGGACTGAACCGTCAATCACCGCAGGGCAGGATAGATAACGATGGCCGGCATCGACCACGCGCCGCCACCATTCTTCAAGCGAGGGCCAGCACCGCTGGCCCTTCTGACTTTCTACATCGCCATTTCACTGGCGATATTCGTCGTCGACCTGCGTTTTCGCAGTCTCGACCTGTTGCGCCAGAGTATTTCGCTGGTCGTCGATCCGGTCCAGCGTGCCGCCCATACACCGGGCAGCATGGTCGATCACGCAATCAGCTATTTGCAGGGCATGCAGGCTGTGCTCGCCGAAAACGGCGAGCTCAAGCACGCCAAACTGACCACAGCCCCTGACCTGCAACGCCTTGAACAACTCGAAGTCGAAAACCAGCGCCTGCGCAAGCTGCTCTCGGTCAAGGAACGCGAAAAGGCCAAAGGCTCGGTTGCCCACATCCTCTACACCGCCCGCGATCCTTTTTCCCGCAAAATCATTGTCGACAAGGGGCAACAGGCCGGCATCGTCGGTGGCCAACCGGCAATTGATGAGGTTGGGGTCGTCGGGCAGGTCACACGCGTTTTCCCTTTCTCGGCCGAAGTCACCCTGATCACCGACAAGGATCAGGCCGTGCCTGTCCAGATCGTTCGAAACGGTCAGCGCTCCGTTATCTTCGGCCTGGGCAACGGTCAACTGGAACTGCGCTACATGCCAGCCAATTCGGATGTCGAGGTTGGCGACCTGCTGGTCACCTCGGGACTGGATGGCGTTTATCTTCCGGGATTCCCGGTCGCAAAGGTGGTTAATATCGAGCGTGACAGCGCTTATTCCTTCGCACGTATTTTCTGCGTCCCGGTGGCCGGGGTCGAAAATTTTTCCGAAGTCATGATCCTCGATCCGCGTGAGGCGCTACCACCAGCCCCTCCCGAATCAGCCGGCCGGAACGACGGCGAAAAAGGTGGCAGCCGAATCAAGAAAAAACGCGCGCAAAGGGAAAACTGATGCAACCTACTTTTTCCTCCTCACGCATCCTGCAACCGGTTCGCCCCTGGTTTATTTTTTTCACCCTGTTTGCTGCAACTGCGCTCAATTTCCTGCCCACCGCCCAGTGGCCTGGCATGCCCGACTGGGTCGCGCTGGTGCTGTGTTTCTGGAGCGTGCGCGAATTTCGTCGTGTCGGCATGGGATGGGCATTCATACTAGGACTGCTGATGGATGTCGCTGATGGCTCCGTCCTCGGTCAGCATTGCTTCGCCTATGTCCTCCTCGCCTATACTGCAGCCACGCTGTCACGGCGCCTGCTGTGGTTCCCACTCGCCCAGCAGGCCCTGCAGGTCATGCCGTTGCTGCTCGGCGCGCAGATCATCCAGGCGCTGATGCGTCTCACCGTAGGCGCCGACTTTCCGGGGTGGGGCTATTTCATCGGCCCCTTCATTGCCACACTGCTCTGGATTCCTGCCACTTTCATCCTGCTTCTGCCGCAGTACCAGCCGGTCGAACAGGACCCCAACCGCCCAATCTAGGCCCGATCCGTCGTGGGACACTTCCACAATCCCGAAGCCGACCTGGACCGCTTCCGCTTTCGCGTCGGATTTGCCGCCATTGCGGTTCTCCTCGCCTTCTGCCTGCTGATCGGTCGCTTTGTCTGGCTTCAGGTCATTCAGCACGATTTTTACCGTACGCGTGCTGAAGACAACCGTATTGCGCTCATTCCCATCGTTCCCAACCGGGGGGTGATCACCGACCGGAACGGTGTCGTCCTCGCCAATAATTACTCGGCCTTCACGCTGGAAATCACACCTTCGCAGATCGCTGATCTGGAAGCCACCATCGAGTCCCTGAGCGCGCTGATCGACATTCAGCCGCGTGATCGCAAACGCTTTAAACGCCTGCTCGACGAAGCCAAGAATTTCGAGTCCATCCCCATCCGTACCCGGCTGACCGACGCTGAAGTAGCACGGTTTGCCGCCCAGCGCTATCGATTTCCTGGCGTCGAGGTCAAGGCCCGCCTTTTCCGCCAGTATCCGAAAACCAATGTCGCCTCGCATGCCATCGGCTATATCGGTCGCATTGCGGATCGCGACCTGAAATGGATCGAGGATTCGGAAAGACAGGCCAATTACAAGGGAACCGACCATATCGGTAAAACCGGCATAGAACAGCACTACGAATTCGAGCTGCACGGAGAAACCGGCTATGAGGAAGTAGAGATTGACGCTGGCGGTCGCGCGCTGCGCAGCCTCAAGCGCATTCCGCCCGTTTCCGGAAACAACCTGTCATTGACGCTCGATGCCAGGTTACAGGAGATCACCGAGCAAGCCTTCGGTGATCGCAAGGGTGCGCTCGTTGCCATCGAGCCATCTACCGGGGGCATCCTCGCCCTCGTTTCCAACCCGACCTATGATCCCAATCTTTTTGTAGATGGGATCACGCCGGAAAACTGGAAAGAGCTCAACGAACACCCCAGCAAACCAATGGTTAACCGCGCACTCAACGGCGCCTATCCGCCAGGCTCGACGTTCAAACCATTCATGGCGCTGGCCGCGCTGGAAACCGGCAAACGTACGCCACAACAAGCCATCAGCGATCCCGGCTTTTTCACTTTCGGCAACCACACCTTCCGCGACGACAAGAAGGGCGGACACGGTGTGGTCGACATGTACAAATCCATCGTTCACTCCTGCGACACCTATTACTACATTCTGGCCAACGACATGGGCATCGAGAATATTGCCCGGTTCATGGGGCAGCTCGGCTTCGGTCAGCGTACTGGTGTCGATATTGGCAAGGATGAGGGGGGAGAGGCCAAGGGCGTTCTACCTTCGCCGGAATGGAAAAAACAGAGATTCAAGAAGGCTGAACAGCAAAAATGGTATGCAGGCGAAACCATCTCCATCGGCATCGGGCAGGGCTACAACGCTTATACGCCCATCCAGCTCGCCCAGGCCACCGCTACCCTGGCCAATAATGGCGTGATGTTCCGCCCACACCTTGTTCGCTACATCATCGACACGAAGACCGGCGAGAAACGCCCCGTCGAACCAAAACCGATTCGCGATTTGGGATTGAAGCAACAGAACGTCGACGTCATCCGTCGCGCCATGGTCGGCGTCAATACTGAAGGCACTGGAGCTCGGGCCTTTGCCGGTGCGGGCTACGCGGTCGCCGGAAAGACAGGGACAGCCCAGGTATATTCGCTGAAGGGCTCGCAGTACAAAGAACATGCCATCAAGAAGGAATTGCGTGATCACGCCTTGTTCATCGCCTATGCACCGGCAGAAAAGCCGACTATTGCACTGGCAGTACTGGTTGAAAACGGCGGCTTTGGCGCCCAGTCGGCAGCACCAATCGCACGCATGGTGCTCGATTACTATCTTCTCGGAAAACTGCCGGCGGGTGCCGCCAGCGAAGATGATGCCGCCATTGAGGAGGACACCGAAGAATGATCGATGTCATCGGCACCCTGCGCCAGGGTTGGCGGCAACTGATCGCCCATATCGACTTTCCCCTGCTCGCCATAACGCTGGCGATCATGTTCCTGGGGCTGGCGACCATTCACTCGGCAACCTATGACGCCAATGAGCGTATTTTTGCCCAGGTGGGCAATCTGGGCGTGGCACTCACGGTGATGTGGCTGGTTTCGCGTATTCCGCCGCAAAAACTGATGGGATACGCCATCCCGCTCTACATCGTCGGCGTTGTTCTGCTCGTTGCGGTTTTCCTGTTCGGCATTCGGGTCAATGGCGCGACGCGCTGGCTTTCGCTGGGCTTCACCCGCATCCAGCCCTCCGAAATCATGAAGATTGCCATGCCGCTCATGCTGGCCTGGTATTTCGAAAAATACGAAGCCAGCCTCAAACTCAAGCATTACGCTGGCGCTGCGCTGCTCGTTCTCGTCCCGTTCGCCCTGATTGCCAAGCAACCTGATCTGGGCACGGCTTTACTCGTCGGGTCGGCAGGCTTTTATGTCATTTTCTTTGCCGGCTTGCCCTGGAAAATCATTTTCGGACTGATCGCCGCCGGTGCCGCCGCCGCCCCCTTCCTCTGGAACGTGCTGCATGACTACCAGCGCAAGCGCATCATGACCCTGATCGATCCGACTACCGACCCGCTCGGCTCGGGCTATCACATCATCCAGTCGACCATCGCCATCGGCTCCGGCGGACCGATCGGCAAGGGCTACCTGAACGGCACCCAGACCCATCTCGAATTCATTCCAGAACGTCACACAGACTTCATTTTTGCGGTGTTTTCCGAAGAGTGGGGGCTGCTTGGCAATGTCGTGCTCACCATCCTGTATACCCTGCTCATCGGGCGCGGCCTGATGATCGCCTCAGCTGCCCCGACTCCCTTTTCCCGCCTGCTCGCTGGGGCCATCACGCTTGGTTTCTTCACCTACGCCTTCATCAACATGGGCATGGTCAGCGGCATCCTGCCCGTGGTTGGCGTTCCACTTCCTTTCATGAGCTATGGCGGCACAGCGTTGGTGACACTCTTTTTGGGCATCGGTATCCTTATGTCGATCCACACCCACCGCATGCTGGTCAAAAAATGATGCCTCGCCTGCCCGCCGCAATCGCCGCCACGCTTTTCCTCGCTGCCTGCGGCAGCACCCCGGATTACCCGCCGGATTCCACGGTCAACGCGAAAAAACCGCCAATTTCGGGAACGGCAACACCGACCCGGAAGCCGAATGTCACACTCAAGCGCGGTGGCGGTTTCTACAAGGATGACGGCCCGGCTGACGATATCCCCGACGGACTGGATGACATCCCCGATGCCGTCCCGAAGTGGGAGCCACTGCACAAACCAGCGACCCGTCCCTATGTCGTGCTCGGCAAGCAATACGTTCCCAACACCTCGGTGCAACCCTACAAGGTACGCGGCATCGCCAGTTGGTATGGCAAGAAATTCCACGGCCAAAAAACGTCGATCGGCGAACCCTACAACATGTTCGCCATGACGGCCGCCCATCCGACACTAGCCCTGCCCTCCTACGTCCGGGTCACCAGCCAGCAATCGGGAAAATCCGTCATCGTTCGCGTTACCGACCGCGGCCCGTTCCACGCCGACCGGGTCATCGATCTATCTTACACCGCTGCATACAAACTCGGCCTGATCAACGGCGGCAGCGGACAGGTTGAAGTCGAAGCAATCATCCCCGGAGAGCCCGGCGCCGCCAGCTACGCCCAGATCGCCCCCGTTGCCCGGCCGACGACTGAAAAGGACGACATTCAGCAGCTTGCCGAACGCGTCGCCAGCGAAGAGCCGGTCGCGCCAGCAGCACCGCCCGTCGCCGGCGCCGCATTGGCCAAAGGCATCTATCTCCAGCTGGGTGCCTTTTCAAATGTCGACAATGCCGAAAACCTGCGCAACCACCTGATGCGCGAACTCGACTGGCTGAGTGACAGCATGCGCATCCAGACCGGAGCCGGCATCCACCGGCTGCAACTCGGCCCCTACGCCAACCGCGGCGAGGCCGACCAGGTTGCAGAACGCATTCGAACGGCACTGGGCTACAAGCCCGCCATCGTTACACGCTGAAACAAGGTGAAGATAAAGACCCACGCCCGTCTTTTTGACCAGGATCAAGGGCGGCCAGAGCCGGCTGGCTATACTGCTCCGCTCGACTTTCCGGAGGTCGCTCATGCGTCCCCTGCCTGATCTCGTCTGTCCTGCCGGCAGCCTGCCGGCGCTCAAGGCCGCGGTAGACAACGGTGCCGATGCCGTCTACCTCGGATTCAAGAACGACACCAACGCCCGCAATTTCGCCGGCCTCAACTTCGACCAAAAGTCGATGGCTGAAGGCATTCGTTACGCGCATGCCAAGGGCCGCGAAATCCTGCTCGCCATCAACACCTTCGCCCAGGCCGGACGCGTCGCCGACTGGCAGAAGGCCGTCGATGCCGCAGTCGATCAGGGTGTAGACGCCATCATCCTCGCTGATGTCGGGCTGCTCGATTACGCTGCGCGACGCCACCCACAGCAGCGCCTGCATCTTTCCGTGCAAGGCTCGGCCACCAGCTACGAAGCCATCAATTTTTGCCAGCGCGAATTCGGCGTCCGCCGGGCGGTCTTGCCGCGCGTGCTGACCCTTGCCCAGGTTGAACACGTCATTCGAAACACCAGCGTCGAAATCGAAGTTTTCGGTTTCGGCAGCCTTTGCGTCATGAACGAGGGTCGCTGCTGGCTCTCGTCCTACGCCTGCGGCGAATCGCCCAATACCGTCGGTGCCTGCTCTCCCGCCAAATACGTCAAATGGGACAAGAAGCCGGGCACCATGGAAACCCGGCTCAATGGCGTACTCATTGACCGCTTCGGCGATAACGAGCCAGCCGGCTACCCCACCCTGTGCAAGGGCCGCTTCGAAGTGCAGGGCGACACCTACTACGCGCTGGAAGAACCAACCAGCCTAAACGTGTTGCCCATACTCCCCGAGATCATCAAGATCGGCGTACGCGCCATCAAGGTCGAAGGACGGCAACGCAGCCCGGCCTACGTCACCCAGGTCACCCGCACCCTTCGCGCCGCTCTCGATTCACTTGCCGCCGGCAGCGAACAGTTCCACGTGAAACCGGCGTGGCAAGCAGAGCTTTCCAAGGTTTCCGAAGGCAGCCAGGCAACGCTCGGCGCCTATAACCGGCCATGGCGCTAAAGGATACCGAATGAAACTCGCACTAGGCCCCCTGCTCTATTTCTGGCCGAAGGCCGAAGTCATGGAGTTCTATGCCGAAATGGCACAGAACCCGGCTATCGACATCATCTACGTCGGCGAAGTCGTCTGTTCGCGCCGCCAGCAACTGCGTACCGCCGACTGGATCGGACTGGCCCGCGATCTGACCGACGCCGGCAAGCAGGTTGTGGTTTCCGCCCAGGCACTGCTCGAATCGGAAAGCGATCTCAAGGCGCTGCGCCGCCTTGTCGATGAATCCGGCTGCATGGTCGAAGCCAATGATCTCGGCGCCATCAACCTCGTTCAAGGCCAGCCCTTCGTCGCCGGCCCGCACCTGAACATCTATAACGAAGCCACACTTGCCACCTTCGCCCGCTACGGTCTGAAACGCTGGGTGCCGCCGCTCGAGGCGACGCGCACTCTGATCGACACCCTGCACCGCAGCAAGCCGGACGGCGTCGAGACCGAAGTCTTCGTGTTCGGCAAACTTCCGCTCGCTTTCTCTGCGCGTTGCTTTACCGCGCGCCACTACGACCTGAACAAGGACGACTGCCAGTTCAAATGCCTCGACCACGCCGAAGGCCTCACCCTCAAAACCCGCGAGGGCCAGGATTTCCTCTGCATCAACGGCATTCAGACCATGTCGGCGCAAAGCTACAGCCTGCTGCACGAAATGCCCGACATGCTTGGCATGGGCATCGATATCGTACGCATCAGCCCGCAAAAACAGTATATTGGCGAGATCATCGGTGCGTTCGATGCCGCCAGACGGGGACAAACGCCGGTTGCCGATACCACGGACTGGAGCAGTAGCGGTCTGGTTGACGGTTACTGGTTCGGCGATGCCGGCATCGTCCAGCGCCACACGCAAGCCCTTGCCCAATTGGGAGCCTGAACATGAAACCGAGCTTCATCATTCCGAAATTCCGTTTGCCCGATTTCGTTGCCGGCATTGGCAGCAAGCTGCCCCAATGGCCGCACGCCGTGGTTCTGGTCACCGCGCTCAACGCTGCCCTCAAGATGAAGCTGTTGCCCGAAAGCGAACTTGCCCTGCTCGAAGACAAGCTGTTCCGCGTACGGGTCAATGACACGGGAGGTGAAGCCTCCTACACCTTCCGCGACGGATTGTTCCGCCCGGTTTTCCAGGCAGCACGCGAACCCGACCTGGCCTTCGCCGCCAACCTCTCGGCCTACCTGCAATTGCTGAGCCGACAGGAAGATCCGGACACGCTGTTTTTCAACCGCGAACTCGAAATCACCGGTGACACCGAACTCGGACTTGTCGTCAAGAACATGCTGGATGCCGTTGAATGGCCCAGCCTGCCGAAGTTACCCCTGCTCAATCACTAAGCGTTCCGCGCGCGGGTAACCGGGCTCTGGGCACAATGATGCCATTTGGATAAAATCCGGGTTTTATCCAAACGCAGGATTCAACCCCATGAGATCACTCTCCCGCCACCCGGCGTTGTTGTCGTTGCTCGGCCTGTTTTTCGGGCTGCAGCTCGCAGCTTGCTCGAAAGACAGCAATACCCCTGCGGCCGGCGCCGCCTCTGCTGCCGTCCAACAGGCTGCAGAACCCGCAAAAACACAGGATGCAGCGGCCAATCTTGACCAGAAACTTGGGGCCTACATCGAGTGTTACAACGCACTCGATCAAAAGACCCATTCCAGCATCCAGCGTTACGCTTCGTGGGTGAAAAACATGGAAACCGGCCCGACCGGTAACGAAAAAGTGATCTACGGCTTGTACGAGATTGCATCGGAACAAAACATCAAAAAATGCCAGGCCGAATTCGCCAGCGCCGCCGCCCTCTCGCCCCAGTTGCCGCTCGATGCGGTCGCCCGGGAATATCTGGAAGCAATGGACAAGCTGCGCGTCGTCGTAAGCGAAGCCTACGTCTATTACGATCGGGAAAATTACAAGGATGACCAGTTCGCCAAGGGCAAGGAAATGCATCCTCGCCTGCGCCTGGCGATGGAAGAGTTTTCAGCGCGCAGCGACAAGGTGTCGACTGCCATCGAACTTTAAAACGACAAGCGACTCGAAGCCGAAATGCAGCGTCTGGAAAAAACCGAGGGACGCCAGCTCCCTTTCCTGCATATGGCGACCATGCACGAAGCCAAGCTGCTCATCCGTCTGATTGGCGATGACAATTTCCCTGTCGAAGAAGCCAGCAAGCGTCTGGCCAACTATGAGCAGGTCACCGACGAACTGCTTGCCATCCTCAAGACACCCCGTGCCGATCCGATGTCGGACAGCAACTGGCGGCGTTTTGCCGATGCCAGCGAAGCCTTCCGCAAGGCAGCCAAGGAACGTGTGCGCCGGGTTCGGGACAAGGTTCCTTACTCGACAGGCGAACAAATGATGCTCAAACCGGGTAGCGACTGGATGGTCGATGGCAGCCCCGGCAAAACGCTCAAGGCCTACAACGAACTGGTCGAGCGCAGCAACAACACCTGAGAACCTACCTGGGGCAAGAAAACATGACTTGCCCCGGCCAAAAAAACGGGAGGCTTGCTGCCTCCCGTTTTCATTACACCCGATCGTTCACATCAGGACTTCTTCTGGGCATCCAGACGGAATTTAACGTAGGAGCCAGGAGCTTCCTCGATCACCTTGAGGGCGCCGTCTTCCGGCTTGCGTGCCTTGACCTTGGCCGAACCACCCGGCAGGCTGGTCACCCACTGGTTCCAGTGCGTCCACCACGAACCGGCATTTTGCGTGGCGCCGGCCAGGAAGTCTTCCGGGCTTTCCGGCAGGTTGCCGTCGGTCGCGTCATTGGTCCAGAAGCCATACTTGTTGGCGACCGGCGGATTGACGATGCCGGCGATGTGACCCGAGCCGCCGAGGACGAACTTGGTGTTGCCGGAAGGCAGGCGGGCGCCCATGTAGGTGCTCTTCCACGGTGCGATGTGGTCTTCGATGGTCGAGATGAAGTAGCACGGGGTCTTGACCTTGGAGATGTCGATCTTGACGCCGCCCAGGGTGATGCCGCCCGGTTCCTTCAGCTTGTTGTCGAGGTACATGTTGCGCAGGTAGAAGCTGTGCATCGCAGCCGGCATGCGCGTCGAATCGGAGTTCCAGTAGAGCAGGTCGAACGGGAACGGATCCTTGCCCATCAGGTAGTTGTTGACCACGAAGGACCAGATCAGGTCGTTGGCGCGCAGCATGTTGAAGGTGCCGGCCATTTCCGAGCCTTCGAGGAAGCCGCGCTCGGCCATTTTCTTCTCGAGACCGCTCACCGCGCCTTCGTCGAGGAAGATGCCCAGTTCGCCCGGCTCGGAGAAATCGAGCATGGTGGTAAAGAAGGTCGCCGAATTGACGCGTTTGTCCTTCTTCGCGGTCATGTAAGCCAGCGTGGTCATGAGCAGGGTTCCGCCCAGGCAATAACCTGCCATGTTGACGCTGTCTTCGCCCGTGTGGGCGCAAACCTGGTTGATCGCCTCGAGCGAACCTTCGAGCAGATAGTTCTCGAAGGATTTCTTGGCCAGCTTCTCGTCCGGGTTGATCCAGGACATGATGAACGTGGTATGCCCCTGATCGGTCGCCCACTTCACCATCGAGTTCTTTTCACGCAGGTCGAGGATGTAGTACTTGTTGATCCACGGCGGCACGATGAGGAAAGGCTTCTTGTTCTGTTCCGGCGTGCTCGGGTTGTACTGGATGAGCTGGAACAGCTCATTCTGGAAAACCACCTTGCCCGGCGTCGTGGCGACGTTCTTGCCCATTTCGAAAGCCGAAGTGTCGGTCATCCGGATGCGCAACTGTCCATCGCCATCTTCAACGTCGTGCAGCAGATTGTTCAGACCCTTGATCAGGTTCTGGCCGTGGCTCTTGACGGTTTCACGGAAGACTTCCGGATTGGTCAGCGCGAAGTTCGACGGCGACAGCGCGTCGATGTACTGGCGGGTGAAGAAATTGACTTTCTGTTGCGTGTGCTCGTCGAGACCTTCGGCACAACAAACGGTGTCATGCAGGTGACGGGCCGTGATCAGATAGGATTGCTTGACGAAGTCAAAGAGGAAATGCTCCTCCCACTCTTCGTCCTTGAAGCGGTTGTCACCCTTCCGAGGCGCAGCGACCGGACCCTGAACCGGCACACCCATCATCTTCAGGGTGGTGTTCTGCCACAGGGAGAAGTAATCCCACATCATGTTCATCTGGGTCTGGGCAACCTTGTACGGATTGGCCATCAGACGCGCGGACAGATCCATGAATGCCTTGGCAACACCCAGTTCGTCGGCCGGCGCTTCAACGCCTTCCTTGGCCTTCTTTTCCATGAAGTGAGTAATTACTCTCGATGCGCGCTGCGCTACTTCGGCATAAGTTTTGGCCAGTTCGGCCGGATTGGGCAGGTTCAGTCCCTGATCTTCGGTTTGCTGCGACATGTTGATTTCCTCTGTCAGTGCGTCGCGGAATGCTGCGTCCGCAAAAATCGAACGATACCGTCGGCGTCAATGCTGCGCGACACCCTTCCGGCGTATTCCAGATAGTTCAGATGGGCAATCGCTTCACCCATCGCGAACATGGTTTGGTGTGTATCGAGCGCCCGATTGAACAACACATCGAGTGACTCGGCCGCGCTCTTTGGCGCTTGTTCACAACTAATCTCCAACGCCTGCAAGCGTTCCGCATGGTGCGCCTGCAATGCCTCCACCCTTGCCTGCACGCCAAAAAACGGCAGACCATGAGAGGGTAACACCAGAGTCCTTACAGGAATCTTTCGCGCCAGAACTTTCAGTGAAGTCAGGTACCAACCCAGAGCATCGGCATCCGGCGTGGCGGCGAACACACTGATGTTGGTGGAAATGCGGGGCAAAAGCATGTCTCCGGAAATTAACACGTCGGCTTCGGCACAGTAAAGGGCGACATGTTCCGGCGAGTGGCCGTGGCCGACCAGAATTTGCCATTTTTTCCGGTTCACCGTGACAACATCCCCTTCCATCAGGCGATGGTAATGCTCGGGCAGCGCTGGAACGGCTTTACGGTAACCCGACCCGCGCTGCGCAAATTTGGCGAGCCGCTCCGTATCCAGTCCATGTTGGCGAAATTGCTCAACCATGAAACGCGCCCCGTGGCCACCGAATTCCTGCCATACCGCGTGCGCCGTCAGAAACTCTCCAGTCGACATCCACAACGCGGCCCCGGTCGTTTCCATCAGCCAGGTCGCCAGCCCCAGGTGATCGGGATGAAAGTGCGTGACGATCAGGCGTTTCACCGGCCCGTCGAGCTTTCCGATGATCTGCAACCAGGTCGCCCGCACAGCGTCATCGGGAAACCCGGTATCGACGATCGTCCAGCCATCCTCATCGCGCAGCAGCCAGAGATTGATATGGTCGAGCTGGAAAGGCAGCGGCATGCGCAACCAGAAAATGTCCGGCGCCACTTCGATCAACTCGCCGGCAGCCGGCGCGGAAGCATGGGGAAAACTTAAAGACATGAGAAAACCCTGAATTCGGGACGCGCAAATTACCATACGCCTGCGGATTGAAAAAACACCTTTGTTCTGATTTACTTGCCCCACTTTGAGAAGGATACCCAAGTGAACCAGCCGGCCATCATCTTCGCCATTTCCGATCTTGCCCGTGAATTCGGTATCACCCCGCGCACGATTCGTTTCTGGGAAGACCAGGGTATCCTCTCGCCGCAACGCGAAGGTAACAAACGCATATTTACCCGACGCGACAGGGCCCGCCTGAAAATGGCATTGCGCGGCAAGCGCCTGGGCCTCTCCCTGGCCGAAATCAAGGACCTGATCGGCATGTACAACTCGACCGAGGACGAAACCCCGCAGCTGACCGAGTGCCTGCGAGTCATGTCGAAACGTCGCGAGGCCCTGCAACAGCAACGCGAGGACATCGAAGCCATGCTTGCCGAAATTGCCCAGTTCGAACAGCAATGCCGGCAGGAACTGGCCCGTCGCGAAACTCCCCAATAAATATTTGCTGGCCAGTTGACGTTAACGTCAACGTCAATACAATCACGCCTTATGACCCACGTATCCGATCCCCACTTCGCCGAACGCGTCCGCGCCAGTTTTGCGCGCCAGAACGCCATGGCTCTCATTCAGGCGACACTCCCGGTCGTCGAACACGGCCGCACGGAGATCCACCTGCCACACTGGTCCGGCGTCGAACAGCAACACGGTTTCGTGCATGGCGGCGCGGTCGGCATGATCGCCGACTCAGCGGCCGGGTATGCCGCTATGACCGTGGTGCCGGCCAGCGCATCGGTGCTGACTGTCGAATACAAGATGAACCTGGTCGCCCCGGCCGACGGCGAAAAGTTGATTGCCCGCGGCAAGGTCGTACGGCCCGGACGCACCCTGATCGTGACCCAGGCGGAAGTTTTCGCCCTGAAGGAAGGTCGGGAAACCCTCTGCGCGCTGATGCAGCAGACCATCATGGTCATGCACGGCAAGACGGAAAAATAAATTCAAACGGAGACAAATCACATGAACATTCCCAGCCTCGACTTTGCCTTGGGCGAAGACATCAACCTGTTGCGCGACGCCGTCAAGGCCTTCGCCGACGCCGAGATCGCCCCGCGCGCTGCCGAGATCGACCGCGTCAACGAATTCCCCGCCGACCTGTGGAAGAAGTTCGGCGACATGGGCCTGCTCGGCATGACCGCCGGCG
>CAZOWA010000004.1:0-128370 GCA_964583695.1 uncultured Dechloromonas sp.
ACCGACCTACACGGATTTGCAATCCGGTGCATAACCGCTTTGCTATCGCGCCGTGCCTACAAACATGCGTTACAACTATAAAGAAGACCATGCTTCTTTTTAAAACTGGAGCGGCAGAAGAGTCTCGAACTCTCGACCTCAACCTTGGCAAGGTTGCGCTCTACCAACTGAGCTACTGCCGCGTCAAACAGAGCGCGCATTATAGACGCCCCAAGGGGTTTGTCAACATCCCCTATTATTTTTCAGCACTTCTCCGGGCAATTTCTGGCCAGGCCATTCGCAGGTAATACCCCATCGACCATAGCGTCAACAAAGCTGCTATCCAGATCAGTGCATTTCCGCAGAACTGTGTATCCAGATCAAACAAGGGCTTGTAATAAAGCAGCAGCGGTATCGCTGTCATCTGGGCGGCGGTTTTCACCTTGCCGAGCATCGACACGGCTACGCTCTTGGCCGCCCCGATTTTTGCCATCCATTCGCGCAGTGCCGAAATGGTGATTTCCCGACCGATGATGATCGTGGCAATGATGGCATCGGTACGCCCCAGTTGAACCAGAACAATCAGTGCGGCAGCAACCATCAGTTTATCCGCCACCGGATCGAGAAACGCACCGAAAGCCGAGGTCTGATTGAGTTTTCTGGCGAGATAGCCATCGGCCCAATCAGTGACGGCCGCCGCCATAAAGAGCAGTGTCGCAAACAGATCGCGTTCATGCGGTGTCGCCCAGGCAGTCGGCATGTAATACACCGTGATCAGAAGGGGAATGGCCAGAATGCGAAGCCAGGTCAGCAGGATGGGAAGATTGAAAGGCATGCGTCAGTGTAGTGCAGAATGAATCTTTTCGGCCATCTCCCGGCTGATGCCGGGCACCTCTGCCAGTTGATCAACACTGGCCACCAGCACACCGGCCAGGCCACCGAATCTGGCTACCAGCGCCTTGCGCCGGGCTGGACCGATGCCTGGAAGGCTGTCGAGTTTCGATGTCTTGCGCGCTTTGCCACGTTGGGCACGATGTCCGGTAATTGCAAAGCGGTGAGCTTCGTCGCGGATTTCCTGAATCAGATGTAGCGCCGGATGTTCTGGCGGCAGTTGCAGCGATTCCCGGCCCTCCGGAAAAATCAGCGTTTCCAGCCCCGGTTTGCGCGCCTCGCCTTTGGCAACCCCGAGCATGGGCACATGCGTCAGACCGAGATCGGCGAGCGCCGCGAAGGCTGAACCGACCTGCCCCTTGCCACCGTCGATCAGGATCAGGTCGGGCGCAACGCCCTCCCCGGCTGCAATCCCATCATAGCGTCGGGTGACCGCCTGGCGAATGGCAGCGTAGTCATCTCCTGGCTGAATGCCGCGAATGTTGAAGCGGCGGTAATCGGATTTTTTCATGCCGTTACCGTGATAAACAACACAGGAAGCAACGGCCGCCTCGCCCTGAGTATGGCTGATATCGAAACATTCGATGCGAGACAGGGGCTCGGGAAGCAGCAAGGCTTCTTGAAGGGCTGCGAGTCGGTGTTCCTGCTGGGCAGTGGCCTGGTTGCGCGCCAGAATGGCCAGCCGGGCATTCTGCAACGCCATGTCTGTCCATGCCTTATGAACAATCGCGCGAGCTTCAAGTACGGGAACGGCACGCCCGGCGAGTTCGGCGAGCACGGCTTCGGTTTCTCCTGTTTCATCTTCCACCGGCAACGGATTGACGAGTATTCGTGCAGGTGCGGGATGGGCAGCGTAGTGTTGGCGAATAAAGGCAGCGACCGCGTCGGCAGTAGATGATTCGCCGATGTTACCGGGAAACATCGGGCGATCCCCCAGATGCCGGCCACCTCGTACCATGGCGAGATTGACACACAACTGCCCTGCTTCGCTGAGCGCAACGACGATATCCACATCTTCGCCCTTGTTGCTCGAGACGAACTGCTTTTCCTGGACCTGATGCAGCGACTGAATCTGGTCACGATAAATCGCTGCCTGCTCGAAGGCCAGGCGACCGGAGGCCTCTTCCATCGATTTGGTCAAACGACGGGTGACCTCCTGCTGCTTGCCCAGCAGGAACATCGCCGCCAGTTGAACATCGGCCGCGTAATCCTCTGGCGAAACGTGATCAACACAGGGGCCGCTGCAACGCTTGATCTGGTATAGCAGGCAAGGCCGCGAACGATTGGCGAAAACGCTTTCTTCGCAGGTGCGCAGGCGAAACATTTTTTGCAGCAGGTGAATGCTGTCGCGAACGGCCCAGGATGATGGATAGGGGCCAAAATAATCTGCCTTGCGGTCCGGATTTCCCCTGTAGAAGCCAAGCCTGGGAAATTTTCCCTTGGTTAACACGATGTAGGGATAGGATTTATCGTCGCGAAAGAGGATGTTGTAGCGTGGCGACAGCGACTTGATCAGGTTGTTTTCGAGGAGCAGCGCTTCCGCTTCGGTGCGCGTCGACGTGGTTTCGATGGCCGCAATCTGACTGACCATGTGGGCAATGCGCGGGCTGGATAGATTCTCGCGAAAATAGGACGAAACCCGCTTTTTCAGGTTTTTCGCCTTGCCAACGTATAGGACCGTACCGTTGTCATCGAGCATCCGGTAAACACCGGGCAGTTCGGTCAACGAGGCAAGAAAAGCCTTGGCGTCAAAACTCATGCTTGGCAGTGCTCAACCGAGAAATTCCTTGACGCCGGCAAATACAGCTTCGAAGCTTTCACGCGACAGGCGCCCGGTTCGCCAGTTGTAACCGCTGCAATGGTAGCTGTCGATGAGCAGCCGGCCGTCGGGCAAAGCGTGGCGGACATTGTGGCCAAAAACGTGTTCTTTGAGCTTCAGGCCGTAAGTCCACAGTAGCGCCTGATGGGCAACACCGCCCAGGGCGACGATCACTTTCAGTTTTGGCATGGCCGCCAGTTCGGCCTTGAGGTGGCCATTGCACTGACGAATCTCTGCCGTCGTCGGCTTGTTAGCTGGCGGCAGACAGCGCACGGCATTGGTAATGCGGCAGTTGCTCAGATGCATCGCCGGATTGGCCCAGCTATCAGGGCCTAGCGGATCGGGCATACTGGCGAAGCCGAAGCGGTGCAGTGCCGGGTAAAGCAGTTCACCGGCAACATCACCGGTGAACGGGCGGCCGGTACGGTTGGCGCCCTTCTCACCGGGTCCGAGCCCGACGACGAGCAGTTCGGCATCGAGCGAACCGAAAGCGGGGACCGGCAAGGCGTGCCAGTTTGGGTCGCGTTGCCGGATGTTGGCCAGGTGTTCGGCTAGCCGTGGACAGGCAATGCAATCTTGAGGATCGTGGAATAAAGGCATGGCGGCGATGTTAGCATGGCGCCCATGCAGCTTCATTGGGACATCTTTTGCCGGGTCATCGATAATTACGGCGACATCGGCGTGTGCTGGCGACTTGCCCGGCAACTGGCGAGCGAGCACGGCAAGCAGGTGCGCTTGTGGATCGATGATCCAGGCAGCCTCAAACCGATGCACCCCGCTTTCGATGAAACGCAGGATCGTCAGTTATGCTGTGGCATCGAGATCGTACGCTGGGATGCCGGCGCGGAAATAGACACCATCGCGGATGTCGTCATCGAGGCCTTTGCCTGCGAGTTACCGCCGAATTACCTGATCGCCATGGCCGAGAGAGCGCCACGCCCGTGCTGGATCAATCTCGAATACCTGACCGCAGAAGCATGGGCGGAGGGCTGCCATGGCATGGCTTCGCCCCACCCTTCACTGCCGCTGACAAAATATTTTTTCTTTCCGGGATTTTCGCCGGCGACCGGAGGTTTGCTGCGCGAAAAGCCCCTTCCAAACCCTGCGTTGCCTGATAAGGCTGACGAAGGTGGCCTTGATATCAGCCTTTTTTGCTACGAAACGGCACCGGTCGGCGAATTGCTTGACGTGCTTGCCACTGCGCCGCAGCCGGTTTGCTTGCACGTTGCGCCCGGCAAGCCCCTGGCCGCGGTGATTGCCCATTGGGGCGAAGACCGGATGCGGGGCAATCTGCGAGTGTTGGCCTTCGATTTTCTGCCGCAGGACGATTACGACGCGTTGCTGAGGCGTTGTGACATCAATTTTGTGCGTGGCGAAGATTCCTTTGTGCGCGCGCAATGGGCGGGCAAGCCTTTCGTCTGGCAGATTTACCGGCAGGAAGATGACGCGCATCTGGTCAAGCTTGAAGCCTTCCTTGATCGTTACACCGCGGAGCTGGACGAGAAAACAGCAAATGCTGCGGTCAACCTGAAAAAAGCCTGGAATTCGGGAATCGGCCTGACGGCGGCGTGGCGGGATTTCATGGCCAAACGGCAGGAAATTGCCCGACACAACCTGCATTGGGCCAGGCATCTCGCACAAATGCCGGACCTTGCAGAAGCGCTCGTCAAGTTCTGCATCCTCAAGGTATAATCCGCGCCTTTATTTTTCAGATTTTTGGGAATCCCGATGAAGACCGCAATGGAACTCCGCTCCGGCAACGTCATTATGGTTGGTGCCGACCCGCTCGTCGTCCAGAAGACCGAGTACAACAAGTCTGGCCGTAATGCTGCGGTCGTCAAGATGAAGCTGAAGAACCTGCTCTCCGGCAACCCGTCGGAAGCTGTGTACAAGGCCGATGACAAGTTCGAAGTCGTTGTTCTCGACAAGAAGGAAGTGACCTACTCCTACTTCGCCGATCCGATGTACGTTTTCATGGATGCCGAGTACAACCAGTTTGAAGTCGAAGCTGAAAACATGACGGATGCGCTAAAGTACCTCGAAGACGGTCTCGCCTGCGAAGTCGTCTTCTACGACGGCAAGGCCATTTCCGTCGAATTGCCGAACAGCGTCGTACGCGAAGTCATCTACACCGAGCCGGCCGTCAAGGGCGACACCTCCGGCAAGGTCATGAAGCCGGCCAAGCTGTCTACCGGCTTCGAACTGCCGGTTCCGGCCTTTGTCAGCATCGGCGACAAGATCGAAATCGACACCCGCACCGACGAATACAAGAACCGCGTCAAGTAATCCGCCGTTCTTTCAGCAGGTCAAACGGGCAGCTTCGGCTGCCCGTTTTCATTTCAGGCCATCAGCCGTGCAATGCTTTCCTGCGCCGCCTGATAATCGGCTTGGGCACGCAGGGCTGACCACGCCAGTGCCGGCTGTTCGGGTATCAGTTTTGCGACCCGGGCGCCGCGTGCCGGATCGATTTCGGGCTGCCAGTTGGCTAAAACATCGCCAACAGCCTCCGGAGAGTTGCACACCAGCAACATATCGCAGCCGGCGCGGTAGGCGGTATCGACACGATTGAGCATGCCGCCCACCACGCCGGCCCCCTCCATCGAAAGATCATCGGTAAAAACCACACCATCAAACTTGATGTCGTTTCTTAAGTAATCAATCCATTTATTTGAAAATACGGCAGTATTGCAATCCATGCAGTGATAAATGACGTGCGCGGCCATCACTGCATCGAGAGATAATTTCCGGTAAGGAAGCAGATCTTCCTGCATGGCTTCCAGGCTGCGTTCATCGACTGGCAACTCGACATGAGAGTCGGGAATGACATAGCCGTGACCGGGAAAATGCTTGCCGCAGGAAGCCATGCCACCTAGGCGCAACCCATTGTTCAGCGCGTCGGCGAGCTTGGTCACGACCTCGGGCTGGCGATGAAAGGCACGGTCGCCGATGACGCGCGAGGGACCGTAGTCGAGATCGAGAACGGGCGTAAAGGAATAATCGACCCCACAGGCACGCAATTCAGCTGCCAGAACATATCCGACATGACTCGCCGCTTGCAGCGCCGCCTCCGGTTCTTCGTCCCAAAGCTTGCCCAACACAGCCATCGGCGGCAAACGGGTGAATCCGTCGCGAAAACGCTGCACCCTGCCCCCTTCGTGATCCACGGCAATCAGCAGCGCTGGCTGGCGCAGCGCGTGAATTTGTTCGGTAAGCCGGGCCAATTGCTCGGGATTGGCGTAGTTGCGCGTGAAGAGAATGATGCCTCCGACCAGCGGATGACAGAGGCGTTCGCGATCAAGGTCAGTCAGTTCAGTGCCGGCGATGTCGATCATCAGCGGGCCGGGATTCAGATGAATCATGCGTGCTCCAGAATGACGTAGGCGATGGCGTAATCGGCTTCATCGCTCAGGGAAAGATGTGCTTTCAACTTCCTGTTTTCGAGCATTTTTTCGAGTTGACCGTGGAAGATCAGTGCCGGCTTACCCAGATCGTCATGTCCGACAGCAATGGCCGGCAACACCGCCGGCGGTCGAACTCCGGTACCCAGCGCCTTGGCGAAGGCTTCCTTGGCGGCAAACCTTTTGGCGAGAAAACGGCCCTTGTCCGCAGTCGTGGCAAATTCGACAATCTCCTGCGGCGCCAGAAGCTTGTCCAGCGCCTTGTCACCATGCCGCTCCCACATCTCTCGCAAGCGCCGAACGGCAACGATATCGGTGCCGATGCCGTAAATCATTCGCCTTGCCCGGCTGCTTCGCGCATCAGCTGCTTCATTTCACGCACCGCTTCACGCAAGCCCACGAAAACTGAACGGCTGATGATGGCGTGACCAATGTGCAATTCGCGCACACCGGTCAGACGGGCGACAGGCTGGACGTTGTAGTAATTGAGTGCGTGACCGGCATTGAAACGCATCCCGAGTTCGCGAATCCGTTGCCCCGCCAGGCGAATCTTATCGAGTTCGGCGAGCACCGCCGGCGCCTCGGCATCCCGGCCCTGCGCGTAAAAGGCATGGGCGTAGGGGCCGGTGTGGATTTCGCAAACGCTGGCGCCGATGCGTGCCGCCGCTTCAATCTGCGGCAACTCGGCATCGATGAAAACGCTGGTCATGATGCCAGCGTCAGCAAGACGGGAAATGACGTCCTTGAGCCGTTCTTCCTGTGTCAGCACGTCAAGGCCACCTTCCGTCGTCACCTCGTGCCGTCCCTCCGGTACCAGCATGGCCATTTCCGGTTTCAAGCCACAGGCAATGCCGACCATTTCATCGGTAGCCGCCATTTCGAGATTGAGCTTGACCTGGGTCAGCTCGCGCAGGCGACGAACGTCGGCATCCTGAATGTGGCGCCGATCCTCACGCAGGTGAACGGTAATTCCGTCGGCGCCGCCGAGATGCGCCTCGACCGCGCCCCAGACCGGGTCGGGCTCATATGTACGGCGCGCCTGGCGCAGGGTGGCAATGTGGTCGATATTGACGCCAAGTTCGATCATAGCTCTTGTAACTCCCTGAAAATTTTGCGTGTTTCGAGTTCCTTGCCGGCCAGATAATAGCCAATCAGCGTACGCATCAATTGCTTCGCTTCGGCCTTCGAGCGAGGATCGGTAAAGTCGTCCTCTGCCAGATCGATGAGCGTTTTTCCGCGCAACACCCGCGTATCGGCTTCGGCATGCTCAACTCGGACCGGCCCCTGCTCCATGCGATAAGTGTAATGCGCATCCGGAAGGATCGGCTCGCCGGCGTTGTCATGTTCAAGTGTCAAGCCGTAACCCAGTTCCTGCAAAAGCGATTTTTCGAAACTGCGCAAATCGGCTTCACGAACCTTTCCCGATGGATCGGCCCCCAGTCGTTTCAGCATGTCGCCGTAGCACTCGAACAGCCGTTCGTGCGGATCTTCGCGTGGCAACAAATGCATCAGCAATTCGTTGAGGTAGTAACCGCAGAAAAGCGCCTCGCCAGCAAGCAGCGGCTGCCCGCCCTGCCATTCAGCTTTCATCAGGGTGAGGACCTCTCCCTTGCCTGCCCAGCCAAGCTCAAGGGGTTGAAAGGCCATCATCAGGCCGCGGATCGCTGCCCGCGGACGTCGTGCCCCCCGTGCCAGCAGCGCCATCCGCCCGAAATCCCGGGAAAATATCTCAACAATCAGGCTGGTTTCCCGAAACGGGATCGTATGCAAGACGTAGGCCGGCTGGCCATCGACTTTGCTGCGCAGATTCATTCGTAACCGAGGCTCTTCAGCAGGCGTTCGTCATCATTCCAGCCCGATTTGACCTTGACCCAGATTTCAAGATAAACCTTGCTGCCGAACAAACGCTCCATATCCTGACGCGCTTCGCTGGCGATGCGCTTGAGCGATTCACCGCCTTTGCCGATCACGATAGGCTTGTGGCCTTCGCGGTCGACCACGATTGCCGCGAAAATTCGCCGCAACTCGCCTTCAACTTCGAATTTCTCGATTTCCACAGTCGTTGCATATGGCAGTTCATCGCCCAGCAAGCGAAAAACCTTTTCCCGAATGTATTCGGCGGCGAGAAAACGTTCGCTTTTGTCGGTCAGGTCGTCCTCTGGGAACATCAGACCTTCGTTGGGGAGATGCTTGCGCGCTTCCGCCAGCAGTTCGCCGGTCTGGCGCCCTTTGGTAGCGCTGACCGGGACGACTGCGACGTAATCATGATCAACCGACACCTTGGCCAGAAAAGGTAGCAATTCGTTACGATCCTTGAACTGGTCGGTTTTGTTGACCACCAGGATCACGGGCCTGTCCTTCGGCAACAGTCTGACGACAGCCTGATCCTTGGCATCGTAGCGACCGGCTTCGACGACGAAGAGCACCAGATCAACGTCGCTCAACGTCTGGGTCACCCCGCGGTTCATCGCACGATTCAGCGCGTTACCATATTGAGTCTGGAAACCCGGCGTATCCACGAACACGAATTGAGCGTCGTCGTTGGTGACAATGCCGGTAATGCGGTGACGCGTGGTCTGCGCCTTGCGCGAAACGATGCTGATTTTTTCACCAACAAGACGATTCAACAGGGTTGATTTGCCGACATTCGGACGACCGACGATGGCAATGTAGCCGGAACGGATTTTTTTCATGCGTTCAATTCTTTCAGCGCCTTTTCGGCAGCAACTTGCTCTGCTATGCGCCGGCTCTGACCGTGTCCGATCGTGCGCAGGGGCGGATTTTGAATTTCGCAGGCTACTTCAAAACGTTGTTCGTGCGCAGCGCCGGTCGTTTCAAGCAGCAAATAACGCGGCAGCGGCTTTTTGCGGGCCTGTAACCATTCCTGAAGATTGGTCTTGGCATCCTTCTGGACATTGCCTGGCTTCAACTCGTCGAGAAGGGGCGCATAAAGAGCGGCCACCACGTCATAGGCAGCATTGAATCCGGCATCAAGATAAATCGCACCGAAAAGTGCTTCCAACGCATCAGCAAGAATGGATGGACGCTGCGCGCCTCCGCTTTTCAATTCGCCTTCACCAAGGCGCAGAGCTGAACCAATATTCAGCCCGACGGCGAGACGGTGCAGGCTGTCCTGACGAACCAGATTGGCCCGCAAGCGGGAAAGATCACCTTCGGGAAGATCGGGAAAACGATGGAACAGAGCGGCAGCAATGACGCAGTCAAGAATGCCGTCTCCGAGGAATTCGAGGCGCTCGTTATTCGGCACCCCAAAACTGCGATGGGTCAACGCGGTGCGTAGCAGCTTCTGATCGTTGAAAACGTGGCCGATCTGCCTCGCAATCGCCTGCGCCGCCATTACTTCGTTATTCAGCAGTAGAGCCCTCGTAATCGATCACCAGGCTGAGATTGGCAAACAGCGGGATACGTTTTTCATAAGCGAAACTGATAACGACGCGGCCGTTTTCCTTGGAAATATCGAGTTCATTCGGCTTCAGTTCGAGTACATCAATATCCGCAAACTTGGCGTAAGAGTTACGAATATCAGCGACGGTCGCATCGGGTGCGACTTGTGCTGCGACCGCCTTGATGTCCTTCTTGGTCTTGTAATACTGAATTGCCGAAGGAACAATTTTCATGCCCAGCACAGCAACCAGGATGATGACAAAGCTCCAGAGCAACAAACCGGAGAGCGCGACGCCACGTTGAAATTTCATTGCCTTATCCTTACTTGAACGAACCGATCCTGCCTGGATCGCTGAGATTCAACCAGACAAAAAAAGCTTTTCCGACGATGTTTTCCTCTGGCACAAACCCCCAGGCACGACTATCGCGACTGTTGTCACGGTTATCGCCCATCATGAAGTAGTGCCCTTCTGGAACCTTGCAAATTACGCCTGCGGCATTGTAAGTGCAATTTTCCCGATACGGGAAGGATGCTGGATCATGAATAAATGCCGGCATATCAACATCATTGAGAAAACGGTGCTCGACATCGCCCAGCTTTTCGGTGAACTGCTTCGAATAATAGAGACGCTCGGTATGCAGGTAATCATCCAGTTGCTCGCTCTCAAGCTTTTGCCCGTTGATACTCAACTGTTTGTTTTGGTAGGAAATGGTATCCCCGGGCAATCCGACAACGCGCTTGATGTAATCCAGCGAAGGGTCTTCCGGATAGCGAAACACCATGACATCGCCCCGTTGCGGCAGATTGACGTCGATGATTTTCTTGTTGATGACCGGCAACCGGATGCCGTAAGTGAATTTATTAACCAGGATGAAATCTCCGACCAGCAAGGTGGGAATCATCGAACCGGAAGGAATCTTGAAAGGCTCAAAAAAGAACGAACGCAGGACAAAAACGATCAGGATTACCGGGAAAAACCCGGCACCCCACTCCACCCATACCGGCTCCTTGGCATCCTTAGCGCGCAGCTTACGGAACTTGAAGACATCAGCTGCGTATAGCACGCCAGTAATCACCAGCAAAATCAGAAGTATCAGCGCAAAATTCATCTCGGTTCTCAGTTATCGACGCGGAGCACAGCAAGGAAGGCTTCCTGCGGAATTTCTACGCTACCAACCTGTTTCATCCGCTTCTTGCCCGCTTTCTGCTTTTCAAGCAGTTTCTTCTTGCGGGTTATGTCACCACCATAACATTTGGCCAACACATCCTTGCGCATCGCCTTGACGTTTTCACGCGCGATGATGTGGGAGCCAATCGCGGCCTGGATTGCAACGTCGTACATCTGGCGCGGAATCAATTCACGCATTTTGGAGGCCAGTTCGCGGCCACGGTATTGCGAATTGGAACGGTGAACGATCAGCGATAATGCATCAACCTTTTCGCTGTTGATCAGGATATCGAGCTTGACCACGTCGGCTGCACGATATTCCTTGAAATCGTAATCGAGCGAAGCGTAACCCTTGGAGCAGGACTTCAACTTGTCGAAGAAATCCATGACCACTTCGGCCATCGGCATTTCATAAACGACCTTCACCTGCCGGCCGTGATAATGCATATCCACCTGGTTGCCACGTTTCTGGTTACACAAGGTAATAACGTTACCGAGATAATCCTGCGGCACGAAAATAGTGGCAGTAATGATCGGTTCGCGTACCTCCTCGATCTTGCTGATTTCAGGCAGTTTCGAGGGGTTTTCAACCTGAATCACCGTTCCGTCACGCTGAACGACCTCGTAAACCACGGTAGGCGCCGTCGTGATGAGGTCCTGATCAAATTCCCGTTCCAGACGTTCCTGCACGATTTCCATGTGCAACAGACCGAGAAAGCCGCAGCGGAAACCAAACCCGAGTGCCTGCGACACTTCCGGCTCGTATTGTAGGGAAGCGTCGTTGAGCTTCAATTTTTCCAGTGATTCGCGCAACGAGTCGTACTGGTTGGATTCAACCGGATACAGACCGGCGAAAACCTGGGGCTTGATTTCCTTGAAGCCGGGCAAAGGCTCGGCAGCCTTGGCATCGAGCTTGGTGATCGTATCGCCCACCTTGGCGGCCTTCAGTTCCTTGATACCGGAAATCACGAAGCCTACCTCGCCCGCCCTCAGTTCCGGACGCGGTAACGATTTCGGGGAAAACACACCAACCTGCTCGCAAAGCTGGGTTGCGCCGGTCGACATGAAAAAGAGCTTGTCTTTCGGACGCATTACGCCGTCGACAACACGTACCAGCATGACGACACCGACATAGTTATCAAACCACGAATCGATAATCAATGCCTTCAACGGCGCATCCGGATCACCTACAGGTGGCGGCACCTTTGCCACGACGGCCTCAAGAATATCCTCGACACCGAGACCGGTTTTGGCCGACGCCAGTACGGCATCGGTTGCGTCGATCCCGATCACGTCCTCGATTTCCTGGCGGGCATTATCCGGGTCCGCCGATGGCAGATCGATCTTGTTCAGCACCGGCACAACTTCAACATCGAGTTCGATGGCGGTATAGCAGTTGGCAACGGTTTGGGCTTCAACCCCCTGCGAGGCATCAACGACTAGTAGAGCACCTTCACAGGCCGATAGAGAGCGCGATACCTCGTAGGAAAAATCCACGTGTCCCGGCGTATCGATCAGATTCAGGTTGTACACCTTGCCATCGCGCGCCTTGTAATTTAGCGCCGCTGTCTGTGCCTTGATGGTAATCCCGCGCTCGCGTTCGATATCCATCGAATCGAGAACCTGCTCCTCCATTTCCCGGTCGGACAGGCCGCCGCAAAGATGGATAATGCGATCAGCGAGCGTAGACTTGCCGTGATCGATGTGGGCAATGATGGAGAAATTACGGATGTGATCCATTGATGCGAGTAAAAAAGGGCGCTTTTCCGGCGCCCTTCCCTGTTCAGAAGACCCTGAATTTTAGCGGATTCCGGCTAAATATTCACGGGTTTTAGTCTCATCCAGGAAGTAATGACAAAGCTCGGTGTCGCCGTGCAGCAGAACGGGCACCAACTCGTCATAAGGCCCGAGCAGTTCCGGATGGTCATCCACGTCAACAATTTTTACGGAGGCGCCATACTCACCGGCAATCGGGAGTAACGCAGCCTCCATGTCATGACAAAGGTGACAATAGCTCCGGCTGAGCAGGGTCAGTTCAATTCCCACTCAGGCCCTTGATGGTGACAAAAGTTTGCATCTCACCCCGCCGGATCAGCAGCGTGATGTTGCTGCCCTTTTCGAATTGGGCGAGCAGGCGGTTGAGCTGATCGACCGTTTTGACCTCGGTGGTGCTTCCCTTGCTGATGACGGCAATGATCACGTCTCCCGGGCGAAGATCGGCCCGCGCGCCGGAACCACGAACATCCTCGATAAGCAGTCCGCCATCCATCTTGAGCTCACGCCTTTGCTCTGCAGACAATTCACTGACCACCAGCCCCAGACGGTTGGCGGCCAGTTCGGACTTACCTCCCCGCTGCGAGCGGCTGGCGACCGGTTTTTCATCAACCATTTCTCCAACGGTCATGGCAATTTCCCGCGTCGATCCCTTGCGCCAGATCTGGATGATCGAACGTGTCCCTGGGCGTGTCGAGCCCACCATTCTCGGAAGATCTGCCGAATTGGCGATAACCTTTCCGTCATACTTGAGGATGACATCACCAGCCTCAAGCCCAGCCTTGTCCGCAGGGCCGCCCTTTTCCACGGCATTGACCACGGCACCCATCGGCTTGCTCAAGCCCAGGGAATCAGCCAGCTCCTTGCTGACTTCCTGAATCACGACCCCCATTCTTCCGCGGCTAACCTTGCCGGATGAACGCAACTGGTTCTGGACTTCCATGGCAACGTCGATCGGGATAGCGAAGGAAACACCCATGTAGCCACCGCTCCGGCTATATATCTGGGAATTGATTCCAACCACTTCGCCGCGCATGTTGAATAATGGCCCGCCTGAATTACCCGGATTGATCGCCACATCGGTCTGAATGAACGGAACGTAGTTCTCCTGAGGCAGGGAGCGCCCCTTGGCGGAGACAATACCTGCCGTCACCGAACTGTCGAAACCGAAAGGCGAACCGATGGCCACAACCCACTCGCCCACCTTGAGTTGGGCAGGATCACCCAGTCGGACAACCGGCAAACCTGAGGCCTCGATCTTGATGAGCGCGACATCGGTACGTTTGTCTGCGCCGATGATTCTGGCCTTGAATTCGCGCTTATCCGTCAAGCGAACGGTGACCTCATCCGCGCCATCGACGACGTGCGCGTTGGTCAAAATGTACCCATCATTGCTGATCACGAATCCCGAACCCAGCGACTTGTTTTCAAACTCACGGGGGGTGCCGCCACCAGGCATGCGCGGGATGAATCGCTTGAAAAATTCGAAAGCCGGATCATTTTCGTCAAAAGGGAACGGCGACCCCTGGCTGGCTCCACGCGTCACCTGCGTCGTACTGATATTGACGACTGCCGGCCCCTGCCGCTCAGCCAGTTCAGAGAAATCCGGCAATCCACGTGTCTGGGCCATCGAAACTGACGCCGTCAGGAACAGAAAAATCGAGACAATGAACTGCTTCATGAAGACTACAACTCCTTATCCATCAATGAACCGGAAACGATATAAGGGCGCTCGGAGAAATTTCCAGCGCTTTCTCGGGACTGAAAGCGGACATAGGCCACGGCAATCACCAGCGCGAAAAACGCACCGCCCATTGCCCAGAGATCCCCGCCGATCAACATGCCGAGCATCGCACCTGCGATACATGCCAGCAGCGGTATCCCGTAAGCCAGATTGGCCGTCCGCCGAACACTACCTGCGGCAATCGCCACCATCACCCGATCACCGACCTCAACGCCGCCCGCGTTGCCTACGCGATAGGTCCGGGGGCTGCTGCAGAACATTTGTGTCAGTTGTTGCCCCCCGCAGCCACCTTCTTCGTGGCAGCGCCCGCACCCGCCCTGCTCCACCTCAACGATTGCCTCGTTACCATCCAGTGCGCGAACGACAGCACGAATGGTATTGGGTTCCTCAATCATGCTTACCATCTTTTATCTGGCGCGATATCAAGCAGGGGACGTAGTTTGGTGGCGACTGCTTCACGTGCACGAAAAATCCTGGATCGAACAGTGCCGATCGGGCAATCCATCATGCTGGCGATTTCCTCATAGGACAGGCCTTCGATTTCGCGTAGCACGATCGCCGTGCGCAGCTCCTCCGGCAGTGCATCTATGGCCCCATTTACCGTTTGCCCGATCTGTTTGGAAAGCAGGAGGCTCTCAGGGGTATTGATGTCGCGCAACTGACCAGCATCCTCGAAATTTTCTGCTTCGTCGCTGTCGAACTGGGTCGACGTGGGTGCCCTTCTTCCCTGGGAAACCAGATAATTCTTGGCCGTATTGATCCCGATCCGGTAGAGCCAGGTATAAAAAGCACTCTCGCCCCTGAATGTCGGCAGGGCACGATATGCCTTGATAAAGGCCTCCTGCGAAACATCCTCGACTTCTGCGGGATCACGGATGAAGCGGGATAGCAGCCGCCCCAGCTTGCGCTGGTATTTGGCCACCAGCTGGTCGAAAGCTGCCTGTTCGCCGCCTTGTGCCCGCACGACCAGCGCTTGATCGATTTCGCGCTCGCTCATTGATCCTGTGTTCCCTGAGGGTATCTGGTTTATATGTTTGTGGCCGAGAGTATAGCGCAGCGACCATCTGGCAGAAGCAGGCCGACGATTCATAATTGTGATTTTCTGTAACGATGTTAATTGTTTCCTGCGTGCTATATTCCGCAAAAAACTATTCCCTTCGAGAACAGCCGTGCAAAAATTTGATGTACTTATCATCGGCAGCGGTCTTGCCGGACAATCTGCCGCACTTCGTCTGGCAGAGCATTGCGATGTTGCGCTGATCAGCAAGCGCGGCATTGAGGACTCTGCGTCCGGATGGGCTCAGGGTGGTATCGCGGCAGTTCTGGACAGTCGCGACTCGATCGAAGCGCACATTCAGGACACACTGATTGCCGGCGCCTGGCTGAACGATGGTCCGGCCACGCGCTTTGTCGTTGAAAATGGCCGAAACGCCATCCAATGGCTGATCGAACAAGGCGTTCCATTCACCAAGGATGATGCCGGGTATCACCTGACGCGCGAAGGTGGACACAGCGCCCGCCGCGTCATTCATGTTGCCGATGCTACCGGGCTTGCCGTTCAGGACACTCTGACCAAGAAAGTCCGTAACCATCCAAGAATCAGGATTTTCGAAGATCACATCGCCATCGACCTGATTACGGGAGAAAAACTGGGGACGGGCGAAAACCGCTGTTTCGGCGCCTACGTGCTCAATAGCCGCAGCGGCGAAGTGATCACCATGGGAGCGCCGCACACCCTGCTCGCTACCGGTGGCGCCGGCAAGGTCTACCTTTATACGACGAATCCCGACACATCGACCGGGGACGGCATTGCCATGGCGTATCGCGCTGGATGCCGTGTCGCAAACATGGAATTCATCCAGTTCCATCCGACCTGCCTCTATCATCCGAATGCCAAGTCATTCCTGATTTCCGAGGCCGTGCGCGGCGAGGGCGGGCTGCTCTGCCTGCCTGACGGAACGCGATTCATGCCGGAACATGATGAACGTGGCGAGCTGGCACCCCGTGACATCGTCGCTCGCGCCATCGATTTCGAAATGAAGAAACGTGGTCTGGATTGCGTTTATCTAGACATTTCGCACAAGGGCGAAGATTTCATCCGGGAGCACTTCCCAAATATTTACGCCCGCTGCCTGGAACTCGGCATCGACATCACCCGCGAACCGATTCCCGTCGTGCCCGCCGCACACTATACCTGTGGCGGAGTGGTCAGTGACCTAAAGGGAAGAACTGACGTACCCGGCCTGTATGTTGCGGGAGAGGCTTCCTGTACCGGACTGCACGGTGCCAACCGGCTGGCGTCCAACTCCCTGCTCGAATGTCTCGTCTTCTCGGAGGCAGCCGTCAAGGACATTCTGGGCAATCGGAATGTAATCATGCCGGCGCTGCCCCAATGGGATGAAAGCCGCGTGACCGATGCCGACGAAGAGGTGGTGATTTCCCACAACTGGGATGAACTTCGTCGTTTCATGTGGGATTACGTCGGAATTGTCCGCACCAGCAAACGGCTGAAGCGTGCCCGACATCGCATCGCCTTGTTGATGCGCGAAATTGACGAGTTTTACGCCAATTTCCGCGTCAGCCACGACCTGATCGAATTGCGCAACCTGGTCGTAACTGCCGATCTAATCGTCCGTTGCGCCCAACAGCGCAAGGAAAGCCGCGGACTGCATTTTTCACCCGACTACCCTGATCTGCTGAAGAAAGCCAGAAATACCGTGCTCAGAAGGCGGATTTCCCGTCGTCGATAAGCACACTCTGCCAACGCAGAACGACGCGAAGCCTTCGTAAAATCTGGCGTTTTTTCCGGTTGACCGTGGAAGCGCCGAAAACAGTCGGGGACACGAGAATCACGCTCTCCACTTGCCCCGTCACCGGTATTTTCAGTCGAAAAACCGTCAGCCAGGGATGAACTGTTGCCCCCGGCAATAGCTCCGCGGGCTCAAACCCGGCATCTTCGGAAAACCGCGCCGAAATCAGGCCGTCTTTTTCCAGGCGAATCGAATGCAAGCGGGGTTTAAGTCGGTACCACGCCAAACCGGTGGCAAGCCAGATCATCAACTCAAGCACCACAAGCTGAAGCAGAACCAATGGCAGAAAAAAAACGACCGCACTGGCAAGGGCGGCGGTAGCAAACAGCAGGGTATCCACAAAAAACAAACGGTGCAGTCCGATGGTGATCGGAAACTGCACCGTTTTTACCCCAAGCCCGTATCAGATACGTTTGAAAACGAGCGAACCGTTGGTACCACCAAATCCGAAGTTGTTCTTCAAGGCGATATCGATCTTCATCTCCCTGGCCTTGTTGGCGCAGTAATCAAGATCGCAGTCCGGGTCCTGATTGAAGATGTTGATCGTCGGAGGAGAAATCTGGTTATGGATTGCCAATACGGTAAATAACGACTCAATCCCGCCGGCACCGCCGAGCAAATGCCCGGTCATCGACTTGGTGGAATTGACGACCAGCTTGTAGGCAGCATCGCCGAACGCGAGTTTGATCGCTTCCGTTTCGTTTTTGTCGCCAAGCGGCGTAGAAGTGCCGTGAGCGTTGATGTAATTGACGTCTGACGGCTGAACGCCGGCATTCCTCAGGGCATTGAGCATACTCCGACGAGGCCCGTCGGCGTTCGGCGCGGTAATGTGATAAGCATCCGCGCTCATGCCGTAACCCACCAGTTCGGCATAGATCTTTGCACCGCGGGCCTTGGCGTGCTCGTACTCTTCGAGCACCATGACACCCGCACCCTCGCCCAGCACAAAGCCGTCACGATCCTTGTCCCACGGGCGGCTTGCGGTTGCCGGGTCATCGTTCCGGGTAGACAGCGCCCGAGCAGCGCAGAAGCCCCCCATGCCCAGTGGCGAGACCGTGGACTCGGCACCACCTGCGATCATCACATCGGCATCGCCGTACTCGATGATGCGGGATGCTTCGCCGATCGAATGCGTACCGGTCGTACAGGCCGAAACATGGGCAATGTTCGGCCCCTTGAAACCATAGTGAATCGACAAATTGCCGGACACCATGTTGATGATCGACCCAGGAACGAAGAACGGCGAGACTTTGCGAATGCCGCCAGCAATGTACTCTTCCTTGGTTTCCTCGATCAGCGGCAGGCCGCCGATACCGGAACCAATGGCGACACCGACGCGTTCGAGATCAACGGCATTTTCCTTGTCCAGACCGGCATCACGCACCGCCTGAATGCCGGCTGCCATTCCGAAATGGATGAAGGTATCCATGCGGCGTGCATCTTTGGCAGAAATGTACTGGCTGATGTCGAAATTTCTGACTTCGCCGGCAATCTGCGAGGAAAAGGTGGACGCGTCAAACTTGGTGACATGGGCGATACCGGAGCGGCCGGCGAGAATATTCTGCCATGCCTCTTCAACGGTGTTTCCGACCGGGCTAACAATACCGAGACCGGTTACTACGACTCTGCGACGTGCCAAGGTTCACTCCAAATGCAAATGTGGCAAGGCCGGCCATGGGGGCCGGCCTTGCCTGTGTCAACGAGAACTGGATTACTTCTTGTTGGCGAGGATGAAATCGACAGCTTGCTGGACCGTGGTGATCTTTTCAGCCTGGTCGTCGGGGATTTCGCACTCGAACTCTTCTTCCAGTGCCATGACCAGTTCAACGGTGTCCAGGGAATCCGCGCCCAGATCGTCCACGAAGGAGGACTCGTTCTTGATGTCCGCTTCGTTCACGCCCAGTTGTTCGGCGACGATCTTCTTGACGCGCTCTACGATGTTATCCATTAGAAAAACTCCTTCCCCTCAGGGGTACGAAAAAAAACGTTGCAAGTCTACCAAAAGCCGAAGCTTCAGGAAATCAATCCATGAACATACCGCCATTCACATGCACTGTCGTGCCCGTGACATAAGCAGCAGCCGGGGATACGAGAAAACCGACGGCACCGGCGATATCTTCCGGTGTGCCGGCACGGCCAAGCGGGATTGACGCCAGCATGGCCTGTTTTTGCTCTTCGGTCAAAGCATGAGTCATGTCGGTGGCGATGAAACCAGGCGCGACACAGTTGACCGTAATGTTGCGACTACCCAATTCACGCGCCAGCGAGCGGCTCATTCCGGCGACACCAGCCTTGGCTGCACAATAATTCGCCTGCCCCGGATTGCCCGAGTAACCGACCACCGAGGTGATGTTCACGATGCGGCCGAAACGGGCCTTCATCATGCCGCGTATGACACCGCGGGACAAACGGAAAACCGCCTTCAGGTTGGTATCAATGACCGCATCCCACTCGTCATCACCCAAACGCATCGCGAGATTGTCGCGGGTAATGCCGGCGTTATTCACCAGCACGCCAATAGCACCAAATTCTTTGGTAACGGCAGCCAGTACCTCGTCGGTTTGCGCCACATCACAGACATTCAGGGCAACGCCCTTACCCTTGACGCCGGCTTCGGCGAGATAAGCCGATATTTTTTCCGCGCCTTCGGAACTGGTTGCCGTTCCGACCACCGTTGCCCCCAACCTGCCGAGTTCGAGTGCAATAGCACGCCCAATGCCGCGCGTTGCACCGGTAACCAGAGCCACTTTGTCGTTCAACATCGCTTACTCCAGACCCAGATTGGCTTCGATCGAAGCACTATCAGCCAGCGCGACACCCGAAACACCATCCGCGCAACGCTTGGTCAAACCGGCAAGCACCTTGCCCGGGCCGCATTCGGCAACCATAGTCACCCCCAATGCTGCAATTGCCTGAATCGTTTCGACCCAACGCACCGGATTATAGGCTTGGCGAACCAACGCATCCTTGATACGCCCCGGATCGTTTTCAATGGCCACATCGACGTTGTTGATCACAGGGATCTTCGGCGCATTCAGGGTCAGTTCGCCGAGTCGGGCCGCCAGCTTATCTGCTGCCGGACGAATCAGCGATGAATGGAAAGGCGCAGAAACCGGCAGCGCCTTGGCCATTTTTGCACCACGCGCCTTGCAGGCATCCATGGCACGCTCGACAGCGCCCTTGTGTCCGGCAATGACGGTTTGACCATTGGCATTGAAATTCACCGGCTCGACGATCTCACCTTGCGCTGCCTCAGCGCACGCCGCGACAATACCGCTGTTATCCAGGCCAAGAATGGCGGCCATCGCACCCGTACCCATCGGAACGGCTTCCTGCATCGCAGCTGCGCGCAAGCGAACCAGAGGAACAGCATCTTTCAGTTCAAGAACACCGGCAGCAACCAACGCGGAGTATTCGCCCAGACTATGACCAGCAAGTACAATCGGAGCGCGCCCACCTTTTTCAAGCCACAAGCGCCATGCCGCAATACCGGCAGTAAGCATCACCGGCTGTGTATTCACTGTCTGAGTTAACAGATCGGCCGGCCCTTCGGCCACCATGTGCCACAAATCATCGCCAAGCGCTGCGGAGGCTTCATCGAACGTGGCACGAACACAAGGCGCATCACCATAAGCCGCCATCATGCCAACGCTCTGCGAGCCTTGGCCGGGAAACACGAAAGCAAAAGACATAATTGACTAATCCCGATTCAGAATTCGAACAGGGCGGCACCCCACGTGAAACCGCCACCAACACCTTCCAGCAACACCTTCTGACCACGCTGGATACGACCGTCACGCACCGCCTCATCAAGCGCCAGCGGCACCGATGCAGCAGAAGTGTTGCCATGGCGATCAACCGTAACGATCACCCGGTCACGACTGACACCAAGTTTCTTTGCCGTGGCATCAATGATCCGGATATTCGCCTGATGCGGAATCAGCCAATCGACATCGCTTGTTTGAATGCCTGCGTTCTGGCAAACCTCTTCGGCGATCTCGGCAAGGACGCGAACGGCAAACTTGAACACCGCCTGGCCATCCATGCGCAGGAAGGGGTCGCCGGTAATTTCACCGCGGCAGATCTGCCCCGGCACGTTCAGAATATCGCTCTGGCTGCCATCGGCATGCATGGCGGTAGACAGTACACCGGGCTTTTCCGAGGCTTCAAGCACAACGGCGCCAGCACCGTCACCAAACAGGACGCAAGTGCCACGGTCATTCCAGTCGAGGATCCGCGAAAACACTTCGGCGCCAATAACCAAAGCTTTCTTGTGACTGCCAGAGCGAATGAATTTCTCGGCAATTCCCAGTGCGTAGGTAAAACCACTGCAAACGGCCTGGACATCGAAGGCAGCGGCCCCCTTGTTGCCCAGTTTTCCCTGAATGAGACAGGCTGTGCTGGGAAAAACAAAGTCAGGCGTCGACGTTGCGACAATGATCAGATCGAGCTCGCCAGCCGAAATACCAGCCATCTCCAAGGCGCGCTGAGCGGCTACAAGGCCAAGCTCGCTCGACGTCGTACCGGGTTCCGCAACATGACGACTACGAATCCCCGTGCGCGAAACGATCCATTCATCATTCGTGTCGATACCACGGGCAGCCAGATCATCATTACTTACCGGGGCACCGGGAAGGCAGCTCCCGGTTCCAATCAGACGTGCATACATCAAACGTTCTCCACTGCTGGAATCATCTGCGCAAGGCGTTCCGTAATACGTTCAAGCACCCGGTTTTCGGCAGCGTCAAAAGCACGGGAAATGGCGTTTGCGAAAGACAACATGTCGGCAGATCCATGGCTTTTCACGGAAATTCCGCGAAGGCCGAGCAAAATCGCGCCGTTATACCGTCGATGATCAAAGCGCCGTTTGAAGTTATTCAATACTGAAATGGCTATCAACGCGGCAATTCTGGTCAGCCAGTTGCGTTTGAATTCATCACGCAGCGATGAACCCAGCATCTGCGCCAGCCCCTCGGACGTTTTCAGCGCGACATTACCGACAAAACCATCACACACGACAACATCGGCGTCGCCTTTGTAAATACCATCGCCTTCGACGTTGCCGATGAAGTTAAGCCCGGACTCGCGTAACAATTCGGCAGCCGCTTTGACGACTTCGTTGCCCTTGATTTCCTCTTCACCAATATTGAGCAAGCCGACTGTTGGTCGCTCCTTGTGCTCCATGGCAGCGACCAGTGTTGCCCCCATGATGCCAAACTGCAGCAAATGCTCGGGACCGCAATCAACATTGGCTCCCAGATCCAGCATGTGAGTGTGACCATTGATGGTCGGCAAAGGTGCGCAAATTGCTGGACGGTCAATCCCCGGCAGCATTTTCAGCACAAACCTGGAAATCGCCATCAACGCACCGGTATTCCCGGCAGAAACGGAGGCATCTGCCTCACCTGCCTTGACAAGATTGATCGCCACGCGCATCGACGAATCTTTCTTGTTGCGCAAGGCAAGCGCAGGCGATTCATCCATACCCACCACTTCGGAAGCGTGGATGATGCGGATGCGTGAATTGCTGGCAAGATTGCCAAGCAAGGGGCGGATAATCTCTTCCTGACCGACCAGAATCAAGCTAGCCGACGGACTTTTTTCCAGAAAACGGATAGCCGCGGGCACCGTCACCGATGGCCCGTGGTCTCCCCCCATGCAATCGATGGCGATGCGGGTTGTCATGGCAAAATAAAAGGCAGGCGGCCCCAAGAGAACCGCCTGCCTTTCAATGAACGATTACTCGCCCTTGGCCTTCAGAACCTTCTTGCCACGGTAAAAACCGTTCGGGGAGATATGGTGGCGCAGATGCGTCTCACCCGTGGTCGGCTCGACAGCCAGCGGCGGGGTGGTCAGGAAATCGTGTGCGCGATGCATGCCACGCTTGGAAGGGGACTTCTTGTTTTGTTGAACGGCCATGTTTGATACTCCAAAAAAATCAGTTCGGCTTACCTTTAAGTCCAGCCAACGTCGCAAACGGATTGACCCGCTCGCCAGCGTCTGCCGCACCAGGAAAGCCACATTTTTCGTGCCGCGGCGCAACCGGCAACGCCAGGAGAATTTCATCCTCCACCAACGCTGCAATATCCAGCTCGCTTGCCACCGGCAGAAAATCCCGGGTGTCGTCTTCCAGCTCGTCTTGCGACATATCGACACCTTCTGGAACCAGTTCCAGCAGACTGTCGACCTCAAGAGTGAAAAGCACCGAATCCAGGCAACGCTGACAGGTCAGCGGGAGCACCCCCGAAACCTCAAGACTCAGCATCGACTCACCGCGAGCCCCCAGGGACCCCTGAAGACGGTAAGCGACCTCGCCTGTCACTTCGGTTACCAGATCATGCAGACGCTCCAGCGCCGAAACCGGCAGCACCCCTTCGAGGATGCGACCTTCTCTGGCAAAAACAAAAGCGTCAGTGATTCTTTTCAATCTTGGTCTGTTGCGACTTAAACCCGGGATGATATTATTTTCGGTCTCATAAGTCAAAACAAAGTGCTGCTTCAAGAGATTGCTGCAACGCATTGTTGTAACGGGTCTTTCATGTCGCAAAAATTGGTTTTAGCCTCCACATCGCCTTACCGGCAAGAACTGTTGCGCCGCCTGGGACTACCTTTCGAGGTATGCAACCCACAGGCAGACGAAACACCAAACCCTGATGAAGCACCAGAAGCCCTTGCTCTGCGGCTTTCTGAAGCAAAAGCCCGAGCCGTTCTTGAAAAACATCCGGACGCGCTGATCATCGGCAGCGATCAGGTTGCCACGGTCGACGGGAAAATCTACGGAAAACCGGGATCGCACGAGCGAGCACGAGAACAACTTCGCGCCCTGTCTGGAAAAACCATCAATTTTTACACCGGCTTATGCCTGCTCAACGCGCGCAGCGGCGAAGCCGAAACCCGCGGCGTGCCGACCCTGGTCACTTTTCGCGACCTAACCGACACTGAAATCGAAAACTACTTGCAACGGGAACCAGCCTACAACTGCGCCGGATCGGCCAAATCGGAAGGGCTCGGTATCGCCCTGCTGCAAAGCATGAAAGGCGAAGACCCCAACGCACTGGTCGGTTTGCCGCTCATAGCCCTTTGCGACATGCTTCGCCACCAGGGCGTTTCGATTCTGTGAGCACCGGCACCCTTTTTCTCATTCCGGTTCCGCTGGGCCCAACAGCACCTGCAGACTCCTTGCCCACCCCGGTACTGAGCACCATTCGACCGCTTAAACATTTTGTCGTTGAGCAGGCAAAAACAGCTCGCGCTTTTCTCAAAGCGGCGGGAACAGACGTGTCATTGCAGGAACTGCTTCTTGAAGAACTGAACGAACACACCCGACCGGAGGCGCTCGATCGACTGCTTGCCCCCCTGCGCGCTGGCCACGACGTCGGATTGCTCTCTGAAGCGGGCTGCCCGGCAGTTGCCGACCCTGGTGCCAACCTGGTCGACCTTGCTCAACGGGAAAACATACGCGTAGTTCCACTGATCGGCCCATCGTCAATACTCATGGCCCTGATGGCATCTGGTCTGAACGGTCAACGCTTTGCCTTCCAAGGCTACCTGCCAGCAAAAGAAGTTGAACGCACAAAAACCTTGCGCGACCTCGAAAGCGAATCGCGCAAACGACAACAGACCCAGATTTTCATAGAGACACCCTACCGGAACCGCCAGATGTTCGACAGCGTGTTGCAATCCTGCAATCCAACAACACGGTTCACGGTCGCTACCGACCTGACTCAACCAAACGAATTTGTTCTGACCCGGAGCGTGCGCGACTGGAAAAAACAAACGCCGCCCGATATCGAGCGGCGTCCGACCGTATTCTTGCTGCTGGCGTAGGTTTTAACGCAAATGAACGCCGAGTGCACTCTCCGAAAAGCCACTCCAGAAACCGGCAAACGTACTGGCGCCCAGACGCTTGGCAAAACGCTCGGCAATATTGTCCTTGACTGAATAATCAAGAATTTTCTCGGCCTTGATGACATCCCGCGCCACCGAGTCGATGCTGCCAAAATCATCAGCCAGACCCAGTTCGACGCTCTGCGCACCAGTCCACATCAAACCGGAAAACATGTCCGGGGTTTCTTTCAGACGCTTGCCCCGACCGGTTTTTACGACATCGATGAATTGCTTGTGGATATCGCTCAGGAGCAACTGGGCATGCGCCTTGTGTTGTTCGACCTGAGGCGAAAACGGGTCAAGAAACCCCTTGTTGGCTCCAGCCGTAAGCAACCGACGCTCAACCCCCACCTTGTCCATCGTACCGGTGAAGCCAAAACCGTCCATCAATACGCCAATGGAACCAACGATGCTTGCCTTGTTGACGTAGATTTTGTCAGCAGCAACCGCAACGTAATATCCACCCGAGGCACACATATCCTCAACAACCGCATAAAGTGGTTTGTTCGGGTATTTTGCCCGCAGGCGCCGAATCTCATCGTTAACCATCCCAGCCTGAACCGGGCTGCCACCCGGGCTGTTGATACGCAAAATGACGCCAGAAACGTGAGGTTCTTCAAAAGCGCTGTTCAGGGCAGCAATCATGTCTTCGGCATTAGCTTCGCCCTTGGCCTCGATCACGCCGTTAAGATTGACAACAGCGGTATGCGCCTGCTGATGCTCGCCATCCACACCCCAATCAATGACGGCAAAAAGAACCACCAGCAGGTACAGAAAACCTAGGGACTTAAAGAACACACCCCAGCGTCGCCGGGCCTTTTGCTCTTCCAGAACGGAAAAGGCCAGCTTTTCCAGGGTTTTTCGCTCCCAGGAGGAGTCATTATCAGAGGGTTGGGGGGTATCCATGATTTTCTTTATGTACAAAAATAACAAAATGAGTATAGCGCGAATTTTCAGGCAAATTCTCTCAACCAGTCATCCAGAGCCTGAACCGTATGCAAACATGCCTTAGGCTTGTATTCGAGCAAATGATCGTGCGGATGCGCGCCATAGGTAACTGCGAGGCTGTCGACGCCGGCATTGCTGGCCATCAGCAAATCATGCGAAGTGTCACCAATCATGACGGTGGATGCGGGAGCAATACCGAATTCCGCCATCAGTTCGTCAAGCATTTGCGGATGCGGTTTCGAATGGCATTCGTCCGCGCAACGCGACGCACGGAACAGCGGGCGAAGGCCTGAATGATCCAGCGCCCGCTCAAGGCCGAGGCGGCTTTTCCCTGTAGCCACGGTCAGGATATGGCCGACCTCGCTCAGCCTGTTGAGCATTTCGGGCACGCCGGGGAATAACACCAACTGGTGATCACCTGACAAATAATGGTGACGGTAGCGCTCGACCATCGCCTGGTAATTTTCCGGCGCGAGATCTGGAACAACATGACGCATGGCATCTGCCAAACCCAAGCCTATGACATGACTGGCCCGTCGATCATCCGGAATGGGCAACCCGAGGTCGCGACAGGCAGCCTGAATGGCCCGGACAATCGCACCCGCCGAGTCGAGCAAAGTACCATCCCAATCAAAAACAACCAGTTCGTATTTCATGTGAATCAATATTCCTTCGCCAAAATATCTGCCAGATTGTCAGCAGCAAATTCCTGCTCTTTTTTCAGGTTCACCGCAGCAATGTAGTTTTTGATCCCGTCAGGCAGCGGCGCGACGTGTTCCATCGGCGCAGCCGTAAGCGGGTGTCGATAGACCATGCGCCATGCGTGAAGTGCCATGCGCTTCAGACCGTCACGCTTGAGATCTCTATTCAGTGCAAAGTCACCGTACTTCTCGTCTCCCAATATAGGAAAACCAAGGTGAGAAAGATGCACCCGAATCTGATGCGTCCGTCCGGTTTTTAATTGCGCCTCAAGCAGACTCATTTCCGGCCAGCGGGCGAGCAGGCGGAAAATCGTGTGCGATGCCTTTCCTTCCGGATTGACGGACACCCGACGTTCGCCGCTATCGGTCAGGAACTTGTGGAGCGGCAACTTCACGTGCTGGGTGTTATTCATCCAGCGCCCCTTCACCAGAACCAGATATCGCTTGTCGGCACCGGCGCCGTGCTCACGGAACATGTCGTGCAGCGCCGTCAAAGCCAGTCGCTTCTTGCCAACCAGGAGAATTCCGGAGGTTTCGCGATCCAGGCGATGCGCCAATTCCAGAAACTTCGCCAGTGGGCGCTGTTGCCGCAGCGCCTCGATCACCCCGAAACTGACACCACTGCCGCCGTGTACGGCGATGCCTTCCGGCTTGTCGATAACCAGCATGGCATCATCTTCGTAAATGATCGGCAAGTCGACACGCTGCTTGGCTGCTTCGTCGACTTCATTTTTGGGACGCTCTGCGATCCGGACAGGCGGCACACGCAAGCTATCACCTGCGCACAATCGATATGTAGCATCAATCCGGCGACTGTTTACGCGCACCTCGCCGCTGCGCAAAATCCTGTAGACATGGCTTTTCGGCACACCTTTGCAATGGCGGATCAAGAAATTGTCGATCCGCTGACCCTGCTCCTCTTCGCCTATTACCAGATGAGTGACCGAATTGTTACCAGCGTTGTTCATTTTGAAATATACTGCCCACGTTTTACGTCTCGGTATGCAAGAGACCCCGAACCGTCAGACCGCTTGCCTCGCGCCAACAGCGCGACAGACACGGCAGGTTTCGAGGCCTCACTTGTGCCAATTGCGCAAGCCAGATCAACGTAAAACGACTGGTTAAGCTCACTCACCAAAAGTAGTGATGTTAATGGATTAGCCCGCCTTAAGCACGCACGGATTGCCCGTTGCAGGAATTATCAGGTTGCGAATTTCAACAAAAAACACGCAACCATTTGTTGATCAGCACTTTCTTTAACGCCTTTGCCATTTATATACATGACGCAATCCGCTAACTGAAACAGTCGCTGCCTGAACGGGCGCTTCCCTGCCGCGTGTCCAAGCGCGCTGGAGCCCCAAAACAATGAAACGCATGCTATTCAATGCGACACAGGCGGAAGAACTCCGTGTCGCCATTGTCGATGGTCAGAAACTAATTGATCTCGACATTGAGTCCGCCAGCAAAGAGCAACGCAAGAGCAACATCTACAAAGGTGTCATCACCCGCATCGAACCGAGCCTCGAAGCCTGCTTCGTCGATTACGGTGCAGATCGCCACGGCTTTTTGCCCTTCAAGGAAATTTCCCGCAGCTATTTCCAGCCCGGCGTCGAAGTCAGCCGAGCCAAGATTCAGGAAGCACTCAAGGAAGGTCAGGAACTGATCGTCCAGGTCGACAAGGACGAACGCGGTAACAAGGGCGCAGCCCTGACCACCTACGTTTCCCTGGCCGGGCGCTACCTCGTCCTCATGCCGAACAACCCGCGCGGCGGCGGCGTTTCGCGTCGCGTCGACGGCGACGAGCGTGCCGAACTGCGCGAAGTCATGGATCAACTGGAAGTCCCCAACGGGATGAGTCTGATCGCCCGCACCGCCGCCATCGGCCGTCAGGCCGAAGAGTTGCAATGGGACTTGAACTACCTGCTCCAACTTTGGTCTGCCATCGAAGGTGCTGCCAAACAACAGAGCGGCGCTTTCCTCATTTATCTGGAAGGCAGCCTGGTCATTCGCGCCATTCGTGACTATTTCCACTCCGAAATCGGCGAAATCCTTATCGACACCGATGAAGTGTATGAACAGGCCCGTGCATTCATGGGCACCGTCATGCCGGGCAACGTCAATCGTGTAAAACGCTATCGCGACGACGTTCCTCTCTTCTCGCGTTTTCAGATTGAACACCAGATCGAAACCGCCTTCGTACGCCAGGTCAATCTCCCATCTGGCGGGGCCATCGTGATCGATCACACTGAAGCCCTGGTTGCAGTCGACGTCAACTCCGGGCGCGCCACCAAGGGCGCTGATATCGAAGAAACCGCTTTCAAGACCAACATGGAAGCAGCGGAAGAACTGGCCCGCCAGTTGCGCCTGCGTGACCTTGGTGGCCTGATCGTCATCGACTTCATCGACATGGAAAACCAGCGCAATCAGCGTGAAGTTGAGAACCGGCTGCGCGATGCCTTGCGTTTCGATCGCGCCCGCGTTCAGATGGGCAAGATCAGCCGCTTCGGGCTGATGGAACTCTCCCGCCAGCGTCTGCGCCCTGCCCTTGCCGAGACCAGTTACATTTCCTGCCCGCGTTGCACCGGCACTGGCCACATTCGTTCCACCGAATCTGCAGCGCTGCATATTATGCGCATTCTCGAAGAAGAGGCGATGAAGGAAAACACGGGCGCCGTTCATGTTCAGGTACCTGTTGATGTTGGCACCTTCCTGCTCAACGAAAAACGCCCGGACATCCAGGCCATCGAATTGCGCCACAAGGTCACCATCCTGCTGATTCCGAACATTCACCTGGAAACGCCGGCACACACCGTAACCCGCCTGCGTCACGATGATCTGAATCACGATGACCAGCGCGAGCCGTCTTACCGCATGGTCAATGTTCCGCTCGAAGAAGCCATCAAACTGGCGACCCAGCAGGAAACAGCCAAGCCACGTCAGGAAGCAATGGTCAAATCCATTTCTCCGGAGCAACCGGCACCGATCGTTTCTGAAAAGGCCAGCCAGCCGACCCCCTCGGCACCCGCCAAACCGGAAGGTGGATTAATTTCGAGACTCTTCTCCTGGCTGCGTAGCGAACCCAAACCGGTCGAGGTTGCTCCACCTGCAGAGCCCGCCAAAAAGCCGCGCGAAGGCCGTGGCGACGGACGCCGTGATCGCAACGAAGGTCGCCGTGGTGGCCGCAACGGGAATCGCCGCGATGAAGAGCGTGGCGAACGCAAGGAGCGTGGCAATCGCAACGAGCAGCAATCCGACAAGCCGCAACGTGAAGCAAGCACCCAGAACGGCGAACAACGTCAGGAAGCTCGCCAGGAGAGACGCCCGCGTGGTGAACGTCGTGATCGCAAGGAACGCCAGCAAGCCGAAAACGTTGAAGCAAAGCTGGTCGCCGACCTGAGTAACGCCGCTGAACAAGTGGAAGCCAAGGCAAACTCCGCCCAGAATCAAGTACCGGAAGCAGCTGGCGGCAATGAGGAACAAGGTAGCCGTCGGCGTGGCCGGCGCGGTGGCCGCGGTCGTGGAGAACGACGCAATGAAGGTGAAATTGCGAATGCCGCAGCACCAGCCGAAGCTGATACCACGTTCGAACCTGTCCAATCGGAACAGGCTTCAGCACAGGAACCTGTCGTAGTCGTCATTCCTGCTGAGACGCCTAGCCCTATCCAGACAGTACCGGAACTCGAAGAGGTTGTGCCAGCAACTCAGGAAGTAGCAATGCCTGATGAAGTTGCGCCAGTCGTTGTCGAAACACCCGCAGTCAATACGGATACGGTCTCTGCTCAAACCTTCGTCAAGGCAGAACCTGCACCTGACGTGATCGAACCTGCTATTGAAGTGGTCGCCGAAGTAGCGCCTGCGGCGGAAATTGCAATTGAGCCACAACCAACAATTGTCGAGGCAAAGCCGGTCAGCATCGAAGAGTCATTGGCTGAAACAGGGCTGGTAATGGTCAGCACCACGGCCTCCACCACTTATGTGGCCGAAGTCGCAGCACCGGTCAAACTCGGTCGGCCACGCAAAGCAAAGCCAGTTACCGAGCAAGTCGAAGATGCACCGCTGGTAATGGTGGAAACCGCGCAAAAATAAGTTTTCAACCCGCAACGAAAAAGGGCGCCACTCGTGGCGCCCTTTTTATTTTGCTCAGGAAACAGACTTACCCAGATCGCCCTTGATGGCCTCTACCAATCCCTTGGATGCATCCTCGACCATATCCAGAACCAGATCGAATCCGTGCCCCAGCCCGTAATACGGATCGGGAACCTCTTCGTCGTCAAAATTCCGGGCGTATTCCATGAACAACTTGATGCGTTCCTGTTGTTCCTCAGTAGCCATACGCTTGAGGTTATCCAGGTTGCTCTTGTCCATGGCGAGGATAAGGTCAAAATAATCCAGGTCCTGTCGGGCCACCTTGCGAGCCCTCAACTGGGAAAGATTGTAGCCACGCGCAGCAGCGGCGCGCTGAGTGCGTGAATCAGGTGACTCACCGACGTGATAGCCGTGCGTTCCCGCAGAATCCACTTCAACTTTATCTCCCAAATTGTTGTTTTTTATGAACTGTCTTAGAACAACCTCTGCGGTTGGCGAACGACATATATTGCCCATACAGACGAGCAGTACGCGAAAGCTCATTTTTTATTATCTCCATCGGGGTCGTGCTGCACCACACCAAAAACCCGCTCCCTTAAACGGAAAAGGTCATCGCGTGCCGCCGCCGCTTTTTCGAATTCGAGATTTCTTGCGCACTCGAGCATCAATTTCTCGAGACGCTTGATCTCCCTGGCAACTGTCTTCTCATCCATTGCCTCGTAAACAGCCTGCTGCTGAGCTGCCTTTTGTTCATTTTGCGCAGACTCTGCATCATAAACACCATCAATGATGTCCTTTATTTTCTTGGACACACCTCGGGGTGTAATGCCGTGTTCCGCATTGAAACCGATCTGTTTTTCCCTTCGCCGCTCTGTTTCGGCGATGGCGCGCTGCATGGATTTCGTAATCGTATCAGCATAGAGGATGGCTGTGCCATTGATATGGCGCGCAGCACGCCCGATTGTCTGGATCAGCGAACGCTCGGAGCGCAGGAAGCCCTCTTTGTCCGCATCGAGAATGGCGACCAGTGAAACCTCCGGAATATCCAGCCCTTCGCGTAACAGATTGATGCCAACCAACACATCGAACTCCCCAAGACGCAGATCCCGAATAATTTCCACACGCTCGACGGTATCTATGTCGGAATGCAGATAGCGTACCCGAATCCCGTTTTCCCCGAGAAAGTCGGTCAAGTCCTCAGCCATGCGTTTGGTCAGTGTCGTGACCAATACCCGTTCTCCTGCTTCGATTCGCTTCCTACTTTCCGTCAACAGGTCATCTACCTGACTCGAAGCGGGTCGGACCAACACCTCGGGATCAATCAGGCCAGTTGGCCTGACGACCTGTTCAACCACCTGTCCGGCATGCTCCCTTTCGTAATCAGCCGGTGTTGCCGAAACGAATATGGTCTGCCGCAAATGCGCCTCGAATTCGTCGAATTGCAACGGACGGTTATCCAGCGCCGAGGGTAGACGAAAACCGTAATCAACCAGATTTTCCTTGCGTGAGCGATCTCCTTTGTACATGCCGCCGACCTGTCCGATCGACACGTGCGACTCATCGATAAAAATCAATGCATCGGCAGGCAGATAGTCAATCAAAGTCGGCGGTGACTCACCAGCACGGCGGCCGGAAAGATGCCGGGAGTAATTCTCGATACCTTTGCAAAATCCAATCTGGTCGAGCAGTTCAAGATCGAATTTCGTCCGTTGCTCAATGCGCTGCGCTTCAACCAGCTTGTTGTTGCGTGTAAAAAAATCGACACGCTCGCGCAACTCATCCTTGATCGCTTCAATTGCACGCAAAACTGTTGCCCTTGGTGTCACATAATGCGAAGCCGGAAATACCGTAAATCGCAACGCCTTGTGCAGGAGTTGACCGGTGAGCGGGTCAAAGAATTGCAGACCATCGATTTCGTCATCGAACAAGGAAACCCGAATGGCGTGCTCGGCATGCTCGGCCGGGAAAATATCGATAATATCGCCCCGCACACGGAAGACCCCTCGATGAAAATCAACATCATTGCGCTCGTACTGCATGTCGATCAGTCGTTTGACGATAGCTCGCTGATCCATCCGATCGCCCACGCGCATGGTAAGAATCATGTTGTGGTATTCGTCGCGGTCGCCAAGACCGTAAATGCAGGAAACTGTCGCCACAATCACCACGTCGCGCCGTTCGATCAGGCTTTTGGTCGCAGAAAGACGCATCTGTTCAATGTGATCGTTGATCGAACTGTCTTTCTCGATAAACAAATCACGCGACGGCACATAGGCCTCAGGCTGGTAGTAATCGTAATAGGAGACGAAATACTCAACCGCATTTTCGGGGAAAAACTCCTTGAACTCGGAGTAAAGCTGCGCTGCAAGGGTTTTGTTTGGTGCAAGGATCAGAGCTGGCCGGCCGGTGCGCGCAATGACATTGGCCATGGTGTAGGTTTTTCCCGAACCGGTTACCCCCAGCAAGGTCTGGAAAGACAATCCATCATCAAGCCCCTCGACCAGCAGGCGAATCGCCTCAGGCTGATCTCCGGCTGGCGGAAAGGGCTGGTGCAATCGATAGGGGCTACCCTCGAAGCAGACAACCGGAATATTGGTCTTGGTTTCGCTCATGCTAAAATTGCCCGGTTTTTCTGATGCGGCAAAGGCGCCGCACAGACATTGTTCGTATTATTTCACGGAGTTCTTATGTCCTCTTCGATCTTCGCTGCGGTGGAAATGGCCCCGCGCGATCCCATTCTCGGTCTCAACGAATCTTTCAACGCCGACACACGCACTACCAAGGTCAATCTCGGCGTTGGCGTCTATTTTGACGACAACGGAAAGATTCCGCTGCTGGCTGCCGTCAAGGCTGCCGAGGATGCACGCGTGAAATCCGCACTACCGCGTGGCTACCAGCCAATCGAAGGCAACCCTGCTTACAACCAGGCAGTGCAGAACCTGTTGCTCGGTAAGGACTCCGAACTGATTGCGAATGGCCAGGTCATCACCGCCCAGGCGCTGGGAGGCACGGGTGCTCTCAAGATCGGAGCAGACTACCTGAAGCGCCTGAATCCCGATGCCAAGGTCTACATCAGCGATCCATCCTGGGAAAACCATCGCGCTCTGTTCGAGTCAGCCGGTTTCGTGGTTGAAAACTATCCGTACTACGACGCAAATACCCGCGGCGTAAATTTCGCCGGCATGAAAGCTTGCCTGAATGGCTTGGCTTCTGGCTCGGTCATCATTCTGCATGCCTGCTGCCACAATCCGACTGGTGCCGATCTCTCGGATGCACAGTGGAGCGAAATCGTCGAAGTCTGCAAGGAACGCAGCCTGGTTCCCTTCCTGGACATGGCGTATCAGGGTTTTGCCGACGGTATCGATGCTGACGCAGTTGCCGTCCGGGCCTTCTCGAAATCCGGCATGCAATTCTTCGCCTCCAGCTCCTTTTCGAAAAACTTCTCGCTCTACGGCGAACGCGTCGGTGCTCTGTCCATCGTTACCGCCAGCAAGGAAGAGGCTGGTCGCGTCATGTCGCAGGTCAAGCGCGTCATTCGCACAAATTACTCCAACCCGCCGACGCACGGCGGCGCTCTGGTTGCTGGCGTCCTGGCCTCGGCAGAACTGCGCCAGATGTGGGAAGCCGAACTCGCAGGCATGCGTGACCGCATTCGCGCGATGCGTACCGGGCTGGTTGAAGCCATCAAGGCGCAGGGCGTGGCTCAGGATTTCTCCTTCGTTGCCCAGCAACGCGGCATGTTCTCCTACACGGGCCTGAGCGCAGCACAGGTCGAACGCATGAAGGATGAATTCGGCATTTACGCCGTGTCCACCGGCCGCATCTGCCTCGCTGCTCTGAACACCCGCAACATGGAGTATGTTGCCAAGGCTATCGCCGCGGTTACCAAGGCCTGATCAGAATTATCCGGAACAAGAAAGGGCGAGACATGATCTCGCCCTTTTTATTTTTCATCTTTCGCTCACCGCAATCAGGTCGGGCAGATTTCCGGAAACCCGGACAGGAACACGAATCCTGGATGCCGCCGCTTGCAGGCTGACAGTGAGGACGCTCTCAATCGCCCCCTCCGGAAGTGAACGAACATATCCGCTGGCAGTCATGATCCCGGCATCCAGATTGAGATCGCTGGCAGAAAACTGACCTCCATTCAGCGTGACAGTGGTGTTCAGCCGATCAAATCTGGTCAGGCCAGCCCGTACCGGAACACCGGAGCCACGCCGCGCCGCTTCACCCAGATCAACCCCCTGCATATTTCCGCGCAAGATTTCAGCGTCCAGAGATGCCTCGATGCTGCCCAGCATCCCAGCCCAGTTGTCACCTCTAGCCCTGAATCTGAGCGGGCCGTTCAATTCCCCGGCAAGCCGAAGCTGGGGAACAAAAGCAGTAGCGACCTTGGTGCAATCCAGGCGCGTCAGCATGGCATCTCCCGCCATGGCCACTCCCGAACCCCAGTCCAGCAACCAATTCCCCTTGAGAACACCGCCCAAGGCAGCCGTGTCGAAACTCTCGATCAATAGCCGGTCTTTCTGCAACAGCCCCTTGGCTCGCAGACCATCAAAGAAGACAACGGTGTTTGCAGGGCGCCAGCTATTTCCCTCGATGTTCAGGAGCACCCCCTGCGGTCCTGGTGTCGCCTGAATGCGAAGGCTACGATCGACTGCCTGCACAGAGGCATTCTCAAAGCCTCCACCCGATGTGAAATTCAGATCACCTTCCAGATCGCGAAGCCCCATGTCGCCAACAACAAGCTGGCTTTTTGCCAGATGAATCTGGCGAATCACCACACCGGAAGGAGTCGCACCCGGTGACACTTGCAGCATTGGAGATTCAAACAAACGCGCAATCGGGAACGTCGCCCCCTGCACATCGATGCGCGGTATTTCCTTGGGTCCGGAACCGTAGAGCGAGATTGGCGAAGCAATCCTGATTTCCTCAATACGTGCATCTCCGGAAGCACCAACACTGACATCTTTCAGACTCAGGCGGGTTTCAGGAAAAAATGACATCGAAACCTGACCAACCTTGACCGGAGTCTGCAAGAAACCGCTGGCAGCACGCTCGATACCCGGCTTGAACCTGTTATAGGGAAAGAAAACAACGGCAAGTATCAACAACGCAACGACAAGCACGCCGCCAGCCATCATCAACTTGAAGACAGGCAGAGGATTCCGTTCTCGCTCAATATCAGCGCGGACTGGCCGCTCGCTTTTTTCCGCGGTCGCCTGTGTGCTGACTTTCGGTTCGGCGCTGGGCAGAATCGGTTTGCCAAACGAGGAAAAACTACTGGTCGCACTATGCAATCCGGAATCCGATGCAGCCACGGATTTCGGGCCAAAGGTCGAGAACTGGGACAGAGCTGAAACCTGCACCTTTCTTGCTGTTTGATCCTTGTTATCCACCTCCTGCTGCTTCGCTCCCTCAGAAACAGGAATGATGAACCCACCGTCGGTGAGTTCCCGCAGGGCACGTTCCACCAGCTTAGGGTTTCCCAACTTCTCAGCAAGATCGGCGACGCTCAGTTTTCCGTCGACTTGGACCAGCACCATCCTGAGGTTGCGCTGAACGACGCGTGTACTTTGTCGAACGGACTCTTCACCAAGCGGCGTCTTTGCGTAAATGAGCGTTGTATCCATAAATTTTTTTCTTCTTAAAAATCGACAAAAGGCTTGACACGAGCGGATCTGACCCCTATAATGCGCTCCTCTGTTCCTCGATAGCTCAGTCGGTAGAGCGCCGGACTGTTAATCCGTAGGTCCCTGGTTCGAGCCCAGGTCGGGGAGCCAGCATTATAGCGGCCCGCAGCAATGCGGGCCGCTTCCGTTCACAGCTTGTTTTTCCCTTACAAGACAGATTGAACGACATGAACCTCCCCCAAAACGATCCGACACAGTCCCGAGCTACGGGCAACCCGCGCCATTCTACCCCATTAGCACATGGGAATATAAAGCCAGGAAGCGCACGTCTACGATAAATCCACACCACCGTTTGCACTTGCTAAGCGGTCGTTCGACAAAACATAATCGCTCCGACTTCAACCCGAGCACCAGCGATGCAGAACGAAACACCGAATCCGGAAATGCCGCCCCCTGGAACAAACAAACCGGCTTTACGGCCGGAAAGCCCGAGCACCCTGCGTAAGACAGGCACGCTGATCGACAAGTTCGGAAGACATATCAGCTATGTTCGTCTATCGATCACGGATCGTTGTGATCTCCGCTGTAGCTATTGCATGTCGCAGGACATGCGTTTTCTGCCCCATCACGAGATAATGAGTCTAGAGGAGTGCCTGCGCGTAGCTGCCATTTTCGTAAGCCTTGGCGTCAGCAAGTTGCGCATTACCGGCGGCGAACCGCTGGTGCGCAAGAACGCCATGTGGCTGATCGAACGACTGGGCGCCCTGCCCGGCCTCGCCAATCTGGTGATGACCACCAACGGCTCACAACTGGATCGTTACGCACAGCCGCTGTTTGATGCCGGCGTCAAACGGCTCAATATCAGTCTGGACAGCCTTCGACCCGCCAAATTCACGGAAATCACGCGAATCGGCGATCTGGCGAAAGTACTCGACGGGATTGCCGCAGCCCGATCCGCCGGTTTTCGGCGGACCAAGCTCAACACCGTGATGATGCGCGGCATCAACGATAACGAGTTTGGCGATCTGGTGCAGTTCGCGCTCGATAACGAACTCGACATTTCCTTCATTGAAGAGATGCCACTGGGCAACATCGAGGGCCGCAACACCACCTATATCGCTTCGGAAGAGGCCCGCGAAACGCTCAGTCGACGCTTCGAGCTTCATCCGACGAACGAGGATAGCGGCGGGCCGGCGCGTTACTGGCAAATTCCCGGCCACGACTCGCGAATCGGCTTCATCTCGCCGCACAGCCACAATTTCTGCGATACCTGCAATCGCGTGCGAATCACCGCCAAGGGCGAGCTATATCCCTGTCTCGGCCAGAACGATGCGGTCAATCTGCTGGAAGTCCTGCGCAGCGGCGACGATGACGCCTTGCGTCAGGCGATCGTGGACAGCATGGGCATCAAGCCCTTCGGACACGACTTCAGCGAACAGATGGACAAGCCGCAGGTCGTGCGTTTCATGTCGATGACCGGTGGCTGAATTGGCCGTTTTTTCGGGTTGACCGCAGCAATCGCGAATGGGCTCGATGGCGAACCCTCAGGGATAAATCTTGCAGAAACCCGGTGCACTGACCGGATTTGAAAACATCCCGAGCACGGTAAAAAAAACCGACATGAAGAGCAAAAAGGCGACCCAGCGGGCCGCCTTTTTGTGACGCTTGACCAGATCCTTGCAGGGCTGGCAGAAGCTCATTATAGAACTTACAGGCCGCGTACCGCGCGCTTGCGCTCGATTTCAGTCAGGTGACGCTTGCGCAGACGGATGGACTTCGGCGTCAGTTCGACCAGTTCGTCCTCGGCGATGAATTCGACCGCGGCTTCCAGGCTCAATTGAACCGGCGGCACCAGGCGAACGGCTTCGTCGGTACCGGAGGCACGAACGTTGGTCAGCTGCTTGCCCTTGATCGGATTGACCACGAGGTCGTTTTCACGGCTGTGGATACCGATGATCATGCCTTCGTACAGCTTTTCGCCCGGGCTGACGAACATGCGGCCGCGATCCTGCAGCTTCCACAGCGCGTAGGCCACGGCTTCGCCGTTGTCCTGGGAGATCAGCACGCCGTTGCGACGCTCAGCGACATTGCCTTCCTTGACCGGGGCGTAGTCGTCGAAAACGTGGCTCATCAGGCCGTTGCCGCGCGTCAGGTTCATGAACTCGCCCTGGAAGCCGATCAGGCCGCGGGCCGGGATGCGGTATTCGATACGGACGCGACCGCGACCGTCCGGCACCATGTCCTGCAGCTCGCCCTTGCGCAGGCCGAGGCTTTCCATGACGCCACCCTGGGTGTCTTCCTCGACGTCGACGGTCAGTTGCTCGTACGGTTCGCACTCGACGCCGTCGATGACCTTCTTGACGACGCGCGGACGACCGACGGCCAGTTCGTAGCCTTCGCGACGCATATTTTCGAGCAGGATGCCAAGGTGCAGTTCGCCGCGGCCGGCCACATCGAAGACATCACCGTTCGCGGTGTCATGCACGCGCAGCGCCATGTTGGTCAGCAGTTCCTTGTGCAGGCGGTCGCGGATCTGGCGGCTGGTCACGAACTTGCCTTCGGTGCCGGCCAGCGGGCTGGTGTTGACCATGAACTGCATGGACAGGGTCGGCTCGTCGATCTTGAGCAGCGGCAGGGATTCCGGTTGTTCCGGATCGGTCACCGTGCAACCCAGCACGAGGTCTTCGATACCGGTGATCTGGACGATGTCGCCGGCGTGGCCTTCTTCGAGTTCAACCTTGTTCAGACCCTTGTAGCCGAACACCTGGCCAATCTTGGCCTTGATCGGGGTACGCTCGTGCTCGGCGGCCTCTTCTTCGGTACCGAACATGACCAGCACGTTCTGACCGGTCTTGACCTTGCCGCGATTGATCTTGCCGACGCCGATACGACCGACGTAGGACGAGTAGTCAAGCGCGGTGATCTGCAGTTGCAGCGGGGCTTCGATATCAGCATCCGGTGCCGGCACGTGGCGCAGGATGGTGTCGAACAGCGGCTTCATGTTTTCGCGCGGCTGGTCGAGTTCCATCGCCGCCCAGCCGTTCAGGCCGGAAGCGTAAACGATGGGGAAATCGAGTTGTTCGTCGGTCGCGCCGAGCTTGTCGAACAGGTCGAAGGTCAGATTGACCGCCTGATCGGGATCGGCACCATCGCGGTCCACCTTGTTGACCAGAACGATCGGACGCAGGCCCAAGGCCAGCGCCTTCTTGGTCACGAAACGCGTCTGCGGCATCGGGCCTTCGGCGGCATCGACCAGCAGCACCACGCCATCGACCATGCCCAGCACGCGCTCGACTTCACCGCCGAAGTCCGCGTGGCCCGGGGTGTCGACGATGTTGATGTGCACGCCTTCGTACTCGACCGAAGTGTTCTTGGAGAGAATCGTGATACCACGCTCTTTTTCCAGATCATTGGAGTCCATCACGCACTCGACCAGTTGCTGGTGGGCTGCGAAAGTGCCGGACTGGCGGAGAAGCTGGTCAACCAGGGTGGTTTTACCGTGGTCAACGTGAGCAATGATGGCGATGTTACGGATCGGACGAGCGGACATGGGAAGGCCTGAAAAATCAAAGGCGTGATTCTATCATCCCATGCTGCGACGCAACATCCCCCAGCAGCGTTTATCCCTCTTTATTACGCATGAAATCGGCCGTCTTGAAGAAATTTCCCAGCAATTTGGTCCGGATTTCCTCTTCGATCCCGATATCTTCCATGGCCAGCACCATGCAGGCGACCCATTGATCGCGCTCCATCGTACCGATGGCAAAAGGCATGTGGCGGGCGCGCAGCATCGGATGCCCGAACTTTTCGACGAACAGATCCGGACCGCCGAGCCAGCCGGAAAGGAACATGTAGAGCTTTTCCCGTGCGCCTTCGAGGCTTTCCGGATGCATGGCGCGCAGTTCGGCGAACTGGGGCACGCTGTCCATGAGTTCGTAGAACCGGGCAACCAGCTTGCTGACGGTCGCATCGCCGCCGATTTTTTCGTAAATGGTCGTGGTGTTTTCCATGATGTGTTTCGTCAATGCGTGAGAAATGGGTCGTCAAACCGGCCGGCGCTTGTTCCGGGCGACGGGCGTGCCTGTCGGGCGCCTGCTGCCATCGGCCTTGCGCACCGGTTGTGACGTCCGGGACGGATTGGCCGGGCGACGGGTATTTTGGGCCGTTTTTTCGGGTTGACCGCGCAAGCCCCGGGCTTCCGGCTCACCGAAGCCGGCCGGCTGCCAGGCCGGAACCAGTTGTTTCTTGCCGTTGCCAATCAGATCAGCACGCCCCATTTCCTTGAGCGCCTCGCGCAGGAGCGGCCAGTTGGCCGGGTCGTGATAGCGCAGGAAAGCCTTTTGCAGCTTGCGCTGACGTCCGTTGCGCACGCTGCCGACGTGTTCGCTGCCCCGTGTCACTTTCTTCAGCGGATTGCGTTCGCTGTGATACATGGTCGTGGCGAGCGCCATCGGTGTCGGCAGGAAGGTCTGCACCTGATCGAGACGGAAATTGTTGCGCTTGAGCCAGAGCGCCAGATTCATCATGTCTTCATCGGTCGTTCCGGGGTGGGCGGCAATGAAGTAGGGAATCAGGTATTGCTCCTTGCCCGCTTCGCGCGAAAAGCGGTCGAACAACTGCTTGAAGCGGTCGTAGGCGCCCATGCCCGGCTTCATCATCTTGGACAGCGGTCCGGTTTCCGTATGTTCCGGGGCGATCTTGAGGTAACCGCCGACATGGTGGGTGACCAACTCCTTGATGTATTCCGGCGAACGCACCGCGAGGTCGTAACGCAGGCCCGAGCCGATCAGCACTTTTTTGACCCCTTTCAGGGTGCGCGCGCGGCGATAGAGCGAGATGAGCGGCGCGTGATCGGTCCCAAGGTTGTCGCAGATGTCGGGATAAACGCAGGACAGGCGGCGACAGGAGGCCTCGATTTTCTCGTCCTTGCATTTCAGGTGGAACATGTTGGCGGTCGGCCCGCCGAGGTCGGACACGATGCCGGTGAAACCCGGCGTCTTGTCGCGCATTTCCTCGATCTCGCGAATCACCGAATCTTCCGAGCGGCTCTGGATGATGCGGCCTTCGTGTTCGGTGATCGAGCAGAAGGTACAACCGCCGAAGCAGCCGCGCATGATATTCACGGAGAAACGGATCATTTCCCAGGCGGGAATCTTTGCCTCGCCGTACGCCGGATGCGGGCGGCGGGCGTAAGGCAGTTCGTAGACCTGATCCAGCTCTTCCGTCGTCAGCGGAACCGGCGGCGGATTGAGCCAGACATCGCGTTCGCCGTGCGCCTGCACCAGCGCCCGGGCGTTGCCCGGATTGGATTCGAGGTGGAAAGTTCGCGAAGCGTGTGCATACAGCACTGGATCACCCGCCACCTGCTCGTAGGACGGCAGGCGGATGACCGTGTGGGCGCGGCGCTCCCTGAGCGCGGCCTGGCGTTCGGAACGCGAAACGAGGCGCACCGGATGCTCTGCTGCGGTCAACCCGAAATTCCGGCTATTTTCAGGAACCGGTTCCATGGCGTAGGGATCGGCATGGCGAACCAGCGGGCCGGGCGTATCGACCGAAGTCGAATCCATCGCCGTCCAGTCCTCGCCGGGCAGCCAGCCCTTGGGCACCATGAAGGCCGTGCCGCGCAGATCGCGAATGTCGCCGATCTTTTCACCCTTGGCCAGACGATGCGTCAGCTCGACCAGCGCCCGCTCGGCATTGCCGAAAATCAGCAGATCGGCCTTTGAATCCGGCAAGACCGAACGGCGCACCTTGTCCGACCAGTAGTCGTAGTGTGCGATACGGCGCAGGCTCGCCTCGATCGAGCCGATCACCACGGCCGCGCCGGGAAAAGCCTCGCGACAGCGCTGCGCATAGACCGTCACGGCCCGGTCCGGGCGCTTGTTCGGTTCGGCATTCGGGGTGTAGGCATCGTCGGAACGGATCTTGCGGTCAGAGGTGTAGCGATTGACCATCGAATCCATGTTGCCGGCCGTCACGCCAAAATACAGATTGGGCTTGCCCAGCTTGCGGAAATCGGTCGCCGAGTTCCAGTCCGGCTGGCAGATGATGCCCACGCGAAAACCCTGCGCTTCAAGCAGACGGCCGACCAGCGCCATGCCGAAGCTCGGGTGGTCGATGTAGGCATCCCCGGTGACCAGGATGACATCGCACGAATCCCAGCCCAGCGCGTCCATCTCGGCTTTCGACATGGGCAGGAAAGGCGCCGGGCCGAATCGGTGCGCCCAGAACTTGCGATAGCCAAAAAGCGGGCGTGAAACTTGTTTATTTGCGTCCATACAATATTTTACCCGAGCCCCGGAAATGCCATGGCATACTTGATTTTTTGACTGTGTAACCGAGCGATGATGCTTCTACCCACCCGCGAACAGTCCGGCGTTCTGATCGTTTCCGTCAGCGGCCGAATAGACCACAGTGCAGCCGAAGAGTTCACCAAAGCCCTCGAACCCGCGATTCGCGACTGCATTCCCGGAAAACCGCCGGTTCTGCTCGATTTCTCGCAAGTCGAATACATCAGCAGCGCCGGCCTGCGCGTACTGATGATGGCCTCCCGGCAAGCCAAGGCCCAGCGCGGCACCTTTGCCATTGCCAGCATGACGCCTCTGGTTCAGGAAGTTTTTGCGATCAGCCGCTTCAACCTGATCATGCCCTGCTACGTCAGCATCGAGGCCGCCTGCAAGGTGATCGGCGCATGAAACAGGTCATTTTCTGGGGAACACGCGGTTCACTTCCCGTCGCGCCTACCTGCCGCGACATCCGCGAAAAAATCACGGCCGCACTCACCGCTGCCAACGGCAAGAGTTTCAAAACGCAAAGCGCCCTCAACGAATTCGTCGACAAACTGCCCTTCTCCGTCAATGGAACCTTTGGTGGCAACTCTTCCTGTGTCGAAATTGTCGGCAACGGACCGGAACATCTGATTTGCGACATGGGCAGTGGCGCCCGCCCACTCGGCCAGGCCAAGATTGCCCGCTTCGGCGTGCCCAATCCGCAGACCTATCACATCTTCATTTCCCATCTGCACTGGGATCATCTGATGGGCTTCCCGTTTTTCGCGCCCATGTACATTCCCGGCAACCGTATCATCATTCACGGCTGTCACCAGCAGCTTGAAGAAGCCGTGCGCCTCCAGATGCGCGCACCCTGCTTTCCGGTCGATTACTCGCAGGCCGGTGCCCGCATCGAGTTCGACCTGATGACACCGGGCAAGGCGCATTACATCAGCGGCATCAACGTCACCCCGAAACTTCAGCTGCACGCCGGCGACTCCTACGGCTACCGTTTCGAAAGCGTCGACCGCACCGTCGTCTATTCCACCGACTCCGAACACAAACTCGATGATCCGGCCGAATTTGATGCCTGTGCCAATTTTTTCGGCAAAGCCGATCTGGTCATTTTCGACGCTATGTACTCGCTGGCCGAAGCCGTGTCGGTCAAGGCGGACTGGGGACATTCGAGCAACGTCGTCGCTGTCGAACTGTGCCAGGCGGCGGCTGCGAAAAAGCTTGCCCTTTTTCACCACGAACCCGTGCACGATGACCGGCAATTGAGCCGCCTGCTTGCCGAAACACGGCGCCTCGAAGAAATCACCCGGGGCGGGCACGCACCGCTCGAAATCATCTCGGCCTACGACGGTCTCAGCATCGATCTGTGAAAGACGCATCCCCGGCCTTCGCACTTTTACGGGCCGGACGCGGCAGGGCGCTCCCGCTCATCTTTCTTGCACTTGCGGCACTCGCTCTTTTCAAGATCGATGCCACGCCGCTGACCAACCTGCGCGATGCACAATTCGATCTCTACCAGCGCCAGATGCCGCGTCAGCGCGAAAGCGAACCTGTGCTGGTCGTTGCCATCGACAGCCAAAGCCTGGCCAAGTACGGCCAGTGGCCGTGGTCACGCCAGCTCATCGCCCAGCTGATTACCAAAATACAGGCCGGAAAGCCGCCGGCCGTGGGCATCGATATCGTTTTTGCCGAAGCCGACCGCTACAGTCCGGAAGCACTTGCCTCGCAAGTACCAGGGCTTGCAGGCAGCACCCTCGCCGGGCTGCCTGACCCAGATCAGGCCCTGGCGCGCACGCTGGCCACCGGCCCCAACGTGCTCGCGGTCATGGGTCAGATAAATCCGGTTGAAGGAGCACGCAGGCCAGCCCGTCCACTCCCCGTGTTCACCGACGACGAACGTCTGCGCAATGCGCTTCCCACCTATGCTGCGGCACTGGTCAGCCGCCCTGCCCTCGAAGAGGCAGCCGCCAACGAAGGCTTCATCAACGCCGGGCCGGAAAAACTTTTCGCCAATACCGAACAGGGTGTGCTGCGCCGCATCCCCACCGTCGCCATGATCGGCGATCAGCCCATGCTCTCGCTACCGCTTGAAATGGTTCGTCTCGCGCTGGGTACGGATACCGCACCCGGCGTCGAACTCGACAGCCGGGGCATGAGCGCGATCAGGCTCGGCGATTATCGCCTGCCCACCCAGGCCGGTGGCGAGGTGCTGCTGCATTTCGGCAAGGCCAGTTCGGGCTATTACCTTTCAGCGGCAGACGTGCTGTCAGGAAAACATCCGCCCGAATTGTTCAACAATCACTTCGTGATCATCGGATTCAGCAGTGCCGGATTGCAGGATCGGGTAATCACTCCACTCGGCGAAAGCCTGCCCGGCGTGGACGTCCACGTACAAATGATCGAAAGCCTGCTGGGCAACACCGCCCTGCACCGCCCCGGTGAGATGGCAATACTCGAAATGGGCGCACTGCTTCTCGGTGGATTGTTGCTGATTGGCGCTATTCCCCGAATGCGTCCGGCCTATGCCGCACTTTCCTTTGTCGGACTGGGGACACTGCTGGTCGGCAGCGGTTATCTTGTGTTCTTCACGAGCAAGCTGCTTTTTGATGGCAGCACCCTGGTTCTTCTGCTCAGCCCGGTGTTCACCCTTCTGCTCAGCGATTCGCTGATCGCTGCCGATGCCCGGCGACAATCTGCCGAACGCCAGTTGCAGGCCAGCCGCGAAGAAGCCGCGCGAGTCAACGGCGAACTCGACGCGGCACGCCGCATCCAGATGGGTCTGCTACCCGACACTGCAACACGCTTCGCCGGGGAAACACGCTTCACCATTGCAGCACTGCTCGAACCGGCCCGTGCCGTTGGCGGAGATTATTACGACTGCTTCATGCTCGACGACAGGCATCTTTGTCTGGTCATCGGTGATGTCTCCGGGAAAGGTGTTCCGGCCAGCCTGTTCATGGCCATTTCAAAGACCCTGACAGGAAGCCTGACCCGCCGCCAGCGCGACCTCGGACAGGCAATTCGCGACCTGGAAATCGAGTTGAGCCGGGAAAACCCGGAATGTCTCTTTGTGACGGCATTTGTTGCCGTGCTTGATATTCTGTCCGGCCAGATCGAGTACATCTGCGCTGGTCACGACGCACCGATCATCCTGCGCCACGACAAAATACTGCGTATCGACACATCCGATGTCGGCGGCCCGCCCCTTTGTGCAGTCGGCGACTATCCGTTTGCCACCGGCCATTTCGAACTTGAACCCGATGACCTGCTTTGCCTGTTCACCGATGGCATTACCGAAGCGGAAAGCCAGAACGAACTGTTCGGAATCGAGCGTCTGAAAAATGGCCTTGTCGCCACAGCAGGCCTGCCGGTCGAAAACATCGCCGCGCATCTGCGCAACGCAGTACGCCGGTTCGAATCAGGTCATCCGCCCTCGGACGACCTGACCCTGATGTTGCTGCGCTGGCACGGCACAACAATCAACGCAGGTTGATTTCAACCCGACGGTTTTTCGGTTCTGCCACCTCGTCTGCAGTCGGCACCAGCAATTCGCGTTCGCCACGCCCGACCGTTTCGAGCTTTTCCACCGGAACACCTGCCTCGACCAGCAATGCTGCAATGGCAGCGGCACGCTGCTTTGACAGTTCGTCATTGCCCTGCGCACTGCCCACGCTGTCGGTATGACCGATTACCGCAACTTCTGCCGCAGCGCGCGCCACGATCTCGGCGCGCACCTTGGTAAATTCCGCCTGCGACTCCGGAGTCAGCACGTTGCTGCCTTCCTCGAAATAGAGAATATAACTGCTCGGCCGCTGCGGCTGCGCACGCAGGGCTGCGCCGAAACGCTCCTCAACCTCGACTGCATCGGTCTGATAGGCTGAATTGGATCCAACCCGACGACGCGAACCGGCATACGGCTTGTCGAGAAGCACTTCCCTGCCGGCGTCGCGCACGACAACGGCGGTCTGACGACCATCCGGCGACGGCAAAAGGACCACGCGCTCGCTGGCGCAACCGGCAAGAAGCAGCAGGCCTAGCGAAGAAAGCGCCAAAAAACTTCTATTCATCGCTGCCTCCCACGACCTCGACAACGAACTCGGTTCCGCGCACGCCAAGGACGGAGGTCGGCGTATGGAAATCGACAGACTCCGGCGTCTTTTTCGCGATCTTGCCGGTGGCAACCGACAAGGTGCCCTTGCGCACACCGATCGACATGGCGCCATCATGACTCGTGCTGTCGAAAACGAATTTTTCGACAGCGATCACCGAATTCGGCCCCGCCGATAGCAGGGTGTTGTCACGCAACGTGACCCCGACGGCTCCATCGCTTCCGGTGCGAAGCTTGTCCTTGGCCAGTACAGTTGTACCGACCGGCGCGGGAATCCTGTTCCCGGCGCGCTCGATACTGACCTGACCGGCACTGGTCTTGACCATGCCGGCAGCGTCTTCGGCAACAGCGGAAAAACTGGCAAGCGCGCCGAGCAATGCCCAGGTCAGCGTCCAATGTGTTTTAATCATGGCAGTTTCCGGATATTTTGATGACCTTCCATTCTACGGATATTTCAGTCGTTGCGCGCCTTGATGCACTGCCTGGCCTCATGGCCAAAGTCGAGCATCTGGCCGCTGGCATTCATCTGCAAAATGATGATGCCCTGCGTCTGCAAATGATCGTCGAGGAACTCTTCGTCAACACCATCACCCATGGACATGGCGGCAACAGCACACACACGGTGCAAGTTTCACTGATCCGCCACGATGACGGAATCACATTGCGCTACATCGATCATGCACCGCCCTTCGACCTTACCAAAAAAGCCCGAAAATTCGCGTCGACCGCGGAAATCGGCGGTTTGGGCATCGGTCTCATCCTTGGCATGAGCAAGGCGGTTCGCCATACGCCGCTTAGTGGCGGAAACCTCGTCGAAATCGATTTCTAGGCACCGGTCCGCAAGGCAAGCAGGGGCGGTGTACGCAACAGACGGCGAATCGCCCACCAGCCAGTCGTTACAGCCAGCCCGGAACCAACGAGTGCAGCGCCCGGCAACAGCCAGTAGCCACCACTCATTTCCAGCTGAAAAACCTGATGTGCGATGGCCTGCCCGAGCAGGCGTGCTGCCGTGGCTGCGATCAGGCCGGCAACGCCACCGACCAGCGCCAGCTCGATGAGCATGCCTCGACGCAACTGGCCGCGGTCGGCGCCGAGCGCCCGCATCACCGCCAGCTCGTAGCGACGCTCGTCAAACGCACTGAGTAATGCCGCGTAGAGCACAATACCGCCGGCAATCAGGGTGAACAGGAAAACAAACTGGATGGCGCCCGTCACTTGCGCCATGATGCCCTGAAGCTGCGCCAGAATGGCACCGACATCGATGACCGTCAGGTTGGGGAAACGGGCGACCAGTTGCCTTCCCAGGTCTGCCTTTTCCGCCGGCAGGTGGAAGCTGGTGATGTAGCTGGCCGGCACATCCTCGATCACGCCCGGCGGCGTCAGAACGAAGAAATTGACGCGCATCGAATCCCAATCCAGCTTGCGCAGGCTCGTCACACGCACCGACTTCTCAATACCGGCAATTGAAAACTGCAATTCATCGCCGAGCTTGATACCTAGCGATTTGGCCAGCCCCTCCTCAACCGAAGCTACGCCCTGCCCGGCATCATCAGGAGAAAACCAGCGGCCTTCGCTCAGACGGTTGCCCGGTGGCTGCGTACTGCGCCAGGAAAGATTGAATTCGCGCTCAATCAGGCGCTGCGCGCGCTCATCCTCGGGATAGCTGGCCGCACTTACCGTTCTTTCGCCGATACGCAGTAAGCGTGCCCGTACCATCGGTGCCAGTTCGGCCTCAATGCCGGCGGCAGCAAGCGCGTCCCGTACAGACTGACGCTGCTCGGGCTGGATGTTGATGATGAAACGATTCGGGGCATCTGAAGGCATCGCCTTCTGCCAGGCGTCAAGCAATTCCGCCCGGGTCACGGTGAGCAACAGCATGGCCATCAGGCCGATGGCCAACGCGACGATCTGCAAGGTACTCGACGCGCTATGCCGTGCCAGACTGGCCAGTCCCTGACGCCAGCCGAACCCGGTCCGGCCCCGACTGCGCCCAAGCATGCCTACAGCGAGACGGGCCAGTATCCAGAAACCGCCGAGTGCGACGGTAAAACCAAGCACGGCCAGACCACCCAGACGCAGATCGCCCGCCACCAGCAGAATCAGTCCGGCCAGCAAGGCGTAACCGAAGCCGTAAGCAACAAACAGCGACATCGGGGGCGCACCAAGTTCCCGACGTAACACCCGCAAGGTCGGCACACGCGCCAGCTGGAGAAGCGGCGGCATGGCGAAACCGAAGAGCAGCACAGCGGCCACCACGACGCCATGCGCGACCGGCAACCAGCCCGGCATCGGCAAATCGAAGGAAAATACCGCGCCCAGCCATTGCACCAGGACAAAATGCGCGACAAAACCGGTCAGGCAACCAAGCAGCGCAGAGAGCAAGGCCAACCAGAGGAAAAGCAGGCCATGCAGGCGAAGCAGGCGGCGTTGAGTCATCCCCATGCAGCGCATCACGGCACAGGCATCGAGGTGACGTTGCAGATAACGACGGGCGGCAAGCGCAACGGCAACCGCCGAAAGCACCACGGTCAGCAGCGTGGACAAGCCGAGAAAACGCTGTGCACGATCCAGCGCACCGCGGATTTCCGGCCGGGCATTCTGTGCATCTTCCAGGCGCTCGCCCCGTGTCAGGCGCGGCGCCAGCCATTTGCGGAAAGCTTCGATGGCGGCATCATCGCCGGCCAGCAGCAAGCGGTAGGTCACCCGCGACCCGAACTGGATCAGGCCGGTTGCCGGCACATCATCGACGTGCATCATCAGGCGCGGCGCGAGACTGAAAAAGTTGATCCCGCGATCCGGTTCCTGGGTAAGGATGGCAGCCACGGCAAAATGCTGGCTGCCCAGACCAACCTGCCCACCGGGTTGGGTTTGCAATGCGCTGGACAAACGTTCATCGAGCCAGACCGAACCAGGCTGAGGCCCGGCATCAACCGGTTCGCCCGCAGTTCCCGCACTCCGGCTGCTGCTCAACCGGCCACGCAGCGGATAGGTCGAACTGACCGCCTTGATGTCGCCCAACTGCGCCTGGCTGTCCCCCATGACCATGCTCGGGAAGGTCAGCGTCGTCGCCTGCTGCAAGCCGCGCCGAGCCGCCTCTTCCAGATATTCTGGCGGCAGCGGGTGATCCGAAATCAGGACCAGATCACCGCCCATGAGCTGACGGGCCTGCCGTTCGAGCGCCGAATGCACGCGGTCGGCAAAGAAGGCAACGGCCGTCACGGCGGCCACGGCCACACCCAGCGCCGCGAAAAGCAGGCGCAACTCGCCTGAACGCAGCTCCCGTCCGAGCAGACGCCAGGCCAGGCCGATCATGGGCGCTCCGACCAGCGGGCGCGAAACTCAACGGGAGCGACGGCTTCGCCGTGCAGGAATCCCTGCAATTGCTGACATCCCAGTTGCCGAAGGAAGGCAGCTTGTCCAATGGTCTCCACACCCTCTGCAATGACCTCGAAACCCAAGCTGCGAGCCAGTTCCATGATCGTCCGAATGATTGCCTCGTCACCGCTATTGACCCCGATCCCCATGACGAAAGAACGGTCGATCTTGAGTTGCTGGACGGGCAGCATTTTCAGGTAACTCAACGACGAATAGCCGGTACCGAAATCATCAAGGGAAAGCGCAATGCCAAACGCGCGCAATTTCTGCAACAGGCCGCAGGCATCGCCGATCGCCATGACCACGGATTCGGTTAGTTCCAGCTTGAGGCAGGTCGCATCCATGCCGGTTTCGTCGAGGATATCGGTCAGGGTATCGATAAACTCTGGGCGTTCCAGTTGCCTGACCGAGAGATTAACGGAGACCTGCGGCAAATCGAAACCATCCCCTCGCCAGCGCATGAACTGTTGGCAGCTTTCACGCAACACCCAGTTGCCGAGCGGAATGATGATCCCCGAATCCTCGGCCAGCGGAATGAAACTTGACGGCATGACCATCCCCAGTTCCGGACTGTGCCAGCGAACCAGAGCCTCGGCACCGACCAGGCGCCCGCTGTGTGTATCGACCTGGGGTTGCAGATGCACGGACAATTCACCGTTCTCCATGGCCCGCCGCATCAGGTTTTCCATACGGATACGCGCCTGCGCATCGCGCGTCATTTCCGGCGTGTAGAAATGGAACTCGCCGCGTCCCATGGCCTTTGCCCGATACATGGCAGAATCGGCATCACGCATCAGGTCGACGACATTATCGCCATCCTTGGGAAAAAGACTGATCCCAATCGAGGCCGAGAGAAACAGCTCGTGATCGCCCAACCTGAAAGGCAGATCGAAGGCGGCAATGATCTCGCCGGCCAGAATTTCGACTTCTTTCTCACTGCGCACGTTTTCCATGACGCAAATGAACTCGTCACCCCCCAGGCGGGATAATACGTCGATCAGGCGAACATGCTCGGACAGCCGCGCCGCCACCGCAATCAGCAATTCGTCGCCGACACCGTGCCCAAGTGAATCGTTCACCTGCTTGAACTGATCGAGATCGATGAAGAGCACGGCCAGTTGCTGGCTACGCCTGGCCGATTCGGAAAGACTGATTTCCAGCCGCTCGATGAAACAGCGACGGTTGGCCAGCCCGGTCAAAGGATCGTGGTAGGCGAGGTAATTCAGCTTGCCCTCGGCCTGCCGGCGCTCGACGATTTCGCCCTGCAACTGGCTGTTGGCGCGCTTAAGTTCCTCGGTTCGCGCATCGACCTGAATTTCCAGCGTATCGCGCGCGGCCTTGATGCGTCCCTCCTGCTCTTCCAGTATTTTCTGGGCGCGGCGTACCACCAGATACTGAGCCAGATAGAGCGCGGCGAAGACCCCGAACACACCTGCCGTCACCCAAAGCAGACTCCTTTGCAACTGGACCATGAACGGTGTGACATCCAGGTACAACTCGAACACCCCTTCGATGGAGCCATCCCTGCCATTGATCGGAATGTAGCTCGACAGCAGATCGATATCCGACATCGTGCCCTCGAAGGTATCCATACTCTGGCGATGGGTAAGCTCGCTGACCACACTGCCATTGATCGCGCCACGGAACCCGTGGTTATCGAGCCTGTTCTCACCAATCTGCCGGGGATCCGTGGAAAAGATGGTTACGCCCAGACGGTTATAGATCTTGACCTTGACCACAGCCGTCTTCTGCATGAGGGTAATGACATCCTCCCGAAACTGTCCGTTGTCGCCCTCCTTGCGCAACAGGCCAACATCCTTGCCCATCGTCGTACTGATCAAATGTTCAAGCGGAATGCGCAAGGCATTTCCAAAAATCTGTGCCATGGCGACATTGCGGCTTTCGGCAAGCGACATCATCTCGTTGAGGGACAGGTGTCGATAAAGAGGGCCAAGAACCCCCGCAGCCAGCACGATGAGCACGAAACTGACCGTCGAGAAATAGCGCGAAAGATTGAACATGTGGGAGGTTGTTCCGTTCAGTACTTCATGTCAGTTCCCGAACGCGAAGCACCGCTTCTTCAACGCGTTTGACAGCGATGACCTCCATCCCCGCAATCTGCTGCTTGGGACGGTTGGCTTCGGGAATGATGGCGCGGGTAAAGCCGAGCTTGGCAGCTTCCTTCAAACGTTCCTGACCGCGCGGTGCCGGGCGGATTTCTCCTGCCAGACCAACCTCACCAAACACTATAAGTTTCGATGGCAACGGTTTGTTTTTTAACGATGATGTTATCGAAAGGAGCACAGCCAGATCAGCTGCGGGTTCGGTAATCTTGACGCCACCTACCGCATTCACGAACACATCCTGATCGAAGCAGACAATGCCGGCATGGCGGTGCAGCACCGCCAGCAACATGGCCAGCCGCTGCGCTTCCAGGCCGACCGTCAGGCGCCGCGGGTTGCCATGAGCGCTATCGACGAGTGCCTGGATTTCAACCAGCAGCGGCCGCGTGCCTTCCTGCGTCACCATGACACAGGAACCCGGCACTTCCTGACCATGCTGCGACAGGAACAGCGCCGAAGGATTATTGACCCCCTTCAGCCCCTTTTCCGTCATCGCGAACACACCCAGCTCATTCACCGCCCCGAAACGATTCTTGAACGCCCGGATCAGGCGGAAGCTGGAGTGCGTATCGCCTTCGAAATACAGCACCGTATCGACAATGTGTTCGAGCACGCGCGGCCCGGCGAGCGCCCCTTCCTTGGTCACATGGCCGACAAGAATGACGGTGATGCCGGTCTGCTTGGCCAGTCGGGTCAGTTGCGCCGCGCACTCACGCACCTGCGCCACCGACCCCGGCGCACTCGACAATTGATCCGACCACAGCGTCTGGATCGAATCGATCACCGCGACCTGCGGCTTTTCCGCCTGCAAGGTCGCCAGGATGCGCTCCAGGTTGATCTCTGCCATCAATTGCAGGGCGCGCGTTTCCAGGCCGAGACGCCGGGCGCGCAGGGCCACCTGCTCACCGGATTCCTCACCACTGACGTAAAGCACCTTGCTGTGCCCGGAAAGCTGGGCCAGTGCCTGCAATAGCAGCGTGCTTTTGCCGATACCGGGATCGCCACCGATCAGGACGACACCACCGGCGACCAAGCCGCCGCCCAGCGCCCGGTCGAATTCGCCGATACCGGTCGACATGCGCTCGACGTCACGCGCCTCGATCTCGGAAAGGGTTTGCAGCCGCGCATTGGGCGCCAGCGATTCAAAGCGGTGATTGCCAGGCTTTTCGGCAAGCACCTCGACCAGTGTATTCCACTCGCCGCAGCCCGGGCATTGCCCCTGCCACTTCGGACTGCTGGCGCCGCACTCGGTGCAGCTGAAAACCGTTTTCGTTTTAGCCATTTATTTCGCGTTGACCGTGGGAGCCGGCAGTTCCGTCGCCGCATAGACCGGCACGCGCGGCGCCACGGCACAAAACAGTTCGTAGGCGATGGTACCGGCTGCCGCGGCCACCTCGTCGGCCGGAACATCGCCGGCGAGCCCACGTCCCCACAGGGTTACCGGCGCGCCCATGCAGGCGTCCGGAATATCGGTCAGATCACAGGCCAGCATGTCCATCGACACCCGGCCCAGCGTACGCGTCCGCCGGCCCATCACCGCAATTGGCGTGCCGGTCGGCGCATGTCGCGGATAGCCGTCGGCGTAGCCACAGGCAACGATACCGATCCGCATGCTGCGTTCGGCAACAAAGGTGCCGCCGTACCCGACCCGGTCGCCGGCGTGGATTTCCTGAACACCGATCAGCGCACTTTCGAAACTCATCGCCGGTTGCAGATCAAGTTCGACCGCCGACTGGTCGGCAAACGGGCTGGAACCGTAAAGCATGATGCCCGGGCGCACCCAGTCACCATGGGTTTGCGGATGACGCAGGATTGCCGCCGAATTGGCCAGACTGACCGGGCCACGCCAGTCTGATGCCAGCGTTCTGAAATTATCCAGTTGCGCCGACACGCCGCGTTCGCCATCAGCTTCGGCAAAATGGGTCATCAAGGTCACCTCCGGCTGCGGCAGTTGCTTGAGCAATTCCCAGGCACGAGGCAATGTCTTTTCGGTGAAGCCGAGGCGATTCATCCCGGTATTGAGCTTCAGGCAAACGGCCGGCGGCGCCTCGAAATGACCGACATCCACCAGCATTTCAAGCTGTTCCAGACAATGGACGACACTGGTCAGACGGTACTCGGCAACCGCCTTGACATCGCGTTCGCTGAAAATCCCTTCGAGCAGCATGATGGGCTGCGTAATGCCCGCTTCGCGCAGGGCAACGCCATTCTCGACCTCAAGCAAGGCAAAGCCGTCCGCCTCGTTGCGCAAGGCCTCGACCGCGCGCCACTGCCCGTGACCATAGGCATTTGCCTTGATCACGGCCCAGGCCTTGGCGCGAGGAGCCAGGCGCTTGGCCAGACGATAATTATGGAGAAGCGCAGCCGACGAGATATGCGCCCGGATGGGACGGGTAATTTTCATAAAAGAAATTCTTTGAGTTTTCGCTGTGCAAAATCGATGAAGGTCGCGCTCAATCGCGATTGGAAACGATCCTTCGGATAAATCAGATAGAGCTTGCGCGTCAATGGCGGGTTCAGCGGAATCGCGGCCAGAGCGCCAATACGCAGATCCTTTTCGACGACGGCACGGGACACAATGGCAAAACCGAGTCCGGTCGATACCACGCCTTTCAGGGCCTCCGGACTGCCAAGCTCCATCTGGGTCTTGAGACCATCCGGCGCAACCCCGTGTTCACGAAAGTAGGCATCGGTAATTTCCCGCGTGCCGGAACCCGGTTCGCGAGAAATGTATTCGTAATCTGTAAGCATTTTGGGAGAAACGGAGGCCATGCCAGCCAGCGGGTAATCCGTGGCGCAAATCACCCGCAATTCGTCCTCACAGCAGCTTTGGCTGACCAGGCCGGCCTGCTTGGCGGGTGCCTCGATCAAACCGACATCGAGCGTGTGTTCGCTGACCCGGCTTTCAATGCTTTCCGAATTGGCAACGCTCAGACGCGCCCGCACCTGGGGGTAGAGCGCATTGAACTCGCCCAACACACGCGGCAGCATGAACTCGGCAATGGTCGTGCTGGCACCAATCAACAGCGGGCCGCGCATCTCCCCGGTCATTTCTGAAAGCCGGGTTTCCATTTCGTCGGACAGGGCGAGAATTTTTTCGGCATAGGTCAACGCCAGCTCGCCTGCCGGCGTCAGTGCAATGCCGCCATGCCGACGCTCGAAAAGACGCGTGCCGTATTGCTCTTCCAGTTGCTTGATCTGAAACGTGACGGCCGGCTGCGTCATGAACAGCGCATCCGCTGCCCGGGTAAAGCTCTGATGCTTGGCTACGGCATGAAAAACTTGCAGGCGCCGGTCAGCCATGACGAATACTCCGTTAAGTCAATGGACGATATTCAATCACATTCCGAGGGGCTTCCGGAGAATCCTTTGAATATTGGCCGTTTTTTCGGGTTGACCGTGGAAGCCCGTCACAAATGGCCACATTTTCGTCACTTCAACAAGCCTTGCGCTGGCGCCTCAGCGTGGTATAAACCTCCCCCAAAGTTATAAAGAGACAAGCATTCACGTGCCATTTGGCTTTTACATCATCATGGCGGCGCAGTTTTTTTCCGCGCTGGCCGACAACGCCCTGCTCATCGCGGCCATCGCCGCCTTGCGCGAAATGCATGCGCCGTCGGAATACGAGCCACTGCTCAAGACCTTCTTCACGGTCTCCTATGTACTGCTGGCTGCGTTTGTGGGCGCCTTTGCCGATTCGATGCCCAAATGGCGAGTAATGTTCATCAGCAACAACATCAAGATCATTGGCTGCAGCATGATGTTCTTCGGCGCCCACCCATTGCTTGCCTATGCCGTGGTCGGCCTGGGTGCTGCCTCGTACTCTCCTGCCAAATACGGCATCCTCACCGAATATCTGCCACATCGTCTGCTCGTCGTTGCCAATGGCTGGATCGAGGGACTGACCGTCAGCGCCATCATTCTTGGCGTGGTCATCGGCGGTACACTGATTCGACCGGACGTTGCCCAGTATCTGCTGGCCTTTGACTTTCCCCTGATCGACACCGGCATCGATACCGTCGGCGAAATGGCCATCTGTATTGTTGCGGTGCTCTACCTGCTGGCCAGTCTGTTCAATCTCTACGTTCCGGATACTGGTGTCGACCACAAACAACTCAAGAAAAATCCCTTCTTCCTGATTCACGAATTCAACCACTGCCTGACACTGCTCTGGCGCGACAAGCTCGGGCAAATTTCCCTGGCGGTGACCACCCTTTTCTGGGGTGCCGGATCCACGCTCCAGTTCATCGTCATCAAGTGGGCCGATGAAGCGCTCAACCTGGGACTCTCCAAGGCATCCATGCTTCAGGGCGTTGTCGCGGTGGGCGTCGCCATTGGTGCGGTCATCGCCGCCAAATACATCACCCTGCGCAAATCGGTTCGCGTCATCCCCCTGGGTATCGCCATGGGCCTGATCGTACTCGTCATGAATTTCGTCAACCAACTCTGGCTGGCCATTCCGCTGCTGATCCTGATCGGCGGCCTGTCCGGCTTCTTCGTCGTGCCGATGAATGCCCTGCTCCAGCACCGTGGCCACATTCTCATGGGAGCTGGCCACTCCATCGCCGTGCAAAATTTCAACGAAAACCTGTCCATCCTGATCATGACCGGGCTGTACTACCTGATGGTCAAGATGAACCTGTCCATTTACTGGGTTTTGACCCTGTTCGGGCTGTTCGTCAGCGGACTGATGTACCTGATCCGCCAGCGCCACCTGCTTAACCAGTCAATCCAGGACGACGTCCAGCATCTGGACGACTCGGCGCACCACTAAAACGGCAGTTCCGGCGCAGTCTGCTGACCGAGCAGCCGGCGAGCCAGCAACAGGTCTTCCCAGGCCTTGGCCTTGTCCGGCAGATTGCGCAGCAGATACGCCGGATGGTAGGTCACGACGACCGGAATCCCGGCGTACTCGAAACGCTGGCCACGCATGGAAGACAGTGTCTTGTCCTCATTCAGTACGGAAAACACCGCCGCCTTGCCCAAAAGCACAATGATCTTCGGCTTGAGCAAGGCAATCTGCCGCTCGAGATACGGGCGACAGATTGCCATTTCAGCAGCCTCCGGCGTGCGGTTGCCGGGCGGACGGCATTTCACCGCATTGCCGATATAGACCTTGTTGCCACGTGCGATTCCCAGGGCAGCCAGCATGTTGTCGAGCAGTTTTCCTGCCTGGCCAACGAAGGGTTCGCCCTGCACGTCTTCCTCGGCACCCGGTCCCTCGCCCACGAACAACCAGTCAGGATTCCGGTCACCAACACCGAGAACGGCCTGCTTGCGCTGCTGACAAAGCGCGCAGGCACGACATTCGGTGACCTGACGCGCCAGCGCCGGCCAATCGAGTTCCGCCGGCGACATGCGCGCCGCCTCCGGCTCGGCCACGGGGGGCGATGCAGGTTCGACCTGCAGCCGTTGATCCGGCACGGGCGCGCACACGGGTTCGGGAACAGCAGGCCCGGATGGCGCATCTTTCGCCGCCTCAGGCTCGCGCAACACCCAGATGGGTGAAAAGCCCATTTCGTGCAACATCTGTTCTCGGGTCAGCGTCATGCCAATTCCTTGTCAAAAATCAGGCCGTCCTCGCGCCCAACGATAGCCGGGTAATAACCCTTGCGCACCCCGATCTGGCGGAACCCGAAATGGCGATACAACTCGACGGCACGCTCATTGGAGGGTCTAACCTCAAGAAAAAGCTTTGCTGCTCCACCAAGACGTGCGCACTCCATGGCATGCCTGAGCAGGCGCGCACCCAACCCCTGCCCCTGATGACGCTGGCTGACGCCGATATTGAGCAGGTGCGCTTCATCGATCACCGCCATGACCACCGAAAACCCGAGCAATTCGCCGCCCTGCCTCAACACCCAGACGCTGTGGCCGGCATTGAGCGAATCTGCAAAATTGCCGCGCGTCCAAGGAAAGACTTGCAGCGTCGCCTCCAATGCGGCAACCGCATCGAGATCGCGTTCATTCATCGGAAAAAACTCGGCGTCGACCTTCATTCCACTCACGCCTTGCCACCTTCGCTCAAGCGCTCGGCAACTGTTTTTGCCACCTTGTCACGCACATAAAGCGGCGCAGCCTGAGCAGGATCGATCAAATCCTCACCGGCCCGCCAGCGCGCCTCGGCAATACGCGCCAGAACACCGGCCGCAGGCAGGATATCGCCCTGGCAGGGAATGCCGGATGCGGCCAGGCGCTCGCGCAATTCCGGATAAACTGCAGGCGCATTGCCGCAGGCCACCCAGCCAGCATCGTCCGGCAGCGCAATTTCAGCGGGAGGCGAAACGCGAATTTCTCCGGCAAGCCGGTAGCGATCACCCTCAAGACAATACCGGCCGGAATATACCTCGCCCATTCGTGCATCAAGCAATGCCAGTACCTTGTTGCCCTCTACCGAAGCGGCCATGACTTCCAGCCCGCTGACCGGAATGAGCGGCAGATCGGCAGCAACGGCAAGCCCCTGCGCGGCACCGCAGGCAATCCGCAAACCGGTAAATGCACCGGGGCCAACACCGAAAGCGATGGCATCCAGCTGACCAACGGCAACACCCGCATCGGCAAGCAGTTCCCGCACCAGCGGCAAGAGATTTTCGGAATGCGACTGTCCTGAAGGGCAAATGCGCTCGAGCACATTACCATCGTGCCAAAGCGCACAACTACCGAGTTCAGTCGAGGTTTCGAGGGCAAGGATCAACATGGGCGAATTTTACCGGAGGCTGGCCCGCCCCGCGCTTCAATCTCGCCGGCGGCGATTTTCCCGATAATCGCGGTGCTCACGCATTTCGTCACGCAGCCGCCGCCGATCTTCAACCGGCATGTCGCGCCAGCGCGGTGGTGCTTCCTCACGCCGAATTTCATGCTCGCGCTGCCAGTGCTCGCGCATCTGTTCCCGCATCTGGCGCCGCTCTTCCGGCGGCATGTCGCGCCAGCGCCCGTCCGCCCAGGCGCTACCCGCCGGCCCCAGGAGGCTGAGCAGCGCACAAAGAAGGAAAAGGCGGGGTTTCATGGCAATTCGTCAATTCGCAGGATCAGGTGTAATGATTGTCCATCCTGCGGCACCGGGCAAGCATCGGCAGTTGTAAATGAATGTTTCCCGGGAAGACTCAGCAATTAATTGATACCATTTGCCGCGTTCCATTCACGAACTGCCCTTATTCTTGGCGACATGAGCGAACACAACCACCACATTCTCGTTGTCGACGACGACGCCCGCCTGCGTGACCTGCTCAGCCGGTATCTCGGCGAGCAGGGTTTCGATGTCAAGGTCGCCACTGACGGCCAACACATGGACAAACTGCGTAGCCGCGAACATTTCCATCTGATCGTCCTCGATCTGATGATGCCCGGTGAAGACGGTCTGAGCATCTGCCGCCGCCTGCGTGGACAGGGCGACCACACACCGGTCATCATGTTGACTGCCAAGGGCGATGAAATTGATCGCATACTCGGCCTCGAAATGGGGGCCGATGATTATTTACCCAAACCGTTCAATCCTCGCGAGCTTCTTGCCAGAATCCACGCGGTGTTGCGCCGCCAGGGCAGCAAGCCGCCGGGCGCACCGGAAAACGAAGCGGAAATCATCTGTTTCGGCCAGATTGAGGTCGATCTGACCACGCGTTCGCTCAAGCGCAATGGCGAATTGCAGCCGCTGACCACCGGCGAATTCGCCGTGCTCAAGGTACTGCTCCAGCACCCGAGTCAGCCGATGTCACGTGACAAACTGATGACCCTGGCACGCGGCCGGGAACAGGGTCCATTCGACCGCGCCATTGACGTCCAGGTATCGAGACTGCGCAAGCTGATCGAAGCCGACCCGGCCCAGCCACGCTATTTGCAGACGGTATGGGGATTCGGCTACGTCTTCATCCCGGACGGCAGTTCGCGCGAGGCATGATGCCGCGTACCCTGCTGGCGCGCACGTTCCTGCTGCTCGCCATGCTGGTCTTGCTGACCACAGCGGCCTGGCTCAGCGTTTTCCGTTACATGGATGCCGAGCCGCGCGCCCGAGAGATCGCACAGCTGGCGAGTTCAGCGGTCAACCTCATCCGGGCTTCGCTGTTTGCCGCAGCCCCGGAAAAACGCCTCGGGTTGTTCACCGAATTTTCAACGCGCGAAGGCATCCGCCTGCTTCCTGCGGAGGCGGAAGACAAGGTCGAGCCCATGCCGAATTCACGCTTCGTCAATCTGTTGCAGGACGAACTGGTCACGAGGCTCGGCAGTCACACGCGAATCGCATCCAGCGTCAATGGGGTTGCCGGGTTCTGGGTGAGCTTCCGTTTCGATGACGACGACGATGAAGAATACTGGCTGATCCTGCCTAGCGACCGGGCCACGCGAAGTTTCGCCTGGCACTGGCTGAGCTGGGGACTGCTCGCTTTCGGACTGGCATTGGCGATAGCCTGGCTGATCGCCTCCCGCATCAGCCGACCGCTCAAGGCCATGGCCCGTTCGGCAGAAACCGTCGGCCGGGGGCACATCCCCCCGCCCTTGCCCGAGGATGGTGCGGAAGAACTTGGCCGCCTGGCCCGGGCTTTCAATGCCATGGCCAGCGATCTGGAGCGTCTGGAAAGAGATCGCTCGGAAGTGCTGGCTGGCATTTCCCACGATCTGCGCACACCACTGACCCGCCTGCGCCTGGAGGCCGAGATGAGCATTGCCGATGACGCGCGACAAGCCGTCGTCGCCGACATCGAGCAGATGGAAGCAGTGATTTCACAATTCATGGACTACGCCCGCACCGATACGGGTGAAGCGCCGGAATCGACCGATCTCGCCGCACTGCTTTCCGGAATCGCCGAACGACAGGCCTGCATCGGCCGCCCGCTACAACTGGAAATCGGCGCGCTGCCGCAAACCCGGCTGCGCCCGAAAGCAGTTACCCGCGCCCTCACCAATCTGATCGACAATGCCTGGAAATACGGCGGCGGCGCAGTTTCCCTGCGAGCTTCCACGGTCAACCGGAAAATTTGGCTGGAAATTGCCGACCGAGGCCCCGGAATTCCGGCAGCCGAGACTGATCGCCTGAAACAACCCTTCACCCGCCTGGAAAATGCCCGCACCAATGCCAGTGGCACTGGCCTGGGTCTGGCCATCGTGGAACGCATCGCCCGTCTTCACGACGGGCAACTCGAACTGCTCCCCAACGAAGGGGGTGGCTTGCTGGCAAGACTGGTACTGAAAATCAGCAGCTAAGGGCGAGGCAGGTTTCGTCCATGCCGGCCAGCACAGAGGGCAGAACGACGGCGATTTTTTCAGGACCCAGATCAAGTCTTTGCCAGGAAATACGTTCAACCGGCATGACCATCTCTTCCTGATAATTGCCCAGACCGAGCGAACGGGCAATGGCGTCTGCAACGTGAATCAGATCGGCCAACGAACTGGCGGGCGCACCCGCTGGAGCATGGTGATCGCTGACAGCCTCGTGCAGAGCAGTCGGGAAATGCCAGGTTTCCGCCAGCAGTCCACCAATCTCGGCGTGATCCATACTCAGGACATCGCGCTCGGCATCAATCAGAAAACAGTCATGCCGCTTGCGATAATCGAGAACTTCGGCATATTGCTCGGGAAAGTTGGAAGCAAGAACCAGTTGGCCAATGTCGTGAAGAATGCCGCCGGTAAAGGCCAGCTCCGGCGTAAAACCAGTAAGACGGGCAAGTTCCCTGGCTGCCAGACCAACCCCGACACAGTGTCGCAGATAGGCTGGCGTATTGAATCCTGGGCAACGCTCCACACGCAACGCACTGTTAATACCTACCGCCAGCACCATGCTGCGCACTGCGCGGAAACCAAGCACAACAACCGCCTCGCTGATGGTTCCCACCTTGTTCTGCAAACCATAAAACGAGGAGTTGGCAACGCGCAGGACTCGAGCCGTCAAGGCCTGATCGTGACTGATCTGGTGGGCGACTCTGCCGACGTCGACATCATCGTTATGGAACGAGGCAAGCAGCTCCGAAACCGTCGCGGGAAGAGGCGGCAAGCCGCCAAGACGGGCAAGCACTTGGGCTCGCGTCAGGGCATTCATGAACGGTGCTCCATCCGAAAGTCGAGAATCGCCTGATAAAGCAATTTTGTTTCGTGACCATCCCCGGCTTTGCGGAAAAGCTGGTCGAGCTGTGCGCACGTCTGGGCGCGATAGGCTTCACGCACCTCCGGGTCTTCCTCGACTTCGCAGAGCACGCGAAGCGATTCTATCCCGCGGCGTTCCAGACCAAGTAAGGTACTTTCCGTCAGCTCGCAACCAGCAGGTACCAGCACGCGGCCTGCACTGTCCGATATGTCCTCAGCCAGACGCATCCCGGGCCGAATCTCCGCGAGTACTCTGCTTTCAACCACATTCATCCATTTCGCTCCTCAAGCAGCAAGAGCCGCCCGCTGATCGTGCCAGACAAACGAACCTGCCGCCAGTGACACAGGTAAAAAACGTCATCGATACACACCGAAACGTCACCACCGGTGTCGACAATTTCCGGAAGAACAAGTTGCCAAGAGGCTCCAGGAATTGGATTTCGATCGGCAAAACGACGCAGGGCAGCATCGTTGACCAGCACGATCAGGTTTTCTTCGTCAACACCGATCACCGGCCAGGGCAACTCACCTACAACCTCTTGAAGAATCTGATAACCCTGAATTTCCTGTGCATGCAACTCGACATTTTCCGCAGCTAGCCGCCGGCGCTCCTCCTCAACGCGAAGCAGTTGCCGCTCCGCAACCTCGACCTCATGCGACAACCGGCTGTATTCGTCGGAAATGTGACGCCTGCTCAATGCCTCTTCGACTATTTGCCGGAATGCCGACTGATCGATTGGCAGGTGGATCACTCGCTGAACCACGCCAGAGCCACTCAGATCAGCCACCTTTTTGTCACCCCAGTGCCGACCATCAACCAGTAACATGCGCTCGCACTGCGGCTGAAGATGGGCTGCCTGACGAATGACGCCAACCGCATCGAAATTCTTGCGCGGCGAACCGCAAACAAGCACGTCGACCAGGTTGCCGGCAAACCACTGCATTGCCCCGTCAGGATCAGCCGCCATGCAGACCCGATGCCCATCCTGTGAGAGCATGGAGATCACCTCGTCAAAACCGGAAACTGCGACAAACAGCACCATCGGCTTGCGCGTTCCCGAACGCAGCAGATTAGGCGGCAAACGCTTGTCCGAGCGCAGCAATTCGGCCAGACCCTCGGCCGGCAGAGGCCGGGCGAAGAAATACCCCTGAATGATGTCGCACTGATGCGAAATGAGGAGCGACAGCTGTTCCGAGGTTTCCACCCCTTCCGCCACTACCTTGAGCTTGAGGTGATGTGCCATGGTAATCACGGCACGGGTAATCGAGGCGTCATCCGAATCCGCAGCAATATCCTGCACGAACGAACGATCGACCTTGACTGCATCGAGGGGAAAACGCTTGAGATAGGCAAGACTCGAATAACCTGTCCCGAAATCATCCAGTGACAGTGTCACCCCCGTCGCTTTCAGAGAATTGAGCAGATGAACCGCTGAATCGGCGTTCTGCATCAGCATGCTTTCCGTGATCTCGAGATCCAGACACGCCGGACGAAGCCCGCTATGGCTGAGCGCATTGGCCACATCGGCAACCAGCGTATCTGACTGCAACTGACGTGCAGACAGATTGACCGACACACTGGGGATGTCGAGTCCCTGGTCTTGCCACTCCAGTGCCTGCAAACAGGCAGTTTCCAGAACCCAGCGCCCGACGGGAACGATCAGGCCAGTTTCTTCGAGCAGGGGAATGAACTGGTCGGGCGGGACCAGACCGCGACGCGGGTGCTGCCATCGAATCAGCGCCTCGGCACCGGTAATCCGCCCGTTGGCGCAACTGACCTTGGGTTGGTAATGCAGCACGAATTCGTTACGCAAGGTGGCATTGCGCAATTCGGTCTCGAGAAACAGGCGGTCCCGAATGCCATCGTGCATGTCCGCAGAATAAAACTGATGGTGATTACGCCCTTGGCTCTTGGCGTGACGAACGGCAATTTCGGCGTTGGAAACAAGTTCGTGTGCGTCATGCCCGTCAGTCGGGTAAAAAACCACACCGATGCTGGCCGTGGCAAAGATATCCTGGCCATCGATGCGCAAGGGAGTCAGGAAAGTGTCGATGATGCGGTGAGCAACAATTGCCGCCTGCTGGGTATCGGCGATATCCGGCAACAAAATGCCGAAGACGTCGCCCCCGAACCGCCCCAGCATGTCCGACTCGCGCAGCGAACCGGACAACCGTCCCGCCACCTGACGCAGCAATTCGTCGCCCGAAGTATGACCGAGGGTCTGGTTCAACTCGCGGAAACGGTCAATATCCACCACCATCACGCCAAGCGTCAGGTTCTTGCGCTTGGCCAGTGCAATCATGCGCCGCGCGTGGTCGTAGAACATCAGCTGGTTGGGGAGCGCGGTCAACCCGTCGAAATGGGCGAAATAGGGAATCTTGCGCTGATCGAGCACATTGCCCGTCACGTCGCTGGCCACCCCGCCGATACTGACTACCCTTCCCTCTTCGTCATGTACCGGAAAATTCCGCGCGTGCAGCCACCGCAAACTGTCATCCGGACGCAAGATGCGGAACTTCACGTCCAGCCCGCCCATGCGATGGGCATTCATCTCGTCGCGCAGGCGCGGCAGGTCTTCCGGGTGAACGTGCTTCAGCCAGTCGTTCCGGTCGGCATACAAGGCCTCGACATAGCGCCCCCAGATCTGCTCGTAACCTTTGCTGACATAGGTAACCCGCTGCGTCTCGGCATCAAGCAGCCAGTAGCACTCGGGAATGTTGCTGGCCAACTGGAGAAAACGCACCTCGCCATCGTTGATGGCATCTTCCAGAACGGGGTCGCTCAGCGGCTCCCTTTCCTGAAGGAAGGTTCTGGCGCACTCACGCTCAATCACGGCGAGCAAACGCGTCGGGTTGCTCTTGAAAACAAAATCCCGAACCCCGTTCTCCAGCAACTCGATGGGAAATTGCCGACTGCCCCTGGCCACCGTGAGAACAATCGGCAGCCCCGGTGCGAGGGTAGCGACCAGCTCAACGGCATCGCCCGTGTCAAGACCGTCGAGAACACAGCTCAGAAGTGCAACATTCCAGGCTTCATCGCGCAACGCAGCCTCAAGCTCTTCACGCGACGAAACGCGACGTGAATAGACCGCATGACCACCGCCATGCAATGCATCGAGCAGGCGCTGGGCATCCTGCTCGTCATCTTCAATCAGAAGAACACGCAGGATCGATTCGTTGCCGATGCATTCGGATTGATTCAAAAGAACCTCCAAGCAAGACCGGAAAGCGGACTCCGGGTTCACAATGACAGCGTCAATTGTGAAATCTAGCGAATACCAGCCTGCAAGGCAAAGCTATTTGAGCGAATTTTTTGAGAAAAGCTCAATCGATGCGAGAAACAAGGGCAATCGCCTGAGCTTCAATGGCCTCTTCCCGGCCCAGATACCCCAGGCGTTCGTTGGTCTTTCCCTTGATATTCACGGCATCCGGAGCAATGCCCAGGTCGCTTGCCACATTCGCCACCATGGCTGCCGCATGCGGTGCAAGTTTCGGGCGTTGCGCGATGATCGTCGCGTCCACATTCACCGGACGCCAGCCTTTCCCGGCCAGCAAGGCAACGGCAGCCCGCAGCAATACGCGACTATCAGCCCCCTTGTAGCGCGGATCGCTGTCGGGAAAATGACGCCCGATATCGCCGAGCGCCACCGCGCCAAGCAAGGCATCGGTGATGGCATGCAGCAGGGCATCAGCATCGGAATGGCCCAGCAAGCCCGTTTCATGAGGAATCTCCACTCCGCCCAGAATCAGCTTGCGCCCTGCGGTAAGCTGATGCACGTCGTATCCCTGCCCGACCCGAAAATTCATTTTCTTCCCCGCAAAATCATTGCCGCCAGTGCCAGATCGGCCGGATAGGTCACTTTCAGATTGGTTGCATCGCCGCGCACCAGTTTCGGCTTCAGGCCCAGGGCCTCGACCGCCCCTGCCTCGTCGGTCACGTTCAGGCAGCATCCAAGTGCCTCGCTCAGGCGGGCATAGCGGAACATCTGGGGGGTCTGCGCCTGCCACAAGCCATCCCGCGGCTCGGTTGAAGCCACGCGCTGCTTATCGTCGGCGCGTTTCAGCGTATCGGCGACCGGCACGGCAAGAATTCCGCCCACCGGATCATCCGCAAGTTCGGCCAGCAGATTGCCCAGCATTTCCGCACTCAGGCAGGGCCGCGCCGCATCGTGTACGAGAATCCAGTCGTCGTCCGCTGCTGCCGTAGCTGCCGCCCGCAGACCGTTACTGACGCTTTCAGCCCGGCTGGCACCTCCGCAACGCACCGTTTCGAGCTTGGAACCGAGATCACTCCAGTCGTAACGAGACCAGAAGGGATCATCCGGCGACAGTACCACCCAGACCCGCTCAATCGCCGGGCAGGCGACCAGGGCCGCAAGAGTGTGATGGATCATCGGGCGCCCGAGCAGTCCGAGGTACTGCTTTGGCGTCTCGGCACCGAAGCGTGAACCGCTGCCGGCAGCGGGAACGATTGCGAAATAGCGTGGCATGGCTTAATTTTAACGAATATCGGCAATGCGCGAGGAATCACATGAGTTTCATTGTTCCGGAACTGGCCACACCGCTGGAGGCATTTGCCACTTCACTGGGGGTCGGCTTGCTGATCGGCATGGAGCGCGAGCGCCGCCCGGATTCCGCGGCCGGCCTGCGCACCTTTGCCCTGACCTCGATGCTCGGCTGCCTGTTCGCCATGCTGGGCGAAAAGACCGGCGGCCCCTGGCTGCTCGCCGCTGGCCTGCTGGTCATTGCCGCTGCCATGGTTGCCTCCAATTTCTCGGCGCAGCAGGAGGAACAGTATCGCGGCTTCACTTCAGAGGCAGCAATCATCGTCACCTACGGCCTGGGAGCCGCCATCTGGCACGGCTACGCAACGCTCGCCGTCATGCTCGCCATCACCACCACCGTCCTCCTTTATTTCAAGGCGGAAATGCGCAAGGTCAGCGAGCGGATGACCCCCAAGGACATCAACTCCATCCTGCAATTCGCCGTTCTCTCCTTGGTCATCCTGCCCATACTTCCCAACCTCGACTATGGCCCCTACAACGCACTCAATCCACGCCAGATCTGGTGGATGGTCGTTCTGATTTCAGGTCTTGCGCTGTCCGGCTATCTCGCACTGCGCATCATCGGCGCCCAGCACGGTGCGGCCCTTTTGGGCATTTTCGGGGGGCTTGCCTCAAGCACTGCCACCACCCTGATGTTCTCCCGCCATGCCCGTGAGCACGAACACCTGATTCGCATGTCGGCCATCGTCATCCTGATCGCCAACGTCATGGTCATGATCCGACTTGGTTTTGTCTCCAGCGTGGTCGCACCGGGATTGCTCGCACCGATTGCCACCGTTTTTGCCTGCGGCATTCTCCCCGGAGTTGCCATGGCGCTTTATGGCTGGAAAATACTGCGTGCTGCAGGCGAATTACCGATGCCGGAAGTGAAGAACCCGACCGAACTCAAGACGGCAATTTCATTTGGACTGCTCTACGCGGTAGTGCTTCTTGCCTCCGCCTGGTTGCAGGATATCGCAGGCAACAAGGGCCTCTACATCGTGGCGCTGGCCTCCGGCCTGACCGATGCCGATGCCAGCGTGCTCTCTACCCTACGCATGTACAACCTCGAAAAAGTCTCCAGCGGCGAGGCAGTCATTGCCGTTACTCTCGCCCTGATGGCGAATCTCGCTTTCAAGATCAGTCTGGTCATCAGTATCGGCGGCGGCAAACTGGCACGTTACGCCCTGCCCGGCCTGCTTGCCATCGGGGGCGGCATGGTGGCCGGCCTGTTGTTCGTTTAGGAGGAAGTAATGACTGTCGCACGCCCTGCCGCAGTAGCCGGGGCTTTCTATCCGGCCAACCCGGATCAGCTCGGCGCCACCGTTCGCCAGTTGCTGGGAGCAGCACCGCGGCATGAGATGAACCAACCCAAAGTACTGATCGTGCCGCATGCCGGCTACGTGTATTCCGGATCAACGGCTGCCCAGGCCTACGCAACGCTCAAGCCCTGGCGTGGCGACATCCGTCGGGTCGTATTGCTTGGCCCGGCGCACCGGGTCGCCGTCGAAGGTCTGGCCTTGCCCAAATGCGACCTGTTCGCCACGCCGCTTGGCCCGGTTCGCATCGACAAGTCGGCAGTGGCGCAAATCGCCAGCCTGCCGCAGGTCGTTTTCAGCGATTTGGCACATGCGCAGGAACACTCGCTGGAAGTTCACCTCCCCTTCCTGCTCGAGGTACTCGACGATTTTTCATTGCTGCCGCTGGTCGTCGGCCGCGCCACACCGGAAGCCGTGGCCGGCGTACTCAATCACCTGTGGGGAGGCTCCGAAACATTGATCATCCTGAGCTCAGACCTTTCCCACTTCCTGCCCTACGATCGAGCCCGGGAAGTCGACCACGACACCAGCCAGCGAATCCTTCAACTCGACAGCTGCATTCGCCCGGAACAGGCCTGCGGCGCCTATCCGCTCAACGGCTTGCTGCTGGCTGCCAGTCAACGAGGCATGACGGCACAGCTGCTTCGGCTTTGCAATTCGGGAGACACGGCCGGCGACAAAAGCCGCGTCGTCGGCTATGCCGCCTTTGCCCTTCACGAATCCAGTCATGCCTGAACCCGGTACCACCTTGCTCATTCTGGCCAGAAACGCCATCGCCGCCCGACTTGGTCTGCCGGAGCAGCCGGTTGCCATTCCAGCGGACCTGAATGAACCCGGAGCCACGTTCGTCACCCTCACCCGCGACGGACAACTGCGCGGATGTATCGGCAGTCTGCAAGCCTGGCGAGCGCTCTCTACCGACATTCAGGAAAATGCCCGGGCCGCAGCTTTTAGCGACCCGCGCTTCAAACCGCTGACGTCCGGGGAAATGGAGCACATCCGGGTCGAGGTTTCGTTGCTCAGCCCGGCTCAGCCCATCGTCTTTACCAGCGAGGCCGATGCACTGGGGCAACTCCGGCCCGGTATTGATGGAATCATTCTGTCCGCAGGTCACCATCGCGCCACCTTTCTGCCACAGGTTTGGGACCAGTTGCCCGACCCCGTTCAGTTCATGGCCCACCTCAAGCAGAAGGCCGGGTTGCCTGCCGCCTACTGGGGCGACGACATCCGCCTCGAACGCTATACCGTCGAAAAGTGGCGGGAAGCTGCGCCATGAGCGAAAACAGGCATCCCGCCCGCTGGTGGTACCCGCTCGACGATGGCCGTATTCAGTGCAACCTTTGTCCGCGCGACTGCCAGTTGCACGAAGGGCAACGCGGCGCCTGTTTCGTTCGCCGGATGCTAGATGGCGCAATGCAACTCACCACCTATGGCCGCTCATCCGGTTTCTGCATTGACCCGGTGGAAAAGAAGCCGCTCAATCATTTCTTCCCCGGCAGCAGCATCCTTTCCTTTGGCACTGCGGGCTGCAACCTCGCCTGCAAGTTCTGCCAGAACTGGGACATTTCCCGCTCGAAAGACATGGACCGCCTGATGGATGCAGCCAGCCCGCAAGCCATCGCCGCCGCAGCTCGGCGCTATGGTGCCGACGCCGTCGCCTACACCTACAACGACCCGGTGATTTTCGCCGAATACGCGATTGATACCGCACAGGCCTGCCATGCCGCAGGAATTCGCAACGTGGCGGTCAGTGCCGGCTACATTCATCCGGCACCAGCCCGTGAATTCTTCGGCACGATGGATGCCGCCAACATCGATCTCAAGGCCTTCACCGACGCGTTCTATCATAAACTGTGTGGCACCCACCTCCAGCCTGTGCTCGACACGCTGGCGTACATTCATCACGAAACCGATTGCTGGCTGGAAATTACCACCCTGCTTATCCCCGGACAGAACGACAGTCCCGACGAAATCAATGCACTATCGACCTGGATCGCCGAAGAACTCGGGCCGGATGTCCCCCTGCATTTCAGTGCCTTCCATCCCGACTGGAAAATGGCTGATATTCCCGCCACCTCGCCCGAAAGCTTGTCACAGGCCCGGCGCATTGCGCAGGATGCAGGGCTGCACCACGTTTTTACCGGCAACGTACACGACAGCGAGGGCGGCACGACCTTCTGTCCGACATGCCACGCAGCACTGATCGTTCGCGACTGGTACGACATCCGGCGTTATGATCTGACCCCGGCGGGTCATTGCCCCCACTGCCAGACCGCTTTGGCCGGCCGCTTCGGCGCAAAGCTGGGGCGCGACGGCAAGGCGTTCGGCCCGCAACGCATTCCTGTCCGACTTTCACCATGAACCGCGATATCACCATCCACACTCCGCACGGCCCGCTACATGGCCAGCTCGAAATCCCCGACAATCCGCGTGGACTCGTGCTGCTCGCCCGTTCGCATCATGCTGCGGTCGACACGATTATTGCGGCAAATCTTGCCATTCGCGGTTACGCGATTTTCGGCATGGAATTGCTGACCTCTCAGGAAGCGCACTTCCCCGATGCCACCCAGAACGTGCCACGCCTGACCGAGCGCCTGATCGACATCTTCGACCTGATTCGTCACGACGGCGACATGGAAGCGCTGCCACTGGCCGTTTTTGCCAGCGGCGATGCGACCCCGGCAGCCATTCGCGCGGCTGCCCAGCGTGACACCCAGGTCAAGGTTCTGGCCTGTCACGGCGGGCTGATCGACCGGGCCGGACTACAGGCGCTGAAATTGCTGACTTCGCCGCTGCTCATGCTGTTCGATGCCGACGACGAAATCGGCAAAACCGCCTATCAGAGAGCCTCTGCCTATCTCGGCGCCATTCATGAAATGCATCCGCTCACCCCGGCCGAAGACCCGGTGGTTCGCGTTGCATCGTGGCTTTCCCTGCATTTGCACAACTAACCGCCCCACCTACCCTGGACCAAGGAAGCATGACCACGCATCACGATCCCGTCTGGCGCACCGCCCTTTCCGGCGCCCAAATCCTTTTTGTCGCCTTCGGCGCAACCGTTCTGGTACCGCTGCTCACCGGCCTCAATCCCAGCCTGGCATTGCTCGGCGCCGGCATTGGCACGCTGATTTTCCAGTTCTGCACCAAACGCCAGGTGCCGATCTATCTCGGCTCCAGCTTTGCCTTCATCGCCCCGGTCATCTACTCCGTACAGACCTGGGGCATGCCAGCGACGCTCGGCGCGCTAGCCTCGGCCAGCTTTTTTTATTATGTGGCTGCAGCATTGGTCAAATGGCGCGGCGTCGGCTTCATTCATCATCTGCTTCCGCCGGTGGTCATCGGCCCGGTGGTCATGGTCATCGGTCTTGGCCTCGCACAGGTCGCTGTCGGCATGGCGACTGGCAAAGCCGGCACCGCCCAGGTTGTGCCGTACGAAACCGCCATTGCCATCGCTGCCGTTTCGCTGCTGGCCACCATGCTCACTGCCATCCGCGCCCACGGCCTGCTCAAGCTAGTGCCTATCCTGGTCGGTGTCGCAGTCGGCTACATCGCCTCGCTCTTCGTCGGCATCGTCGATTTCACAAAGGTCAATGAGGCCGCCTGGATTGCCATGCCGCAATTCGGCACGCCGGAATTCAACCTCGCTGCCATCCTCTTCATGATTCCGGTGGCCATCGCCCCCATCGTCGAACACGTCGGCGGCATTCTTGCCATCGGCTCGGTCGCCGGCAAGGACTACACCGAAAGCCCCGGCCTGCACCGCACCCTGCTCGGCGACGGTCTGGCCGTCAATGTCGTCGGCCTGTTCGGTGGCCCACCGGTCACCACCTATGGCGAAGTCACCGGTGCTGTCATGCTGACCAAGAACTACAACCCCGTGGTGATGACCTGGGCGGCCGGCTTCGCCATCCTGATGGCTTTTGTCGGCAAGTTTGGCGCCCTGTTGCAGACCATTCCCCTGCCGGTCATGGGCGGCATCATGGTGCTGCTCTTCGGCTCGATTGCCGGCATCGGCCTGAAAACCCTGATGGATGCCCGGGTAAACCTGTCGAGCGCACGCAACCTGTGCATTGTCTCGGTCACGCTGGTCACCGGCATCGGCGGGCTGGCCGTGCAGATCGGCAGCTTCTCGCTGCAAGGCATCAGCCTGTGCGGCGTGCTCGCCGTACTGCTCAACCTGTTGTTGCCAACAGAGCCAACTGAATAAGCGGGAGAACCCGGCCCGATGCTTTCCTGCGGTGCGAAGCATCGGGCTGAACCCGCTATAATTGGCGCCCCTCCAGCAGCACCGCCGCACGTGTCCACTGTTCCCCTGATTCCGATTCACGCCTTGCCCAAACCTGGCGCACGTATCGACCTGCCTCCGCTGGCCGGTTCAGCCGATGCGCTCGTGCTTGCCGAACTGGCACAACAAAACAAGGGACGTTTACTGGCTTTGGTCGCAGCCAGTGCCGCCGATGCCCAACGTCTGCTTGAGGAAATTCCGTGGTTTGCGCCAAACCTGAAGGTACGCCTGCTGCCAGACTGGGAAACCTTGCCGTACGACCACTTTTCGCCGCATCAGGATCTCGTCTCGGAACGACTGGCGACCCTGTGGGCCACCTTGCAGGGCGAGGTGGATATCCTGCTCGTGCCGGCATCGACCGCAGTAAATCGCCTGGCACCGCCGGAGTTCATGGCCGCCTATACGTTCGAGTTCCGCAAGGGCCAGAAACTCGACGCCGAGAAATTCCGAAGCCAGGTTACTCTGGCCGGCTACGCGCACGTCACACAGGTGGTTTCGCCCGGTGAATATTCGATCCGTGGCGGGCTAATCGACCTTTTCCCGATGGGCTCGCAACTGCCCTACCGGCTCGACCTGTTCGACGACGAAATCGAAAGCATCAAGACCTTCGACGTTGATACCCAGCGCACGGTCTATCCGGTGCCGGAGGTTCGCCTGCTGCCGGCGCGCGAATTCCCGATGGACGACAAAGGCCGCACGCATTTCCGCCAGGCCTTCCGCGAGCGTTTCGAGGGCGACCCGGCGAAATCCGGGGTCTACAAGGATATTTCCAGCGGCATTGCCAGCGCCGGTATCGAATATTATCTACCGCTCTTTTTTGACAGTACGGCAAGCCTTTTCGACTATCTTCCCAGAGATGCAGTGTTCGTCACCCACGGCGACACACCGGGCGCCATTGCTGCCTTCTGGACAGACACCCGGTCGCGCTACAACCTGCTGCAAGGCGACAAGGCACGGCCGTTGCTCGCCCCGGAAGAACTATTCCTGAGTGACGAAGCCTTCTTTGGTGCCGCCAAATCCTATGCCCGACTGGCGCTGAAAACCGAAAAGAACGATGCGCCCCCCCTTTCCCGAAATTTGCCAAATATTTCGGTTGACCGCAGAAGCGATGATCCGCTCGGGGCGCTGAAGGCCTATCTCGATGGCAGTACGGGACGCGTCCTGATCGTCGCCGAAACCGCCGGGCGCCGTGAGACCCTGGCTTCGATGTTTGCCGAACACGGTCTGACGCCGTCGGCGAGCGCCGACCTCGCCGGTTTTCTGGCAAGCGACGTTCGGCTGGCACTGAGCATCGGACCGTTGCAGGCGGGCTTTGCGCTCGATGGGCTCGCCTTCATCACCGAAACCGAACTCTACGCCGGCGCCCCGCGCCGCACCCGACGCGAAGCCGCGCGCAAAGCCACCTTCGACAACTGGCTCAAGGACCTCACCGAACTCAAGGTCGGCGACCCGGTCGTCCATGAAAGCCACGGCATCGGCCGCTATCAAGGCCTGGTGCGTATGGACCTCGGCCTCGGCGAACAGGAATTCCTCGAACTGCACTACGCCAACGAGGCCAAGCTTTTCGTGCCGGTGGCCCAGCTGCACGTCATCTCGCGTTACTCCGGCGCCGATCCGGAAAGCGCCCCGCTGCACACCCTCGGCTCCGGCCAGTGGGAAAAGGCCAAGCGCAAGGCGGCTGAACAGGCGCGCGACACGGCGGCCGAGCTGCTTGCTCTCTACGCCGCCCGTGCGGCCCGCCAGGGCCATGCCTTTGCCTTCAAGGAAACCGACTACGAGGCATTCGCCGACGGCTTCGGTTTCGAGGAAACCAACGACCAGGCCCAGGCCATCGCCGCCGTCATCGACGACATGCGCTCAGGCAAGCCGATGGATCGCCTGGTGTGCGGCGATGTGGGCTTCGGCAAGACCGAAGTCGCCCTGCGCGCTGCGTTCTGCGCCGTGGCCGGCGGCAAGCAGGTCGCCGTACTGTGCCCGACCACCCTGCTCTGCGAACAGCATTACCAGACCTTCGTCGATCGCTTTGCCGACTGGCCCGTCAAGATCGCCGAAATCTCCCGTTTCAAGACCGCCAAGGAATCGGCGCAAGCCTTGCAGGAACTGGCGGATGGCAAGATTGACATCATCATCGGCACGCACAAGCTGATCGGCAAGGACGTCAAGTTCAACCGCCTCGGCCTCGTCGTCATCGACGAAGAACACCGCTTCGGCGTGCGCCAGAAGGAAACGCTGAAGTCGATGCGCGCCGAGGTCGATGTCCTGACGCTGACCGCGACGCCGATCCCGCGCACCCTGGCCATGTCCATGGAGGGCCTGCGCGACTTCTCGGTCATCGCCACCGCGCCGCAGAAGCGACTGGCCATCAAGACCTTCGTCAGCAAGTTCTCCGACGGCATCATCCGCGAAGCCGTCCTGCGCGAACTCAAGCGCGGCGGCCAGGTGTATTTCCTGCACAACGAGGTCGATACCATCGACAATATGCGGGAAAAGCTCGAAAAACTCGTGCCGGAAGCCCGCATCGTCATCGGCCACGGCCAGATGAACGAACGCGAACTCGAGCGCGTCATGCGCGACTTCACCGGCCAGCGTGCCAATGTCCTGCTGTGCACGACCATCATCGAGACCGGGATCGACAATCCGCACGCCAACACCATCCTGATCAACCGCGCCGAGAAATTCGGCCTCGCCCAGTTGCACCAGCTGCGCGGCCGGGTCGGCCGTTCGCATCACCAGGCCTACGCCTACATGCTCGTGCTCGACGAAAAGGCGATGACCAAGCAGGCCCGCATGCGCCTCGATGCCATCCAGGCCATGGAAGAGCTGGGTTCCGGCTTCTTTCTCGCCATGCACGACCTGGAAATTCGCGGCGCCGGCGAAGTGCTGGGCGACAACCAGTCCGGCGAAATGCAGGAAGTCGGCTTCAACCTGTACACCGAGATGCTCAACCGTGCCGTCGCGGCGCTCAAGCAGGGCAAGCACCTGGCGGCGGTCGACCTTACCCAGCCGCTGGGCATTGGCACGGAAATCAACCTGCGCACGCCGGCCCTGCTGCCCGACGCCTACTGCCCCGACGTGCATGAACGCCTGACGCTCTACAAGCGCCTGGCCAACGGCGAGACGAACGAGGACATCGACGCCCTGCAGGAAGAACTCATCGACCGCTTCGGCGAGCCACCGTTGCAGGCGCAGTCGCTACTCGCCACGCATCGCCTGCGGCTGCTCGTCAAACCCCTGCTGATCCAGAAGCTGGATGCCACCAACGACCAGATCACCCTGCAGTTCAGCCCGGAGTTTTCGAAGAATCCGCCGATCGAACCGATCAAGATCATCAATTTGATTCAGAAAAACCGCAGCTACAAGCTGGCAGGACAGGATAAACTTTCCCTTTTACGCCACTGCCCGACGCTCAGCGACAAGGTCGCCGCAGTGAAAGACATGATTCGCGAGCTAACGAAATAACCATGACTACCCCGAATATCGACAACGTCAACGTCACCGCCTTCGACACCATGCCGACGCCGGACGAAATCCAGTCCCGCCTCCCTCTTTCCACCAAGGCCGCCAAGACCGTCACGCATGGCCGCAACCTGCTGCGCAAGATTCTCGACCGCAAGGATCACCGCCTCTTTGTCGTGGTCGGCCCCTGCTCCATCCACGACCCGATCGCCGGCCTCGACTATGCCCGCCGCCTGAAGAAACTGGCCGATGACGTCGGCGATACACTGCAGATCATCATGCGCGTCTATTTCGAAAAGCCGCGCACCACCGTCGGCTGGAAGGGCTACATCAACGACCCCTTCATGGACGACTCTTTCCAGGTCAATGTCGGCATGGAAAAAGCCCGCGAATTCCTGCTCGCCGTCAATGAACTCGGCCTGCCCGCCGGCACCGAGGCACTCGATCCCTACGGCCCACAGTACTACGGCGATCTCATCACGTGGACGGCCATCGGCGCCCGCACCACCGAATCGCAGACACACCGCGAAATGTCCTCCGGACTCTCCACACCGGTCGGTTTCAAGAATGGCACCAACGGCGACCTCTCGGTCGCGACCAACGCCATCCTCTCTGCCTCCAATCCGCATTCCTTCCTAGGCCTGAACAGTGAAGGCCGCGTCGCCATCGTGCGTACCACCGGCAACGCCTACGGCCACATCGTGCTGCGCGGCGGCGACGGCAAGCCCAATTACGACACCGTCTCAGTTGCCGTTGCCGAACAGGCGATGGCCAAGGCCAAACTGCCCGCCAACATCGTCGTCGACTGCTCACACGCCAACAGTTCCAAGAAACCGGAACTGCAACCACTGGTCATGGCTGATGTCGTCAACCAGATCCGCAACGGTAACAAATCCCTGCTTGGCGTCATGATCGAATCCAACCTCGAAGCCGGCAATCAGCCGATTCCTGCGGATCTCTCTCAGCTCAAATATGGTTGCTCGGTCACCGACGGCTGCGTCGATTGGGCAAGCACCGAGAAGATGATTCGCGACGCCGCAATCATGCTGCGCGATGTGCTGCCGGAACGGCTGAACTGAACGGCGCTGCAGACTGGCATGAATCCGTCCCGGGTGGTTCGCAGCAAGCTTTCCACCCTGACCGACCTGCCGAATATCGGCCCGGCCATGGCCAAGGATCTGGAGCGGCTGGGCATCAGCGCTCCCGACCAACTTAAGGGCCGCGACCCCTACGCGCTTTACGACGCGCTGTGCACACTGACCGGCCAGCGCCACGATCCCTGCGTCATCGACGTCTTCATCTCCGTCATCCGTTTTATGGACGGCGACGAAGCACGTCCCTGGTGGCATTACACGGCAGAGCGGAAAAAACGGCTCGTTGGTTAAATGCCGCCATTGCCGAACGATACCGTTGCATATTTGACAACCGGTACCGGATTCCGTAACTATTCGACAATCGGCTGATACAGAAAATATTTTTCGAAATATTGGAAGATTTGACCGAATGGCCAATTTGTATCGAAGGGGGAAATCATGGCCCACAAGAAAATGTCGCTAAACGCGAAACTGACGACGATGACGCTTGCTATCGTCGGCGCCCTGATTCTCCTGTTCGCTGTTTTGTTGATCAACGGTAAACAGCGGATGCTCGAAGACCGCAAGGCCAAAGTGCGCAATCTGGTAGAAGCCACTCAAACAATACTCGGGCACTTCCAGTCCGAAGCCGCTGCCGGAAAAATCAGCGAGGATGCCGCGAAAAAAGCGGCAGCCGAAGCAATCCGGGCAATGCGTTATGACAAGGTCGAATATTTCTGGATCAATGACCTCAACGACCAGATGGTCATGCATCCGATCAAACCCGAACTGGAAGGTAAGAAACTCGACCAGTTCAAGGACAAGAACGGCAAATTGCTGTTCGTCGAATTCAACAACACCGTGCGCAACAAAGGCGCAGGTTTTGTCGATTACCTCTGGCCCAAGCCGGGCAATGAGGAAGGCGTTCCGAAAATATCCTATGTCATGGGTTTCAAGCCCTGGGGCTGGGTCATCGGTACCGGTATTTACACCGACGACGTAGAAGCAAAGTTCCGTCAGGATGCGACCACCCTCCTGCTCTGGTGCGTAGGCATTGGTGGCTTTATCACGATCTTTCTGACGCTGATCTCCCGCAATATCATCAAGACACTCGGCGGCGATCCGGGAATCGTTTCGGAAGTGACGCACCGGATTGCTTCTGGTGACCTGTCTTCCAATGTCGCTTACCCGCCCGGTGAAAATCTGCTCGCCGACATCAGCGGCATGCAGGACACACTGCGCGGCATGATCTCAACCATTGCCAGAAATGCGGAACAAGTCGCCAGTGCGGCCAATCAACTGCTGCGTGCCTCCGAGGAGGTATCCAGCCAGGCCAGCCAACAAAGCGACGCAGCCTCGTCAATGGCGGCATCGGTTGAGCAAATGGCAGTCAGCATCGATCAGGTCAAGGATTCCGCCAACGAAGCACATGCCATTTCCCGCGAAGCAGACAGCATTTCCGAAGAAGGGGCCTCGGTCATTCATACGACTGCCACCGAGATGAACAAGATTTCCGATACGGTGCTCGCGTCCTCGAGAATCGTCGAAGACCTTGGCCATCACTCAGATCAGATCACTTCCATCGTCAATACCATCCGTGAAATCGCCGATCAGACCAACCTGCTCGCACTCAACGCCGCCATCGAAGCCGCACGCGCCGGCGAACAGGGCCGGGGCTTCGCGGTCGTGGCGGACGAAGTCCGCAAATTGGCGGAACGCACCGCCCAATCGACCAGGGAAATCGCTGAAATGATCAGCAAGATCCAGCAAGGCACGCGCAGCGCCGTCAGCAGCATGGAAGAAGGCGTTGCCAAAGTCAGTTCCGGCGTACAACTGGCCACCCAGGCGGGTGATTCGATCAACCGCATCCGGAGTGGCGCCCAGCGCGTCACTGTCGTGGTCAATGACATCTCCAGTTCGATTCAGGAACAGAGTCTCGCCAGCAGCGAAATTGCCAGAAAACTGGAGAACATCGCCCGAATGTCTGAGGAAAGTGCAGTTTCTGTACGTCAGACCGCCGATGCGGCCCGGCAACTACACGGCCTTGCCGGCGCTTTGCATGAATCCGTCGCACGCTTCAAGACCTGAGTACGTCTGGAGGAAGCCACGAGGCCACATGCGCCACCGCCTGATTTCTCTCTGGCTGCTCCTGGCGGCACTTGGTTTTTCTCATGCCGCGCCTGCCCAGACGGGAACGCACTGCGGCCCCGATCTCCTCAAGCTGTACGGCCTGCAGATCCCGCACGCCAAACTGGTCCGGAGCGAAGAACCCGCTGCGCCTTCCCAGAAGCTTTGCGAATCCACCTACAGCATCCCCGGCAAGTACGCACATGCCACCGAGGCGCTGCTGATCCGAAAATACGGCATGGCGAAGCTTGTCTTCCAATGCTGCGGCTGGATGCCGGCCCAGGGAAAGGGCGGCAGCTTCCGGCGTGCCCATCCGATGGCTGATGGCGCCTACGCGCATTACGAGATCACCATGAGTTCGGAAGAAACCGTGGAGAGGCAATGGGAAAAAATCGGGAATTTCCATATCACCCTGAGCATTTACGCCATTTGACGCGTGGCGATGCGCTCGTTGATGTAGTGGACGAGACAAAAGGTACTTCACGTTGCAGATTGCAAGTTCCACGGTCAACCCGAAAAAATGGCGTTTTTTCGGGTTGACCGTGGAAGCCAGCACGCCGCCTCCACTGCAAATAATCCGCCCCATGTATTAACGCGGGGACGACAGGCCGGCTAAGATTCTGCCTTCCTGCACATTCGATGAAACCAAGGAGTCCGGCATGCCCCTGATCCAGCCATTTCGCGGCCTGCGCCCACGCACGGAACACGCCCAGAATGTCGCCGCCCCGCCCTACGACGTCCTGTCCAGCAGCGAGGCGCGCCAACGTGCCGCCGGCAAGCCGCTTAGCTTCCTGCACATTTCCAAGGCTGAAATCGACCTGCCGGCCGACATCGATCCCTACTCGCCGGCGGTCTATGCCCAATCGGCCGAAAACTTCCGCCGCCTGATCTCCGATGGCATCCTGATCCGCGATGCCGCGCCCTGCTACTACGCCTATCGCCTGAGCATGGGCGAACACGTCCAGACCGGCCTCGTCGCCGCAGCATCAGTGGCGGATTACAACAGCAACCGCATCCGCAAACATGAATTCACCCGCCCCGACAAGGAAGACGACCGCGTCCGGCAGATCGAAGCCCTGGCCGCGCAAACCGGGCCGGTATTGCTGGCCTATCCCGATTGCCCGGACGCAGATACCCTGATCAGCCAGGCCACACACCGGGAACCGGTCGCCGACGCGACCTTCGACGGCGTGCGCCACACCGTCTGGCTGATCGACGATGCCACCACGATCGCGGCCCTTAGCGCCGCCTTCGATGCCATGCCCAACCTCTACATTGCCGACGGCCACCACCGTTCTGCCGCCGCTTCGCGCGTGGCGGCAAGCCAGCCGGGCAATATCGCCGCTGCAACCTTCCTTTCGGTCATTTTCCCGGCCCACCAGATGCGCATCATGGATTACAACCGGGTGGTACGCGATCTGAACGGCCTGTCGGTGGACAGCTTCCTCGCCCGTGTCGGCGAACGTTTTGTCGTCAGCCCTGCGACCGGCCGCGTGGCCCCGGAAAAACCGGGCGTCGTCGGCATGTACCTCGGCGGTGCCTGGTATCGCCTGGAAATCAGGCCGGAACTTGTTCCCCACCACGATCCGGTGCGCCGCCTCGATGTCAGCCTGCTCTCCGAGCAATTGCTGGCCCCCATTCTCGGCATTGGCGACCTGCGCCGTGACAAGCGCATCGACTTCGTCGGTGGCATCCGTGGTTCCGTCGAACTCGAACGGCGCGTGGATAGCGGCGAAATGGCCGTCGCCTTCGCCATGCACGCGACGCGAATGAGCGACCTGATGGCGGTCGCCGACACCGGCGAGGTCATGCCACCCAAATCGACCTGGTTCGAGCCGAAGCTCGCCGACGGACTGGTTTCCCACGTCATCGGCGACTAAAATGCCCGGCCTGCCGCAAACCAGAAAATTCTCGTGAGGTCCAAGCCGCGCAAACCCCGTCATGCCGTCGACACTGAACAAGGTATGGCACTGAACACCTTCTGCGGCTGGGATGGCGAGACGCTGGTACTCAACGTCCTCGGCACACCCAACGCCGGGCACGACGGTATCGGCAAGCCCAAGGGAAAACAGTTGCAGATCAGCGTCACGGCGAAGCCAGTAGCCGGCCGGGCGACCGATCACATGGTGCGTTTTCTGGCCGGCGAATTTGGTGTCACGCCCGATGATATCGAAGTCGTCTTTGGCCGCTACAATATCAACAAGCAATTGCGCATTCGCGCACCGCAAGGCCTGCCGGGCGTAATTGCCAGACATCTGGCACAGGACAGCCTGCAACTCGACTTTTCAACCTGAAACATGAATCTGATCATCCAGGGCGGCGCGCTGCCCACTTTTCTGCTCGAACGCATCGTCACCGCCACCGGTTCATCGGCCGTCGAGCCACGCCCTCCCCAGCTCGTCTGCCTAAAGAACGCAAACCGCACAGCCGAATTCGATGCCCTGATTCCGCTCATCGAAGCCGAGAAACTCGACTGGGCATTCATGCCTGCCGGAAAAAAGCTGTCCGATTACGGTTTGATCTGCTTCGACATGGATTCCACCCTGATCACCATCGAATGCATCGACGAACTGGCCGATTTCGCGGGCAAGAAAGCTGAAGTTTCTGCCGTAACCGAAGCCGCCATGCGCGGCGAAATCGATTATCGCGAAAGTTTGCGTCGGCGGCTGGCACTGCTCGCCGGACTGGACGCCCGCGTTCTTGCCCGCGTCTTCGCCGAACGCCTGCTGCTCTCGCCGGGCGCCCGCGAACTACTCGAAGCCTGCCAGGCAGCCGGGTTGCGCACCGCGATTCTCTCCGGTGGTTTTACTTATTTCACCGAACGCCTGCGCATCGAACTCGGCTTCGACTTCGCCACATCGAACGAACTCGAAATCTCCGGAGGCAAGCTCACCGGCCGCGTCGTCGGCGACATCGTCGATGCGGCCGCCAAAGCCCACCACACGGCAAAACTGACCGATGAACTTGGATTGACCCGCGACCAGGTCATCGCCATCGGCGACGGCGCCAACGACCTCATGATGATGGCCCAGGCCGGACTCTCGGTAGCCTATCGCGCCAAACCGGCGACACGCGCAAAAGCCGATATCGCCATCAACTTCGGTGGCCTGGACTCGCTTCTTTCGATACTGGAAGAGTAAACTCGCAAGACCAACAAAAATATTAAATTTGACATTTTTATTAGCATATGCAATTATAGAAATATACACCTCGCCTACCGCGTCACCAAGATTGACTTATATCAAAGGTTTTGAGGTGTTGTTCGGAATAATCTGAATAACAATCAGATTTTATTGATGCCTTGTTGATTATTACTTAAGTTAGTGTAGGCTGGAAATAAAAATGACACATAACCGGAGGCAACCAGTGGCAAACACTATCGAATCGCTCGCCCGATTCCTGAATCTTCGCTGCTCGAGAACAGAGCGGCTTCGACACCCCTCAAGGTCATTCACCGCCGTCCGTTAAGGCATGTGCAGCCTCACTGCATCTACGAATGGGCCATCACTTCCATCGGCCGCCGCATCAACGCTTACCAGTCAGATCGAAACACAGGGACACGTAACATGAAAACCATTTTTCTCGTCGATGATTCTGCAACCATCCTGCTCAGCATCTCCAACATCCTCGCCAAAGCCGGTTACGCCACCGAAAAGGCATCCAGCGGCGAAGAGGCACTCAAAAAATTCCAGTCCGGCGTCAAGGCTGACCTGCTGATCACCGACCTCAACATGCCGGGCATGAACGGCATCGACCTCATCAAGGAGGTTCGCAAACTATCCGGCTATCGTTTCATGCCCATCCTCTTCCTGACTACGGAATCCCAGCAATCCCGCAAAGTTGAAGCGAAGGCTGCAGGTGCGTCGGGCTGGATAGTCAAGCCCGCCACCGCGGACGAACTGCTCAATACGATCAAGCTGGTCCTTCGCTAGGGGGGCGCATGTCTCACAGTCACTCGCCTGTGCGTCCGCTTCTGGCCGCACTTGCCACCGCGGTCGTCGCCTTTCCCGTTGCCTGGTTTCTGGGAGGCTCTGCCGCCACAGCATTTGGAGCCAGCATTGCCATCATCCTGGCCTTCGCGGCTCAGTTGCTTATCTCGAAAATGCTCTACGGTGACACCAGCTTTGGTCTTGCAAAGCGTGACGATCAACGCTGCGAGCAAGACAAGAAAGCTGAAGCAGCGATAGACGAGGTTGTTCGCGAAATGGGCGAAATCCCCCCGTTTCACGGAGTATTGCAAGGTCAATTGCACGACATTATCCAGAAAACCGAAAAAGCAGCCTACGACATTACGGAACGCCTTCAGGCCATCGACTCGGTTGTCACGCGTCTCAGCGAATTCATCTCCGAAACCTCGAATTCGACGAATGCGATCGCCACCGATTCGCAAAACAGTGTCGCAAACAACCAGGTACTGATCGGCAAGATGGAGAGCTACATCCAGAAGCGGGTTTCGATTTTTTCCGAAGATCAGGTACGGATCGAAAAAGTTGTTCAGCAAGCCGAGGGGCTCGGCAAACTTGTACAGTTGATCAAGGACATTTCCGGCCAAACCAATCTCCTCGCGCTTAACGCAGCCATTGAAGCGGCGCGTGCCGGAGAAGCCGGCCGCGGTTTCGCCGTCGTCGCTGACGAGGTTCGCAAGCTTTCAACCGAAACCGATGTTGCAGTCAGCAAGATCAATCAGGGAATCCTGTCTGTTGCAACATCCATTCGCGAACAATTCCAGGACAAACTGGCGGAAAGTGACATCGATGCCGAGCGCGCAATCCTCGGCGAGTTCTCTGGGCAACTGACGCGGCTGGGCGACGGCTATCAGCAATTACTCGAGCATGACCTGAACGTGCTTTCCACAGTGCAATCAACCAGTAGCGAACTGGCCAGCATGTTCATGGACTCCCTCGCCAGTGTGCAATTCCAGGACATTACCCGTCAGGAAATCGAGCAGGTGCAGCGAGCGCTGACCTGTCTGAGCGGACATACCGAAGTACTGGCGAATCGCATCAAGTCTCTGGATGCCGAAAACATCGAATACACGCCACTGGCCGAGCATCTCAACGAAATGTTCAGCAATTACGTCATGGAAACCCAGCGAGCCAGCCATCAGAAGGCCTTGCATCAAACAGCCAGCACTTCGCCGTCTGCGGCGGCTTCTCCAAAAATTGAACTGTTCTGACGGAGCAACTGATGTCTACCAGTATTCGCCTGGGCCTTTCGGAAGACATGACCATCTATAACGCGATGGATCAGAAGCAGCAAATCGTCAAGGCACTCGACGCACACGATGTCGTCGAGCTTGATCTCTCCCAGGTTGGAGAAATCGATACCAGCGGATTGCAACTCCTGATCCTTGCCAAACGCGAAGCCGCCCTTCACGACAAGTCGTTGACCATTGTGGCTCATAGTGCTGCGGTTCGACAGACACTCGATTTCTGCAACCTGGCGGCGTTTTTTGGCGACCCGGTCATCATCGCAGCGCACGAGCAGGCCTGAGGACAATCATGGACGAACTCACCAGCGTATTCATTCAGGAAGGCCGCGAACAGTTGCAGGCCATGGAAACCGGGCTTCTCGACCTGGAGCAGAATCCGGATGACCACGACAACATCAACGGAATCTTCCGGGCAGCACACACCATCAAGGGCGCCTCCGGCGTCATCGAGTGCAGCTTCATCGAAAGCTTCATGCACAAGGTGGAAAATGTCCTCGACCGCCTGCGTAACGAAGAAATCGCCGCTTCTTCCGATCTGACCGGGCTGCTGCTTCGCTGTTGCGACCAGCTGGCAAGCCTGATGGACGTGCTTCAGGCTGGAGCTCCTGCCCCCGACAGCGATATCCAGGCACGTGGCGACGCCCTGCTTGCCGAACTCGCCAAGTACACGACCACAGTTGAATCCGGAAACAAGATGGTCGAGAGCGAGGCCGAGCTCGAAGTATCTGGCGGCGGCGTCGTCAATATGGACAGCTGGCACGTTTCCGTACGTTTTGGCCCCAATGTGCTTCGCGGGGGAATGGAGCCACTATCCTTCATTCGTTATCTGACAACACTGGGCGAAATTCTGGCGATCGAGACCGTTCCGGACATGATGCCGCCCGCCGAAGAGATGGATCCGGAATCCTGTTACCTCGGCTTCGAGATCCGCCTGCAGACACGTGCATCAAAGGCAGACATCGAGCAGGTTTTCAGTTTCTGCAGCGACGACTGCGACCTGCGCATACTCCCGCCGAACAGCAAGCTTTCCGAATACCTCAAGCTGATTGCCGAACTCCCCGAAGACGACATGCGTCTGGGGGAAATTCTCGTGCGTTGCGGTGCGCTCACCCAGGCCGAACTTGATGAAAGCCTGAAACAGCAACACCTCGCAAAGCTACCTGCAACCGAAGAAACCTCTTCCAGCCCGGCTCCGGATCAGATCGGCAAGATTCTCGTCGATAATAAAGTGGTGCACAAGGAAGTAGTTGAAGCTGCCGCCAGCAAGCAGACCCGTGTCTCGGAGAAAAAGGCTGTCGAAGCCCATCTCATCCGGGTTCAGGCGGACAAGCTCGATCAGCTGATCGATCTCGTCGGCGAACTCGTCATCGCCGGCGCATCGGCAAATCTTCTGGCCACGCGCAGCGGGCAAACCGAACTGGTCGAGTCCACTTCCCTGCTTTCCCGGCTGGTGGAAAACATCCGTGACTCAGCACTGCAACTGCGCATGGTTCAGATCGGCGAGACCTTCAATCGATTCAACCGCGTCGTTCGCGATGTCTCGAAAGAACTGGGGAAGGAAATCCGTCTGGTCATCACGGGCGGAGAGACTGAGCTCGACAAGACGATTGTCGAAAAAATCAGCGATCCCCTGATGCACCTCGTACGCAACTCGATGGACCACGGAATCGAACCGGGCGATGTACGTGAAGCCAATGGCAAGCCCCGTCACGGCACCGTCGAATTGAACGCCTACCACGACTCGGGCAGCATCGTCATCGAAATCGTTGACGACGGCGGCGGCCTACCCCGCGACAAAATTTTGAACAAGGCCATCGAGCGTGGTCTGGTGCAACCCGCACAAACACTCTCCGATCAGGAAATCATCAACCTGATCTGGGAGCCCGGCTTCTCGACCGCAGAGCAGGTCACCAATCTCTCGGGCCGCGGCGTCGGAATGGATGTCGTTCGTCGCAACATCCAGAGCCTGCGAGGCAACTGCGAAGTTGCCAGCAAGGAAGGAGCAGGCACGACCTTTACCATCCGCCTGCCGCTCACGCTGGCCATCATCGACGGCTTTCTGGTCGGGGTCGGCAAGGCTGCCTACGTCATTCCCCTGGATATGGTCGTCGAATGTATCGACCTTCAGGAAGAAGACAATGATCGCGATTTCGTCAACTTGCGCGGCGAAGTTCTGCCTTATGTCCGCCTGCGCGAAATGTTCGAGATCGAAGACAAGGCACCAACCCGTGAAAACGTGGTCGTGGTCAATTACGCCGGTCACAAGGCGGGCATCGTGGTTGATCAGCTGATGGGTGAGTTCCAGACCGTCATCAAACCGCTGGGTGCCATTTTCAGGCACCTGCGTGGCATTGCCGGCTCAACCATTCTGGGCAGTGGCGAGGTGGCACTCATCCTCGATGTCCAGGCATTGGCACAGATTGCAACCAAAACAGAGGGCCGCGCATATACGACTGCTGCCAGCACAACCTGAATCAGAAACAGCAACAAGCTTCGTCCGACCGAATACCAAATCAACGTTACTTGCACCCGAGGGGAAGAAAAATGGGATTCTTTTCTAATAGCGCTACCGAACAACTCAAGACTGAACATCAGGAACTGAAAGCACGCGAGGCCGCCATCAACAAATCGATGGGCATCATCGAGTTCAAGCTCGACGGCACCGTGATCACCGCAAACCAGAATTTCCTCGGAGCTCTGGGCTACACGCTCGATGAAATCCGTGGCCGTCACCACAGCATTTTCGTGGAACCGGCCTACGCCGGCAGCAACGAATACCGCGCCTTCTGGGAACGCCTGAACAGGGGCGAATTCGACGCCGGCGAATACAAGCGCCTTGGCAAGGGTAGCCGGGAAATCTGGATCGAAGCCTCCTACAACCCGGTGATGGATGCGAATGGAAAACCCTTCAAGGTCGTCAAGTTCGCAACCGACATCACGGCTAAAAAAACTAGGCTCGCCGAGTTTGAAGCCCAGATCAGCGCCATTGGCCAATCCATGGGCACCATCGAGCTGGGTCTGGATGGCAAGGTCATCACTGCCAATGAAAATTTCCTGAACCTGCTCGGCTACACGCTGGATGAGGTCAAGGGCAAGCACCACAGCACCTTCGTCGATCCTGCCTACGCCGCCACCCCGGATTACCGGGCGTTCTGGGAGAAGCTGAATCGGGGTGAATTCGATGCCGGTGAATACAAGCGCATCGGCAAAGGCGGCAAGGAAGTCTGGATTCAGGCCTCTTACAACCCCATTCGCGACCTCAACGGTAAACCGGTCAAGGTCGTCAAATTCGCCAGCGACATCACTGCGGCCAAACTGCGTAACGCCGATTTCGAAGGACAACTTGCCGCCATCGGCAAATCCATGGGCACCATTGAAATTGGTCTGGACGGCAAGGTCATCACCGCTAACGAGAACTTCCTGAATCTGCTCGGCTACACGCTGGATGAGGTCAAGGGCAAGCACCACAGCACCTTCGTCGATCCTGCCTACGCTGCCACCCCCGATTACCGGGCGTTCTGGGAAAAGATGAATCGCGGCGAATTCGACGCCGGCGAATACAAGCGCATCGGCAAGGGCGGCAAGGAAATCTGGATTCAGGCTTCCTACAATCCCATCCGCGACGTCAATGGCAAACCCTACAAAGTAGTCAAGTACGCCAGCGACATCACGGAGGCGAAGAAATACCAGATGACCGTTGACCGCACCATGAAAGAAGCCTCCAAGGTCATCATTGCAATGTCTGAAGGCGACTTGACACAGAGCATGCAAGGCGAATATGAAGGCGAATTCGCCTTGTTGCGCGATGCGCTGGTGCAGTCTTCGGACGCCATTCGAGCACTGGTTTCCGATGCCGAAACCCTGTCGCTGGCAGCCATTGAAGGTCGCCTCAGCACCCGTGCCGATGCTTCGAAACACAAGGGCGATTTCGGCAAGATCGTACAGGGCGTCAATCTCGCCATCGACTATCTGGTTGGCTATCTGGATCAGATGCCCATCCCCTGCATGATCATCGACAAGCAGTACGGCGTGCTCTACATGAACAAGGCCGGCCTCGCGCTTGGCAACACGTCGCTGGATCGCCTGCGTGGCACCCAGTGCTCCTCCTTCTTCAAGACCGGCGACTGCCACACCGAAAAATGCGCCTGCCGCCGCGCCATGAGTGACGTTCGCCAGGCAAATTCGAGCACCATCTCCAGGCCGACCAGCGAACTGGAACTCGATATCGACTACATCGGTTTGCCGGTAAAGAATGTGGCCGGGGAAGTCATTGGCGCCTTCGAAATCGTCATGGATCAGACGGCCATTCGCAAGGCACAGCGCCTGGCAAGAAAGGTCAGCGATTACCAGGCGGGCGAAGTCATCAAGGTTCAAGGGGCGCTGGAAAAACTCTCCCGCGGCGACATCAACGTCGACTTGCAGGCCGATGCCGGCGATCAGGACACAACTGATGCCCGCCAGACATTCACCACCATCAACAGCGCCATCGGTGGCGTGGTCACCTCGGTGCGCAATCTGGTCGAAGACGCCGACATGCTCAGTCGTGCTGCCGTAGCTGGCAAGCTGGAAACGCGCGCCGACGCCAGCCGCCATCAAGGCGATTTCCGCAAGATCGTTCAGGGTGTCAATGAAACACTCGACGCGGTTGTCTCGCCGATTCAGGACGTTCAACGCGTCATGGGTGCAATGGAACAGGGCGACATGACCCAGACCATCAACAACCAGTACCAGGGCGACTTTGCCACACTGCAGGGCGCGATCAACAACACCATCGGGAAATTGTCCGACACCATTTCCCAGATCATCACCGCGGCTGACGCTCTTTCCAACGCTTCCGGCCAGGTCTCTGCAACGGCCCAGTCGCTCTCGCAATCGTCGTCCGAACAGGCTGCATCAGTCGAGGAAACCACTGCCAGCCTCGAGGAAATGACGGCTTCTGTGAACCAGAATACGGAAAATGCCAAGATCACCGACAACATGGCCTCCAAGGCAGCGAAGGAAGCCAGCGAAGGTGGAGAAGCAGTCAGCAAGACCGTGGATGCGATGAAGTCGATTGCGGACAAGATCGGAATCATCGATGACATCGCCTATCAAACCAACCTGCTGGCACTTAATGCAGCAATCGAAGCCGCACGTGCCGGTGAGCACGGCAAGGGCTTCGCAGTGGTCGCCGCAGAGGTTCGCAAGCTGGCTGAACGCAGCCAGGTGGCAGCACAGGAAATCGGCAATCTGGCTGGCTCTTCCGTCAAGATGGCTGAACGTGCAGGCACCCTGCTGACGGAAATCGTCCCCAGCATTCAGAAAACCTCCGATCTCGTTCAGGAAATTGCCTCTGCCTCTCAGGAGCAATCGAGCGGCGTGGCCCAGATCAATAACGCCATGGGCCAACTGAACAAGGCTACGCAGCAAAATGCTTCTGCCTCGGAAGAACTCGCCGCGACCGCAGAAGAACTGGGCGGACAAGCCGGCCAGCTCCAGCAACTGATGGGCTTCTTCTCGGTTGATCAGGACAACGGCGGACAAGGTGGTCGCTATGCTTCCCAGACTACGCGCAATGTTCAGCGCTCACGTGTGGCTCGTGCGCCTGTACGGAGTGTTTCCAGCGCTTTCGATGAGTCCGATTTCGAAAAATTCTGATAACCGGGGGGCATGAAAATGGGACAAGTTGTCCAAAGCCCGGCCAATCCCCGGGCGGCTGTCAGTACGGCTGTGGTTGATTCGTCACCACAGCAGTACCTGACTTTTACTCTGGGTGGCGAAATGTTTGCCGTCGCCATCCTCAACGTAAAAGAGATCATCGAATACGGTACGGTGACGGAAATTCCGATGTTGCCAAGCTTTATCCGTGGTGTGATCAACCTGCGTGGAGCAGTCGTACCGGTCATCGATCTTTCCTGCCGCTTCGGCGGCAAGGTAACCGATGTCGCCCGGCGAACCTGCATCGTCATCATCGAAATGCACGAAGGCGATACCAAACAGGATATCGGCGTCATGGTCGATGCCGTTTCCGAAGTTCTGGAAATTGCCCATTCGGACATCGAGCCTCCGCCGGCATTCGGTGCCAAGATCCGCACCGATTTCATCTCCGGCATGGGAAAGATCAACGGCAAGTTTGTAATCATCCTGGACGTGGCACGCGTTCTTTCGGTAGAAGAGATGGCCATGCTGACTCAGGTTTCCGACAGCACCGGAAACGAGACTGCCTGATCACTTTCTTCCAAACCGGTTTCATGGGACACGAGGCTGCTCTGGCAGTCTCTGTCCGAGCTGTTTTCCGCTGGCGACCTCAAGATGACTGACTACACCTCTCTCTCCTCACTGGAGATCGAACGCCTGTCACGGAATATCAAACCCGGCGAATGGGCCATCGAGTCGGCACGCCCGATTTCGACACTGCTGGGATCCTGCGTTGCAGTCTGCCTGATCGATTCCGGACTGCCCCTTGCCGGTATGAATCATTTCATGCTTCCCCAGATGAAGCAGGGGGCCCATGCCGATGAAGACATCCTGCTGGCTGGCGATGCATGCATGGAAGCGCTGCTCAACGCCATGCTCAAACGCGGCGCCGCAAAACACCGGATCAAGGCAAAAGCCTTTGGTGGCGGTTCGGTCATCAACTCCAATCTGCCCAGCAGCCTGTCTGTAGGAAAGCGCAATACCGACTTCGCACACGAGTGGCTTGATCGGGAAAATATTCCACTGATCGCTTCCGACTTTCTCGGCCCATGGTCCAGAAAAGTACTGCTGGTTCCCCAGAGCGGCGATGCCTACTGCAAACGGGTCACCTCTCGCCTCATCAACGCCGAATCCCTGCAGCGTGAGGAACAGGCCTATGCCGACTCCCTGCTCCACAAGCCGGCTGCTGGCGATAACAAGAAGATCGAGTTGTTCTGATGCATCAGCACGCCATCACCGATCAGGAATTCGGGCTGTTTCAGCGTCTTATTTTCAAGATTGCCGGCATCAGCCTTTCCGAAGCCAAGAAAGTCCTGCTCGTTGGACGCCTGCAAAAACGGCTGCGCCATTATCAACTCGACACGTTCAGCGAGTATTACCGCATGCTTTCCAGCGGTGAGCATCCCGAAGAATTGCAAACGATGGTCGACCTCCTGACCACCAATGAAACCTATTTTTTCCGGGAGCCCCAGCACTTCGAGTTCCTGCGCGATCAAATCCTGCCCAAACACCGTGGCGGCGACCTGTTTCGGGTCTGGAGCGCAGCGAGCTCAACCGGAGAAGAGCCTTATACGCTAGCCATGTTGCTGGCCGAACACCTGCCCTCCACGCCTTGGGAAATCGTCGGCTCCGATCTCAGCACACGGGTTCTCGAACGTGCGCGCCGCGGACACTATCCCATCGAACGCAACGAAGGCATCCCGCGGAAATTCCTCGAAAAATATTGTCTCAAAGGTGTACGTTCGCAGGATGGTACTTTCCTGATTTCGCAGAAGTTGCGTGATCGCGTGACTTTTCATCACGTCAATCTGACATTGCCCATCGACAAGAAGGTCGGAATGTTTGATGTCATATTCCTGCGTAATGTGATGATCTATTTCAATATGGAAACAAAAGGCAAGGTCATCGCCAACCTCCTCCCTCAGCTAAAACCGGGTGGATACCTTATCATCGGCCATTCAGAAACCCTGAGCGGCCTGAGTACACCGCTGACCCCCGTACTTCCCACCATTTACCGGAAGCTCTGAGCATGTCCGAGAACATCAAGGTGATGATCGTTGACGACTCTGCCCTTGTCCGTCAAGTTGTTACCCAGACTTTGGAAAAGGAGCCGGGAATTCGTGTCATCGCCACCGCCTCCGACCCCCTGTTTGCCTTCAGCAAACTACAGGCCGAGTGGCCTGACGTCATCATTCTTGATATCGAAATGCCCCGCATGGATGGCATTTCCTTCCTGCGCAAGATCATGGCCGAGCATCCCACACCGGTCGTTATCTGCTCCTCTCTGGCTGAACGTGGGGCTCAAGCCACTTTCGAAGCCATGGCTGCCGGCGCTGTCAGCATCATCACCAAGCCAAAAGCCGGCCTGAAATCTTTTCTCGAAGACACTTCCAACGACATCGTATATGCCGTACGCAACGCGGCCCGAGCCAATTTACGTGCATTGAAGTCCGGCATGCCGGTAATGCCGGCACCTAAACTCTCGGCGGATGTCATGCTCGGTGCTGCTACGGCACACCGCGCGCTGGAACGTACTACGGATCAATTGATCGCCATCGGCACATCAACGGGCGGCACCCAGGCACTGGAGGCCATCCTGACGAAATTGCCGGCAACCACGCTGGGAATCGTAGTCGTCCAGCACATGCCGGAAAAATTCACGGCGATGTTTGCCGAACGTTTGAACAATCTCTGCCAGATCGAAGTCTGTGAGGCGAAAAACGGCGATCGTGTCATTCCCGGTCGGGCATTGATTGCACCGGGCGGAAAACACATGATGCTCAAGCGTAATGGTGCCCAATATGTCGTCGACGTTGCCGACGGCCCGCTCGTCAATCGGCACAAGCCTTCTGTCGATGTACTATTCCGCTCGGTCGCAAAATTTGCTGGCGCCAATGCCCTGGGAATCATCATGACCGGCATGGGCGACGATGGTGCTCGTGGATTAAAGGAAATGCGTGACACAGGCGCAAAAACGATCGCCCAGGACGAAGCCAGTTGTGTAGTGTTCGGCATGCCCAAGGAAGCAATCAAACTGGGTGCCGCAGAACAGACACTGGCACTTGGACAGATCCCGGCGGCCATCGTAAGCTTCAGCCGGGGAATCTGAGGAGAAGAATGATGAATATTCAGGATGAGCTGGACGCCATCGCTGCCGATGCAGCCAGTGGCAATATGGTGTTTTCCACCCATACCGATGTCGCCCTGCGCGTACAGCGCGCCCTTGATGACCCAAACTGCTCGATCGAAAAACTGAAGCAGCTGATTTCTGCAGAGCCCATCCTTTCGGCACGCGTCGTCAGCATCGCCAACTCTGTCGCCTACAACCCCTCCGGACGGGACAGCAGTGACGTCCGGAGCGCCATATCGAGACTTGGCTTCGCTACGCTGAAGTCCGTGACAGCTTCGGTCATCGTCCGCCAGATGCAGGCCATGGCGAAAACTCCGGAGCATCTGGCAATGGCCGGGCAACTCTGGGAACACACCGCCCATGTTGCGGCACTGGCGAGAACCATTGCGCGCAAGGTGACGCTTCAGGATCCGGAAGAAGCTTTCTTTGCGGGCATCGTTCATGAAATCGGCAGTTTTTACCTGCTTTCACGCGCGGCCACCTTCCCGGACGTCCTGAGTGACGGCATGCTCGCCTGGTACGAAGGTGGAGAAGCGCAGGTCGGTCGCGCCGTCGCGCAGGCGCTGGGCATTCCGGCCAACATTCTCGACGGGCTGGAAAAAATGTGGGATGGCTATATGGTCATGCCACCGCAAGACCTTGGCGACACCTTGTTGCTCGCCGACCGGCTGTCGCCGGTCGAGTCGCCATTCAATGCGCTGGCAGGTGATGTCAGCACGGGCAATCCGGCGGATATCGAGCTGCTCATTGGTGACAAGCTGCTCAGTGAAATCATGGCCGAGTCGGCCGACGAAGTCGCCTCCCTGTCACGGGCCCTGCAAAACTGACTGCAGCGCCCACTCAAGCCGTCATCGGTATTTTTTGAACACCGCGCGTGCATCGGCATGTGCACGATCCAGCGTGCAGATCGACTCATCGTCGTCGTGACCGCTGAAAAAATCGTCAGCCTGCGCGCGCATCACCATCTTGATGGCCACCTCATCGGCCACGCCGTATTTTTCGGTGATCAGGGTGGTCACTTCATCGAGATGTTCTTCGTAGGTCATCTTCAGGCCACTTCGTCGATCCAGGCTTGCTGGATGGCTTCGAGAATCTTTTCACCGCAGTGTTTCGGATCGTCGCTGAAACCTGGCAGTGCCATGACCCAGTCGCGCAAATCAACAAAATTGATTTTCAGCGGGTCGGTATCGGGATGTGCGTCGCTCAATTCGATGGCGATATCGTTGATGTCAGTCCATTTCATTTGCGATGCCCCTCCTTCGCCATGTTGATGCTGTATTTCGGGATTTCGACGACCAGAGGTGTCTTGCCGACGATGGCCTGACAGCCAAGGCGGGAGTTGGGTTCCAGCCCCCAGGCCTTGTCCAGCAGATCTTCCTCGATCTCCTCGGCCGGTTCCAGGGAATTGAATCCTTCGCGCACGATCACGTGGCAGGTCGTACAGGCGCAGGACATCTCGCAGGCATGATCCAGTTCGACGCCATTGGCGAGCAGATTCTCGCAAATCGACTTACCCTCTTCCGCCTCGATGACGGCGCCTTCCGGGCAGTTCTCGACGTGCGGCAGCACGATCAGTTGGGTCATGCCGGCTCTCCCATGTTCAGATCATCGACCTTGCGGCCGGACAGGGCGCGATTGACGCTCTGGTTCATGCGGCGGTGGGCGAATTCCTGGGTTTCATAGCCGAGGTCGTCCATGGCCAGGTTGATCAGGCGACGATTGTCACCGGCCAGCGTCTCCTGCAGTTTTTCGATGCTGGTGCGGATCTTGGCGGTTTCCGCCAGATTGAGAAGATGCGGATCCTCCTTGAGCGCGGCTTCGGTCGCTTCGATCATGCGTCGGGCCTCGACCTGCGCTTCGCGCAGCGCGCGACTGGCTGCGTCATCCTTGGCGTGCGCCATCGAATCCTTGAGCATGTCGGCGATTTCATCGTCGGACAAACCGTAGGACGGCTTGACCACGACACTGGCCTCGACACCGGTCGTCTGTTCGCGCGCCGACACGGAAAGCAGCCCGTCGGCATCGACCTGAAAGGTGACGCGGATACGTGCTGCCCCGGCGGCCATTGGCGGAATGCCGCGCAGTTCGAAGCGGGCCAGCGAACGGCAGTCATCGACCAGCTCACGTTCGCCCTGCACCACGTGAATCGCCATGGCCGTCTGGCCATCCTTGAAGGTGGTGAATTCCTGGGCGCGGGCAGAGGGAATGGTGGAATTGCGCGGAATGATCTTTTCGGTCAGCCCGCCCATCATTTCCAGCCCGAGCGAAAGAGGAATCACGTCGAGCAGCAACCAGTCGTCCTTGCCGGTCTTGTTGCCGACAAGCAGGTTGGCCTGGGTCGCCGCGCCCAGGGCGACCACCTTGTCCGGATCGAGATTGGTGAGCGGCTCCTGGCGGAAAAAGTCGCCGACTGCCTTTTGCACCTGCGGCATGCGGGTAGCACCACCGACCATGACGATGCCCTTGATTTCCTCAGGCCGCAATCCGGCATCGCGCAAGGCCTTCTTCACCGGCTGCAGCGTCTTCGAGATCAGCGTCTGGGTGATCGCGGCGAAGGTCGCCACGTCGAGTTTGAGGTCGATCATTTCACCGGAAGCGAGCCGCAGGGTGATCGGCGCTTCAGGGCTATTGGTCAGGAATTCCTTGGCTTCCCGGCAGCGCATCATGAGCAGTCGGGCATCCGCTGGCGACAGGGGTTGCGGCCGAGCCTGCTCGATCACCCAGCAGAAGATACGATGATCGAAATCGTCCCCGCCCAGCGCCGAATCGCCGCCGGTCGACATGACTTCAAAGACACCGCGGGTCAGCTTGAGAATGGAAATATCGAAGGTGCCACCGCCCAGATCGTAAACGGCATAAACACCTTCCGCCGCGTTATCTAGCCCGTAGGCAATGGCTGCCGCAGTCGGCTCGTTGAGCAGGCGCAGGACATTGAGACCGGCCAGCCGCGCCGCATCCTTGGTGGCCTGGCGCTGCGCATCGTCAAAGTAGGCCGGGACGGTAATCACAGCACCAACCAGTTCTCCGCCCAATGCCGTCTCGGCGCGCTCCTTCAGACTCTTCAGGATTTCCGCCGAAATCTCGACCGGGCTCTTGATGCCGGCAATGGTTCGCACCTTGACCATGCCCGGCGCCTCGATGAAGTCGTAGGGCATGGATTCGACGTGCGAGATATCCTTGAGCCCGCGCCCCATGAAACGCTTGACCGAAATCACCGTATTTTTCGGGTCCACCGCCTGCTTCGTCTGGGCATCGTAACCGACTTCGGTGCTGAGATCGGCGTGATAACGCACCACGGAAGGCAGCAAAGGCCGCCCCTGATCGTCGCTCAGGCAGACAGCCATGCCGCTGCGTACGGTGGCAACCAGTGAATTGGTCGTGCCGAGGTCGATACCGACCGCCAGCTTGTGCTCGTGGGGAGCTGCCGACTCGCCAGGCTCGGCAATTTGAAACAGGGCCATTTTTTATTCTTCCAGCGACGCCAGCGCGTCGTCGATTTCGTGCAAGAGTTTTTCAAGGAACATCAGGCGACGGACGCGATCAACGGCAAGCTGATAATCGCGGGCATCATCGATCAAGGCACCCAGTTCGCCAAAGCGCACGTCGATATCGCCGCGCAAACGGGTGTAAAGGCGTTCCAGTTCGTGATGATCGCCGCCCGCCCGCGCCTCCATGACGGCCTCACGCCATTCCATCTGTTCCATCAGGAAATCGGCGGGCATGGCGGTGTTGTTTTCCGCCTGGATGTCGTGACCGGCCAGATGCAGCAGATAGCTTGCCCGGGCCAGCGGCTTTTTCAGCGTCTGATAGGCTTCGTTGGCGTGGGTTGCCCACTGCATGGACATCCGCCGCTCAGCCTCGCCGGCATGGGCGAAACGATCGGGATGGACCTGCGCCTGAACATCGCGATAACGCGAGTCGAGATCGGACAAATCGAGCCGGAAAAGCCGGCTCAATCCAAACAACGCGAAGTGGTCAGCCCGAAGATCCATCAGACGTTGAAGGACTCACCGCAACCGCACTGATCCTTGACGTTCGGATTGTTGAACTTGAATCCTTCGTTCAGGCCTTCGCGGGCAAAATCCAGCTCCATCCCGTCGAGATAAGGCAGGCTCCTGGCATCGATGAAAACCTTGACGCCATTGCTTTCGAAGACGGTATCTTCCGGATCGGATGCGTCGACGAATTCCAGCTTGTAGGCCATACCCGAACAACCGCTGGTGCGCACGCCAAGACGCAGGCCGATCCCTTTTCCACGCTTGGTCAGGTAGTTGGCGACATGCTTCGCCGCCTTGTCGGTCAGGGTCACAGCCATGCTTATTCTCCGTGTTTTTTCTTGTAATCCGCCACGGCAGCCTTGATGGCATCCTCGGCAAGGATCGAACAGTGGATTTTAACCGGCGGCAGCGCCAGTTCCTCAGCGATTTCGGTGTTTTTGATGGCCAGTGCCTGATCGACCGTCTTGCCCTTGACCCACTCGGTCACCAGTGACGACGAAGCGATGGCGGAGCCGCAACCATAGGTCTTGAACTTGGCGTCTTCAATCACGCCTGCCTTGTTGACCTTGATCTGCAACTTCATCACGTCACCGCAAGCCGGCGCACCCACCATACCCGTACCGACCCCGTCGTCTTCCTTGCCAAAGGAGCCGACGTTGCGAGGATTCTCATAATGATCAATGACTTTTACGCTATAGCTCATGTTATTTCTCCGTATATTCCGCGTATTTCCAAACCGTTTTTATTAGTGTGCCGCCCACTGGACGGTGCTCAGATCGATGCCGTCCTTGTACATTTCCCACAATGGCGAAAGCTCGCGCAGCTTGCCAACTTTCGCTTTCAACAGATTGATTGCATAGTCAATTTCTTCTTCCGTCGTGAAGCGACCAATACTGAAACGAATAGAGCTATGCGCCAGTTCGTCATCACGCCCCAAGGCGCGCAGCACGTAGGAAGGTTCCAGACTGGCCGAGGTACAGGCCGAACCGGATGACACGGCCAGATCCTTGATCGCCATGATCATTGACTCGCCTTCGACATAGGCGAAGCTGATGTTCAGGTTGTGGGCGACGCGCTGCTTGAGATCGCCATTGACGAAAGTCGCTTCCATGTCCTGCAAGCCGTTCAGCAGACGGTCACGCAAGGCGCCGACACGCTTGTTTTCCTCGGCCATTTCCTCGCGGGCCAGACGGAAGCATTCGCCCATCCCGACGATCTGGTGGGTCGCCAGCGTACCGGAGCGGAAACCGCGCTCGTGGCCGCCGCCGTGCATCTGCGCTTCCAGGCGGATGCGCGGCTTGCGGCGAACATACAGCGCGCCGATCCCCTTAGGACCATAGGTCTTGTGGGCAGAGAAGCTCATCAGGTCAACCTTCAGCTTCGCAAGGTCGATATCGACCTTGCCGGTGGCCTGCGCGGCATCGACGTGGAAGATGATGCCCTTCTCGCGGCAGATTTCGCCGAGTTCGGCAATCGGCTGGATGACACCGACTTCGTTATTGACGAACATCACCGACGCCAGCACGGTATCCGGCCGGATCGCCGCCTTGAACACTTCCAGGTCGAGCAGGCCGTTTTCCTGCACGTCGAGATAGGTCGCCTCGAAGCCCTGGCGCTCCATTTCGCGCACGGTGTCGAGCACGGCCTTGTGCTCGGTCTTCACCGTGATGATGTGCTTGCCCTTGGTGCCGGCGTAGAAATTGGCGGCACCCTTGATGGCGAGATTGTTCGATTCGGTCGCCCCGGAGGTCCACACGATTTCCTTGGGGTCGGCATTGACCAGCGCCGCGACCTGCTCGCGCGCTTCTTCGACAGCGGCTTCCGCGACCCAGCCGAAGCTGTGCGACCGTGACGCCGGATTGCCGAAATGCTCGCACAGGTAAGGAATCATTTTTTCCGCGACGCGCGGGTCAACCGGGGTGGTTGCCGAGTAATCCAGGTAAATCGGGAGTTTCATCATCATTCTCGCTATGTCGGATTGTTCGGGCAGCTCAGTTGATGACAACCGCTGTCAGTCCCTGCAGGCGTCCGACTGTAACTTGCAGGGCGTTGATGAATTGTTCAATTTCCGCTTCAGTGTTTCCTGCACCGAGGCTGACCCGCACTGCGCCGCGCGCCACTTCCGGCGCCACGCCCATTGCCCGCAGGACATGCGACGGCTCCGGATTGGCACTGGAGCAGGCCGCCCCGCTGGCCACGGCAAAACCCTCGCGATCCAGCTTGCCGACCAGGGTTTCACCATCGATATCGGGAAAGGCGAAATAGCTGGTATTCGGCAAACGCTCTGCTCCGGTGGCGAAAATTTGGGCACCCAATGCCGCCAGCCCGGCCTCCAGCTTTGTCTGCATGATCCGCAAGCGTACCGGTAGTTGGGCAACGCGTTGCGCCGCAAGTTCCGCAGCAATGCCGAACCCGACGATCGCCGGCACATTCTCCGTACCGGACCGCAGACCACGCTCATGCCCGCCACCGGCAATCAGCGGCTGCAATTCGACACGTTTGTCGAGCACCAGGGCCGCTACGCCTTTCGGGCCGTTGGCCTTGTGCGCTGAAAGCGTCATGGCATGCACCCCGGCCGCATTGAAGGCACGAAAATCAAGGGGCAGTTTGCCAAACGCCTGCACTGCATCGGTGTGGAACCAGGCGCCGCCCGTCCGTGCCGCGGTCGCCAGCGAGGCAATATCCTGGACGGTACCGGTTTCGTTATTGGCGGTCATCACCGACAGCAGCGCCGGGCGGGCCAGCAGGACTTCGGCGTAGTCGTTCAAATCGATATGCCCCGCGGCATCGACCGCAATTTCCCGTACTTGCCAGCCCTGTCGGGCCAACTGTGCGGCCGGCTTGAGCACGCACGGGTGTTCCACCGCACTGACGGCAAGCAAACCCGGCTTCAGCGAGGCGGCCGCGCCTTTGAGGAAAAGATTGTTCGCTTCGCTGCCGCCGCTGGTGAAAACCACTTCTGTCGGATGCGCATTCACCGCCGCCGCTACGCGCTGACGTGCTTCATCCAGAGCCTGCCTTGCCTGGCGGCCGTACTCGTGACGGCTCGATGCATTGCCGTACTGCTGCTCCAGCCACGGCAACATGCCCGCCAGCACCGCCGGATCAAGCGGCGTACTGGCGTTGTGGTCGAGGTAGACAGGCCGGAACATGGCGAATCAGGCAGTCGCCAGGGATTTTTCGCGCACGACGCGACGTGTCGGTGCGCTGCCCCGCTTGTCGAGCAAGATCACTTCGCCGCGCGCCTTCGCTTTCTGGAGTTCGCGGGCAACGAGGTCAGCCAGGCTGACCGAGGCGAGGTATTCGTACATTTTCGCGTTGAGCGTAGACCACAGGTCATGTGTCATGCAGCGATGTTCGTCGTGGCAGTTTTCGTGACCGCCGCATTGCGTCGCATCAAGCTGTTCATCGACGGCGCGGATGATGTCGGCCACCGTGACCTGATCAAGCGGCCGGGCGATGCAGTAGCCGCCACCCGGCCCGCGCACGCTGTCCACCAACTTGTGACGGCGCAGCTTGCCGAACAACTGCTCAAGATAGGAGAGTGAAATGTTCTGGCGTTCGCTGACCCCGGCCAGGGCCACCGGCCCCTCATCGCCTCGCAAGGCCAGATCCATCATGGCCGTCACGGCAAAACGTCCCTTGGTCGTCAAACGCATTTCGTTCTCCTGCTAATAACCTAGTAATTAACTCAAGAATACCGAAGACCGACTTTATTAGTCAACTATTTTACTCAGGTATTTGGGATCGAAGCGATCGGCTGCGAGCACTTCGCTATCGCACTTGACACCCTGCTCTTCCAGTTCCTTGAGCAGGCTGGTCAGGCGGCGGTCGGTTTCGGCAGCATGGTCGAGCAGGCCGTGAATGGCCTTGGCCAGCGGATCGTCCTGATCGCGACCTACCGCGTAGGCAGAGAATCCCATTTTTTCTGCCTGCGCCTCGCGCTGCCGGCTCTGCTCGGAAGAATCCAGCACCCGTGCCGGATTACCGACCGCAGTAGCACCCGCCGGCAACGGCTTGGTGACGACCGCATTGGAGCCAACCTTGGCACCGGCCGAAATCGTGATCGGCCCGAGCACCTTGGCGCCGGCCCCGATCACCACACCGTTTTCCAGCGTCGGATGACGCTTGCCCTTGTTCCAGGACGTTCCGCCCAGCGTCACACCGTGGTAAAGCGTGACGTCATCGTGGATTTCCGCCGTTTCACCGATCACCACACCCATGCCGTGATCAATGAAGAAGCGGCGACCGATGGTCGCGCCGGGGTGAATTTCGATACCGGTCAGAAAGCGCGAGACATGCGCCGTGAAGCGTGCCAGCCAGCGCATCCGATGACCCCACAGCCAGTGCGCGAAGCGGTGCAGGATCAGCGCATGGATACCGGGATAACAGGTCAGCACCTCCCAGAATGAGCGGGCGGCCGGATCGCGGTCAAAAACCGCACGTATATCCTCACGCAACTGCCGGAACATGACGCTGAATCTCCCTTTGAACAAGGAGAAGATTCTAAAATACTCGACTGAATTTGTCAGCTATTTAGCCGCCAAACCTAATGAAAATCCCGGCTGCTGGTTTCCAGCCGCCCCAGCCAGGCCGAAAGATCGACCAGACGCTTGGCAACGAGATGAACAACCTCGCCCTCTTTCTGCAACTGACCATAGACACCGAGCAAGGTAGCGCCAAGCAGTTCGCGGCGCTGGCGCTCGACCAGTTCCGGCCTGACGACGACATTGACCAGCCCGCTTTCGTCTTCCAGTGTCACGAAAACAATCCCGGTCGCCGTACCGGGTCGCTGGCGACCGACCACGATGCCGGCGGTACGGATCACGGCGCGATCGGCAGCGCCATTGAGATCGGCAGCCAGCACGAAGCGCCGCGCGCTCAAGTGCGAACGCAGCAACGTCAGCGGATGATTGCGCAAGCTGAGGCCGAGGCTGCGGTAGTCGGCGACGAGGTTTTCGCCTTCTCCCGGCGCCGGCAGGTCAACCGCCGTTTCGGCCAGTGTTTTTCCCTCGAACAGATCGCCCTGCACCGGACCACTCGCCCTTTCCACACTGGCTGCCCAGGCCGCCTGCCGACGATGGCCGGCCAGGCTGTGCAGCGCGTCCGCCGCCGCCAGCAGGTCGAGATCGCGGCGCGATAACGCCGCTCGGGCAACCAGATCGGCAATGTCCAAAAATGGCCGTTTTTTCCGGTTGACCGCAACACGTTCGCCAGCCGCACCGCTCAGGCCCTTGATTTCGCGCAAGCCGAGGCGCACCGCGCCGTTCTCATCCATCCGGCTATCCCAGTCGCTGGCCGTGACATCCGGCGGCAATACCTTGACGCCATGCCGCCGGGCATCCTGAATCAGCATCGACGGCGAATAGAAACCCATCGGCTGGCTGTTCAACAGCCCGCACAAAAAAGCCGCCGGATGATGGCGCTTGACCCAGGCCGAGGCATAAACCAACAGCGCGAAGCTGGCAGCGTGCGATTCGGGGAAACCGTATTCGCCGAAGCCCTGAATCTGGGCAATGATGCGTCGCGCAAAGCTTTCCGGCAGGTCGTTGGCAGCCATGCCGGCAAGCAGTTTCTGCTCGAAAGGTTCCAGCCCGCCCTTGCGCTTCCAGGCCGCCATCGCCCGCCGCAGCTGATCGGCTTCGCCGGGCGTGAAATTGGCCGCAACGACCGCCAGTTTCATGACCTGCTCCTGAAAGATCGGCACGCCGTAAGTCCGCTCAAGCACGGCATCCACCGTCGGCGAGATTTTCTCGATGCCTTCCTTGCCCTGCCGCCGCTTCAGGTAGGGATGCACCATGTTGCCCTGGATCGGCCCCGGCCGGACCAGCGCCACCTCGACCACCAGATCGTAAAAGCGGCGCGGCTTGAGGCGCGGCAACATCGCCATCTGCGCCCGCGACTCGACCTGGAAGACGCCCATGCTGTCGGCGTGGCAAAGCATTTCATAGGTTGCAGGGTCTTCCGGCGGGATATCCGCCATCTTCCACGGTCGACCTGAAAAATCGCCCAAAATTGCCAACGCGCGACGAATCGCCGACAGCATCCCCAGCGCCAGCACATCGACCTTCATCAGGCCGACCGCGTCGAGGTCGTCCTTGTCCCACTGGATCACCGTGCGCTCGGGCATCGCCGTGTTCTCCACCGGCACCAGCCGCGCCAGCGGCCCGCGCGACATGACGAAGCCGCCGACGTGCTGGGTCAGGTGGCGCGGAAAACCGCGCAGTTGCTCGGCCAGCCACAGCCATTTCTCGACGCGCGGCGACGCAGGGTCCAGTCCCTGCTCGGCGAAGCGCTCCGGCAACTGCTCGCGCTTGTCCCACCAGGCCAGCGAGGCGGTCAGCGCGTCGATGCGGGCAATGTCGAAGCCGAGCACGCGGCCGGCGTCGCGCAGCGCGCCCTTGGTCCGGTAGGTGATGACGGCGGCGGTCAGCGCCGTGCGCTCGCGGCCGTACTTGCCATAGATGTAGGCAATGACCTCGTCGCGCCGCTCGTGCTCGAAATCGACGTCGATATCCGGCGGCTCGCCGCGCTCCTTCGACACAAAACGCTCGAAGAGCATGCCGGCGCGGCCGGGATCGACCTCGGTGATGCCGAGCGCGAAACACACCGTCGAATTCGCCGCCGAACCGCGCCCCTGGCAGAGGATGCCGGCGCCGCGCGCGAAGCAGACGATGTCGTACACGGTCAAGAAATACGCCTCGTAGCGCATCTCGGCGATCAGCTTCAACTCGTGCTCGATGCGCCCGCGCACCTCGGCCGGCTCGCCCTGCGGGTAACGCCGCCGCAAGCCGGCCTCGGTCTCGTGGCGCAACCAGGACGCCGGCGTGTGGCCGGCCGGCACGATTTCCTCCGGATACTCGTAACGCAGCTCGTCGAGCGAGAAGCGGCATTGTTCGGCAACGACCAGCGTTTCCACCAGCAGTTCGGGCGGATACAGCCGCGACAGGCGCAGGCGCGAACGCAGATGGCGCTCGCCGTTGGCAAACAGCGCGTGGCCGGCGTCGAACACCGTCGTCTTCAGACGCAGCGCGGTGAGCACATCCTGCAAGGGCCGCCGCGCCCGCTCGTGCATATGTACATCGCCCGCCGCCACCAGCGGCAGCCCGCAGGCGGCACCCAGAGCCTGCAACCCGGCCAGCTTCGCCGCGTCGTCCGGCCCGGCGTGCAGCTCGACGGCAATCCAGCAACGGCCAGGAAAACGCCCGGCCAGCCAGCGCCCGTCCTCAATCGACGCCGCTGCGCCCGGCACCCACAGCACCAGGCAATCGGGCACCGCGCCGTTCGGCGAGATGGCGTTCAGGTCGTGGCGCTGCAAGGTATAGGCGCCCTTCTCCGCCCGCCGCCGGGCGAGCGTGATCAACGCCGAGAGGTTGCCGTAACCGTCGCGGCTTTGCGCCAGAAAAACCAGTTTCAGGCCGTCGACCGTGGTCATCTCGCTGCCGATCAACAGGCGTGGTGTTTTTGGCCGTTTTTTCGGGTTGACCGCAGGATTTGTGTTTATCGCCTCCGGCGAATTCTCCAGTGCCCGAAATGCCTGATGCGCCCGCACCACGCCCGCCAGCGAACACTCGTCAGTCAGCGCCAGCGCCGCATACCCCTGCGCGGCGGCCTGCCCCGCGAGTTCCTCCGGGTGCGAAGCACCGCGCAGGAAACTGAAGTTGGAGAGACAGTGCAGCTCGGCGTAGGCGGGTAGCGAGGGAAGTTTGGAAGTTGAAGGGTTCAGGGTGAAAATAACTGTGTTTATATACAGCTATTTTACACATCACAATCCGAAGCGCTGCTCACCCGTGGTGGAGTTTCAAAACTGGCTGACTCAAATCGACCCACTGCCGACTTTCAGCCGTCGAGAACTTCAACGGCAGGTAACCGAGTTGAGCGGTCGCACCGAGCTACTCCTAAATCACTATGGCATTTGGCGGCGTAGGGGTATTTCGCGTAGATTCTACGGCTGCCTGTAACTTGATGTCACTTGGTGCAGGTGTTTACGTCAGCCGTTAGCGCATGGAACGATAGTAGGCGCGACTGCCTGTTTTGCGATATTCGACCAAGCCTTTGTCCTCCAGCATCCGGGCCAAAGACGCAAAAACCCAGCCCTTCTCACCGTATTGCTTTCCGCTGCGAGGCACTGACACAAAGTTGAGCTCTAAGGCCTGTTTGATTTCACTGGCGGGGACCCAGCCTTCTTGGTTTTTGAACTTGGGCTCGTTTTCTCGGATGTAAGCGAGGATCTCAAGAGCTGCATCATTCAGCAGCTTGTGAATATTTTCTTTGTGCGCCATCTCAGCCTCGGAAATTGGACTCTGTCATAATCGACCTCTTATGGCTATACCATAGCATTTCATTTTGCCAGTATCCACGCCGGACGACAGCGTCTTGGCGATCCAACAACGAGAGACAGCCATGCAAGTCGGCAATATCACCATCCGTCAGTTGTTCCAACAAGACCGTCGCCATGTCGTTCCGCTATATCAGCGGCCCTATGTCTGGCAGGAGGAAACTCAATGGGTACCGTTGTGGGAGGATATTCGCTCTGTTGCAGAGCGCCTCGCTAGCCAAGGCACTTCTCGTGCCCACTTCATCGGCGCCATCGTTCTGGAGTACGTCCCGCAGCATGCAGGTGCCTTAGAAATTCGATTGGTCATTGACGGGCAGCAGCGGCTTACGACCATTCAGTTATTGCTCGAGGCGTTCTACGACTACTGCGGTGCAATCGGTGCGGAGCAATACCACCGAGCCATCGAGCGCCTAGTGAGAAACGACGATCCGATGAATCCGGATCCAATCGAGCGATTTAAGGTCTGGCCGACAAATGTTGATCGCCTGCCATTTCAACGCGTCATGGACGCCCGGAGCCCTGTTGAACTGAAGGCTATGTATGACCGGCCCTTGAGCACCAAAAGACTTGGTCACTCGATCCTCGATGCCTATCTGTACTTCTATGAATCCATCGCGGCTTGGGCGGAAGAAATCCCCGAGAGTCGTGACCAGAGGCTCAATTTCCTCATTCAAGCGATCCGAGATCATGTGGCGCTCGTCGTAATTGATGTGGGGCGTGAAGACGATGCACAGGTCATCTTTGAGACCTTGAATGCGCGGGGAACCCCACTTCTTCCGTCCGATCTAGTGAAAAACCACCTGTTTCATCACGCTGAACAGCATGGTGAAAACCTCGATAGGTTGTACAAGGAGTATTGGCAGCCCTTTGAAGAAGGCCGGCACTTCTGGCGCGAAGAGATCGGACGTGGCCACGCGAAGCGCGCCCGCATTGATCTATTTCTACAAAACTACCTGTGCCTCAAAACACGTGACGAGGTTCCTGTCGGGCACCTCTATGCCATCTTCCGCGAGACGTCGCTAAAGCCAGAAGTTGGGGATGCAAGAGCCCAACTCACCGAGCTACGGCGCTATGCCACGATTTTCGAGAGCATTGAAAAGTACTCCGAGCAAACGCCGCTTGGGCGGTTTTTTGCACGCTTGTCTGCCCTGGAGTTAGGGACCACCTATCCCTTCCTGATGGAGTTGTTTGCCAGGCATGGTCAGCGGGCAACTGAAGTCGGCCAGGTATTGGCGATGCTCGAATCATTCTTGGTTCGCCGCTTGGTCTGCCAACTAAACACGCGTAGCTACGGACGGTTTTTCATTGATCTGATGGAGACTTTAGACGGGCCCTTGGCGAGCCTGCCAGGTCGAGTGCGCGATGCTCTTTTGCGTACGTCAGCAGAAACCGGGCGCTGGCCAGACGATGAAGAATTTCTCAGTGCCTGGCTCAACGCACCGCTGTATAAAACGATGCTCCGTTCGCGCCTACGCATGGTTTTGGAGGCCCTCGATAACGAAATGTCCTCAGCGTTTGGAGAGCACTACGTATTGCAAGAGAAGCTGACCGTTGAGCACCTTATGCCGCAGCAATGGAAGGCTCATTGGCCATTGCCAAGTGATGCGAGTGCAGAAACGGTCGCTACGAGAGATCGCTTACTTCATACGCTGGGCAATCTCACGCTGCTCAGCAAAAAGCTGAATCCCTCGCTGTCGAATGGAGCCTGGCCAGTAAAGAATGCCGGTATCCGTGACTATGGGCGGCTGCATATCAATCGTCAGCTCGGTAACCAATGGCCGGACCAGTGGGACGAGAGCACAATTTTGGCTCGGGGTAGAGAGCTCTTTAAATTGGCTATCTACATTTGGCCCAAAGAAGAGGATGTCCGAAATTTTGAGTAAAGGCTGTCTTTGGCATCTACTCAACTCAACGTCGAATCCGGCCGAGTAGCATGAAGTGCAGATACGGCAGCTTTCCGAGTCAACCAGACCTTTGAGTGACGGCTTCGGGGAACTGGCGAGTGGCAGGTCGTGGCCGATTACAGCCTCTGTCTGTCTTCTCTCCATTCTCGTCTTTTCCAAAACAGGCCGTCACCCAAACACCCCGTGCAGATACCAGCCCTGCACATCGCGGAAGATCCACGCACATTGGCCTTCGCGGTTGCGGGCGATGAAGTAGTCGCGACGCTGGTCGCCGGGCGCTTCGCCGATGCCGTTGTTGCCCGCTTCACCGCTATCCCACCAGCCGCTTTCCAGGCGTTCGGCGCGGGTGAGGAGTTGTAGCGGGCCGTGCCAGTGCGGCCCGTCCGGACGTTCGGTGAGTGCTTTGGGTGTGGGGAGCAGCCAAAGCGGGCGCGGAACGGAAAATGCTGCAGAAGAGACTTCCACGGTCAACCGGAAATTTTGGCCAAAAATGCCAACCGGGTCGCCAGCACGTGTGGCGCATTCCGGACGGTGATCGGCGTGCAACAGCAGGTTGTGCACACCTTCGTCGCCCAGACGGGCGCGCAGGCGTTCGATGCAGGCGGCGGCGCCCTCGCCGCTCGGCGCTTGCTCGAACAGGCCGGTACTGGTGCCAGGCCGGGCGATGACTTCGTCGGCCTCCAGGTGCAGTGCTTCGACCGGCGCTACCAATTGCAGTCGGCCAAGGTGTTCGCGCAACAGGCGCATGAAGCGGCCTTCATCGGCGCATGGCTGGCCGAAGCGCAGCGGTAGTGTGCTACTCGAAGCGTCGTCATGGGTCAGGCGCAGCGTGCAGGCGCGCAGCAGCCCCTGACGAACTTGCAGCCAGCCGGCCAGCGACGCGAACAGGCGTTGTGCCGCGAAAGCGAGGCCTTCGGCGAATTCGACACGCGAGGGCAATTCGAGGCCGGCGGCGAAGCGCTCCGGAAAGACGAAGGCGAGTTGGGGGTCAGGCAATTCGCCGTGGGCGCGCAACAGGTCATCGACCGGGCCGTTGCCGATGCGGCGGCGCAGGCCGGCAGTCGGTTGCGCATCGAGTTCGCCCAGGCAATGCAGGCCGAAGGAATCAAGCCGGGCAACGACCTCGGCTGGCCACCAGGGCACGCTGCACGGCAAGGCGGCGAGCGCCGGTTGCAGTTCAGTTATCGTTTCGACACAGCAGGCAGCGCCGACACGGGCCAGCCATCTGGCACCAAGCGGCGTCGGTGCCACTGCCCAGTCAGCGCTCCAGCCTTGCGCCCGGCAACCGTCGAGTACGGCGTCGACAATCGCCGCAACGCCGCCGAACAGCCGTCGGCAACCGCCGATTTCGAGCAGGAGACCGGCCGGTGGAGCAAGACTGATGGTCGGCGTGAAGCGCCCGGCCCAACAGGCGAGATCGGCCAGCGCCCGGATTTCGCGCGTCGGATTGCGCTCGTAAACGCGCAAGCCGGGTGACAGGCCAAGCGCAGTCGACAGTTTCTGGCCGGGCAGAACACCAGCAGTAGAGGCAACCCGATCTGCCACAAGAATGCGCCCGCGTGCCGCCACCGCGGCGCCGTTTTCAGGCGACTGCCGCAGCGGCAGGGCTTCCAGCGTCAGCAGGGGAAAATGCAGGGCCAGCCACAACACGTGTATTCCTTCCCGGCCGGGGCACGTTGATCGCCAGCAGGCGCGATGCCGGCCGGCCGCGCCGCTTGAGGATACGCAGCTCGAGTGTGTCGGCGCCTGCCGCCAGTGACAGGCGCAGCGGCGCCGGTGAAGGCTGCGTTGCAACGGCCGTCGGGCGCCACAGAACGGCAAAAATCGACTGTCCTTCTGCCGCCACCTGCAGGCGGCGCAATACCCGCGCATCGATGCCGGCATCCGGCCAGGCGAGTAGCCCGGCGAAGCCACCGCTTCTGAGCAGTTGCTCGATGCACCAGGCAGCGTGCTCGCCAGGGCGGATCAGCAGCAGACGCTCCGGCACCACACCGGCGGCAGCCCAGGCCGGAGCATGCGGTAGCCAGGGTGGCGCAACCAGCGCCAGCAAACCGCCCTCACCCGACAAACGCGCCAGCGCCGGCAGCAGCAGGCTCATTTCGCCGATGCCGCTGCGGTCAACCAGAATTTCCGTCAAATTTCCCCTTGGCCAGCCGCCGCCGGGGAGTTCGGCATCAAGTTCGGGGTGGCCGCTGGACAGGGCATTTTCCGGCAGACCGGGCAAGGTGTCGCCGCGCCAGACATCGCCCCGGGCCAGCACGTCAGCCAGGGCGGTGGGCAATGGCGCAGCGCTCATGACAAGCTGCTGATGGCTCCGCGAATCAGGCCGACCGCGATGCCTTCAATGGCGAAATCGACTTCGGCCGGATTGACGATGATCGGCTCGAAATCGGGGTTTTCGGCAATCAGTTCGATGAAGCCGCTGCGCCGTTGCAGGCGCTTGACGGTGACTTCCTCGTCAAGCCGGGCAACGACGATCTGGCCGTCGCGCGCCTGATTGGTCTTGTGCACGGCCAGCAGGTCGCCGTCGAAAATGCCGACATCGATCATCGACAGGCCGCGCACCTTGAGCAGGTAATCGGCACGCGGGCTGAAAAGCTGGGCGTCGAGCGCATAGCGCCCCTGCACGTTTTCAACCGCGAGGATGGGCGAACCGGCGGCAACGCTGCCAATAAGCGGCAAGCCAAGTTGCTCGACCAGCCGGATACCGCGCGCCGAGCCGGGTTCGAGATTGATCGCGCCCTTCTTGGCGAGCGCTTTCAGGTGATCTTCCGCCGCGTTGGGCGAAGCGAAGCCAAAGGCGCTGGCAATTTCCGCCCGGGTCGGGGGCGCCCCCAGCACCTCGACAGTGCTTTTGATGAAGTCGAGAATTTCCTGCTGACGTGGCGTAAGTTTCATGGCCTGCTCCGCTAAAAACAGATGACTGTATTTTTATACAGCCAATCGCTTTTGGCAAGCGGAGAATCCCGCTGCTAAGATCTGGCCGGCGTTAATAAAAGAGTCCCACATGAAACTGCAAGACATTCCCATCGGCGGCCATTTTGAATTCGAAGGCAAGGTTTTCACCAAGACGGGGCCGCTCACGGCGAGCAGCGATCCGGGCGGCCAACGCATGATTCCACGCTATGCGAACCTGCGCCCGCTCGATCAGCCAGCACTGGAAGAACGCTCCGGCGGACCGCGCCGCCGGCTCGACGATGCGGCTGTGCAAGCTGCCTTTCACGCGTTTTATGAACGCTGCGCCGGGCTGGTTGATACCGTTTCCCTGCCCGCCCTCGCAGAAGCGCGCGAGGATTTCATGGCGGCACTGAAACTGCGCTGAGCCATTTTAGGTCGGCAGCGCGAAGCCTTTCAGTTTGCGATACATGTCGACCGCGTAGGAATCGGTCATCCCGGCCACGAAATCCGCCACTTGCAGGAGGCGGATGTAGGGATCGGAATTCGGCTCGCCGCCGTGCCCCAGAAACTGCACCGGCAGCAGTTTGAGCAGCATGCGTTCGCGGGTCGTGAAGCGGGTACCGGGCACTTCGGCGCGCGCCTCGACGGCATTACTGAACAGGCCAAGCAATGCACCAAGAACCTCGAAGCCGGCCGTTTCGATTTCCAGCGCCGGCCGCGCCGTGTAGATGGTTTCCTTGGCCAGTTTGAGAATGGCCTGCAAGGGATGAGCAATCGGCGACTGTTCGAGCAGTTCATCGTCGAATTCGCCATCGAGAATACTTTCCTCGTTTTCGAGGAAGACTGCCGCTGCACTTTCAAGCAGCCGGCCAATGGCCTTGGCACGCAGGTATTCCAGACGTTCCTTGGGGTCGTGCAGACGATCGAGACGGCCACCATTGATGGTGTTTCCGGCCAGATCGGCAAGCAGGCATTCGGCATCGCGATAAGGTACGAAACCCAGCTTGGCAGCGTCTTCAAGATCGACGATCAGGTAGCAGGTATCGTCAGCAACTTCAACAAGGAAAGCCAGCGGATGGCGCCGCCAGGCTGACCCAGGAATCCGTTCTACCAGCCCGGTTGAGTGTGCGACGCGCTGGAAGGCTTCGGCATCCTGTTGGAAAAAGCCGAATTTTTTGCCGCTCTTGCCATCCAGCGTCGTTTCCAGATACGACGGGCGCGGGTATTTGGTAAACGTGGCCAGCACAGCACTGGTCAGTTGCAACCCAGGATTGGCCGGGCTTTGCAGGCGGCTGACAATGCGAAAGCCTTGGGCGTTGCCTTCGTAGCGCTCGAAATCGGCGCGCTGGGCCGGCGTGAAAGGATGCCGCTCGAGCAGGCCCGAAGTACGAAACCACTCGCGAATCGCGTCCTCACCGGCATGCCCGAAAGGCGGGTTACCAATATCGTGGGCCAGACAGGCCGCCGCAACAATCGCCCCGAAATCTCCCGATTCAACATGTTGCAAACCGTGCCGGGCGATGATTTCGCGGCCGACCACGGCGCCCAGCGAACGCCCGACACAACTGGCTTCGAGGCTGTGGGTCAGGCGGGTGCGCACGTAGTCGCTCTTCGACAACGGGAAAACCTGCGTCTTGTCCTTCATGCGCCGGAAGGCGGAGGTGAAGACAATGCGGTCGTAATCCTGCTGGAAGGCCGTGCGCTCAGGCGTACCCGGCGCCTTGCCGGCCCCGAGGCGCTCGGCTGACAGCAGTTTTTCCCAGACTTTCCGTTTGCCCATGGTGTTCAATTCCGCGACGCGATGGGCTGCGAGTTTACCCTGCTTCGAGCACGGCCCGCACGTGATCCGGCAGGGGAACGGATTTTCCCGTCTGCGTGTTCATCCAGACCACCTTGGCCGCGCCTTCGGCAAAGATGCGCTCGTCGCCGACGATGCGCATTTCGACCAGGGTTTCACAACTGGAACGACCAATCGCACCCACATAGGTCCGAACTTCGACGGTGCCCGGGTAGTTCATCGGAATCAGGAAAGTACAACTGGCGTTGATGATCACCGGCCCGTCACCACCCAGCCGCACAGGGACCTTCATTTCCTCGATCCATTCCACCCGCGCCTGCTCCATGTAACGGAAATAAACCGTGTTGTTGACGTGCCCGTAGGCATCCATGTCGCCCCAGCGAATGGGCATCGTGGTCACGTGAATCAGCTTCTTTTTCTGTTCCATGTCGTTGATATTCAAGAGGGGTTGATCAATGCACTTCCATACTGTACCGTATTGTTTGTAGCGCCACAATAAATCCAATAAAGGAGACAGCATGCAACGCGAAGCCATGGAATTCGACGTCGTCATCGTCGGCGGCGGCCCGGCCGGTCTGGCCTCAGCCATCCGCCTGAAACAACTGGCTGCAGAAAAAGGGAGCGAGATCGGCGTCTGCCTGATCGAAAAAGGGAGCGAGATCGGCGCCCATATTCTCTCCGGTGCCGTCATGGATCCGCGTGCGCTGGATGAACTCCTGCCCAACTGGAAAAACGACGGCGCCCCGCTCAATGCGCCGGTCACTGAAGACCGTTTCCTGATTCTCTCCGAAACCGGAGCCACCCAGGTACCGAACAGCCTTTTGCCGCAGTGTTTCCACAACGAAGGCAACTACGTCATTTCGCTCGGCAACGTCTGCCGCTGGCTGGGCGAGCAGGCCGAAGCGCTGGGCGTTGAAATTTATCCGGGCTTCGCCGGCGCCGAAGTGCTGTTCGACGAAAACGGCGCGGTAAAGGGCGTTGCCACCGGCGACATGGGTCGTCTCCACGATGGTTCGGAGGGCCCGAATTTCCAGCCAGGCATGGAGTTGCACGGCAAATACACCTTCTTTGCCGAAGGTTGCCGTGGCCATCTCGGCAAGCAGTTGATGGAACGCTTCAACCTGAACGAAGGCGCCGATCCGCAGACCTACGGCATCGGCCTCAAGGAACTCTGGGAAATCCAGCCGGACAAGCACCAGGCCGGCCTCGTCATCCACAGCGGCGGCTGGCCGATGGAGCCCGACACCTATGGCGGCGGCTTTCTTTATCACCTGGAAAACAACCAGATCGCCATCGGTTTCGTCGTTGGCCTCGGTTACGAAAACCCGCACTTGTCACCCTACGAGGAATTCCAGCGTTTCAAGACACATCCGAGAATCCGCAGCTTCCTCGAAGGCGGCAAGCGCATTGCCTACGGCGCCCGCGCGCTGACTGCCGGTGGCCTGCAATCGCTGCCCAAGGTAACCTTCCCCGGCGGTGTGCTGATCGGCGATGACGCCGGCTTCCTGAACGCAGCGCGCATCAAGGGGTCGCACTGCGCCATCAAATCCGGTGCACTCGCCGCCGAGGCCTGTTTTAGCGCACTTACTGCCGAGCGCCAGCGTGACGAACTGACCGCCTACCCGGAAGCATTCCGGCAAAGCTGGCTGTACGAAGAACTGCACCGGGCGCGCAACTTCAAGCCGTGGATGAGCAAAGGCCTGAAATTCGGTTCGCTCATGTTCGGCATCGACCAGATACTTTTCCGTGGCAAGGCACCATGGACCCTGCATCACACCACGCCGGATCACGCCAAGCTGAAACCGGCAGCGGAATGTCCGACCATTACCTATCCAAAGCCTGACGGCGTCATCACCTTTGACCGGCTGTCTTCGGTCTTTCTGTCCAGCACCAACCACGAGGAAGACCAGCCCTGCCACTTGCAACTGAAGGATGCCGGTGTGCCGATCAGCCTCAATCTGGCCACCTACGATGCGCCGGAACAACGTTTCTGCCCGGCCGGCGTATATGAAATCCTGCGCGACGAAAGCGGCGCCAACCCGCGTTTGCAGATCAACGCGCAGAATTGTGTGCATTGCAAAACCTGCGATATCAAGGATCCGGCCCAAAATATCAACTGGGTTGTGCCACAAGGCGGCGAAGGACCAACCTATCCGAACATGTGATGCTTTATAATTCGGCGGCTAAACCCCTTAGGGAGAACAACACATGGGCTTTCTCGCCGACAAGAAGATTTTGATTACCGGACTGCTGTCCAAGCATTCCATTGCCTATGGCATTGCCAAGGCATGCCATCGTGAAGGCGCTCAACTGGCTTTTTCCTACCAGAACGAGCGCTTCCTCGAACGCATCACCAAGTTTGCAGCCGAATTCGACAGCACCCTGGTTTTCCCGCTGGACGTCAGCAGCGACGAGCAAATCACCAACCTGTTCACCGAACTGGGCAAACACTGGGATGGTCTGGACGGCCTGGTTCACGCGATCGCCTACGCACCGACCGAAGCCATCGAAGGTGATTTCCTGAACGGAATTTCCCGCGAAGCCTTCCGCATCGCGCACGACATCTCCTCTTACAGCTACCCGGCACTGGTCAAGGCCGCGCGTCCGATGATGCAGGGCCGCCGGAGTTCCGCACTGGCCCTCTCCTACCTCGGCGCCGAACGCACCATGCCGAACTACAACACCATGGGTCTGGCCAAGGCCAGCCTTGAAGCTGCCACGCGTTACCTGGCGTTCTGCCTCGGCCCTGAAGGCATCCGTGCCAACGCCATCTCGGCAGGCCCGATCAAGACTCTGGCGGCCTCCGGCATCGGCAATTTTGGCAAGCTGCTCGCCTACAACTCGCACAATGCCCCGCTACGTCGTAACGTCAGCATCGAAGAAGTCGGCAATGCCGCCGCCTTCATGCTCTCCGATCTGGCCAGCGGCATTACCGGTGAGATTCTTTACGTTGATGGCGGCATGAATACCGTCGCCCTCGGCAACGCCGACCCCCTGCCGACCTGACCGATTTCCACGGTCAACCGGAAAAAACACGTAAAAACGCCAACCGGAATATTCCGGTTGGCGTTTTTTATTGGCCTGAAAAACCGGGGCGTTGCCGCCCCGTACTTTACTTATTCCTTGCTGGCCAATGCCGACTGATGGACTTCCACCTTGTAACGGGTACGCAGCGCAGCCAGATACAACTGGACATCTTCCTGAGCCACCAGACTGCCCAACTGGTTCAACATCGCAGCCTTGTTGTCATCGCTGATCTTTTCGCCTTCGCCGACCTTGCTCAGCTTGAACAGGGAATAACCGCTACCCGGCAATTCAAGCCCGGCATACGACGGCAACTTTTCGGCATCCATCCGGAACACCACCGGAACAGCCGTCGGGGCAACCAGACGCGCATCCATGCGGGAAACGCTCTTGACGGCACCCCAGTTCAGCTTGTCTTCGCCTTTCTTCAGCGCGGCAAGGAGTGTTTCACCCTGCTTGACCGCCGCTGCCTGCGCTTCCTGATTCCTGAGCAGCGTTTCAATGTTGGCCTTGACGCTTTCCAGAGGCTGCATGGCGGCGGGCTTATGCTCGGCGATACGTGCAGCAACCAGAGTATTCGGAGCAATTTCCACCGCTTCGGTATTGCGCTTGCTCTTGATCGAGTCTTCCGAGAACAGCGCATTCAGAAGCTTCTCGTTGCCCAGCGCACCATTCGCCGGGTTCGGCTGGCGCCCCAACCACTCCGATTGCTTGACGGTGAGCTTGAACTTCTCTGCTGCCGGCTTCAGGCTGTCCGACTGTTCGTAAACGATATTGCTGAAGGCCTCGGCTGCCTCGGCAAATTTCCGCGAAGCGGCGGTCTTCTTGAGCTCAGCCTCGATTTCCGCCTTCACTTCGGCCAAAGGCTTTTCCTTGGCGGCATGGATTCCACTCAGCTTGATGATGTGAAAACCGTAATCAGACTCGACCAGGCCGGAGATTTCGCCTTCCTTGAGCGCAAAGGTCGTATCTTCAAAAGGCTTGACCATCATGCCACGCCCGAAATAACCAAGATCCCCCCCCTTTGCGGCAGAACCCGGATCATCCGAGTTCTTTTTCGCAAGATCGGCAAAGTTCGCCGGGTTGCTGCGGATTTCCTTGAGCACGTCCTCAGCTTTGGCCTTTGCCTTGTCCTTGCCGACCTTTTCCGAGCCAATCAGGATATGGCTGGCGCGACGCTCTTCCGGCACGCCGTACTGCGCTTTGTGACCGTCGTACCAGGATTTGATTTCCGCATCGGTCACTGCCAGCTGGGAAGCAATCGCGTCCATCGACAAAACCACGTATTCGGCGCGCGCCTGTTCCGGCGTTTCGAATTGCTTGCTGTTTTCGTCGTAGAACTTCTTGGCCGCATCATCAGCCAGTTTGACCTTATCGAGATAGGCGCTGGCCGCGACCCGGTATTCCATGACATCGCGTTTTTGCGTCTGTAGTGCCATCAGGCGGTCACTGACCGTGCGTGCAGTGATGCCGGACTGAACGAGTGCCCCGGCCAGTTTTTCGATGGTCAGATCCTGACGCAGTTGCGCCTCGAAACCGGCGGGCGACAGGCCCTGTCCGCGCAACGCAGCTTCGTAACGTTCCGGCGAAAACTTGCCATCGACGACAAAAGCGTCGATCGAACCAATGGTGCGGCGAATTTCATCGTCGCTGACAAACAGTCGCTGCTTTTTCGCTTCAAGCAGCAGCAACTGGCGATTGACCAGTTCATCCACCACAGCCTGGCGACCAGCCGGCGTATTGAGCACCTTGGGATCGACCTGCTGGGCGCGCAGGCGGTCTTCCTTTTCCTTCATCGCCTGCTGGAACTGTTGCTGGGTGATTTTCATATCGCCGATGTTGGCGACATCGCTTCCCGAACCTACGCTGCGCACGTAGGAATCCACGCCGAAAAATGCAAAAGGCAGGGTAATCAGTGCCAGAAAAACCTGGACGATTCTTTTGTTGTTGCGGACTGCGTCGAACATGAGGAGAAAAATCCTTCAGAGTCGTTCAAAGAGGCGGCGTACGGCTCGCCCAAAAAGGGTGAATCATACCGTATTTGAGGCTGCCGAAATTGATGCCATCAAGCTTTGGCAATGAGCACACCCAGCCGCCGGATGGCATCTTCGATTTCCGGCTTGTGCGGATTGCCGCAATTCAGGCGCAGGCAGTTGCGATACATGCCGCTTGCCGAAAAAAGCTCGCCCGGCACGAACGCCAGATCCTCGACAATGGCGCGCTCGTAGAGCGCCGTGGCATCAAAGGATTCTGGTAGTTCAACCCACAGCACATACCCTCCCTGCGGCTGCGAAATTCTTGTTTCCGCGGGAAAATAACGCCCCACCGCCGCCCGCATGCTTTCCACCTGACGCTCATAAGTGCGGCGCAGCGTGCGCAAATGCCGTTCGTAAGCACTCGATTCGAGATATTCGGCAAGCACATGCTGGGTGATTGGATTGGTGCCGCCACTGGTAATGGTTTTTTGCAACGCAATGGCGGCGCGGTAACGACCACCCGCAACAAAACCAATACGCAACGAAGGGGAAAGGCTTTTCGAGAAGGACGAGCAGAGCATCACGTTCCCCGCCTTGTCGAACGCCTTGATCGGCCACGGACGCCGGTCGCCGAAATGCAGATCGCCGTAGATGTCATCCTCGATGACGGCCACACCCCGAGCTGCCGTCAAATTCGCGAGCTGCCGTTTCCGCTCGTCCGGCATCACGCTGCCCAGGGGATTGCTGGCATTCGGGACGATCAGGCAGGCGCTTACACCGCCATGTCGTGTCGCCAGCTCCAGCGCCTCGACCGACATGCCCTGACGGGGGTCGGTGGGAATTTCCAGAGCTTTCAGTCCCAGGGTTTCAAGCAACTGGAGCATGAGGTAATACGCCGGCGATTCGACAGCCACCGTATCCCCCGGCCGCGTTACCGCGCGCAGGCACAAGCCCAGGGCTTCGGTACACGAATTGGTGATGATGAATTCCTCAGCAGCCAGCGGACCACCCCAGGCCAGGGAACGGCGCACTAGCTGGCGCACCAGCGCCGGCTCATCCATATTGATGTGGCTGCCGCCTTCGAGCAACTTCGGATGACGTCGCGCAACGCCAGCATAAAGACGCTGCAGGGCAGCCACCGGAAGCAGGATTGGGGCAGGCAAGGCCGCAGCCAGTGGCACCACTGTAGGACGGCACCCCGCTTGCAGGACACGTACGAGGCGCTGCGTGATATCGACGGGAATCGGCGCCTCCGGCGTCGAACGGGAGCTCGGCTCCGGGCTGGCCGAGCGCTGCCGCCGAACGAAATACCCGGACTGCGGCCTGGCTTCGACCATCCCCCGATCTTCCAGCTGGCGCAGCGCCTGAACAACGGTCGATACCGACAGGCGACGCTCCTCGGCCAGACGCCTCACCGAAGGCAGACGGTCCCCTTGACTGAGGATGCCATCGGCGATCATCCCGGCCAGTTCGGAAGCAAGTTTTTCGTAACGCAGGATTTCTGTCATGAATACAGTTCGAGGAAAAATTGACCAGCACAGTCATTATCAATACAAACTGTGCTGATTACAATTTAATTATTTTGATACTGTACCGGTCAATTCAGCACTCCTACAATCTCCCCTGCTTGAACAAAGGAGAAAGCCATGGAACTCGCACTCACCCGCGCCGAAATATCTTTGCAGAACAATCACCCGATCAGCCTGCGCAGAGCCCGGGGCGTACGTATCGTGTGCACCCATGGCACCATCTGGATCACCGTTGCCGGCACGGCCGAAGACATTTTCCTCATCCCCGGCCAAAGTCACTGCCTGGAAAACAATCGGCTGACCCTGATCGAAAGCATCGGCCAAGGCCGCATCCGGCTCGACGCACCCAGCTGGGCGGGCATATTCCAGCTTGCCCTGCAAATTCCCACGGCCCTCTGGCAGGCTTGCCGGAGAACCGTCGGGGCGCCGGGCTTATTTAATCTCAATCGTTACGCTGCGACCGGACTTCCCGCCAGCCTTGCGAAGTAACTCGGCAATATCGGTATTTTTGTTCGCCAGGGCAATATCGAGGGCGGTTTCACCGGATTCCAGCGTCTTGTTGGGATCCGCCTGATTCTCGAGCAACATCCTGACAACCTCGATATGCCCATGGCGGGCAGCTGCGATCATTGGCGTGGTACCGTTTTCGCTCGGTGCATCAACATCGGCGCCCGATTTGACGAGCAGCTTCGCAATATCGAGGTGGCCGCTGAATGCCGCGTAAGCCAGCGGCGTCCAGCCCGCCATGTTGACGGCAGCCCCCCCGGCCACAAGAATTTCCACCACCTTCAGGTGACCGCGAAACGCCGCCAGACGCATCGCTGTATCTCCCGCCGAATTGCGCGCATTGAGCTTGGCACGCTGCTTGACCAGAAAATCGACCGTATCGGCATGACCATCGCGGGCCGCCAGCATGAGCAGCGTGTTGCCCTCGATATCCGTGGTATCCACCGACGCTCCCTTGCCGACCAGATGAACGAGGCTTGCGGTATCGCCCATCTTGGCCGCGCCGATCAGATCGTCGTAGGTAGCAGCACCGGCAAGAAGCGGAATGGAAAAGGCGAATGCTGCGGTCAACAGGAATTTTTGCGTTTTTTTCATGGCCGACGGGCGTCCTTGAACAGGGTGAAAAAGTTGTCTGTCGTCGCCTCGACGACATGCTCCAGCGTCAAACCGCGCAAGCGCGCAATTTCTTCGGCGACATGGAGGACATAGGCCGGTTCGTTGGGTTTGCCGCGATAGGGAACGGGTGCGAGATAAGGTGAATCGGTCTCGACCAGCAGGCGGTCAAGCGGGCACTTTTGCGCAACCTCTTTGACCACGGTGGCGTTCTTGAACGTGACGATACCGGAAAATGAAAGATAAAACCCCAGGTCGAGCGCCTCGCTGGCCACAGCCCAGTCTTCAGTAAAACAGTGCATGACGCCGCCCACGGCATCGGCGCCCTCTTCCCTTAACAAACGCAGGGTGTCCACAGCGGATTCACGGGTATGCACGACCAGCGGCTTTTTGCAGGATTTAGCGGCGCGAATGTGCGTGCGAAAACGCTCCCGCTGCCACTCCGGCTTGTCTTTCTGCCAGTAATAATCCAGACCGGTTTCGCCAATTGCAACGACTTTGGGGTGAGCGGCCAACTCGATCAACTGTGCAGCAGACGGCTCGACAACATCGGTGTACTCAGGATGAACGCCAACCGTTGCAAACAGGCGACTATCCTTCTCGGCTACCGCGAGCACACGCGGAAAATCCTCAAGATTGACACCAATGCACAGCGCCACGCCAACCCCGTTGTCCTGCATGCGCGTGAGCACATCGGGCAAACGCCCGGCCAGATCGGGAAAGTCGAGATGGCAATGCGAATCGACGAGCATGGAAATGCTCAGAGCGTATGTGTCGGACGCGACGACTGCATGACGCCGCCCAGCAAGCCCTCGATTTTGCGGCGCGCTTCCTGGCCGCTCTCGTCGTTGTTGAAATGCACTCCGATACCCTGTGCGCGGCCATTCTGGGCGCCGGCCGGGGTAATCCAGACGACGGCACCGGCGATCGGCAATTTGGCGGGATCATCCATCAGCGACAGCAACATGAAGACTTCGTCACCGATGTTGTAATTGCGCGTCGTCGGAATGAATATTCCGCCGCAACGCAAATGAGGCATGAATGCGGCGTAGAGCGCAGACTTTGAATTGATGTTCAGCGAGAGAACGCTAGGACGCTGTGGCGCGGGTTTCATTTCGCTCTTTAACGATCAGTTGGCAAACAGGGCACGATATTCCAGAAAAACACCCTCCAGAAAAAGTCGCGGGTTAAGCGGCTGCTCTGCTTGCTGACGGTGTGAAATCATGGTGCGATAGATATGGATCAGGCGTACGGGCGGAATCATATCAGCCAGGCCTGAAATTGTGGCCGCCTGCTGGAGAAAATATCGAACGGGCATGCCGCGCGCTGCAAGATTCAAATCCACCATCCACTTCTGCATGGCATCGACCACAGTCTTCAGCGGCAGTTTTCCCTTGCTCTCCTTCACCGCCTTTTCAAGGTCGGCAGCGCTGGCCAATGCATCAATCGTCTTGCCCGAACACAAACGTCGAATCAACACATCGAGCCAGGCCTGCTGCCCGGAAGAAGCCAGCTCCAGCGCCAGACCAGGCGAACCACCCGCCAGCGCCAGCCAGCGTGCCGAATCACTCACCCCTGCCTGCGCCAGCATTTTTTCCGCCAGATCCTTTGGTGGCAGTTGAACCGGCACGACCTGGCAGCGGCTGCGTATCGTCGGAAGCAAACGCATTGGCTCACTTGAAACCATTAAAAACAATGTATTTGGCGCCGGTTCTTCAAGTGTTTTAAGAAGTGCATTCGCAGTGCTTCTATTCATTGCCTCGGTCGGATTGACGATAACAATTCGCAATCCCCCCCGATGGGTACCGACATTCAAAAATTCGTCCAGGGCGCGCACCTGATCAATGGTGATTTGTTGGCTCGGCTTTTTCTTGCCTTCTTCTACCTCGGGCTGATCCTCCATGGCCTCCGGCTGAACCAGACGAAAGTCCGGATGATTTCCCTGACCGTACCAGTTGCAGGCCAGGCAGGTTCCACAAGCCTGGCCATCGCTCTGCGGCGCTTCACAAAGCAGGCTGGCGGCAAACTGACGTGCAAGCGCGAATTTCCCCAACCCTTTTTGTCCAACGAACAGCAACGCATGCGGCAACTGCTTACGCCTTGCCTGCAGGCCATTCCAGACTTTTTTGTGAAGCTCTATTTCGTTCATAAACAATCGGTTAAAACGATTTGTTCAAGTTCTTTGCGAATATTATCCAGACTCTGATCGCCGTCGATCACACGAATTCGTGATGGATTTGCATGCGCGCGCTCGAGATAAGCCTGGCGAACCCGCTCGTGGAAATCAACGCGTTCCTGCTCAAATTTATCGAGAACACGATTGGCCAGCACGATGCGTTCGCGGGCAACCTCAAGCGGCAGATCGAAAAGCAGGGTCAGGTCAGGCTGGACATGGCCATGCACCCAGTGTTCCAGGGTCAGGAACTTGGCCCGGTCGAGACCCCGTCCACCGCCCTGATAGGCATACGTCGCATCGCTGAAACGATCGCAGACGACCCATTCACCCCGCACCAGCGCCGGCTCGATCAGGCGTGCCAGATGCTCGCGCCGGGCGGCAAACATGAGCAGGGTTTCTGTTTCAAGATGCATGGTTTCATTAAGCAGCAGGGTCCGCAACTTTTCGCCCAGCTCCGTCCCCCCCGGTTCGCGCGTGACGTGAACCAGCTTGCCCTTCGCTCGCAGGCGTTCGGCAAGCCATTCGACATGGCTGCTCTTGCCAGCACCGTCGATGCCCTCGAAAGTGATGAATTTTCCTTTCACTTCCCTCTCCTCTGGTATTTGTTGACCGCCCGGTTATGTTCGTCGAGCGTCCGTGAAAACTCGCTGCTACCGTCGCCCCGCGCAACGAAATAGAGCGCGTCGGAACTGGCTGGATGCAATGCCGCACGCAGCGAGGCCAGCCCCGGCATGGAAATCGGCGTCGGCGGCAGCCCCGGTCGCGTGTAGGTGTTGTACGGCGTATCGTCGAGCAGATCACGCTTGCGCAGATTACCATCGAAGGCATCCCCGAGGCCGTAAATCACGCTCGGATCTGTCTGCAGCAGCATGCCCCGGCGCAGGCGGTTGACGAATACCGCTGCAACCAGCGTCCTGTCCGCCTCGCGGCCAGTTTCCTTTTCGACAATCGAAGCCATGACCAGCGCCTCGTGCGGCGTCCGGTAGGGCAACCCCTCGGCGCGACCGGCCCACTCACTATCCAGGCGCTGCTGCATGGCACGTGCCGCACGAGCGAGCAGGTCAAGATCACTTGACTGTTTGTCAAACAGGTAGGTATCCGAAAACAGCCAGCCTTCAAGACGAGGTAAAGGCAAACCCAGACGCTGGATGATCTCGGCTTCGCTCAAGCCCTGGGTATCGTGCAGCAACTCCGGATGGGCATTGAGCCGTGTCCGCCATTGCTTGAATGTCCAGCCTTCGACAAAGGTGAGCTCCCCCTGGGTAACCTTACCCAGCGTAAGTTTTTCGAGCAGCTCGTTGGGCGTGATGCCTTGATGCACCGAATAGCTCCCTGCCTTGATGGTCGATTCGACCCGTTTCAGACGGGCCAGCCAGGCGAGCAGTGGAGCTTCGACTGCAACCCCGGCCTGCTGCATCTGGGCGATGGCAGAACGCAGGCTGCTTCCCGGAACGACACGAAAATCGATGGTTTTCCCCTGCAGAGCCAGAGGCTGGTTACCCCACCATAACAATCCGCCCGCTGAAGCGGCGGCGACAAAAACAAGCAAGACAAGGATTCTGACAAGATGGCGCACGTGAACTCGTTGGCAGCTGGCCGCTATTGCCCGTAATGACCGGGCACGTTATAACGGGCGATATAATATCCGAAACCCCAACAGGAGCCCCCATGAACCCCAACTGGCGCAGCTTTCTGGAGTCTGCCGAAGGCGTGTTCGACGCCGAGACTTCCGCCCTCCTCAACTTTGGCGACGCTTCTGCCGAACTGCTGGCGGCAAGCACGCAGACCGTACTCGTTCCGCTCACCCACCTCGCGCTGATTGAAGCCAGTGGCGAAGAAGCAGGCACCTTCCTGCATAACCAGGTCACCAGCGACATCAATCACCTCGCCGATGCACAGGTGCAACACGCCGGCTGGTGCACCGCCAAAGGGCGAATGCAGGCCAGTTTCCTGATCTGGCGCATGGGCGCAAATTATCAGCTCGCATTGGCCGCCGATCTTGAGGAAGCAACACTGAAGCGCCTGCAGATGTTCGTTCTGCGCAGCAAGGTCAAGCTCAACTCCCTCACCGCAAGCAGGCTTCTGCTCGGTCTTGCCGGCCCACAAGCAGAAGAGGCGCTGAACGGTGCGGGGCTGCCCTGCCCCGAAACGGTGATGACTTCACTCAGCGTCGACGGCATCACCGTCGTTCGCGTCGAAACAGCGCGCTTCATCATTGAAGTGGACGAAGGCCGGATGCCGGACGTGTGGCAAAAGCTTTCCGTCAAGGCACGCCCCGCCGGAATTCCTGCCTGGCGCTGGCTGGACATTCAGGCTGGCTACCCGCTCGTCACGCTGGCAACCAAGGAAGAATTCGTGCCGCAGATGGCCGACTTCGAGAAAATCGGAGGCGTCAGTTTTCACAAAGGCTGTTATCCAGGCCAGGAAGTCGTGGCCCGGACGCAATATCTTGGCAAGGTCAAACGCCACCTTTTCCGGCTGACGAGTCAAATCGCGCTGACCGCCGGCGACGTTCTCTACTCACCGGACAATCCCGACCAGTCCTGCGGCATGGTCATGACTACCGCACCTTCACCTCGCGGTGGCTACGAAGCGCTGGCCGTCATTCAATCGAATTTCTCCGATAACGTTCGTCTGGGATCGCGCGAGGGACCACAGGTACAGGCTTCCGCGGTGAACCCGTAAAAACGGCCAAAAATGTGCCTGATCGTCGTCGGCTGGCACGTCCATCCGGAATTTCCGCTGGTCGTCGCCGCCAACCGCGATGAATTTTACGAGCGGCCAACAGCGCTGGCAGCACGCTGGCCGGACGCCAGCGAGATCATCGGCGGCGCGGATCTGGAAGCTGGCGGCACCTGGCTGGGCATTGCGGAAAATGGCCGGTTTGCTGCCGTAACCAACGTACGCGAACCCGGCATGCGCAAAGGCGAGCGGTCGCGAGGCAGGTTGACCCGCGATTTTCTGCTGTCGAGCCTGCCGGCTATCGACTATGCCCGACACATCGATAATCACGCCCATGCCGGTTTCAATCTGCTGCTGAGCGATGGAAATTCGCTGGTCTATTGCTCGAACCGGGATGGCCCGCCACGCGAGTTGTCGCCAGGAATATACGGGTTGTCCAATCATGTGCTCGACAGTCCCTGGCCAAAGCTTCTGAAAGCCCGTGAAAATTTTGCCCGGGCCTTGCCGCAACTGCCTGACGAGACGGGTTTTTTCGAACTTCTCGCCGACCGGGAAATTTTCGCGGACGAACAACTTCCTCAAACCGGCATCGGCCTTGAGCGCGAACGCATGCTCTCGGCCGTATTCGTACACTCGGAAAACTACGGAACCCGTGCCTCAACCGTTGTCTGGCGGGATAAACACGGCGTGGTCAGGCTGCACGAAAAGAGTTTTGGCGTACAGGGAAAACCGCATCAATCCTCGGTGATTTCGACTTCCGTGTAGCAAGGCACCAGATCGAACAGCTCAATGATGTCGGCGTTGTTCATCCGCACGCAACCATGCGACCCGGGCACCCCCATTTGTGCCGAATCAGGACAACCATGAATGTAAATATAGCGTCGCATGGTATCTACGCCGTGCAGGCGGTTGCGACCGGGTTCACAGCCGGACAGCCAGAGGATGCGGGTCAGAATCCAGTCTCGATCAGGAAACTGCTGCGCCAGTTCGGGCGTCCATAATTCCCCGGTCGGACGGCGTCTGACAAATACCGTATTGGGTGCCAGACCACGACCAATTTTGGCCCGAATTTCGTGTTGACCGCGCGGTGTCTTGAAACTGCCGGTTTGTTCGCCAACGCCAGCTTTGGCGGTGGATACCCGATATTCGCGCAACACTTGGCCGTGATCGTCGAAAACGGTCATCTGCTGCCTGGCAACCGAAATCAGGAGTTTCATTCCGAACGCTTGCGTCGCCCGGCAAAGAACTGCGACAGCATGCTGCTGCACTCGGCGGCCAGGACACCGCCTTCAACCGTCGCATGATGATTCAGGCGCTCGACCCCGAACAGGTCGACAACACTCCCATGCACACCGGTCTTGGCATCACGGGCACCATAAATGACGCGGCTGATACGGGCGTGCATGATGGCGCCGGCGCACATCGCACAAGGCTCCAGCGTCACGTAAAGCTCACAGCCCGGCAGGCGATAATTACCCAGCGCCCTCGCTGCGTCGCGCAACGCAGCAATTTCGGCATGCGCCGTCGGATCGCTCTCGCCGATCGGCGAATTGAAACCGCGCCCGACGATCTCGCCGTTCAGTACGACCACGGCACCAACCGGCACTTCGCCAAGACACTCGGCAGCACGCGCCAGCGAAATCGCCTCGCGCATGAAATACTCGTCGCCAAGACCGTTGACTGGCTCGGCGACGTCCGTCTCGAAGAAAGGTTCGAACGCTTCGCTCATTCCCACTCGATGGTGGCAGGCGGCTTGCCCGAGACGTCGTACACCACCCGGTTCAGCCCACGCACTTCGTTGATGATGCGGTTGGAAACACGACCGAGCAATTCGTACGGCAGATGCGCCCAGTGCGCAGTCATGAAGTCGCTGGTGACGACGGCGCGCAGCGCCACAACGTTCTCGTAGGTACGGCCGTCGCCCATGACGCCGACGCTCTTGACCGGCAGGAAGACGGCGAAGGCCTGGCTGGTCAGGTCGTACCAGGTCTTGCCGATATCAGCCTCGGTACAGGCACCGGCCGCGACATCACGCTCGGTAGCGACGGTGGCGCGCAACTCGTCGATGAAGATCGCATCGGCGCGTTGCAGCAGGTGGGCCGCCTTCAGCGTCACTTCGCCGAGGATACGCACGCCCAGGCCAGGACCGGGGAACGGGTGCCGATAGACCATCTCGCGCGGCAGGCCGAGCGCCACGCCGAGTTCGCGCACTTCATCCTTGAACAGTTCGCGCAGGGGTTCGAGCAGCTTGAGATGCATGTCTTCCGGCAGGCCGCCGACGTTGTGGTGGCTCTTGATGGTGTGGGCGCCCTTCTTGCCCTTGCCGGCCGATTCGATCACGTCCGGATAAATCGTGCCCTGGGCCAGCCACTTGGCCGATACCAGCTTCTTCGACTCGGCCTGGAAGACTTCGACGAATTCCTTGCCGATGATCTTGCGCTTCTGTTCCGGGTCGGCAACGCCGGCTAGCTTGCCCATGAAGTCGTCGACGGCATCGACACGGATGACCTTGACGCCGAGGTTGCGCGCGAACATGTCCATGACCATGTCGCCTTCGTTCAGGCGCAGCAGGCCGTGATCGACGAAGACGCAGGTCAGCTGGTCGCCGATGGCGCGGTGGATGAGCGCCGCAGCCACGGAAGAATCGACGCCGCCGGAGAGGCCAAGGATGACATCATCGCTGCCGACCTGGGCGCGGATCGCTTCGACGGCTTCGGCGATGTAGTCGCCCATCACCCAGTCGGTACCGCAACCGCAGATGCCATGCACGAAACGTTCGAGGATGGCCCTGCCCTGCAGCGTATGGGTGACTTCCGGATGGAACTGGACGGCGTAAAAACCACGATCCTCGTCGGCCATCGCCGCGATCGGGCAGGAGGGCGTCGAGGCCATGGTCTTGAAGCCGGGCGGCAGTTCCATGACGGAATCGCCGTGGCTCATCCACACCTTGAGCATGCCGTGGCCTTCGGCCGTGGTGAAGTCGGCGATGTCCTTCAACAGCGCCGTATGACCGTGCGCCCGCACTTCCGAGTAGCCGAATTCGCGCGCCTTGCCAGCCGCCTCGGCCGTCATCACCTGGCCGCCCAGTTGCTGCGCCATGGTCTGCATGCCGTAGCAGATACCGAGTACCGGAACGCCCAGTTCGAAAACGATCTTCGGCGCCCGCGGCGTATCGCCCTCGGTGACCGAGTTCGGGCCGCCGGACAGGATGATGCCCTTGGCGCCGTAGTTGCGGATGAAATCATCCGAGACGTCGTAGGGATGGATCTCGCAGAAGACCTTGGCTTCACGCACACGACGGGCGATCAGCTGGGTGACCTGGGAACCGAAATCGAGGATGAGGATTTTCTGGTGGGACATATTCACAACCTTGAATGAAAAAGGCGGCTGAATTAGCCGCCCTTCTGGACACTGGAACGATCAGTCGAGGTGATAGTTCGGCGCTTCCTTGGTGATCTGCACGTCGTGCACGTGCGACTCGCGGATGCCGGCCGAAGTGATTTCGACAAAACAGGCCGTCTCATGCATGTCGGCGATGGTCGGCGTGCCCAGATAGCCCATCGACGAGCGCAGGCCGCCCATCAACTGGTGGATCACGGCGAGCACCGAACCCTTGTACGGGACGCGGCCTTCGATGCCTTCCGGGACGAACTTGTCGACGTTACCGGTGTTCTCCTGGAAGTAACGATCCGACGAGCCAGCCTGCATCGCGCCGAGCGAACCCATACCGCGGTAGGACTTGTACGAGCGGCCCTGAAACAGTTCGACCTCACCCGGGGCTTCCTCGGTGCCGGCGAAGAGTCCGCCAAGCATGACCGTGTCAGCACCAGCGGCAATCGCCTTGGCGATGTCGCCGGAGTAGCGGATGCCGCCGTCGGCGATCATCGGTACGCCAGTACCCTTGA